>JAAYAD010000001.1 GCA_012719545.1 Clostridiaceae bacterium
ATAAGAAATTATTTAAAACAAAATTTATGTTGCTTTTTGTCAGATACAACTTAATTTATTGGAATAAACAATATATTAAATTTAAGAAAAAGGTATATTTCATACTCTGAAATATACCTCATTGACAGCTGTATTTATTAATGGTTTTATAAGATAGCAATCAGTATTCAATACTTAACACAATGTCCTGCGGATAATCACCAAACGCCTTTCCAAATATGTTGAACCCGCCAATAAACTGGCTGTCCGGCTTATTGCCTATTCGTACAGGAATGTAAAAGTCATTTCCTATATTTAACTTATCTATACCCACATCGGAGATCTTTTTATCGTTTACAAAGCATCCTTCGCTGTTAATCATCCATTTTGTGAGAACACCATACTGTGTTGATCCCATTGGCCACCAGGCAGGCGACAAGTGCCCCCTGCGTTTTCCATAATCGCCCAAACTGGTCCATGTACCGCAGTCAACTCCATTTATCCATAAAGTTATGTCCGACTTCCAGTCTTCACGGAAATTTGCGGCTTCAGAGCATATTTCCATGGAAAGGAGCAAACTTTTTGCCACTTTGCCCTTTGGCAGCACATTTGGAAAACGATATTCAACAAAGCCTGAAGAAGTCCATAATATTTGCGCATTTACCCGTTCCGGACTGTAAAAAGACTCGCGCTTGTCTTCCTCTCCGATAAATCCATCAATACCCGCAAGTCCGCATGTTGGATATACATCGCAGTCTGTAAAAGCTCCCACAGGCATGCTTACCGACTTTGTCTGGCTTTGGTTCTGTGCGAGTCCGCTCATGCGAATAGTAATAAAATCACTTTTTCGGCTGCACAGTTTCATGGAGCCACGGGTACCTGGCTGCATTTCTGTATTTATAAGCCCAGCACTTTCGAGAATCCTGATATGTACTCCTGCGCTGGAGGCAGGAATGCCCAGCTTTTCCGATATCTCTGCTACATTGAGACTGTAGTAATATAAAAGCTTCAGTATCTCAATTCTTGTAGGTGAGGACAATGCCTTAGCTACCGCGCATAATTGTTCTGCATTATCAGTATCCAGTTCAACGTACTTCATTGGCCCCTCCATTTTTTGCTTCAGCAAGTTTCACCTGAATAATACCATATGTAAATTAGTTAGTCCAGTTATGTATAATTATCAACAAATTTATGCAGAATATACAGAATTGATAAGTTTCAAGAATGTCTCAAAATTCCATGTTATACGTTTTAGACTTTTCCTTTGAGTGATAAAATAGTAAAAGCAGCAAGCGACAATTTCGCATAAAATAATACGCATAAAATAAACAGTGTATTGGAAATGAGGTAAGTATAATGAAGAAAGCCTTTGTCCTTGGCATGGCAAGAAGCGGCTATGAGGCAGCCAAATTTCTGATAAGCAAAGGTTACCATGTTATTGTCAATGATCTTAAAACTCAGCAGAACCAGCAGCAGGTAAATGAACTGGAATCACTCGGTGTTAAAGTAATTCTGGGAAGCCACCCTGATGATATATTTGACAGTTCCTTTGAAATGTTGGTCAAAAACCCCGGTATCCCCAATAACCACATATATGTGGAAAAAGCCCATCAATTGGGTATACCAGTCATTAATGAGGTGGAGCTTGCTTATCGATATTTTCCCGAAGGAGTAAAGATAATCGGTATTACCGGAACCAATGGCAAGACCACAACAACGACCATAATATACAAGTTTTTGAAGGAAGCCTCAAAGAACGCATATTTAATGGGCAATATAGGGTACCCGGTATGTACCTTTGTTTCACAACTAAAAGCCGGCGACATTGCGGTTATGGAAATATCCGACCACCAGTTGTGTAATATGCATGAGTTTAAGACGGATATATCAGTTTTGACCAACCTTTCAGAAGCTCATATTGACTTCCACGGATCTTATGAAAAATATAAGAGTACAAAAAAGAAAATATTCAATTACCATACAAAAAGCGATATAGCCATTCTTAATATGGATGATCCGGAAGTGCTTGAACTTACCCGAGACATAGGATCCACAAAAAAATATTTTTCCTTTAACACTCCTAACGTTAACGGCTGCTCAGTAATTGACGGGTATATATGCTACAACAATGAAAAAATAATAGCTCTCGATGATATTAAGATTAAAGGCCGCCACAATTATGAAAACGCCATGGCAGCCATAGCAGCCGTAAAGGAATTTGGCGTGGACAACAGCATCATAGTCCAAGTGTTAAAAACCTTTGGCGGAGTTGAGCACAGGCTTGAGTATGTTGATACCATAAATAATATAGAATTTTACAACGATTCCAAGTCTACAAACATAACCTCAACCCAGATTGCCCTGTCATCCTTTGATAAGCCCGTGGTATTGATGCTGGGAGGCCTAGATCGTGGACACAGTTTCGCAGAATTAAAGGATTACTTAAAAAATGTAAAGGCAATTGTAGCATATGGCGAAACAAAGGACAGAATCAACGACTTCGCCAAAGAATGCGGTATTCCCTGCAAGACTGTGGAGACCCTTGAAGAAGCAACCAAAGAAGCATACGTTCTTGCTTTACCGGGGTATGTGGTTCTATTAAGTCCCGCATGTGCTTCCTGGGATCAGTTTGAGAATTTTGAAATCAGGGGCGATTTGTTTAAGGAATTTGTAAAAGCCTTGAGGCAAGATTAGTTTTATTTATAAATTATATATCCTTCTGACTCTTATATGACCAGATAACATGGGCGCCAATTAATATGAATAATTCTGTTTTTCACTATTAATTGACGCCTTTTCTTTAACTTTGCTTATTTTAATTTTGGATAAAGGCTGAGATTATCCATTGATTATATGCAGATATTTATCCAGCAAAATCTTATCTTTAATTTCCAATCCGGACCTGTAAAAAGATATTCTGCCCTTATCAGTGCTTTTACTCAACATTCCCTTTTCTTCCAATACATCATGCAGATGCTTAACAGTACCCCTGTTGCCATCTATGATATCAATTTTTGAAGGCAGCACTCTGGCAAGAACCTTTTTAAACAGCGGAAAATGGGTGCATCCAAGAACAAGGGTGCCATACTCTGAGATATTCAAAGGTAGTATGCTTTTAAGGTAACTTTCAACCTCAGGGCCATCAAATATGAACTTTTCTGCGAACTCAACAAGTTTAGGCGCAGGCAGCATATCAACTATATGATTGGTATCGAACCTGGATACCAGACTTTTAAATTTTTCCTCCCTTAAAGTTAAAGGAGTAGCCAAAGTCAGAACCCGCGCCCCGGTATGGCAGTTTTTTTCTACGGCGGGCTTAATGGCAGGCTCCATGCCTATTATTGGAAAATCGTAATATTCCCTAAGTTCTCTCACGGCTGCGCTTGTAGCCGTATTGCACGCAATAACCAGAGCTTTTATATTGAAGTTTGTTAAAAACTTTACTGCATTAAAGGTCAGGTCTCTTACTTCTTCCTTTGTTTTTGTACCATAAGGTGCATTGTCGGTATCGCCGTAATATATATAATCTTCATTTGGCATAATGGCCAACGCTTCTTTTAGCACTGACAGGCCGCCTATGCCTGAATCAAAGAAAGCAATACTCATTGTTTATCCCTCTTAGAGCTTAAGCTATGGTTTAAGATTTAAGTATAAATATACCATCATTTATTCTACCACAATTTATATTTTGGTCTCCCTTTTTTCTGATTCATAGCCTGTTATTTCTCCTGTTTTTTCGTGCCTGTTTAAAGGCAGAATTGATGCAAAGCAGCTGTATCCCTTTTATTTTAGGCTTTTTTAACACACGTTTTACGCATTAATACACTATTAGCTTTTTAATATTTTTCAATTAATAAAAGATTAGGGTTCACGGTAAAAATACGAAAAAAAGCCCCGGAAGGATGGCTCCTTCAGGGGCTTTATAACTTCAACATTTAATTTTTTCTGAGTTGCTTGTTACTAGAAACTATTATCACCAGAATTTCTTAACCTCAACAGGAAAGAGCATAGGCTCTAGGAATTCAAAAATCCGCTTCGTATCAATTGGAGCTTTCAGACTACCTGTAACCCTTCCTGATGACCAAATTGCAAGTTACTCAGAACCTTTTAACATTATCCAGGGATATTTTGACACTTTCAAAGGGATCAATATAAATCTCATCCTGCTCTAAGATGACCCAGTCAAAATCAGATTGCTTGCAAAGCTTATATATACCGGCGCAATTAATTCTTCCTGTTCCTACTTCGGTCATCTTCTTTTCAATTTTGTCCATATCCTTAAGATGCACGGTTCTGATGCGGCTAAGATTGTCTTTAAAATATTTTTCCGGATCAATTCCGGCATATTGAGCCCAATAAATGTCAAGTTCCAGAGAAAGGTTTACAGAAGAAGTATTATTAAGAATAATATCCTCCGGCATTTCTCCATCAAAGCAAAGCTCAAATTCATGGGCATGGTTATGATACAGAAGGGTAAGGCCGTTACTTCGAAGTTCTTTTCCGGCTTTATCAAGTATTTCGCAGAGTTTCAGCCATCCGTCTTTAGTATCCGAATTGTAATAGGCCAATGTTACATATTTTCCCCCTATTTCTGTACAATAGCGAATAAGGTCATCAAGTCCGGTTGTAAGAGCCTCTATACCTGTATGGGTACCCATAGCCTTTAAATTGTACTTATTAAGCAGCTGCCTCATTTCACCGGCTTCAATATTGTAAAAGGAGTAAAATTCAACACCGTCATAGCCTGCCCTGGATAAAGCCGAAAAAACATTTTCAAGGTTTTCATCACATTTTTGCCGCAGAGAAAAGAGCTGCAAGCCCAGATTAGTTTTCATATGCCTCAACATCCTTGATACATTCTCCCAAACGGGCAGATTCAAATATGGCATCAATTACTTTCATAACGCGCATCATTTGTTTGTGAGTTACAATTAAGCTGCCGCTTCCTCTTATCACATCTGCGACATTGTCATAATAGTCCCTGCAATCAGGATTTACATTGGGAAGGGGAAGTTCATCAATTGTCTCAACCGGCCTTGGAGCCATGGTCTTTGTCGGGCCTGCAGATGTGTAAACTATGCTTTCCTCCCATTTAAACTCCACCTGATTGGCCTTCACAATTTTACCGTTGCAGTCCCAGTCATTAATGACCAGGGTTCCGTTATCGGTGCAGATGTGCCAGCGCGGCAGGGGAACAAAGGAATATGTACATACCTCAATCAGTACACTGAGACCGTTTTTGAACTTGAGCACAGCCTTAAAATTATCATCAACATCCTTAAACTTTACACTTAAAAGATGTGCATATACTTCAGTCACAGGGCTGTCTACCAACCACAAAATCTGGTCCAGGAGGTGTACCCCCCAGTCCAGAAGCATACCGCCTCCGGCCTCCTTAACACATCTCCAGTCTCCGGGAATACCTTTGGAGCCATGTACACGTGATTCAATATAAAAGGGTTGTCCAATAAGTTTTTTCTCAAGTGCCTCTTTAACTATTACGAAATCCCTGTCCCATCTTCTGTTCTGATGAACTGTAAATACTTTGTTTGTTCTTTCTGCAACTTCAAGTACTTCTTTAAGCTCCTCAGAGTTCATCATAACAGGTTTTTCGCATATTACGTGTTTTCCGGCCTCCATGGCTCTAATTGACAATTCCTTATGAAAATTGTTTGGCGTAGCTATAATTACAAGTTCTGTATCATCGGCAAGACATTCATCCAGCGATTGATAAGCTTTATAGCCCTTTTCCTTTGCCAGATTCAATCGTTCAGGCTTAATATCATAGGCGCCGGTCACTTTAAGTGAGTTGATTCCTTTAATCTGATCGGCATGAAAAGAACCCATACCGCCAAATCCAATAATGGCAGTCTTAATACTCATATGCAATCTCCAGTCCATTGAAATGTAGCTTAAAAGTAAATGTAAGGTTTATGCCCACCACATTCCTGTAGGCTTTGATTCTTTTATCATAACCTTCTTAAGGAATTCCACTGCCTTTTCAAGACCTTCTATAGCTGTCATGAGGCTATCTTCATGTTCGATGGACAATACGTGGTCATATCCTGCAAGCCTTAATTCACTGCAGATAGCTCTCCATGTTTCCTCTCCATGTCCATAGCCAACAGTTCTGAATATCCAGGATCTTGTAGCCTCGTTGGCAAAATGCCTTGTATCCAGCACACCGTTTCTGCTGGTATTATAAAGGTCTATCTTGGTATCCTTGGCATGGAAGTGATAAATTGCTCCCTTAAGCTCTCTGATGGCTGCAACGGGATCCATACCCTGCCAGAACAAATGGGAAGGATCAAAGTTGGCTCCTACAATATCGCCTACTGCATCTCTCAGTCTTAAGAGGGTTGCCGGGTTATATACACAGAATCCGGGATGCATTTCAAAGGCTATCTTGGTTACGCCATACTTTTTGGTAAACTCGGCTGTTTTCTGCCAGTATGGAATCAATACTTCATTCCACTGCCAGTCAAGAATTTTCATAAAATCGTCCGGCCATGGACAGGTAACCCAGTTGGGATACTTTGAATTTTCGCTGTCGCCGGGACATCCTGAAAAGGTTACAACAGTGTCTATACCCAATTCACTTGCCAGCTGAACTGCGGCTTCATACTCTGTGTGGAATTTCTGTGCAATCTCTTTCTGGGGATGGACAGGATTGCCATGCACCGAAAGAGCGCTGATAACCATATCATGTTTCTTTATTGTTTCCTTAAACTCTTTTATAAGGCTTTTATCATTTATTAACTTAACAGCGTCGCAGTGAGCTGTGCCCGGAAAACCGCCGCATCCAATTTCAACAGCCTCAACGCCTATGCTTTTTAAATATGTAAGAGCTTCATCAAGGCTTTTGTCTCCAAGTAAAACTGTAAAAACACCTAATTTCATTATTTTGACCTCCTTTGTCAAGTTTTAAGAATGTGTCACAGTTTCTGCAGATTAAAAGTATACGGGCTTGCCTGTTTTTGCAGATTCATAAATAGCCTCAAGAATCTGGGTTACAACCAGTGCCTCTTCAGGCTTAACGGTGAGCTCACCTTTGCCAAGAACCGCATTAATGAATGACAGCTGCTCCAAAACCTCGGGCTTGCTGCTTGTTCCCTCGTAGAACGCCACGCCACCTGCATTAAAATCAGGCTTTAGTACATATTGGCGTCCATTCTTAACACCATTGATTCTTAAACCGTCAAACATATCTGCGCCGGCTTTGGTTCCGCAAAGCAATGTTGCTGCCTCAAGATTTTCAAGAGAATTTAATGCCCAGCTTGATTCAAGGATAATTGTGGCTCCGTTTTCCATTACCACAAAACCAAAGGCGCTGTCTTCAACTGTGAATTTTTCGGGATCCCAGTCTCCCCAGGCGTTTCCTGTATCCCTCTGATTGTTGAGCTTATGGTATACGGTTCCCACAGCATACTTGGGCTTGTAGTTGTCCATCATCCAGAGTGTCAGATCCAGAGCATGAGTACCTATATCTATGAGGGGGCCTCCACCCTGCTCATATTCGTTGAGGAACACACCCCATGTAGGCACTGCTCTTCTGCGGATAGCTCTTGCCTTCGCAAAATATATTTCTCCGAGAACTCCATTTTTGCACTCTTCTTTAAGATACATTGAGTCAGCACGGAAACGGTTCTGATATGCAATTGTCAGTACCTTGTTATTGGCTTTTGCAGCATCAAGCATCTTCTTGGCTTCCAAAGTGTTGATAGCCATGGGCTTTTCACACATGACATGCTTTCCTGCATTAAGGGCTGCAACAGTAATTTCGCTGTGTGAGCGGTTAGGTGTGCATACATATACGATGTCAATGCTTTTATCCTCTAAAAGCTCTCTGTAATCCGTATATGTTTTTGCATCAGGGGTACCATACTCCTTCTTAGCCTTTTCAGCCTTTTCAATTACGACATCGCAGAAAGCAACCATATCAACAAGGCCTGTTTCCTTTGCGGCCGGCATTTCCTTACCGTTTGCAATTCCGCCGCACCCAATAACGCCTGCTCTTAATTTTTCCATATAAATCCTCCTTAGCGGCACATTTGAATTAGTATTAAAGGGACATCCCTTTCAATTGAAATCATAAATACTTTTTGGTAATATTGATAGCAAATGAACCTTAATTTCTTGCCAAAAACTGATGTAGTATAAAAACCCTGCAGGTAATAAATAATGAGTGCATTTTTTGAAGTTTCCAGAGAGCAGGACAAGCAAATATCTTTGGAATTAAAGTATAATGACAGCTGTCATCCCCATTTTCACTCCAATATAGAGATTGTCTATGTTATTGACGGTGAAATTGACATAAATATCAACGGACATAATAAGACATTGAAAAAAGGCTGGATTTCAATAGCCAACAGCTATGACATTCATGCATACACAAATGCTGTTAACTCCAGATCTTTTGTTATGATAATCCCCATGGAGTTGGTGGGCGGATATACGGCAATGCTTCGTTCCAAGGTTTTCTCAACTCCCTTTGTGGAAGCCTCTGAGGAAACAAAGCTGATTTATCCTATTCTTATGCAGCTTCATAACTCAAAGGGTTATGGGTTTGAGTTAATCAGCAAAGGTTGTGCTTACTACATTTTAGGTATACTGATGAACTGTATCGAACTTATTGAAAAGCCCTCCGCTCCAAGTCTTGACCTGGCAAGAAAAATTCTTGTATATATGCAGGAAAATTATCTTAATCCCCTTACAATTGATAATCTTGCAAGACATTTCGGCTATAACAAGGATTATTTATCCAGATTCTTTCACAATTACCTGCGCTGCGGTTTTAACAGCTACTTAAACGGTATTCGTTCCCGTCATGCTGTGCATTTGATGGAAAACGGCATGACAAATCTGACCGAAGTTGCCTTTGCCTCAGGCTTTAGCAGCTACAGAACCTTTAACAGGGCATTTAAGCAGTCATTCTTTATATCTCCCTCAGAATACAAGAAAAACCTTGCAGAAAAATAAGCAGGTTATATTGCAATACCATACCTAATATTTAATTTTTCATTTATCTTTTATCTTTAATAATATCTATCTCTTTAAATGCAACAAATAAGAATAAAGCAAAACATTTTTTTAATTTTATCCACAGATCATTTCACATATTGACAGATTGAGTGCCATTAGATGAATAAATACATCTCATATTTAAAAACATACATATAGGCATAACATAAGCTAATTAAAGGCAAAGGGACAAAAAGAGCTCCCGGTTTGTCCTGTATTTATATGTAAAGAAAATATAAAAACATACTAAGACTAACAAACTCGTATCACTATAGCCTGAATATTGATCTGCCATTTCCTAAGAATTCAGCGTCAGGAAGGAAAAATGAGAAAGAAGATATCACCAGTTAAGTTCATAGTTCATCTTGCAATTAGGTTTAGAAAAGATAATATCATGGCATATGCCTATACCATGACCTATAGTTTACTGCTGTCTTTTTTCCCGTTTTTAATCTTTCTCATGACTCTTGTAGGCTATTCAGACCTGGATTCGTCACTTATACTTCCGTCATTGGGAAGTTACCTGCCAGATGAAGTCTACACCCTTGTTTCAGAGATAGTAACCGAGGTTTTGGATCACCAGAGAAATGGACTTATGTCCTTTTCTGGGATATTTGCGGCATATGCTGCTTCTGGCGGCTTCAGATCCTTTATGGAAGCTTCCAACAGGATACTTGGTATTAAAGAAAGAAGAAACGTTATCTTTAGATACATTTTGTCAGTTTTCTGGGTCATTCTTTTATCAATAGCCATTGTCTTTGCTCTGTTAAGTATAGTATTCGGGCAGCAAATACTGAATCTTTTATACAGGTATATCCCACATTCCATTGATCTGTTCCAGATCTACCGGATAATTGTACCTGAAATATTTATTTTTCTCCTATTTCTCTCCTTTTATATGTTTGTTCCTGCCCAGAGAATATGTTTCCGGTGCGCAATTCCGGGGGCACTTCTTACAACCACCGCATGGATAATCTTTACCATGCTCTTTCAGATATATGTCAACACATACGCAAATTACTCCAGGTTTTACGGTACACTTGGTGCTGTTATAATTCTTCTTTTATGGCTTCTTTTTACATCAGTAATAATGCTTTTAGGGTTGGAACTCAATGCAATTCTTCAGGAGCTGAATATTGTAAAAGCTCCGGGAAATAAGGATGAAACTGGCTCAGTATAATATTTTTGAAATTATAAAACATATATGAAACACAAACTAATTCAATATTAACCCTAAATTCCCCACTAACAAAGCCAGGTTAAAAAATTTTGTTATTAGGTAGTATAAACAAATAATTAATGATATAATTCAATTAGTTTAGCGTAAAACTTATATTTGGTATAGGGGGAATTAATGGTGGTTAGAAAAAAAGCCAAGCTTCAATCAGAAGCTATTTTAAATGAAACAGTAAAACCTGCTGCCCGTAAGAATGGTGATAAAACCAAAATCAAAAGTAGTCCCAAAAACCCGAAGGGTATTCTTACCAAGATGATAATCGGTTTTTTAATACCCATCCTCCTGATTATATTCCTGGGCAGCATATCATTTAAGAACGCATCCGAGACCCTAGCCGAAAACTATAAACAGTCTGCCACCGAAACCATGGACGCCATTGGCTTGTATTTCAATCTCACATTGGAAAACATAGCAGCCAAATCTCTTGAAATTATAAATGATTCCAAAGTGGTTACATATTACACAAAGAGCAATGGCTTGAAGGAAAATGAAAACTCAGTACTTTACAGGGATATAAAGTCATATCTGGTTGCTGCAAAATCAAGCATCCAGGGGATTGATGCAATACACATCTTTGGAGAAGGAGAAGCTGCCAAAGTAGGCGAATCCTCCAATTCTTCTGTTTCAGGCAAAACCGAGACCCAATATGATTATTACACGGTTATGCCCCACTCTACTTCTGGTGAACTGGATAAAAACACTTACAATGAATTTATGGCTTCACCGGAAGGAAGCATGTGGGAAAACATCACAAGAAAAGACGCATGGATTGGAACTCACGATTTTCTTGACAAGAAGCTTGGCAAAGACAATTCATCCTATGCCGTCTCGTATATGAGAAAGCTCAGCAAAGGCAACGGATTTATTGTAATGGATGTTAAGCTTTCGGCCATAACAAGCATTCTTGAACGCATGAATTTAGGCGATGACAGCATCATAGCCTTTATAACCGGCGACGGAAGGGAAATTAAGGCCTCCCAAAGTGAAATATCATTTATTTCCTTCCCATTTTACGAAGAAGCAAAGCAAAGCGGCGAAAGCACAGGATTTAAGGAAGTGGAGCTTAACGGTGAACAGCATTACTTTACTTTCGCCAAAATAGGAAACACCGGGGCTGTTGTTTGCGGACTTATACCAAGGAATGCCGTTTTTGCCCAGGTGAATAAAATCCGGAATATCACCTTCTTAGTGGTATTTATAGCTTCAATTCTTGCACTTTTGACCGGTGCCGTAATATCTACAAGTATTAACCGGGGAATCAAGAGAATATCCGGCTCATTATCCGCAGCGGCAAAAGGGGATCTCACCGTTGAGCTTAAAGTTAAGCGCAAGGATGAGTTTGGTTTATTGGCAGAAAACTTTAATAATATGCTGGAAGGTATAAAGAAGCTTCTTATCCAGGCTGCAGAGATAGGCGCGAAGGTAAGAGATTCATCTGGAAATGTGGCTTCAAATTCAGAATCTATATTTGAATCAATGAAAAATATCTGCGCATCCATTGATGAAATCCAGAAGGGTACAACCCAGCAGGTTTCCGATACAGAGAGCTGTGTAATGCAGATGAACAGCCTCTCTGACCGGATAAGCCAGGTATATGACAGTGTTCAGAAAATAGGACATATTGCTGACAGTTCCCAGAACGTAATTAAAAGAGGAATTGTAATAGTGGACGATCTTAACAATAAGACCAAAGCCACCACCGATATCACTAAAGTTGTAATCGAGGGAATTGAAGCCCTTGAAAAGCAGTCAAATTCTATATACGGGATTATAAGCGTAATTAACGGCATTGCAGCCCAGACAAACCTGCTTTCCTTAAACGCCTCCATTGAGGCGGCAAGAGCCGGAGAGGCAGGCAAAGGCTTTGCAGTGGTAGCCGACGAAATCAGAAAGCTAGCGGAGCAATCCATGGGAGCAGTTAAGCAAATTAAAAGCATCATTGACAATATTCAGAGCATGACGGCAGCAACCGCCGCGTCGGCAAAGGAAGCAGAAACCAATGTAGCTCTGCAGATTGAGGCATTGGACAACACAATTCAGATTTTCAATGAAATCAGTACATACGTTGAAAACCTTACAGAGGACCTTGGCAGGATAACCGAAGGCATAGAAGAAATAGAAAGAACCAAGCATGATACCCTTGAAGCAGTCCAGAATATTTCCTCCGTTACCCAGCAATCCGCTGCAGCCAGCGAAGAAGTAAACGCAACAGTAACAGAGCAGATGGATATCATAAGGAAAATGTCTGAGGAAGCTGTTGTCCTTGCCAATGACGCAAAGTCCCTTGAAGAATCAATCAGCAGGTTTAAGATTGAAGCACGCCTCTAAAATAGACATGTTATTTCACCGGCTGACAGGACACAAGCCAATTTATATGATAATGCAAGTTATAAGCCATTTAAAGCTATTTAAAACCATTCAAAGACATTTAAATTAATCAGTTAAAAAGAGGTTTTATGTTAAAAACGCACAAATGGACAGGTTAAAATATAAAATTCTATTGACAAAAAAACTTGTCCGGTGGTAAAATAAGTTTAACGTTAAATTAATATAAAGTTGCTTGTGATTTTAAATGGAATTAGTAAATCTCACAAAGCAGCTTTGTAGTTTAACGCCCAACAACAAATAATGTAAAGGAAGGAATGAAAGACATGAAAAGACCGTTAATTTTAGTCCTTTGCTTGATTATGGCAGTATCGCTGGCAGCATGCGGTCAAAAAACTCCTACTTCAACTGAAACTCCTACAACCAGTGCAACCCCCTCTGAAACACCCCAGCAAGAAGAGGAAGTTGTTTTGAAGCTTGGCATTTGGCCCGAGCCGACACTCACTGATGACATAGCAGTACATGAAGGCTATGTTGCAAGAATGAAGGAATTACATCCTAACGTAAAAGTTGTTCCTGCACATTACAAATATGCAACTGACACCTTTGTTTCAATGGCTGAAGCAGGAAACCTTCCCACCATCTTTGAGACATGGTACACAGAACCTCAGAAACTCATTAAAGGTGACTTTGTTGCAGATATTACAGATCAGTTAGCTGCCCGTGGATGGGACAAAGCCATCAATCCTTCCATTCGTGAACTCCTTTCAAAAGACGGAAGAATCTACGGCATTCCTCGTGACGGATATGCCCTTGGTATAATGATGAACGTTGAACTTTTTGAAGAAGCCGGTCTTGTTGATGAAAACGGATATCCCATTTATCCTAAGACATGGCAGGAGCTTGCTGAAACCGCCAAGAAGATTAAGGACGCTACAGGTCAGGCTGGATTCTGCCTCCTTGCCAAGGATAACGCAGGCGGATGGCACTTCTCCAACATAGCCTGGAACTTTGGCGCTACCCTTACAATTGACAATGGCGACGGCACATTCACCGCAAACGTAAATTCCAAGGAAGCTATTGCAGCTATGGAATTTGTTAAGGATCTTAAGTGGAAATATGACGTTCTTACAGCAGATCCCCTCAACGAAGACTGGGGAACAGGCTTCACCGCTCTGGGAACCGGTACAGCTGCAATGTATATGGCAGCTAACGACGCTGTAAATCAGCCTACCCAGGTTAACGGACTTCCTCTTGACAAGCTTGCAATGTGTGCTGTTCCTGCAGGACCTGGCGGACAGTACTCCCTCTCCGGCGGAACACCTTACATGTTTGCTAAGAACGCAACCCCTGCTGAAATCAACGCAGCTCTTGATTATCTTGAAATAATGGGTAAGGCACCTGTTGCTTCCGAAGCAGCTATTGCAGGTATGAAGGCAGATGCTGAGAACAAGGTAGCAAACGGCGTTCCCGTAATTCCTCGCTTCCCCTGCTGGATTGACCAGAAGGTATTGGATGCTGAAGCCAAGATTATAGAAGAGTACGGCAATGTCGATACTAAGTTATATGAGAGCTATTTCAAGGCTACACAGTCCGAAGGCAACCTCCGTATGGAAGAGCCCGGTTCTGCTCAGGACCTCTATGCCGAGCTCACAAAGGTTCTCCAGGCTGTTCTTACCGACAAGAACGCAGATGTTGCTGAACTTATGAACAAAGCCAACACCAACTATCAGACCATACTTGACACCATTTATAAGAAGTAATAAACATACATATAAGCAACTGTGAATTATGAATTAAAGCGGTGGGGTTATTAAAAATAGCCCCACTTGCTTTAAAAAGCCGGAATGGCTATTAGGGGAGTGGCGTATTTTGAGAACAAAATCAATTAATCAATCCATAAGGCCAAATCTTGGAGCAAGAAGACAAGACCTTGTAAGCTGGCTAATAATGCTTCCGACAATAATATTGTTCGCATTCTTTGTATGGGAACCGCTGTTGGAAAGCATAAGGCTTTCACTCTACACTGCCAAGGGAGTCAGGCTCCAGGAATTTGTAGGGTTTGACAATTACATAAAGATATTTAAGCATCCCGACTTTTTGGCCGCATTCAAGAATACCATTGTTTATATTCTCTATTCACTGGTTATTGGTTTCTTTGTTCCAATAATAATGGCCATATTGATAAGCGAAACAGTACACCTTAAGGGGCTTTTCCGGGTTGGCGTATATTTTCCCAATATGATGCCTGGAATGGCTACGGTAATGATGTGGGGATACTTTTTCAACCCGGGAAAAACAGGCGTATTAAATATCCTTCTGTCCAAAATAGGCATAGGGCCGCAAGTCTGGCTTAACAACCCCAAATGGACCATTCCACTCATTATCATAACTCTTACATGGAAAAGCGCTGGTTCTACTTCTTTGATATATATGGCTGAAATAAGCAGAATCAGCGAGGATTTGTATGAAGCAGCCACTATAGACGGAGCCGGAGTTTTCCACAGAATCAGATATATTATTCTCCCAAGTATTTTTTCACTTGGAAAGACCCTTTTGATTCTGCAGATTATATCAGTATTCCAGATTCTCTATGAACCATTGGTAATGACTAACGGCGGACCTAATAACGCAAGTATTTCTCTTATGATGCTGGTTTACAACTATGCCTTCAGAGATTACAACTATCCCATGGGCGCAGCATTATCGGTACTCATATGCATTGTACTGGTTATCTTAAGCGGCGTTTATACAAAACTTACCAGGGAAAAAGACTAAGGGGGGGAAAAGGATGTTTTTCAATAAATTTTTCACTAAAAAAGATGGTGCAATACGCGGCTTTGATATCAAATCTCTCCGCGTTAAGATTCTTATAATCGCAATAATGATAATATGTCTGGCTATCGTATTCTTTTGCCTTTTCCCTGCAATATGGATATTTTTAGCGAGCTTTAAGGATATTAAGGAATTCAGAAGAGAGGTCACCATCTTCCCCTCAAAATATGATTTCGCAGTATTCAGGAAAACCTGGAACGATTTAAAGTTCATGAAATACTACATAAATTCACTTATACTGGTAGCAGGAAGCGTATTTTGCTCCATATTGTTCAATGGCCTTCTTGCATATGGCTTGGGAATCTTAAAGCCAAAGGGGCATAAAGTTGTCACAGGCCTTGTTATGTGGAGCCTGTTGATTCCTGCAACAACAAGCGTTGTAGCCCTTTTTGTAAACATAAACAGAATTGGTCTTAGCAAGTCCTTTATTCCTCTGTGGCTTGCCTATGGTGCAAACGCATTCTATGTTATTATCTTCAAGCAGTTTTTTGAAAGAATGCCCAAGGATTTGTTTGAGGCAGCAAGGCTCGATGGATGCAATTCGCTCCAGATATTTATAAAGATACTTCTCCCCTTATCAGGGCCTATTATAATGGTGGTTGCCATTTTTGCCACAACTGCCGCCTGGTCGGATTTCCTCCTTCCCTTCCTGGTACTTACCGGAACAGGAAAGGAAACCGTCATAACAGCAATATTCTCATTCAGAACCTCAAATGCTACCGATGTTGAAGTAATACGTGCAATTCTGTTTTCCATCATACCTCCAACAATACTGTTTATTATCTTCCAGAAGCGTATTACAGAAGGTGCAGCTACTGGCGCAATAAAGGAGTAAATAATATGGCAAAAATAGCAGATAGATATTTTGTAACAGATCCCTGGAACGTTATTGAGGAAGGGTTTAATCCCTCATACAGTCAAGTTGCCGAGTCCATATTTTCTCTTGGAAACGAGTATATGGGCCTCCGAGGATATTTTGATGAGGGATATTCGGGAAAAAGCCTGATAGGAAGCTATTTTAACGGCATATACGAAAGACAGATGCTTCCCCGTTCTGCCTACAAGGGAATAACGGACAGTACCGAATTCATGGTTAATTCGGTTAACTGGATTTACACAAGAATATTCATTGATGATGAAATGCTGGATCTTAACACCAGCAAAATCACCGATTTTAAGCGTATATTGAATTTAAAGGACGGAGTTCTCACACGTACCTTTGTGTGGGAAACCAATAGCGGCAAAAAAGTTAAACTTACATTTGAACGGTTTTTGTCAATGACCCGGGTACATATCGGAGTACAGAGAATTTCTGCGGTTCCTCTCAATTTTACAGGTGAAATAAAGATAATTGCAGGGCTTGATTTCTCCGTACAGCACCAGATGTTTGAAAAAAACTTCTGGGATTGCTCCGATATTACATACCATGATAATTATTTAAGCATAACCGGAACAGTAAAAGGAACAAGGCAGAAAGTATTTTCAAGCTCTCTTTTCTCTGTTTCAGGAAATATTGCATCTTGTAAGGATAATTCTGACAATGATAAAATAGCTGCTAAAGAATATATTCTTAAGCTGAATGAGGGAATTGAGACTGTATTTTCAAGAATTGCTTCAAATATTACCTGTCCTGAGGTTACTGAAGAAGCCCTTGAGAATTTTAAAAAACAGTGCGAGAATTCCAGAAATGAAATCAAGCTTTTGGATTATTCAACTTTAAAAGTGGAAAATGCCCGTTGGTGGAACAATGTCTGGGAAAGCTCCGACATAATAATAAAAGGGGACGAGCTTAATCAGCAGGGCATAAGGTTCTGCATTTTCCAGATGTTCCAGACTTATCACGGAGCTAAGAAAGGAACCAATATAGGAGCAAAAGGGCTTACAGGCGAAGCTTACAGCGGTAATGCCTTCTGGGATACCGAAGTTTATTGCCTGCCCTTCTTCATATTCAACAATCCTGACGCAGCCAAAAATCTGCTGCTTTTCAGGTACTTTACCCTTCCTGAAGCAAAGCAAAGAGCAGAGAGCCTTGATTGCAAGGGTGCCTTCTACCCCATCGCCACAATAAGCGGCAGGGAATGCTGCAACCTCTGGCAGCACGCAAGTCTTCAGCTGCAGGCATCCACAGGAGTTGTTTACGGTATTTGGTTCTACGTTAAACTTACCGGAGATAAGTCATTTTTGGTTGAATATGGCCTTCCCATACTGGTTGAAGTAAGCAGGATGCTTGCAACAAGAGGCAGCTGGACCGAAAACGGCACCAAGTACGGCTACTACTGTGTAATGGGTCCCGATGAGTTCCAGATGATGGTGAATCACAATTGTTACACCAATTATATGGGACGTTTCAGCCTCAATTATACCTTGTCAGTATTGGATGAATTAAAAACTGAAAATGAAAAGCAGTATGCCGAATTTAAGGAGAAAATGGGCCTTACCGATGAGGAATTGAAGGAATGGGCAAAAATAGCCCAATGCATGTACATACCTTATGACAGTGAGACAAAGCTTTATGAGCAGCATGACGGATATTTCAAGCTTCCTCATATAGATATTCATTCCATTCCTGTTGAGGACTTCCCACTTTATCATCACTGGTCCTATGACAGGATTTACCGGAATGACATGATTAAGCAGCCAGATGTCCTGATGCTGATGCTCATGTTCAACAAGAGCTTTACAGAAGAAGAAATAAAAATAAATTATGAATTCTATGAGCCCCGCTGTATTCATGAAAGCTCACTGTCTCCTTCTGTCCACTCCATTCTGGCATCACAATTAAAGAAGCATGATGAAGCCTATGAATTTTTCAAGTTTGCCACCAGGATGGATTTGGATAATTACAACAGGAATACAAATGAAGGCCTTCATACAACCTCTATTGCGGCAGCGTGGATGAATATTGTCTATGGTTTTGGAGGAATGCGTTCAGACGGCGAAAGGTTAAGCTTCTGTCCGTCAATTCCTAAGAACTGGGATGGATATTCCTTCAGGATTACATATAAAAACAGCATTATTCTTGTTGATGTCAGCAAGGAATCCGTTTCTTTCAGAACCATGGATGATTCACATATTGCTATTGACGTATACAACCAGACAATACAACTGGGCAGCTCCCCTACTGTTATTGCAATACCTGACGAATGGAGAGGTTAGACATGATCAACTGGAAAATTGAAGAAACTGGTTTTAATGCCGATAAGATAGCGTCAAACGGCAACAAGTATCTTGTCGGAAACGGCTACATGGGGATAAGGGGTACTCTTGAAGAATATGAGAAAGAGCATCTGGTAGCCGTAAATTTAGCCGGAATATACGATAAAGTAGGCGACGGCTGGAGAGAGTCCTTAAACGCCCCAAATGGATTGTATACGGTTATAAGGGTTGATGAAGAAGAATACAGGCTGCCCAACAGCGATCCCCTGGAGCATCTAGTTTCTTTGGATTATAGAAGGGCTTTGTTTTCAAGAAAAACAACATGGAAGACCCCCCGGGGCAAAGTGACAGTTGAGTCTGAGAGGTTTGCAAGCCTCTCAGAGCCTCATCTTTTGACCATGAAATACACCATCAAAGCTGATTTTCACGCAGATATCGAACTTAGGACAGGCATTGACGGGGATGTATGGGATATAAACGGCCCACACTATGATAATCTCTCATTGATTGAGGATGATGGGCTTATTAAGGTAATTGGCACCACCCATGAAAAAGGTGATAAAGTTTGTGTCACCGAAGGCTGCAATTACAATTTTACATGCGAAAAAAATCTTACAGTGGACGGAAAGCGTATTCTCCGTCATTTTTCCTTTATAACAAAGCCTGGAATATCCTATGAAATTACAAAATTTATTTCCGTATATACAAGTGTGGATACACCCGACTTTGAAAAAGAGGCAAAACAGTTGGTTAAAGAATGTATTGAAAAAGGCTATGCCTTTTTAAAAGACCAGCATGTGAAGAAATGGGAAGAAAAGTGGTCCGTATCCGAAGTAGTTATAGATGGCGACGATGATGCCATGGAAGCACTGAACTATTCTTTGTACCACCTCCACTCCATTGCTCCAAGGCATTCAGAAAGCCTTTCCATTCCCGCCAGAGGACTTTCGGGTCAGACATACAAGGGCGCTGTGTTCTGGGATACAGAAATGTTTATGCTGGATTTCTTCCTTTATACAGAGCCCCGGGTAGCAAAGACATTATTGAAATACCGAATTGACACCCTGAATGGTGCCAAAGAAAAGGCAAGAAGCTATGGGTATGACGGAGCCTTTTATGCCTGGGAGAGCCAGGAAGGCGGATTTGACGCCTGCTCGGACTATAATGTTGTAGATGTGTTCACCGGACGCCCCATGAGGACATATTTCAAAGACAAGCAGATACATATCTCCTCTGCAATAGTCCACGGCATAATGCGATACTTTGAGCTTACACAGGACAAGTCCATTCTTGAAGAAGGCGGCGCAGAAACAATAATTGAATGTGCCAAGTTCTACTATTCCCTTTTGCTTAAAAAGGTGAATGGACAGTTCTATGAGCTCCATGATGTAGTAGGGCCCGACGAATATCACGAAAGAGTAAACAATAACGGATACACAAACCGTATGGCCAAGTACACCTTTGACATGGCCGTAAAAATCATTGATTCTCTCGATGGTTTCAACCCTGAAGCAGCAAAGCATATCAGGGATATGTATCCTGTTGATGATCTTAAGAAGAAGTTTTCCGACGCATCAAGCCATATTTATATACCACAGCCCGATAAAGAAGGTGTAATTGAGCAATTCGACGGATATAAAAAGCTTGAGGATGTTTCTGTTGAAACTTTAAAATCAAGACTGCTTCATGAAAAGGAATACTGGGGAGGAGCTTATGGCGTTGCCGCTCATACCAAGGTAATCAAGCAGGCTGATGTGGTAACATGGCTTACCTTATTCCCTGAGGACTTTCCTGAGGATATCCTCCTTAAAAACTGGAACTATTACGAGCCCAGGACAGAGCACGGCTCATCCTTAAGTGCGTGCATGTATGCCCTTCTTGCCTGCCGTTGCGGAATGCCTGAAAAAGCTTATCCGTACTTTATGAAATCTGCTACGGCTGACCTTACAGGAACCGGTAAGCAATGGGCAGGCCTTATATACATAGGAGGAACTCATCCTGCCGCTGCCGGCGGAGCTTATATGACAGCCATCAACGGATTTGGCGGAGTAAGCTTTGAAAATGGTGAACTCAAGGCAAAGCCTCAGCTTCCGCCTAGCTGGAATAAACTGAGTTTTAAGATTATACACCTTGGAAAACTCTATCAGGTTGAGGCAACAAAAGAAGGTGCGGTTATAAAAGAGTGCAAATAAAAAATGTGTGGGCAGTATTCAGATACTGCGCACACTTTCTCTTTCCACAAGATATGTTGGAAGGATGATTTCAGTTTTTTCAGGCTCAACGCCTTCAAGCTTTTTAAGCATTAGCTCAACAGCAATCTTTCCTTTTAAATGAATATCTTGATGGATTGTGGTAAGGGTAGGTGTTGTCATTGAGCACAGGCTGATATCGTCAAATCCAACTATGGATATATCATCAGGAATCTTTTTACCGTGCTTGCGTAGGCCCGCCATAATACCTGCAGCCATTACGTCAGCGGTAACAACAAGGCCTGTAATGTCAGGAATCTGCACAAGTTCACTGGCAAGGGCCATACAAGATGCAATATCCATTTCATACTCAAAGACAAGCTTTTTGTCAAAAGGAATGGAGTGTTCGGTCAGGGCAGCCTTGTATCCATAGAAGCGCTCCTGCAAAACACCGCCGTCACGGATACTGGGAGATGCAAAGGCAATTCTGCGATGGCCATGGTCAATCAGGTATTTGGTGGCGGTATAACTTCCTTTAAAGTCCTCAAGACCGACATTGCAGATATTTGGATGCTGGACATAGCTGTCAATGAGGACAATTGGAATTTTCAAAGTGGAAAGGGCATCAAAGAACTGGTCCTTGAAAATACCCGTAAAGAACAGGCCATCCACATTCCAGTTGCGTAAAAAGGTTATAAGCTCTTCGGAGGTTTCTACTGTCCTGAGCATGAGATAATAACCATTTTCACGAAGGGTACGCTCTATGGCTCCAAGGAAGGATGACTGGAAAGGGTCTTCCATCAGGTTTTGATCATTTTTAGGAATAATATGGTTAATCATTCCTATAACCTTGGAAGAGTTTGAAACAAGGGACCGGGCTGACATATTGGGAACATACCTTAATTCCTCAATTGCTTTATTAATTTTTTCTATTGTTTCAGCCGATACTCTTCCGGTCCTGCCATGAATGACGTTGGAAACTGTGGTGCAGCTGACTCCTGTAAGTCTTGCAATATCCTTTATGGTTGCCATAGTTAAAACGTCCTTTCTAACTTAAGTTAAATGTTAAACCTCTTTATTAGTTTAACATTAATAAGGATAATTTACAAATTAGGTTTAAAAGAACTATCCCTCTGTTAAATTTGAGCTAAAAAATAAGAGGGTGTAAGCAAAACAAATATGATGCCGATTTAATGGGTCAACTAAAGTGCTTGATATGGTTAACAAAAATCATATTAAGCTAACGTTTATTATATTACAAGTAAAAGGGGATGTTAACATGCCTGAAGCTAAAAAAAGCATCATTCTTGACATCATTTTAATTGTCCTGCTTCTTACAGCCATTGTTGCATCAGCCATTTATGTACAGAAAAAGGCTGTAGCCGCTTCAAACACAAACTTCCTTGCCAATTCAAAGCTTGTATTGTATGAGGGACCAAAATCTTTAAAAGATGCTACGGAGGAGGATTTAAAATCAACATCTGAAAAACAGAGAAACATAGCTTTAATGCATTGTACGGACACAAAAGTTGAAGTTAATGGTTATGAGTGCTACGTATATGATACCAATGTCAACCACAGCAGGCAGTGGAACCAGAATTACTCTCCCCCGCTTTCAAGAACACCTATCACATATTTTGACTTTGAAGGAACTGCCCTCATTAAGATTACCGTTCCGGGAAGAGAAATCAACAGTGTAAAAATAAGCCCTTTAAGCTATGGAATTGAACCTGTAATAGACAAGGAGAACCATACGGTTACATTCAGGATTGATAAGCCTGATACTTATACTGTGGTATTCAACGATTCCCCTGAAAGAGCGCTGCATATCTTTGCAAATCCCATAGAAACAGACATTCCTTCAAAAGATGATGAAAACGTAATTTTCATTGGTCCCGGGGAATGGACAATAGAATCAATAAATCTTGAAGAGAACCAGACCCTTTATATATCCGGCGGCGCAGTAGTACACACAATTGTAAACGGCAACTTCACAAAGAACGTGAAAGTTATGGGACGCGGAATTATAGACGGTTCCCACTATGAAGGCTGGCAGGGAAAACTTGCTTATATTCCTCTTAAGTTTGACAATTGCGAAAATGTCACCATCAAGGACGTAATAGTTCTCAACTCCAATGCATGGGTATGCCAGGGATTTAACTCCAAAAACGGCGTTATTGACGGAATAAAAATTATTTCCGCAAGACCCAACGGGGATGGCATAACTTTGCAGTCCTGCGAGAATTACGAGGTTAAAAACTGCTTCGTGAGAAGCTGGGATGACTCCCTGGTGGTAAAGAATTACGATAAAAACTCCAACAATATATCCTTTAAAAATATGCAGCTTTGGACAGATCTTGCCCAGTCCATGGAAATAGGATATGAAACCAATAAGGGTAATAAGCCCGATGCTAAAATAACCAATATAAGTTTTGAAGACATAACTGTTCTTAATAATTTCCACAAGCCCGTAATATCTGTCCACAATGCTGATGACGCAATGGTTTCGGACATACTTTTCAAGAACATTGTTGTGGAAAACGCTCAGATGGGAAGCGGTGACGGCGCTGAAATGCCCTATCTAATCGACCTTCACATAACCCAGAGCACCAACTGGTCAAAAACAAGGGAGCGAGGCCAGATAAGGAATGTCACAATTGACAATGTAAAAGTATTGTCGGGAAGAAACAACCCATCCCGCATAAAAGGGTATGATGCTGAACACACAATTGAAAACGTGACTATTTCAAATCTTGAAATTCTGGGCAACAAGATTGCTGACTTTGCACAAGGCCAGTTTGAAATTGATGAAAAAACCACAAAGAATATAACAATAAAGTAAGGGGGATGTGTTCCGGTTATGAAGTTTACAAGAGTTTTAATAGTTTTATTGGTACTGATTCTGATATGTATAAATGTTTATGGATTTGCAGGAATTAAGGAAACTCCCCTGGCAATGGATCCTGCAAATCTCACAGTTGTTGAGGCGCCTGATCAGACAGAGGCCATGGAACATCCTGATTTTATAAAGGAAGAATATATACCTGTTATTCCGGAGGGAACAAACATTGCCCTGGAAGGAAAAGCTGAAGCCAGCAGCTTCACTCAGTCATATGTAGCCAGAAAGGCAATTGACGGAAATGCTAAGGGTGTATCTTACTGGGAGGCTGCACCGGATTCTTATCCCAATACTCTCACGGTGGACTTAAAAAGGGTGGCTCCCATCCATGCAGTACGTATCTTATTAAATCCTGCCAGCATATGGGGTAAGAGAACACAGACCTTTGCAGTAAAGGTGAGCACCGACGGTGAAAACTTTACAGAACTTGTTCCATTGAAGGATTATGTATTTGACCCTGACAGAGGTAATGAGGCCGTTATAACCTTTGACCCTGTGGAAGCTCAGTATGTTCAGCTTGAATTTACAGCAAATACTGGCGCAGCAGGCGGCCAGGTGGCTGAATTTGAGATTTACAGCAAAGAATAAGCTTTTATAAGTTTTCAGGTACTAGCTTTATTTTATAATTACTTATTAATGCTATTTTCCAAGTTTATTAATAAACAATTATTATCAGGAAATCGTAGGAAAAATTCATTTCAGGGTATGTCTTTATCAAAGGCATACCCGTTTTTTTATAACATTTTTTCATTAATACATTGATTTCTTGTAAGAGTCATCTTCTTCATTTTTATCAAATCATTTATACGGAAAAATAGACCACTTTATTATATTGCCTTTTCAAAGTATAATGGAATGAGGCATGCATAAGGAGGTGTCGGGGTTTGAAGAAGAGTATGATAGACAGAATTAATGAACTTGCAAGAAAAGCTAAAGCAGAAGGTCTTACAGATGAAGAAAAATTAGAGCAGCAAATGTTAAGAGAAAAATATATCGCCGATTTTAAAAAAGGGCTGATTTCAGCACTTGAAAGCATTGTACTTGTGGATGCAGAAGGCAAGCTTTCCAAGTTAGAAAAGCGCCAATTTCCTGAACAATAAATTAAACATCTGACTAATTAATAATGGAATGGATTTTGTGTATACCAGAGTCGATTCCATTTTTGTTTTTCAGTAAGCTTTAAGATTCAGATATTTTTGACTTAAACCAATTAATGTTTTTGCAAAAATACATATACCAATGTATGGAATTAATTTATTTATCTGAATCTGTTTGCTTTCCAGGTGCTGTAATAAGATTATTATAGCTTAAATTTAACCAATAAAAACAAGGATGCAAGCCTTTAAGAGCATGGTTGCTTTTAAAGACTTGCCATCCTTGCAAAATAAATATTTCTAAATTAAATAGCATTTCGTAAATTCTTACACACTTTAAGTTTCTATCAAAAATTTTTTATTTCAATTCTATATTTATACTAGATATTTATACTAGCTTTTGACCACAGTTTGGACAGAAGTTGAAGTCACCTGTTTTTTGGCCGCAATTTGGGCAGAAGTTTGGCTTAGTTCCGGTATTCTGTACTGAAGCTCCTGCTCTGCTGTTTGCGTTCTGGGCATTATTCATGCTGTTATTCATATTCTGCATCATCTGGTTAGCAATATTGATGCCCATCATCATTCCCATCATATCCGATGTGACTGAGCTTCCCTTATTATTGCCTGAAGCCATATTATCAAGGACCGATACCTGACTGTATCTATTCATATCTCCAATCATGCTGTGGGATGCAGTCTTGTTAATCATTCTCTGAATATCATCAGGGTAACTGATGCTGTTAATGGTAAATTTGGTCACAGTCATTCCCATGTCCATTATTTCCATATCGAGATCACTCTGGATACCTTTGGATATTTCAAAGGAATTGGCCATAAGATGTGTATAATCCTTGCCTTCCTTTACTATCCACTTCATAAGAAGCTGATCCAGAATTGAAGTAATTCTTGATTTTACATCCTCAACATAATAACTGTTTTTGACCCCTGCCACTTTATCAATCAATGCAATATAATCATTTACTTTAAATGTAAAGGTACCGTTTGCCCTTATGGGTATGCCTCCGGGAAGCTGGGGATGAGGAATATTAATCATATTCTGTGTTCCCCATTTTACATTGAACTCTTTTGTATTAACAAACAGGACCTCGGCTCGCATTCCGCTGTTAAAACCAAATTTAAAGCCTTTTAAGGTAGACAGAAACGGAATTATTTCTGATTCAATGTCATAGTCTCCGTCATCCTTAAAAATACCTTCTATTCTTCCGTTATACAGGAAAATAGCATCCTGTCCGGGACGTATAATTAATTTGCTTCCTTTTTTTATCTCCTTATTGCTCCATTTATAAAATATCATGTCTTCTCTGAATTCATCCCACTCAACCACATTGGCAAACTGCTTGCTGAATAAACCCATAATAATTCTCCTTCCACATCAATATAGAAAACCCGATCCATATGTATTCATTATATCAAAATATCAGAAACTTCGTCCTCCACCACTGTGGGATCGGCCGCCGCTGGATACTCCGCTTCCCCCGCTTCTGCTGCTACTGCTGCTTCCGGAAGAGGATGAACTATTACGTACCTTTGTAGTGGTTGTACGAATATATCTGTCCCAGTGATCTACCACTCTGGAATTTTGAGAGTCTAAATAAGTACGATCGTTAACTGTAACTTTACCGCCGGAATTATGAACCAATACTCCTGCCACAATCCCACCTATTCCGAGAGATACAAGAAGCTGAAACCATATATTGTAGAATATATTATTTCTCCTAAGCTCTTTCTGATAATTTTTATCGCTCCCGGCATAGTTTGGGTTAGGTGTTCTGATAACTTTATCTTCAGAAGGATCTTTTCCAAGATAATACCTTGTTTTTTCAAGGAATGTGGTAAAGGCAGTATAATAGTCACCGTTTGAAAGATGCGGCACCACTTCATCCAGTACAAATTCTATTCTGGAATTATTCATGCGGAATTCATCCTGCCCATAGCCCTGTATTTCAACTCCGCGATTTCCAGGCTCCATGTTGACAAAAATAATTACACTGTTGGTAACCTCTTTTGAGTCTGCAAAATCTTCTAGGTACCTTTTTCTGGACAAGCCTTTGCTGTTGTTATCGGTAATTATGTAAATGGTGGTGTTGTACTGGCTACCAATTTCCTGGGCAATACTTTCAAGGTTTTCTATCTCATCTTCTTTTAAAAGGCCAGCATAGTCATATACAAGCTGTTCCTCAGCATAAACCCCATGGCTAAACAGAAAGAATGTTGTACATACCATTAAGAAAAGCATTGCTGCTCCATAAAGACAGAGCTTTTGACTACTGCGATAAAAATTCATTAGAAACCACCTCCCAATAAGGATGTGATAATTCGGAGGATTAGAAAAACACCTACACTGGTTCCCGCAAACCAAGCCAATATTTTCTGGGCACTTAAAGGAGGTTTTCCGACTATTTTGCCCGTTTGTCCGTTCATGGCAAATAAATAATCCTTTTGCTTATAGTTGTAATACACCATCCAGACAGGAAGAAGGGCATACTGCACTCTCTTTCTTCTTATGTTAATCTGCTTGTAATTATATGTAGTAGAAGAATAACCCTGTATTGTTGACCTTATATATGCATCTACATATTTTTCTACTCTGTTCTTTACTCTGTCAAATAATTCTTCATGAGTGTAATTATATTTTTCAGCGATGTATCCTGCAAGATACGGCGTATTGAAATCTTTCAGGCCCTGATAATTATATGGTTCCAATTTATCCATAAGCTCGTCGTTCATCTTGGAAGATGCATCTGCCGGAACCAAAAAGAAGTTCAGATCAACTTTTCTATATACGTCATAATAGCTGGTATCGGTATAGGTGTATTCACCTCTTGTATATCTTCTGACCTTGGTACAGGTGGCCTTTACTTCTCCTTTTCCATTCAGATCATAAAGCCAAAAAGGAACATATAGACCTGTTATATTCTTAATTCGGTCTGCTGTCATAAAGCCTGAGGGAGTAACCAATCCATTTTTACACCAGGCTTTAAAAGCATTGCCTGCTTGCTCCTTGCTTATTGAAAAGGGGATTATAACCGATGGAGCAAGACTTCCTGTAAGCCTGTCATTAAGTACAACTGCTGCACCACAAAAGCTGCAGGTGGTTGCCGTAGTATCGGCATCCGATACAATAACTGCTCCGCAGTTATTGCAATGATACTCATTTACCTCGCCTTCCTTAAATGTATGCTGTGATTCCTGGTCCTGGAACCATTCATGCTCTTCGGAATACTCTTCAACATCTTCCTTTCTTCCGCAGCTTTGACAGGCCAGCATTCCGGATTCGCTGTCAAAAACCATATCGGCGCCGCAATTTGGGCATTTATACTGCAATACCATCAATAAACCACCTCATTTTTCATTCCTTTTCGGCAGGTAATATTCTCAGTATAAATTACTTTGAATAAAAAGGCTATAGCAGGAGCTATAGCCTTGATAAGAATCCGCAATTAATTAGGCTGGATTATCTGCCCGATAATTTACTTACCCAGACTAGCCTTTAATGCTGCCAATTCCTCATCAATATTTACAGAACCACTGTCATATTTTCTGGTAAGCTCATCTATATCATCATCAGCCGGCTTGTTTAATTCAGACAAGGCGTTTACTTTGTCAAGCATCATATTGGCCTTTTCCTCCATGCGCTCAAATGCTGATATGGAGCTGCTTGCGGTATTAATTGATGAGCCAATTTTATTCATCCTTTCTCTGGTCTTGGCAACAGCGATTTTGCCCTTAATAATATCCTTGCGGGCTTCCAGCTCGCTTATGTCGCTGACCAGCTTGTCGTGCATTGCTCTCATGTTGGAGGCATTGGTTTTTGCAATTGCATAGGCTTCCTCAAGTTCACTCAATTTAGCTGTTAATTGAGCCTTCTTTTCAAGAAATTTTCTGGCATCAGTCTCGTTGCCTGCTTCCAGAGCTTTTATGGCATAGGACTGCAATTTTTCTATTTCTTCTTTGCATTCATCCACATTTCGTTTTGCTCTTTGCTCTTCAGCCATAATAGAGGCAGTTTCTGATTTTACCTTTCCCAAATCGCTATGTAAGTTTCTTAAGTATTGATTAATCATCTTTTCGGGATCTTCAGCTTTATCCAGAAGTGCATTGATATTGCTGGCCATGATGTCCTTGAACCTTGAAAGTATACCCATATCACAATCCTCCATTAAAAAATATTTATGATTATGAAAAGACCGAGATGTTGTTGAATATAATTAAAATATATTGCTTTCCTGATAAAATATTCTTCTACCGTTAATAATTTTTATCATTAACAGATTCTAGTATATTGTTTTTTTATACATCGGTCAAGTAATATTTTTATTAATATACAGGATATTCCTTTCAACTTCCTATTTATCACTTTTTACCGGGCATAGAAATTATAAATATAACTTAAACAGCAAATGCAAAAGCTTTTTAAGAATAATGATATTTTTCGTATACAAAAAATAAATCCGGATTTTCACTTAGTGAAAAATCCGGATTTTATAATCTCATCTTTATATTCAGTTTACAGAATATTTATCTTACAGAATCAGGATGGAATACTGGCTTTAAGAAGTTATAAACAACATCTTATGCCTGTTATTTAATTTATCTTACTTTCCAAGGGGGTATAATCTGTCCTTGCCAATCCATTTTCTCAGTACTTCTGGAATCTCTACGCTTCCGTCCTCATTCTGGTACTGCTCCACAATTGCAGGGAGCAGGCGGCTTGTAGCAAGTCCTGAAGCATTCAGTGTGTGAACAAATTCAATTTTTTTGCTGTCCTTTCTTCTAAAGCGGATATTTCCTCTTCTTGCCTGGTATTCATAAGCATTCGAGCAGGAGCTGACTTCCTTGTAGTCATTCATGCTTGGAATCCATACTTCAATATCGTAGGTTTTTCCCATGCTGGCACTGCAGTCCTGAGCAGCAAGCTTTGTTACCCTATGATGGAGGCCAAGACCCTGAACAAGCTTTTCTGCCTTATGAACCAGTTCATCCAGAGCTTTTTCAGAATCTTCCGGAAGAGTGTATTGGAACATTTCTACCTTATTGAACTGATGGCCTCTAATCATGCCTCTTTCCTCGGCACGATAGCTTCCGGCTTCTTTTCTGTAACAAGGAGTATAAGCAAAATATTTCTTAGGAAGTTCATCCTCGTTTAAAATTTCATCCCTGTGATAATTTATAAGGGCTGTTTCTGCTGTTGGTAGGATAAACTGCATCCTTTTGTCAACTACACTTGTTTCGATTTTGAATACATCCTCTGCAAATTTAGGGAATTGTCCTGCTGTAAATCCGCATTGATATGTCAGAATATGCGGAGGCAGCATAAATTTATATCCGTCTTTAATGTGTTCTTCAATAAAATAGTTCAAAAGAGCCCATTCAAGGATCGCTCCGTCTCCTGTATAAACCCAGAAGCCGTTTCCTCCTATTTTTACTCCGCGTTCATAATCTATAAGTCCTAATGAAGTAACAAGATCAACATGATTTTTTGGAGTGAAGGAAAATACGGGTTTTTCTCCGAATGTGCGCACAACCTGATTGTTTTCCTTACCGCCGGGAACAACGTCATCTGCAGGAATGTTAGGAAGCACAGCTATGAAGTTATTTATTTTTTCTTCAACTTCCCTAAGCTCATCGTCCAGTTCCTTAACACGGTCCGATATTTTCTTCATCTCTGCCAATAACTCTGATACGTCCTGGCCTTGTTTTTTAAGCACAGGTACTTCAGCTGAAACCTTATTCTTTTTTGCTTTTAATTCCTCGGATTCCTGAATAAGACTTCTTCTTTTCTGATCCCAGGACAATAATTCTGTAAAATCAACATCATAAAGCCTTTTTTTGAGTGCGGCTTTTACCTCATCTGGATTCTGTCGGATTTTTTGAATGTCAAGCATTTTTATTACTCCTCTCACTAAAAACCTTTATTTTTTTACAGACAGTGCTTTAGACAATGCTTCCTGTTCTTCACTGGAAAGCTCTTTTCCTGGCTTTCCGGATTCAATTTCTTTCACATATACATAGGAATTTTCCCTTGTATAAATACCTGTAAGGACAAACCCATCTTTATGGTCATCCAATGCAGCTATTGAAAAGCTCATATTATTGCCAACATTTTTAAAGGCATTGTATGTAACAAGCCCGATGTTTTTTAAGCAATAAGGAATATTTCTTTCAAGCCTTGATATACGATCTTCTATTTTACCTTCTATTATATTCTTGATTCCTTCCAGTTCATCTGAATAAGAAATCATCAGATCCTCTACATTAATATTTTCCTGACTAAGTCCTTTAATGAGTTTGCGGTATTTTTTTATAAGTCCGCTTAAACGGAAGTGCTCTATAATAATAAGTAAAAAACATAATCCCGCCAATCCGGTTCCAATGTAAATCAGATATTCTTCCATACTTCCTCCATAAACTCAAATTTTTCAAATTATTTTATAACACGTCTATTTTTAATTTCAAGGAGTTTTTTGTTCTTAATAGGATTTTATATTACCATGTCAATAAAAATTAAAATAAAAAGAAAATAGAGCCATGGTTTATTTTCCATAATTTATCAATATATCAATTATTCTGTCAAATTCATCCTTTGAGTAATATTCAAATATGATTTTACCCTTATTCTGTCCTTTTACAAGATTTACTTTTGTTCCGTATATCATTTTAAGTTTTTCTTCAAGATCCGATATTTCCGCACTCTTTTTATTTGGCTCTTTATTCACCTTTTTCTTTGTGCTTTCACTGGCAGCAAGCTTTTCTGCTTCACGAACATTGAGATTCTTTTCTATTATCTGTCTTGCCAGTTCATTCTGTTTTTCCGCATCGTCAATAGTAACAAGGGTTCGTGCATGCCCGCTTGTCAGCCTTCCGTCTGAAAGCATCTCCTTAATTTCTTTTGTCAAACTCAGGAGTCTTACTGAGTTAGCTATTGCAGCACGGCTTTTTCCTACTACCTTTGCCACTTCCTCCTGAGTAAGTTTATACTCCTCCATCAGTTTCTGATATGCTTCAGCTTCTTCAATGGGATTTAAATCTTCTCTTTGAAGATTCTCTATCAGGGCTATTTCCATAACTTCACGGGATGACAAATCCTTTACCACAACAGGTATAGTTTTTAGTCCTGCAATTTTGGCAGCACGCCATCTTCTTTCTCCGGCTACAATTACATATCGTGAACCTTCTTTTTTCACAATTATGGGCTGAACTACCCCGTGCTCTTTAATTGATTCGGCAAGGGCTTCAAGCCTTTCCTGATCGAATACTTTTCTTGGCTGATCGCTGTTAGGTTCAACATCATTTATTTTCACTTCAAATATGCTGTTTTTTGATTCCTCAAAATCATTTACTGTGCTGATAAGTGCGTCAAGACCTTTTCCTAAACCCTTTCTCATTTATATTTCCTCCGAGCACATAATTACTTCTTCCGCTAATTCCATATAACATTCTGCACCTTTAGATTTTTCGTCATAAAGAATAATTGGCAGGCCATAGCTTGGAGCTTCACTTAAACGTACGTTTCTGGGAATAATGGTGCGGTACACTTTATTACCGAAATATTTTTTGACTTCATCCACTACCTGGATTGAAAGATTTGTCCTGGCATCAAACATTGTCAAGACCACGCCTTCGACACGCAGAGACTTATTTAAGTGTTTTTGTACTATTTTAACGGTATTCATCAATTGGCTCAGGCCTTCAAGCGCGTAGTATTCGCATTGTATGGGAACAAGAATTGTATTTGCCGCTGTCAAGGCATTTACTGTTAAAAGCCCTAAAGATGGAGGACAATCTATTATAATAAAATCATATTTATTTTCTACTTCCTCCAAGGCTGTCTTTAGCCTGGTTTCCCTCGAATAAACTGTAACCAGTTCAACTTCTGCTCCCGCAAGATTTATATTGGAAGGTGAAAGATAAAGTCCTTTGACTTTTGTTTCCAATAAGGTATCCTCTATTGGAGTTTCATTAATAATTACATCATAGATGGAGTTTTTTACCTTGTTTTTATCTATGCCCAGACCGCTGGTGGTGTTTCCTTGCGGGTCTATGTCGATTACAAGCACTTTCTTATTTTTGACTGCCAGACACGCACTTAAATTAACTGCCGTGGTTGTTTTTCCTACACCACCTTTTTGATTTGCAACGGCAATGATCTTAGCCATAGGACACCTCAAAAATATATTATTCAGACTTACTTATTATAACATAAAAATTATGCGTGTATATATTGATAAATTGTTTCACGTGAAACAAGTTCCTGCAAAGACTGTGGCAACTGCAGCAAGCGCAGCATGTTGGCCACATGGGGACGGCTGCGTCCTACCCTTTGAGCTACCTCCTCCTGGGTCAAACCCAACTGTTTCACCAGCTGGTCATAGCCAAGAGCCTCATCTAGGGGATTTAAGTCCTCTCGCTGCAAGTTTTCCACAATGGATAGCTCAATCATTTCCCCGTCACTTAACTCCTTAACCAAGGCCGGCATCTCCACAAAA
>JAAYAD010000057.1 GCA_012719545.1 Clostridiaceae bacterium
AAGTGAACCCCTTTTGTTAGACAAAAGAGCTAACGAAAGGGGTTTAATAATGTCAGGAAAAAAGAAATACTCTAATGAGTTCAAGTGTGCGATTGTTAATGAGTATTTAAACGGGTATACAGGAGGCTATCGTGTTTTAGCTGCAAAGTATGGAATTCATGTTTCTATGATAAAAAAGTGGGTTGCCCTTTACAAGAATGGTGGAATGGATCAGCTTACTAAAGTTTGTCGTACCTATAGTGGAGAATTTAAAGTTCATGTTGTAGAATATATAAATCAGAACTCTTTGTCTACACGTGCAGCGGCAGCACTTTTTGGAATTCAAAGCGCACCAACAATTTCAAAATGGGAGCGTACCTATTACGAAGAGGGCAAAGAGGCACTTTACGAAGAACGGCGAGGGCGGTCACGAAAAATGAGTACTAAGAAGCCAAAATCTAAGAAGAACATCAATGAAAATGAAGATCTTCTTGCTGAAGTTCAGCGTCTTCGCATGGAGAATGAATACCTAAAAAAATTGAATGCCTTAATTCAAGAGCGGGAAAAGTCGGAACAGAAGAGAAAATAGCCGTCATTTCTGAATTAAGGCAGAACTATCCGCTTGAAGCATTATTGAAGTTAGCTGGTGTGGTCAGAAGCACATATTATTACTACCTGAAGCGTGTTCAGCGGCCTGATAAGTATCTCGCCGAGAGGAATGAAATAACAGCCATTTACCATGAGAATCAAGGACGTTATGGTTATCGCCGGATAACTCTTGAGATGCGAAACCGAGGCTATATCATCAATCATAAGACTGTTCAACGCTTGATGAAGCAACTGAAACTAAAGTGTCAGGTTCGGATCAAGAAGTACAGATCCTACAAGGGCGAAATTGGTAAAGTAGCTCCGAATCTCATCAATCGGGACTTCCACGCAGCAGCTCCGAACCAGAAATGGACAACTGATATTACTGAGTTTTCTCTGTTTGGCCAAAAGCTTTATTTCTCCCCAATTCTTGATATGTACAATAGCGAGATTATCAGTTACAACATTAGTGATAAGCCACATCTTGGGCAAGTCTTAGATATGCTTGACAAGGCGTTCGTAAAGATACCTGACGGCACTGGGCTGATATTTCATTCGGATCAAGGATGGCAGTATCAGCACAAGCATTATCAGCATCGCCTAAAAGAGAAGGGAATTGTTCAAAGTATGTCTCGTAAGGGAAACTGCTTGGACAATGCCATCATGGAGAACTTTTTCGGTCTACTCAAGTCCGAACTACTGTATTTAAGAAATTTTAAGGATATTAACGAGTTTAAAGATGAACTAGTGAAATATATCGACTACTACAATAATCGTCGAATAAAGGGCAAGCTAAAAGGTCTGAGCCCGGTTCAATACCGAGTTCAGACCCAAATAGTTGCTTAATTACGATATCCGCCTTTTGTCTAACCTTTTGGGGTCAGTTCACAAGTGTAGAGCTTTTTCCTTTGATTATTTACCATCACATCTTCAAAATAGCATATTATCGAACTGCAACGACTTTATAAACTCTTTTCCATTATTAATCTGAATGGTTACACTTTCTTTTGAGGGGCCTCCGGGAGCTTTTCTGTCGCTTATGCATGTTTGAAGACTTATTGCATCATATATGTCCATGTCAATCTTGTCGGAAAACTGATGGAGTTCTTCCATAGAAAGGTCATCCAGGCCTTTATTTTTCTCTATGCAATATGCCACCATTTTTCCCACTATTTTATGGGAATCCCGGAAGGGTATGCCTTTCTTTACCAGATAATCGGCCAGGTCAGTAGCATTGGTAAAGCCACCTTTAGCAGCAAAAAGGAGGTTTTCTTTTTTAATTTTAACTGTTTCCAGCATACGAGTAAAAATGGGGAGGGACAGTTTAACCGTGTCCACCGCGTTAAAGATAGCTTCCTTGTCTTCCTGCATGTCCTTGTTGTAAGCTAAAGGCAGACCCTTCATAACAGTGAGCAGAGTAAATAGGCTTCCATATACTCGACCGGTCTTCCCACGCACCAGTTCAGCTATATCAGGATTCTTTTTTTGCGGCATAATAGATGAACCGGTACTATAAGCATCATCCAATTCAATAAATGAGAATTCATGAGAGCACCACAATATTATTTCTTCACTGAAACGTGACAGATGCATCATAATTATTGAAAGGCAGGATGCCAGTTCAATAACAAAGTCCCTGTCACTTATTGCGTCAATGCTGTTTTCGGTTATCTTTGAAAAACCAAGTTCATCGGCCACCATCTGGCGGTTAATAGGATAAGTGGTTGAAGCAAGGGCTCCCGATCCCAAAGGCATAACATCAATCCTGTCGTAACAGTCGTCAAGCCGCTCCACATCCCTCCTGAACATCTGGAAGTAGGCCATAAGGTGGTGGGCGAGGGTGACGGGCTGTGCTCTTTGCAGATGGGTGTAGCCGGGAATGATAGTATCCAGATTATTTTCGGCCAGGTTAATCAATACCTCCAGAAGCTCTTTTAACATGACCTTTATTTTAATTACCTCGTCCTTAAGATACATCCTAAGGTCAAGTGCAACCTGGTCATTGCGGCTTCTTCCGGTATGCAGCTTCTTTCCAACATCGCCAATTCGCTGTATAAGAATTGACTCTATATTCATATGGATGTCTTCAGCAGACACATCAAAATCTACCCTGCCATTTTCAATATCCTCAAGAATTTGAAAAAGGGTATCGCGTATAAGGGAAGCTTCTTCTTCGGGTATAATTCCGCATTTTCCAAGCATCTTTACATGCGCAGCACTCCCCATGATGTCCTGTCTGTACATCCTCTTGTCAAAATGTATTGACGAGTTAAAATCATCTGTAATTTTGTCGGTATTCTTTGAAAATCTTCCGCCCCAAAGCTTCATTTTAATCCTCTTTCTTTAAGCTTGTTTATTTTTGATTATGTTTTCTTTTGTTATTTATATTTCCTTAATATTATTTTTCTTTTTCATATTGGCCTGAACCTGCATTGGCAGTCCAAAGAGGTTTATAAAGCCCCCTGCATCTTTGTGATCATATACATTATCGGCACCAAAGGTGCAGAGTTCTTCACTGAAGAGGGAATAGGGAGATGTAACCCCTGCAGGTATGATGTTTCCTTTATACAGCTTTAGCTTGACAGTACCTGTTACATACTTCTGGGTTGAATCCACAAAAGCAGAAAGTGCTTCACGGAGAGGAGTAAACCACTGTCCGTAGTAAACTAGTTCTGCAAAGCGCTGAGAAACCAGAGCCTTGTAATGAGCGGTATCCCTGTCAAGTGTTATGCTCTCCAGTTCCTTATGAGCAGCATAAAGAATTGCTCCGCCCGGTGTTTCATATACACCGCGTGATTTCATTCCAACAAGACGGTTTTCAACTATATCGACAATGCCGATGCCATTTTCGCCGCCAAGCTTATTGAGATATTTAAGAAGTTCAACAGGAGAAAGAGCCTTTCCGTCAACCTTTACAGGAATGCCCTTTTCAAATTCGATTTCTACATATGTAGCCTTGTCCGGTGCTTTTTCAGGGGTGACTGACAATTGAAGAAGCCTGTCGTATAAAGGTTCGTTAGCCGGATTTTCAAGCTCAGAACCTTCATGGGAAAGATGCCAGATGTTCCTGTCACGGCTGTAATTGTCCTTTTTGGTTACAGGAATAGGGATACCCCTTGCTTCAGCATAGTCAATGGCATCTTCTCTGGAACGGATATCCCAGATTCTCCAGGGTGCAATAATTTTAAGATGGGGTGCAAGAGCCTTTACTGTAAGCTCAAAACGAACCTGGTCATTGCCTTTGCCTGTTGCGCCGTGGGCAATTGCCGTAGCGCCTTCTTTTTCAGCAATTTCGACAAGGCGTTTGGCTATTATGGGACGGGCAAAGGATGTTCCCAAAAGATATTTTCCTTCATATACCGCACCGGCTTTTAATGTGGGATATATGTAATCTGTTATAAACTCTTCTGTAAGGTCCTCAATATAGATTTTGCTGGCCCCGGTTTTTATGGCCTTTTCCCTTAAAGGTTCCAGTTCCTCTCCCTGACCAACATCTGCAGCCATTGCAATAACTTCTGCATTGTAATTTTCTTTAAGCCACGGTATTATTATTGAGGTATCAAGACCGCCTGAATAGGCAAGCACTATTTTTTCCTTACTCATTTATAAACATCTCCGTTCTGTGATAATATTATGTTGTAGCTTAATTATAAATAATTATACAACACGATGTATATATATACAATACTATATGGAATTTTTATGTCTGTTTTTACAGTCTTATGGGAATGACTGCATAAATTATCAGCGATTTTGTGAATGGGAGCTTAAATGCTTTAAGGTATTAATATTAATTCCGATATTAACCTAGAAAAGCATATATTTTATAGATTGGAGCATAAACATGGTAATTATTGGAATAGACCCGGGTTTTGCAATAACAGGATACGGAATTATAGATTATACCGGGAACAAGTTTCGTCTTTTGGATGTAGGTGCCATAACAACCCAGCCGGATCTTGAATTGTCGGATAGGCTTTTGGTTTTGAATTTAAAACTTGATGAGCTGATATCAAAATACAAGCCTGACGCTATGGCTGTTGAGGAGCTGTTTTTCAACACAAACGTCAAGACTGCCATTAAGGTTGGACATGGAAGGGGCGTGGCCCTGCTTTCAGCAGCCAAGGCAGGCATTAAAGTGTATGAATATACGCCGCTGCAGGTAAAACAGGCCGTAGTAGGGTATGGCAGAGCCAAAAAGGAACAGGTTCAGCAAATGGTTAAGGTTCTTTTAAATCTTGATAAAATCCCCAAGCCCGATGATGCTGCCGATGCTTTGGCTGTTGCCATTTGCCATGCACATAGCAGTGGGACTTCAAGGCTTATGAAGATTTGGTCTTAAGAAAATCTGATTTAGAAGATGACAAATTCTGTCTTTACGTTAGCTGCAGAAGAAATGAAAAAAGCCGGTTCTCTGGAAACCGGCTTATCTTTTGGCTGCGGATTAAGGATTTGAACCCTAACAAACTGATCCAGAGTCAGTCGTGCTACCGTTACACCAATCCGCAACGACGAAACTTATTATAATATGATTTTCAGATGATTTCAAGCCCTTTTTTAAAAATTTTTTTGAGAAAGAATTACCTAATTTAATCTGTACTGACAATTAATTTTGAATAGTAATCGGTTATGAACGAACTGTTTCTACTATTAATATATCCATTAATAAAAAAATATTTCGTCTTCTATATCAAACAGGAGTAAACTTAAAAGGAACAGGAAAAACAAAAAAGGACCTGGCAGAAATTATGGCCAAGCCCTTGCTTTAGTTTAAGAGTGTATTAAGAGCCTATATAATATTGGCGGCAAACGAACATAGGCATGTATTAAATATGTTAGGCTGCATTTTCTTATTGTAAGAACAATTAGTATATCAAGGTTTTATACCTTCGTTACCCAGTTGAAAGGATCGGGCTTTGTGCAGTACTGTATGCCTGTCAACTCATCATAAAGCTTCTGAGAAAGCTCACCGATGTGTCCGTTGCTTAAGGTGATTTTTCTGTCATTCCAGCAAAGTTCTCCTATAGGAGATATAACAGCAGCGGTACCGGTGCCGAAGGCTTCTTTTAACAGGCCCTTGTCATGGGCTTCGTAGATCTCCTGTATGGATAGCCTTCTTTCAGCTACATTAAGTCCCCAGTGCTTTAAAAGCTCAATGCAGGACTTTCTAGTAATTCCGGGCAGAATGCTTCCGTTAAGCTCAGGAGTGACAATTTCATCTCCAATTACAAAGAAGACGTTCATTGTGCCGACTTCTTCAACATACTTTTTCTCTATGCCATCCAGCCAGAGAACCTGAGTATAGCCCTTTTTCTTGGCAACTTCCTGGGCTTTCAGGCTTGCTGCGTAGTTTGCGCTGGCTTTTGCCTCGCCAAGGCCACCTGCAACGGCACGGACATAATTGGACTCAACATAAATCTTGACAGGATTAAGGCCTTCCTTGTAGTATGCTCCTACTGGTCCTGTAATTATAATGAAGTGATATGTATTTGACGGGCGGACACCCAGATATGGATCAGTTGCAATAATGAAGGGGCGGATATACAATGAAGTTCCCGGCGCATTTGGTACCCAGTCCTTATCAATAGAAATGAGCTTTTTCATTGCTTCAATTGCAAATTCTTCATCAACTCTTGGAATGCACATCCTGTCACAGGACTTATTCAAGCGCTTCATGTTCTCATCGGGTCTGAACAATACTACCTGTTCATCACTTATTCTGTAAGCTTTTAAACCTTCAAAGATACTTTGGCCATAGTGGAACACCATAATAGAAGGCTCATAGGCAATGGGCCCATAAGGAACTATTCTGGGATTGTGCCAGCCTTTACCATCAGTATAATCCATAATAAACATGTGATCTGAAAAAATGTTTCCAAAACCTAGGTTCTCAGGATCGGGTTTTGCTTTAGGATTTTTGGTCAGTTCTACTCTTATTTCCATACTACAAACACACTCCTTTGGTTTTATAGTTTACACCAATAATTTTTAAAAATCTATAAAAAAAGATGTAACATTACCAACAAAATCAATAAATATTTAATGTGGCTTTAAGCACACTTGCACGAAACTGCATATTGTAAACTATAAGCATTATGGAGTGGTGATAATATGGTTATTCATGTGGTCAGGCCCGGTGATAGTATTTATTCCATAGCAAGGCAGTATGGAGTACCCTGGCAGAAAATAGTATCAGATAATGAACTTGAAAATCCCAATCAGCTTGTTGTAGGGCAGACCATAGTTATTTTGGAAGGATACAGGCAGCATGTGGTTAGGCCTGGTGAATCCCTTTATCTAATTGCCCTGCAGTACCAGCTTCCCATAAGGCAGGTTATCAGTGCAAATCCGCAGATCAGCGATCCTGCAAGGCTTATGCCGGGACAAACTGTAAATATTCCGCCCAGAACCATTAATTTTGGTCCCATTGAGGTTAACGGCTATGCTTTTCCCAATATCAACATGGAGACATTGAGAAAAACATTGCCCTATCTTACATACTTAAGCATTTTCAGCCATCAGGTAAACGCTGATGGATCTCTTGATGAAATAAACGATACCCCACTTATACAGGCAGCCCGAAATGCCGGCGTTGCTCCTTTGATGGTTATCACCAACATAGGGGACAACGGCGGCTTTGACAGTGATCTTGCAAGCACCATATTAAACAGTGATTCGCTGCAAAATGTTCTTCTGGACAATGTTGTTAATATTCTGGGACAAAAAAATTACTATGGACTGGATATTGATTTTGAATATATTTATCCGAGAGACAGGGAAAAGTATAATAATTTCCTTAGAAAGACCGTGGAAAGACTTCGTCCTCTTGGCTATACAGTAACCACGGCACTTGCGCCCAAAATTTCTGCCACCCAGCAGGGAAGGTTGTATGAAGGCCATGATTATCCTGTACATGGAGAATTGGCTGACCATGTAATTATCATGACTTATGAATGGGGATACACCTACAGCCCGCCCCAGGCTGTGGCACCATTAAATGAAGTGAGAAGGGTTCTGGAATATGCGGTAACTGCAATTCCCAGAAGAAAAATAATGATGGGTATTCCAAACTACGGATACAACTGGACTTTGCCTTTTGTTGAGGGTACTGCCGCCCAGACAATATCAAATGTTGGAGCAGTTAATCTTGCCCAGCAGGAGGGGGCCTTCATTCAATTTGATCCGGTTGCTCAGGCTCCGTATTTCAGGTATTACGATTCAAGCGGACGCCAGCATGAGGTATGGTTTGAGGATGCCAGAAGCATTCTGGCTAAGCTCTCTTTGGCCAATGAATTCAGAGTGGGAGGCATAAGCTACTGGACAATCAATCAGTTCTTCCCGCAGAATTGGCTTGTTCTGGATTCTGTATATGACATTGTAAAGGTATTATAGGCTGTCATTGTATTAAGTTGAGGTGAATACCTGTGAACAATGATGGTAGATATTGTGACTTTTGGGACGAAGTCGAAGGAGAAATCCCAGGAAAACCTTTTGATGTTTTCCTGGGTCGTTCATATCCGTATAAAAAGCTGATAGATAATTATATCCGAAATCCATGGGATATGGAAAATCAGGAGGAAGTGTTAATTGAAGAGCTTTACGAAGATGAGTATGAAATAGATTCGGACCTGTGCGAGTTGGGGCTTTCATATTTAAGAATTGCACACCTTCATTCCCATGCACAAAAAATAGACATATATATGGATGGAATCCCTTTATACATGGGATTAAAGTATAAAAACCTTACATACCGTATTCGCGTAAGGCCGGGACCCCACAGGTTCGTAATATGTCAGTCCGGACAAGTACGTCCTCTATTGTCAAAAGCGCTGAGTGTCCCCAAAAAAAGCACGGTTTACCTATTGTTTTTTGGAAGACGTTCAAAACCCGATTTAATGTATTTAAAGGATAGACCCAAAATCACAAGTGCCAGGCATGGTACTAAATTGGCATATTTTTTGCCAAAGGCTTTTTAATCAATCATTAATCCCGTGACATATCCGGCTTTGCCGGTAATTTTTTTATTCTCACTAATTAGACTTTCGAAAAAAGTCGAAATTTCCATAAATCAAAGCTTGATTATAGCCCGACATTCAGGCAATATAAATTTATGGCTATAAACGATAAACTTTAAGGATACCTGAGGTGCAAAAGAATGATATTATCGGGCAAAGAGATACAAAGGCGGCTTGGAAAGGACATTTTTATTGAGCCTTTTAATCCGGCACAGTTAAATCCCAACAGCTATAATCTTAAACTCCATAATGAGCTTCTTGTATATGAAAATAACCTTCTTGACATGAAGAAGGAAAATAAGGCAAAGTTGATAACCATCCCTGAAGAGGGCCTGATATTGGAACCCAACAGGCTCTATCTTGGAAGGACAAAAGAATATACAAGGACAGAGAATCTTGTTCCTATGCTTGAGGGAAGGTCTTCCATTGGTAGACTTGGACTGTTCATACATGTAACTGCAGGGTTTGGCGATGTGGGGTTTTCCGGATACTGGACCCTTGAAATATACTGCATACAGCCCATAAAGATATATCCTGATGTTGAAATCTGCCAGATTTACTATCATTCCATAGAAGGAGACTTTGAAAAATACTCCAGCGGAAAATACCAGAACAATACAGGAATTCAGCCTAGCCTATTGTTTAAGGACTTTGAGAAGAAATAAAAGTCACCTGTTTTTATAATAGAATATGGCAAGTTGAGTTCTGTCCCTTAACCCCAGCTTTTCAAGAATAGTGGTTATGGTATTTCTTACCGTGCCTTCACTTATGTATAGCTTTTGGGCTATTTCCTTGTTACTAAGACCTTCGGCAACAGCCTTTATTATTTCAAGCTCCTTTTCAGTAATGCCGAATGACGAAAAATCAGTATTAACGCTTTTGCTGATAAGGGATGGAATTTTTGAAACTATGTCATCGCCAAAAACATTTTGCCCCATATATACAGCTCTTAAAGACGGTACAATGCTCTCAAAATTCTGCTTTACTATATAGCCCTTGGCACCGATTTTAAGAGCTTTTATTATATACTCATCATCTGAAAAAGTAGTCAAAAACAATATTTTAGCGCCGCTATTGCTTTCCAGAATCTTTTCCGCGGCATCAAGACCTGTCATTTCATCCATCCTGATATCCATCAAAAGAATATCAGGCTTCAATGTATTGTAAAGTTCAATGGCATCTTTGCCGCTGTGGCCAATACCTGCAACCTTAATATCATCCTCAGCTTCCAGTATTGTTTTAAGAGCAGTACATACAAGCTTGTCATCATCAATAATTGCAATCCTCAATTAAAATCCGCTCCTTTAAGTAGTCTTTCCTTTGGGGATTGAGATAAATATTCTGAATCCGTTGTCGGAAGTTATATTGACATTTCCTCCAAGGGCAGCAACTCTGTCCGAAATATTTTTAAGGCCGATGCCGTTTTCAATATTGCAGCTTACGGATGAACCGTTGTCCTTTATTATAAGCTGATAGATTGCCGGAAGCTCCCTGACGGTTATTGATGCCTCGGTTGCATCAGAGTGCTTTATAATATTTGCCAAGGCTTCCTTAATAACTGCAATAAAGCAGAACTTTATATTCTTAGCCAATTTGCTTTCCACGTCATAATAGAATTTGACCGGGCAAAACTCAAAGCTGTCAATTAATTTATCAATTTCTGCACGTAGGTCAATTGATTCGTCGTAGAGTCCGTGGACGCTTGCACGTATGCTGTCCATGGCTTCAGAAAGGCTGTTTTTAATTTGATGCAACTCTTCCTTTATCTTTTCATCCTTGTTTACGGCTAGAAGTGCCCCAACCTGCAGTATTGATCTTGATATTAAATGTCCCACATTGTCATGTATATCCCTTGCTATCCTGTTTCTTTCACTTAATGTTGCAAGGTGTATCTCGTAATCCTGTTTGTCCAACAGTTCCTTGTTTTGCTTCTCAAGCCTTGTGGAGATTTCAACCGCATTGTCCCGAAGCCTTTTGTATTCGTCCGTAAGTTCCTGAATTGAAGATGTACGCCTGCTTAAAATAAATACAAGAATGACCAACCCTCCAATGAGAAGGTTTGATACTAAATCTGAATCTAATGAGGTAGCAATGGGCAGAAAGGACAGGCACCAAAACCATTTGGGTTTAGTGGATATAACATCATAAGTGATAAGGGGAAGAAAAAACCTAAATGATGGCATCAGAAAAGATACTGCTATAAAAACAACGAATGACAATGCCTTAAATCTTTGGTTTTCCAGGTAGCTTAATAACGTGCTTAAGGTAATAGATACCAAAAACGGCACGATCAAATAAGGGTCATTCACATTGGATATGAACAGTATGAAGGAAACTATCAAAATGCCAAGCTTGTCAAGCAATATATTCATCAGCCGTACCTTGAATAATACCAAGTTTTAATGAAATAACCATTACTCTCTAAATTCTAGCATTTTGCTTTAGCTGCCTCAAGCCTGCAATGACATTCCTCATATCAGATTTGGAGCCAAATCACTAAGAAATGAGAGATGAATGAGATATCATGTTATATGTAAAATACTGATGCTCATTACAAACCCTTATATAGAAATTTAAGGTCTTTTGGGAGGTATACCATGGTTATAAAGGTTAAGAATCTGGTTAAACGTTATGGTGATTTAATTGCGTTGGATCATTTAAGTCTGGAAGTGAAGGAAGGAGAGATTTTTGGACTTCTTGGGCCGAATGGCTCCGGCAAAACCACTGCAATTAACTGCATCCTCTCCTTATTAAAGTATGACAAGGGAACCATTGAAGTCTATGGTCGCCAAATGTCCCCCGATGCATATGACATAAAAAGAAGAATTGGAATAATTATGCAAAATGTGGCTGTCTTTGATGAGTTGACGGTCTACGAAAATATAGATTATTTCTGCGGCTTGTATGTCCGGGATAAAAAAAGAAGGAAACAGCTTGTTGACGAAGCCATAGAATTTGTTGGCATCAAGGATTTTGTGAAGTTTTATCCCAAGAAATTAAGCGGAGGACTGTTAAGAAGGCTTAATATAGCATGCGGCATAGCTCACAAACCCGATCTTATAATTCTGGATGAGCCAACGGTAGCTGTTGACCCTCAGAGCCGCAACAACATACTGGAAGGGATAAAAAGGCTTAACAGCGAGGGTGCAACAATCCTGTACACATCCCACTATATGGAAGAAGTTGAGGAGATCTGCACAAGAATAGCCATTATGGATAAAGGGAAGATAATTGCCTCAGGAACCAAAGAGGAACTTAAAGGAATGATAAATTCCGGAGAAAGGCTTACTGTGGAACTTTTTAAAACAGACAGCAGCATCATAGACGGTGTTTTGAATCTTCCCAATATAGTGTCGGCAGAATTTGACGGCAATCTGCTAATTGTACGGTCGATCAAGGGCAAAAATAATCTGCTTAAACTCCTGGACTATTTAAAATCAAGGGATATAGATGTAGGGAAGGTATATTCGGAGCCGCCCACCCTCAATGACGTTTTCCTTGAAATAACGGGCAAAGAATTAAGGGATTGAGGAGGATTTTATGGTCTTAAGAAACTACTTTTACAGGCTCAAATGTATTGTAAGAGACAGGCACTCCATGTTTTGGACCCTTATGTTTCCATTGCTTTTGGCTACGATGTTTCATATGGCGTTCCTGAATCTTTCAAATGGCTTAAACTTTTCCCAGATTAAAATTGCTATTGTTGACATTGATGAATACAGAAATAATACAGGCTTTGTCAGCGCCATAGAGGCGGTGTCAAACACAGATGAAAATCAGAAGTCTGACGCACTCTTTAATTTAAAATACACAACACTTGAGGAAGCCAGAAAGCTTCTTGATGACGATAAGATTGAAGGCTATATCATATGTGACAGTGAAATAAAGCTTACTGTCAAGGAAACAGGAATAAATGAAACTATAATAAAATCATTCCTTGATTACTATCTTCAGACATCATCAACAATTGGGACAATTGCAGGAGTAAATCCGGAAGCTGTTAATAAAGGGCTTATTGAAACATTGAGCGACAAGGCTGATTATCTGAAAGAAATCGCCTATGGCAAATCTGAGCCTGACAGTACGGTTGTTTTCTTCTATTCATTAATTGCTATGACTTGCTTTTATGGAAGCTTTTGGGGGCTGAAAGAAGTGACTGCGCTTCAGGCGGATTTATCCTATGAGGGGGCAAGGCTTAGTGTTGCTCCTGTCCATAAAATGAAGATGTTTATTTCTTCCTTTCTTGCTGCATTTACTGTTGAGCTTATTGAAGTATTCCTTTTGATTTCTTATCTTAAGTTTATTCTTAATGTGAGCTTTGGCGGCGAGCTTTTGTATATACTTCTGGCATGCATAACAGGCACTTTCACAGGAGTAACCTACGGGACATTCATAGCTTCAGTGGTCAAAGGGGGAGAGGGTATTAAAATCGGCATCCTTATCGGTACTTCCATGACAATGTCCTTCCTTGCAGGTTTAATGTATGAAAAAATGACGTATAGTTAAAACCAATGTCCCAATTTTAGCATATCTTAACCCACTGAACCTTATATCCGACTCTTTCTATGCTTTGTATTACTATAATACTCACCAACAATTCTTTATAAATATAGCCATACTTTGTCTATTTGCTCTGACATTCAGTACTATAACCTACCTTAGAATCAGGAGGCAGAGGTATGCAAGTCTTTAAAGCTTTTTTTAAGATTATAGTCAAGAATTTAGGTCAAATACTCATATATATTGTGGTGTTTTTGTCGGTAACGGTTGCTCTTACTAAGCTCAATAACACTGCTGATTATACAGGCTTTACCGAAACAAAGGTTAATATAGCCTTTATTAATAATGATGAAGATTCATGGCTTGTTGAAGGCCTTAGAAACCAGCTTCTTAAACATACCAATATAATAAGTGTTGATGATGATACACGTAAGCTTCAGGATGCGTTGTTTTTCAGGGAAGTTGAATACATTGTTAGGATTCCCCATGGTTTTGCAGAAAAGTTTTTAAACAAGGAAGATGTTACTATAGAAAAAACCACAATTCCCAATTCTTCCAGGGAAATTTACATTGATATGTTAATCAACAAATACTTAAATACTGCCAAAGCCTATATTTCATATTCCGATGGCTTGTCCGGGGAAACAATATTAAGTCAGATAGAAAAGGATTTAGCACAGGAAACCAAAGTATCTATGGCCTTTCCAACTGACAATATAACATTGATTGAGCAGAGGGCATTCTTTTTTAACTACTTGGCATATGCTTTGTTTGCTGTGTTAATCTTAGGCGTAAGTTCGGTTATGATGGTTTTTGGCAAACCTGATTTAAAACGGCGTAATTTATGTTCTCCTTTAAGACAGAGGGAAATGAATTTTCAGTTGATTATTGGCAATGTAAGTTTTGCCGTAATTACATGGTTATTGTTGAGTATTACAGGCTTTTTCCTTTTCGGAAGTTACATGTTAAGTTTAAATGGCCTGCTTTTCATGCTTAACTCTTTATTGTTCACCTTTGCAGCCCTTTCAATCAGTTTTCTTATTGGGAATGTTGTTAAAACCCAAAATGCCATGCATGCCGTTACCAATGTTGTTGCACTTGGTACCAGCTTTATAAGCGGAGTGTTTGTTCCACAGGATTTGCTTAGCGAGTCTGTACTCAGGATTGGCAGCTTTACTCCAACTTATTGGTATGTAGTCAATAATAATACCATAGCTAATTTGGTAAATTTTAGTACAGAAAAGCTTGTGTCAATATTTGGAAATATGCTTATAATGTCAGGCTTTACGGCAGCAATTATCTCAATAACTCTGGTAATTACAAAGCAAAGGAGAACCAGCAATTAATTCAACCATACTTATGAATCTATGTATTTACGAATATTATATTTGCCTATTAAACTCATAACTTAATTTGATATGTTAAAGGCCGATTTTTTAATCGGTCTTTTTGATTCTTCAAATTTCGAAGGATTTTAACACAGATATTTCGTATGCCTTAGGTTTTTTATGATAAAATAATATATCAGCCAATGAAATATTTACCGCAAGTTTTAGTTTGAAGGGATGAGCAGATTGAGCAGCAACAAAACAGTGTATATCTTCGGGCATAAGAATCCTGACACCGATTCAACCTGTGCGGCAATAACCTATGCCTATCTTAAAAATAGGCTGGATCCGGATACAGAATATATTCCTGCCGTTTTAGGTGAAATAAACAAGGAAGCCTTGTTCTCACTTAATTATTTTGGGGTTGAAAAGCCTATAAAATTGGACAATTTAAAGCCCAAAGCCGCAGATATGCGTTTGGAAAAGATAACTCCTGTTCATGAACAGGATTCCATTCAGGAAGTTGCTAAAAAAATCGTCAATACAACAGGTAAAACATTGCCTGTGGTTGATGACAGCGATCGCCTTATGGGTGTTATATCCATTACAGACCTGGTTCCTGCTTTGATTTCATCTTATCAGAGAAACAATCTTCAGGAAATGGAAATTCCTTTGGGAAACCTGTTGGAGGTTCTGCAGCTGAAAATAATCCATGGAAAGCTGGATGATGAGATTTTCAGAGGGAATGTATATATATTTAGTGACCTGACATATTACCAGAGAATCTCAAAAAACGGCCTGATAATATGCAACAAGCATGAGTATGGAGCGGGCTTTATCTTTTCACTTGAGCCTAAGTACATTATTGTTGCAGATGTGGAGGACAGCTCTGAAATTAAGACAATACCCGGTTATGACGGTGTAATTTTTACCTCCGACAAAAATATATACGAGCTTGTACAGGCAATTAACCTGGCACAGCCAATTTCTGAACTTATTAAAAAGGAAGGCCTTGAGTATTTTGCCCTTTCCGAAGACCTTGAGGACGTAAGAAAGAATATGTTGTCTTCACGGTACAGAAGATTCCCTGTTGTTAACGAGCATGGTCATGTAATGGGCATGATATCCCGAAGCAACTTAATGGATATTCGTCCAAAGGAAGTAATCCTGGTTGACCATAATGAGAGGGCCCAGTCCATAGACGGCATTGAAACAAACAGAATTCTGGAGGTTATAGACCACCACAGAATAGCGGATTTCCAGACCATGGGGCCTTTGTATTACAGGGCAGAGCCTGTGGGAAGCACCAACACCATAATTTGCAAGATGTACATGGAGAACAACGTTGAAATACCAAAAGATATGGCCGGCTTAATGCTTAGCGGAATTCTTTCTGATACACTTTTGTTTAAATCTCCTACCTGTACTCCGATTGATAAGAAACTGGCAGAGAAACTGGCTGATATCGCCGGTGTCAACATTCAGGAATACGGGCTTAAAATGTTCTCCAATTCCGAAAATCTCACCGACGTACCGCCCAGAACCATTATTACAAGGGATATGAAGAAGTTCACAATAGGGGATTACAAGGTTTCTGTATCCCAGGTTAATGTGGGAGATATTGAAACATTTCATAATATATTTGACCAGATTAAAGAGGAGCTTGAAGATTTCCGCAAGGATAATAAACTGGATCTCTCAATCCTCATGCTTACAAGCCTTGTTATAGGCGGAACCGAACTTATTGTAACAGGAGATGCAAGATGGCTTGCCGAAGCAGCTTTCGGACTTGAAAAAGGCAAGGAAAGCATATTCATCAAGGATATGTTCTCACGCAAAAAACAGGTTGTTCCAAAGCTTATGGAAGCTGCATATATGTAATGGTTATACATCAATACAAGAAGTTACAGGATTTAAAGCCCGCATGCGTATTATGCGGGCTTAATTTTTGCTATAAAACTGAACAGTTGACAGTACATGCTTGCCGCATTATAGTCATGTTGTTATATTGTGGATTTGTGGTAAAATTAAAGCAGCATTTTTTAATTCAGCAAATATAATATATTATTACGCTATATGTGTGGGAAGGAAAATTGTAAACCTTGATTGATAAACGTGATTTTTATCATACAAATACCACCGAAAAAAGGATAAAATAGTATCATGAAGTAAAATGAGGTGGTAATATGTCAAAATTCTATACAGAAATATCAAGGTACTATGACTATATTTTTCCTGTTAGTGATGCTCAGCTTAAGTTAATAAAAGAGCTTGCAGGAAATCCTCCTAAGGATATTCTGGATGTTGCCTGCGGGAGCGGGGGATATTCAAAAGCATTAAGCAATGAGGGGTATACGGTAACTGCCATTGACCTTGATGAAAGCATGGTTAATTCTCTTAGAGAAGCAAACAGCAAGGTTGATGCCAGAGTAATGAACATGCTTGATATAGAAACTTTAAATAAAAAATATGACCTTATCTTTTGCATTGGCAATTCCCTTGTACACTTAAAAGATTCGGATGAAATATTGAGGTTTCTTAAAGCCTGCAAAAACTGCCTTAAAGATGAAGGACGGCTTCTTATCCAGATTATCAATTACGACAGGATTCTGGCAAAAGACATAAAAAGCCTTCCCACAATAAAGAATGACGAGCACAATATTACTTTTGAAAGATACTATTCATACCTGCCGGATATTAATATGGTGGACTTTAAGACAATTCTGAAAACAGGACAGGAAGAATTGGAAAACCATCAGCTTCTTTACCCAGCAAAATCTGGGGAGCTTAAAGAACTGTTAAATAAGGCGGGTTTCAGTAATTCTATGTATTACGGCAGTTTCAAAAAAGATACTTATCAGCCGATGGACTTCTATGCTTTAGTCATAGTTGCATAGTCCAGATTGTTAAATCTTCATAATTTTCATAACTATATTATGTTTTTTGGTTAATACAAGCGATTTTTTTGGTATAATTGTATCAAGCACATAAGATTTATTATTTTGAAGAACAAGATCTTTAATAGTCTAATCTGTGTGGCAGCTCTGACGAATGGGGAAAGGTTGAACATCATGGAAAAAATGCGATTATTTGCAGTATTGCTGGCTTTGGTATTTGTTTTTGCCGGATGCAGTCAAGTCAAAGCCGATAAGGATACGGATACAGCTATAAAAATAGCCACGCTGGAGAGTAATGAATCCGGTCAGGCGCTACAACTGCCACAGGAAGCCCCTGGTACTTTAGCGATAACTGCTGAAGATACTTTTTTTGGTGAATGGCAAATTGCAAAAGAAATAGCATTTGCTCCTGCATCAGCATACAGTATTGATGACATAAATTCTTTAATAGGTAAGACACTGACATTTTCAGAAGAAAAAGCAACCTGTTTTGGTGACATGATAGATTATATAAACCTTACCGCAGTTAGTCCCGTTTACACAAAATCAGTCATAACAAAAGAAGATTTTGAAGAAGCTAACAGAGTAACATTTGACAAATTAGGCATAGATGGTGATTCTGTTACTCAAATTGAGGTATCAGACGTTAAGGGGAATGGAGCTACTATCTATATTAAGGATGGAGATACATTAATTCTGTCCGGCGGAGGAGTGTATCTTGAGCTTTGCAGAGTTAAACCCCAATCCGTAATAAAGGCATACAAGGAAGTATTGCTTAACAATGCCGAATTCTTTAGTACAGATAGTCAGAAAAAGGTATTGTTTTATGATTTCCTGACTGACAGGAAAATTTATGATACTGACTTTAAGGCAGTCAATTTTACTGTACTTGACATGGATGGCGATAATATCCCTGAAGTTATCATTGGTCTTACTGTAAACGATGAACCTCAATTCTATGAAGTCCTGCATTATTCAAATAATACTGTTTACGGTTATCTTTTAACCAACAGGGTTTTGGGAGACCTTAAAAATGATGGGACTTTTATTTTTTCAGGCGGTGCAGCAGATACCGGAGTGGGAAAATTAAAGTTTGATTCAGATGACTTTAGCATTGACATTTTAGGATACAGTAAATCAAGTCAGGGTGAAACCGACTTAACCGTATCGTATTTCATAGCCAATAAAACCGTTGAAAAAGAATACTTTGATGTTTTCTTAAACAAACAGACAGAAAAAACAAGTGTTACATGGCATGAATTTTCTCAGAGCAATATTGAAGCGGAACTTACTGAATAACCATAATTATGAGCATATTAATCATTAATCACTGAGTTCCTGCAGAACATTAATAAAAGCCACTATACAGTGGCTTTTCTATGTATTTTTATGAAGACAGAAATTAAAACTGTCAAAAGTATTTTTGCTGATTTTAACTTTGAACTTGCATCCCAAAGATGCAGAAATATATCTCAGCTTGCAGTTTTATTTATAAAGTCAATTTGATACTGAACATCTCCATACTTTCTTTCATTGTCAATTATAGTACCCTCTGTAAGTGTGATACAAAGAACAATGGAGTCGGGATTGTCTTCGTCGCCTACTTCATCGAACCAGTCGAAGACCTTTTTAAATTTAGCCCTTATTCTTGCATTTTTCTCATCTTTGACCCAGCCAAGATTTTCAGCTATGCCATTGAAAGCAAACCAATCAAGACCGGCAACGGCAACCTCGTTATTTTTCTCAATCTGCAGCATTTTGCTTTTTCTTGCATCAGTAGAAACATAAAACTTGCCGTCTTCATAGTAAGCACATACCATACGGGCAGCAGGACGGGGCATACCGGCTGCGTTTGGAGAAAGTGATATTGTTGCAAGTCCTATAAGTACTTCCTTATCGTTTCCGCAGCGTTCTTCCAATAGCTTGATTGCGTTTTCGTATTTGCTCATTGTAAAACTCTCCTTTATGTTAAATATGATAAAGTGGAACCACTTGAACTTTAATTCAGCAGTATATTACAATATAACCATAAAGTAACTTGGTTGCCCGTCTTGTACTGTTGGCTGATAGTGCTTTTAAATATTTTTTTTGCTTTATTACCGTCACCATTAGTGTGGGTATAGTTTGGTTTAGTAATATATGGATAGATTATAACATAACATTTGACTCTCTGGGCTATTTAAATATTGAATTTCATATAACTTTCCAATATCCTTGGAAATTAATAAAAGGGGTTGATATAATGCCACTTGTCAAAATTGAGATTTTAAAAGGCAAAAGTCCGGAGTATAAAAAAGCTTTACTGGACGGGGTACATAAGGCGCTGGTTGACTGCTTTAAAATACCTGACTACGACAGAAACCAGAGATTGTACGAATTAGACAGGGAAAACTTTGAATTTTCCTCAAACAAGACAGAGAACTTTGTGCTGATAGAATTAACCGTATTTAAAGGAAGAAGCTATGAGGCTAAAAAAAGCCTGTATAAAGCCATAGTGGATAACCTGGAAAAGGCTCTTGGCATTAAAAGGACTGATGTATTAATAGTCATCCACGAACCTCCATTAGAGAATTGGGGAGTTGCAGGAGGAGTACCTGCAAGCGAAGTTGATTTAGGCTTCAAGGTGGACGTATAAAATGAAATTGAATGTTATCAAATATGGATAAGTTTTTAAGGTCTGATTAAAGATTCAGACCTTTTTGCTGTGTAAATATCTAAATTTTCAGGGTATCTTCTTTAATAGAAAATGAGTTTCTGTCTCACCGTATTTTTCAAATCCAAGTTTATTATAGAACTTTTGAGCATTTAAATTGACCTTAAGTACGCGAAGCGATACCTCAAGTCTAAAATAAAATTGACCAACCCTCATGCCGAGAGATGATATAATGAGTATAGTCTTTAAGTGAAAGGATGTACTGATGAAAAATTCAAACGCTATGAATCAGGTATATTATAAAAACGGTGACTTAATGCTAATTCTTGGTGATTCAGTGGATGTGATGAAAAACATTGATGCTGAATCAGTGGATATGATTTTTGCAGATCCGCCATACTTTCTATCCAACGGTGGCATTACCTGCAGCAGCGGTGCCATGGTATCTGTAAATAAGGCTAAATGGGATATGGGCAAAACTGTTGAGCAAATGCACGAATTTAATATGCTTTGGATTTCTGAGTGCAAACGAATTCTGAAACCTAACGGAACAATCTGGATTTCAGGTACGTTTCACAATATATATTCCTGCGGCCTGGCTTTGCAGCTGCAAGGTTTTAGGTTATTAAACAACATTACCTGGTATAAAAGGAATGCTCCGCCAAACCTTTCCTGCCGCTATTTTACCCATTCTACCGAAACTGTTTTGTGGGCTAAAAAAAGCGAGAAAGCAAAGCATTATTTCAACTACGAATTAATGAAAGAAATAAATGATAATAAACAGATGAGAGATGTGTGGGAGATACCTGCAATTAACAAAAAAGAGAAAAAGCATGGTGAATTCCCCACTCAAAAACCATTGGCACTTTTAGAGCGGATAATACTTGCCTCTACCCGGGAAGGAGACTTGGTACTGGACCCATTTAATGGCAGCGGCACCACAGGTATTGCAGCAATAAAAAACAACAGAAAATACATCGGAATCGACAATGAAAAAGATTACCTTGATTTAACCATCAGGCGGTATGAAAATATCAGCGAAATCTTGCAGTCGGTTTAAGAATTGAATCTAAGTTGGGGCTAGAAAACCTTCGCTATAAGTGAATTATCAATTCATCTGAAATTATGTATTTATTTTATAGTTTTTTATGATTTAGGAGGACGCACTTGAAAAATATATTGTTTTACCAATCCAAAAACTTATTTGCTTCTGAGGCCGTATTTAATTATCTGATGGATACATTAAAGGACAGCATATTCACCTGGGACTATTTTGTGGACTTCAAAAAATCAATGTCAAATGCAGATAGCATAAAGACTGAATTAAAAATTCTCCAATCGCTGATAGGCGATAATGAGGATACGATAGAAACTAATTATTTAAACATTTTGAAGCGGAACCCGAGTGTCCGTAAGGTATTGCCAATTCTTATTGCTCTTCGTCCGGATAAGATTAAGGACATGCCCATAATTGACAATGTTGACAGTTTGGTTTCGGCCAACAAAAAGAATTTATTTGACCCTAAAATCGCCATTGATTCAAAAATGGAAGAAGATTTGGTCAACTTCTTTAATATGTCAGGTTTAAAGGAGTTTTTCGTAAAAAGCAAGGTCAATTCCTTAATTGATTATGTGAGGGGAATTGAAGTCGGGATGGACACAAATGCCCGAAAGAACAGAACCGGAAAGGCAATGGAGAATATACTTGAAAAGTATATAAGCAATTTCTGCAAAGAACATGGCTTAAGGTATATCATACAGGCTACCAAAAAGAAAATTTATGATGAGTGGCATATTGATATAGAACTTGACAAGATTGACAGGCGCTTTGATTTTGCTGTTCTTAACAGGGAAAATAAAATGTTCTTCATAGAGGTCAATTACTACTCCGGCGGAGGATCAAAGTTAAAAGCGACGGCAGGAGAGTATAAGTCTCTTTTTGACTTCCTGGCTTTACAAAATGTAACTTTTATCTGGATAACCGACGGTCTTGGCTGGCATAGCGCCAGAACTGCCTTGCATGAAACATTTCTGCACAATGACTACTTATTTAACCTTCAGATGGTTGCAGAAGGAGTTCTTGCTGAAATTCTCCTATAAGACTTATTACAGGTTTTATTAGGGAGATAATATCGCCACATTTGGCCTTTTAAAAAGAATTGAAGAAGAATTGCAATACCTAAATTTATATAGGCATCAAATAAGAATAGCCTGTAAAGCCAGTTTATACTACACATGAAATCTGAGAGAAGGCATGATAAATTTTATAAATTGATATATTCTCGTTAGTTCTTTATAATTAATCAATGAGTTCAAAAAAACGCAGCATCGCATACATATAAGGAGAGTTTTACAATGAGCCTACATGATGCAAAACCAGTATACAAATGGGCGGGCGGCAAAGGACAATTACTTCCTCAATTTGAGGCTCTCTATCCTAAAAAGCTTTTAAACAATGAGATAAAAGCTTATGTTGAACCCTTTGTAGGGGGAGGCGCTGTCTTTTTTGAACTGGTAAAACGTTTTAATTTTGACAGAATTGTTCTGAATGATATAAATGAAGTATTGATTCTCACATATATGGTTATTAGAGATAACGTGGATTCCCTTATCCGGACTTTATCGGACCTGGAGAAAAAATATCTGGCACTTAAAGCGGATGATCGCAAGAAAAAATACTATGAAATACGGGATAAGTTCAATGAAGAAAAGAAAAAAATAGATTACAGCCAAATAGATTCCGCTTCAGTTTTGCATGTTGCTCATTCAATTTTTCTTAACAGAACTTGCTTTAACGGGTTATACAGGCTTAATAAAAAAGGTGAGTTCAACGTACCTGTTGGGCAATACACTAATCCAACCATTTGTAATGAGCAAAACCTTCGTAATGTCAGCCATGCTTTAAATGGGGTAAAGCTACTCTGCGGAGATTTTGAGGAAGTGACAGACTTTATAGACAAAGACACTTTCGTTTATATAGACCCTCCTTACAGGCCCCTTAATGTGACATCTTCCTTTAACAGCTACCAAATAGATGATTTTGATGATGAAAGCCAGGAGAGGCTTGCAAATTGGTTCAGAAAACTTGATAAAAAAAAGAATGCATTGATAATGCTAAGTAACTCCAACCCTAAAAATACTAACCCTGATGACGATTTCTTTGAACGGCTGTATTCAGGGTATAATATTACTGAAGTATCTGCATCACGCCAGATAAATTCAAAATCGTCTTTGCGCGGCCAAATATCTGAGCTTCTTATCAGGAATTACGATTAGCAGTATAGAAGCTCCGAGGTTTATCCGAAGTGGGTATTAGAATTTTCAATATATATTTATGTGAGGCATGGAGACAGGAAGTATTAAATTTAGTATTTTTCTAATGGAAGAATAGTGTTATATTACAGTTACTGTCGTTTCGTTATCTTTTGATACTTCAATCAACAAACACTTCAGGATAGAATGCTTTTGCCAGTGTTTCGACAGTGTATGCCATACGGTTGCCTGGAAGAACACTTTCCAGGGAAATAACGGCAAAACGTTCATTTTTAACGCATTCAAGCTGGGACAGGATATCATTTGCTTTAATTTCTGCAATCTTTTCTTCAACTGAGGGTGAATCATAATCATGTATGAGGATGATATCAGGATTACGGGCTATGACTTCCTCATAACTTACTGTAATCCATTGTTTCTGGGTTAAATCACTGAAAATGTTTTTTCCTCCGGATAAAGAAATCAAAAGTGATTCAAAATTAGAGCCTGAGCATGTAAATACTCCGTTGTTACCGCTGTCATATACAAGAACGGTAGGGGTCTTAAGCCAGTGAACCTTGTTCTGGACAGCCTCAATACGTGCTTTTTGGTCATTAACGTAATCCTGTGCGGTATCTTCTATGCCAAAAATCCTGCCTATGTCCAAAATCTCCTGATACTGCTCCTCTAATGTGGTGGCAGAATTCATGTAGACTTTAATCCCGTAACTCTCAAGTTCACTGATATCAAGCCCGCCATCTCCAAACTCCCAATCAATGCCATATATAAAGTCGGCACCACTTGTGATGACTGCTTCACGGGTGGCAGAGCTATAGTTAAGTTGAGGCATGTTGACATACTGCTCTTCATATTCAGGAAGCGGGCCACGGCTGTGATTAGCAAGGGAAGTACCAATGATATAGTCCCTAAGACCAAGTGCAACAAAGAGCTCGGTACAGTTGGGCCCAAGAGTGAGCACTTTTTGAGGTTTGGAATTTATGGTAACTGTTCTGCCGTAATTTTCAAAAGTCATGGGATAACCGTTGCTTACAGAGTTATTATTGTTACTGCTTGATTCAGACTTGACAGTATTTCCGCTGCAAGCAGCAAATAAAAGGATGTAAATAAGTATAAAAGTCAAAAGTAAGAAGTTTGTAAATCTTATTTTTCTCATTTTACCCTCCTGAATTAAACAACTTCTTCTTTATCTTTTTCAAATCCTGCAGGAAGAAATGTTATAGCCATTTTGCCCGTTATTGGATGCTTTGTTACCGAGCTGTGAACTCCGTATACGTTATAAATGTTTTCTTCTGTGAACACTTCCTCAGGAGTTCCATGAAGCACGATTTTACCGTCCTTAAGAACATATATTTGATCACAATATAGGGAAGCCATGTTTAAATCATGGATTGCGGCAATCACAGTGACCTTTAGTCTTTTAATAAGATCAAATACCTGTATCTGATAGCCGATATCAAGATGATTAGTGGGTTCATCAAGCAGGAATAAATCGCTTTCCTGTGCTATTGCCCGGGCAATGATAACCCGCTGTTTCTCACCGCCCGAAAGATTTTGATAATTCCGTTTTGCCATTTTTTCCATGCCCACTTGTTCAAGAGCATGGTGGACCATATACCTGTCATGGGAGTTGTCAAAATCAAATAACTTTTTATGAGGACTTCTGCCCATGGCGACAATTTCTTCAACAAGAAAGTTAAAAGGAACCTCATTTTCCTGCCCAACAACAGCCTGCTTAAGTGCAGATTTTTTATGCTTCATTTTTAAAAGATCCTCGCCATCGAGAAGAATTGTTCCTTTGTCGGGTGTCAAAGCGCGGTATAGATTTTTAAGCAAGGTTGATTTGCCGCTTCCGTTGGGGCCAACAAGGCCAACAAATTCACCTTCTTTAATTTTGAGCGATACATTATCAATTGCATTATTTTCGTTGTATGAATAGGATAGTCCATTTATTTCTAAACGTACATTCATGCATTGCCTCCAAATTACTGTTTTCCTGTGGTGTTTCGCTTAAGAAGCCAGATGAATATTGGTCCGCCTATCACAGCGGTCAAAATACCAACCGGTAATTCTTCTGGAGCTATAATCATTCTTGCTGCAACGTCTACCCAAACGACAAGTATACCTCCAAGCAGTGCAGACACAGGGAGGACCTTTTTGTGGTTGCTGCCTACGATAAGACGTGTAAAATGCGGCACCATCAATCCTACAAAACCTATTTTTCCGCTGACTGAAATGGTTACGCCGGCCATCAGGGATGCAATAAGCACAAGAAGCTTCTGAAACCTGCGGACATTAATGCCAAGAGCTCCGGCACTTTCATCACCAAGAAGCAATAAGTTTAGATTACGATAATTTATCATAAGTACTGCCATACATATAGCTAAAACTATCAATGGCAATCTGAGATATGCCCATTTGGCTCCTGCAAGGCTTCCTGACATCCAAAATTCGGCATTATGTAGTCCCAAAGCATTTGGTGCAGAGAGCTTAACGATACTGGTGAGCCCGTCCATAATCATGGATATCACAACGCCGGAAAGCAGAAGCTGAGTCATGTTAATACGGCCTTTGATGCGGGATATCACATAAACAAAAACGATTGTTACAGCAGAGCCAATAAATGCGCTTAATGGAAGGGAGTATTGGCCAAGAAATGCAAAAACACCAAACAGCATGCCAAGAGTAGCAAATGCAGTAGCACCGGATGAAACCCCCAGAATAAAAGGATCTGCCAGATGATTGCGGACAAGAGCCTGCATGGTGACGCCGCAAACTGCTAGGGATGCTCCAACCACCATTCCAAGGAAAACGCGTGGAAGCCTTAAACCGAGGACAATATTCTCATCAAGCTGTTCCCACGTTACTGCAATATTGTTGCCAATACCAGGAACTTTGCTTAATAGTATCTTTGTAACTTTATCAGGTGCCACAGATACAGGACCTAAGCCAGTTGCAAGAAAAATAGTAGCAATGGCTGCAAGCAACAAAAAAAGTATTAGTAAAGCCATATTTGGATCTTCACGGTTAAAACTCTTTCTATGATTTATTCTTATAATTTTCATTCCTGCTTTGATTCCTCACTTTAAGTTCAAAAGCATTCTGCAAGTTCTTTTGCTGTAAGGCTTAAGGGCACTATAATAAATTAAAATTAAAAAACTGATCAGCATGTCCTGTCGACAGGCCGATCAGTCTTCATGACTGTTACACTCCAAGTTTACCAAACGTTCAAAATTTAACAATAAGCCCCAACTTCTGTTGGCATAAATGTTTCATACATTCCGTCACTTATGATACTATGTTTCTGGTTAAAAGGCAATAGCCGCCTTTCCTTAATCAAGTATAAAATACTCTTTTTTATTTAAAGTTAAACATATATACTTGGCTGATGCGATATTGACAAATCATATATTTTAGCTTATCTTGCCAGTATGGTAACTTAGGAGGCAAAAAAATGAAAGTTCTATATATAGACTGCGGTATGGGAGCCGCAGGAGATATGCTTACATCAGCCCTTTTAGAGCTGTTGCCCAATCCTGATGAATTTATATTTGAGCTTAACCAGCTAGGAATTCCAGGTGTACAGTTTATCAAAAACACAGTTGTAAGTTGCGGAATTAAAGGTACACAAATATCTGTTAAGGTAAATGGGGAAGAAGAAAACCTTTGCCAACATCACCATGACAGAGGACCTCATGAAGTGAATGAACATAAGCATGGCCATGGGCATGGACATGGATATGGTCATGAACATGAACATAATCATAATCATGGGCATAATCATGTACATACAAATGCATATGAGCATCATCATAACGGGATGCATGAAATCCAGCACATTGTATCTGCTCTTCCGGTTGATAAAAAGGTTAAAGAGGACGTACTGGCTGTATATAACATAATTGCCGCAGCAGAGAGTAAAGTCCACGGTGTGCCTGTATCTGAAATACATTTCCACGAAGTAGGTACTTTGGATGCCATTGCCGATATAACGGCTGTGTGCATGCTTGTTAACAGGCTTTCACCCGATGAAATTGTTGTTTCGCCTGTTCATGTGGGGTCGGGCCTGGTAAAATGCGCTCATGGCATTCTTCCTGTTCCTGCGCCTGCAACAGCGTATATTTTAAAAGATGTACCAATTTATGGGGGAAGCATAAAGGGCGAGCTATGTACTCCAACAGGCGCTGCACTTTTGAAACATTATGCAACACGCTTTGGCGACATGCCTGTTATGAGGACAACTGCCATTGGCTACGGTATTGGAAAGAAGGATTTTGGCACAGCTAACTGTCTAAGGGTTATGCTTGGCGAAACTGAGAATAAAACTGATACTGTATCAGAGCTTTCATGCAATGTTGATGACATGACCGCAGAGGAAATTGGCTTTGCAATAGACAGACTTTTTGAAGGCGGTGCCCTTGAAGTATATACAGTTCCTGCCGGTATGAAAAAGAACCGACCAGGAACACTTGTAAACGTACTTTGTACTGATGAAAATAAAGAAAAAATTATCTCTCTTTTATTTAAACATACAACTACCATTGGGGTACGTGAATCTATTATGCGCCGATATGTACTTAACCGCCGCTTTGAAACCATTTCCACTCCATATGGTGAAGTACGCCGTAAAACTTCGGAAGGGTATGGCACTACCCGCTTTAAATATGAGTATGACGATATAGCACGGATTGCCAGGGAAAAGAACATAAGCTTAACAGAAGCACGCAAACTGATTGAGGGCTGTTAATACCATTTTTGCGGAGTTTTGAGGGGAGAATATTAATGAAACTAGTTGATTTATCCCATATAATTGAAGACAATATGCCGGTTTATCCCGGTGATCCAAATACTAATCTGGCTCATATAAAGCAGTTTAGCAAAGATAATTACAACAATCACAAACTGGATATTAATATGCATGCCGGCACACACATTGACTCACCAATGCACCTTACTGACAGTAGTAAATATATTTTTGAATATCCAATTGAATCATTCATTGCAGAGGGGTGCGTGCTGGATGTAAGAAATGAGGAAAATATTAAAGTAAAGCCTGAATATCATGAGGTAGTTAAAGAGAACAGCATTGTACTCCTTTATACCGGCTTTGATAAATACTATGGTACAAAAGAGTATTATGAAATTCACCCGTGTATTGATATTGAGTTTTGTAACTTCCTGATAAAAAAGAAAATAAAAATGGTGGGAATTGACACTCCATCCCCGGATAAATATCCCTTTGAAATACACAAGTTACTTCTCAAAAACAATATTTTTATCCTGGAGAACCTGACAAATCTTGATCAATTACTCAATGCTGACAGGTTTGAAGTTATTGCCTTTCCATTAAAGATAAAGGCCGATAGTTCAATCACAAGAGCTGTTGCGAGGATATTATAAATCAATAATACTTATTTATCTTCTGGATACATCAGCATATGATTTGAACAAATTATATAGGGATGGAATGCTTAAAGGTGTGTTTCGCATTATAAAATGCTAATGCGGCACACCTTTTTTATTGTCGGTTTTAGCAGATTTATTGCATATGAGATTTTCAAAAAAGAATATTACAAATGTAATATCATTCTCGTTACATAATACAGGTGTAAAAAAAGGTTCAATAAATTATGATTAAGAAAAAAACAAGGAGGAATCCGAATGAAGAAAAAGTTACTTAGTGTTCTTTTGTGTTCTGTTTTGGCCCTGAGCTTGCTGCTGGGCGGCTGCGGACAGCCGAAGCAAACTACAGGCAATGACGCAAATCCAACTCCCAAGGCAGAGGAAACAGGTACTCCAAGCGGAGAAAGCAAAGGCGGCCCTCTTGGTGAAAGACCTGCAGACGGATGGACTTTTGGTTACACCTGTATGGACGGCACAAACCCATTCTTCGTTATTCTTGAAAAGACCATAAGAGAAGAAGTTGAAAAGAGAGGGGACAAGTTAATTACCACTGACCCCGCTAACGATGTTACTCTTCAGATTACACAGATCGAAGATATGATTACTCAGGGTATTGATGCTATCTTCTTAAACCCTGCAGAAGCAGAAGGTATTCTTCCCGCTCTTGACATGCTGAAAGAAGCAGGAATACCCATCCTTAACTTCGATACTGAAGTAGCTGATTTGTCTTATGCATTCTCATATGTTGGTTCCGATAACTACAATGCTGGTTATGTTTGCGGTCTTGACCTTGTTAAGAAGGTTCCCGGCGGCGGAAAAGTTATTATCCTTGACTCTCCCACAATGAACTCCATCAATGACAGAGAAAAAGGCTTCAGAGATGCAATTGAAGGTAAAGGATTTGAAATCGTTGCTGAGCAGGATGCTAAGGGTAACCTCCAGGTAGCAATGGGTATTGCAGAAGACTTGCTGCAGGCACACAGCGATGTAGTAGCAATCTTCGGAGGAAACGATCCTACAGCTCTTGGTGCTTTGGCTGCTGCAAATGCTGCCGGACTTAAGGACGTTCTCATCTACGGTGTTGACGGTTCTCCCGACATTAAATCAGAACTTGCTCGTGGAGATTCTCTCATCGAAGGTACTGGTGCTCAGTCTCCTATCAACATTGCTAAGAAATCTGTAGAAGTTATGTACAAGTATCTTGCTGGTGAAAAAGTTGACAGCAGATATCCTGTTGAGACATTCCTCATTACATCTGACAACGTAAAAGAATTCGGTACAGATTCTTGGCAGTAATATTTTTCTGATAAAGGGGTTGTTGCAAAACGTACCACATATGCGGGCGTTTTGCAACGCCCTGTTTTTTAGAAAGCCGGAGGAAAGAGGGTGATTGGTTGGCTAACAATGTTTTACTGCAAATGAAAAATATACATAAAACATTCCCTGGTGTCTATGCACTTAAAGCAGTTGATTTTGAATTAAGAGCCGGCGAAGTCCATGCAATACTTGGTGAAAACGGTGCCGGAAAGTCCACCTTGATGAAAGTATTAGGCGGAATCTATGCCGCTGATCAGGGTGAAATATATATTGAAGGAAAGAAAGTAGAGATAAAAAGCGTTAAAGACGCACAGAATAATGGAATTTCCATTATACATCAGGAACTTGTATTGGTGCCCTACATGACAGTAGCTGAAAACATCTTCCTTGGAAGAGAGCCCATGAAGGGGAAATTCGTAAACGCATCAAAAATGTATGAAGATGCGCAGCAATTAATTGACAGCTACGGCATGGATATTGATGCGAAAACAATGGTCAGAGACCTGACCATTGCTCAGCAGCAGATGGTAGAAATAATCAAAGCCATATCCTATAATTCGAAAATCCTGGTAATGGATGAACCAACCTCTTCCATTTCAGAAAAGGAAGTTAAGTTCCTGTTTGAAACCATGCGTACTCTTACTGCTAAAGGGGTAGGTATTATCTATATTTCACATAGAATGAGCGAGCTGGCTGAAATTTGTGACCGTGTTACTGTAATGCGTGACGGTTCATACATCGGTACAAGGGTTGTCAAGGAAACTACCAATGATGAACTGATATCCATGATGGTAGGCCGTGAGCTCAAAAACTATTACACAAGAGATTACCAGACTGGCGGGGAAGTTATCTTAAAGTGCGAGAATATCTGCGATTATAAAATGGTCAAAGATGCCAGCTTTGAAGTAAGAAAAGGTGAAATAGTCGGATTCGCAGGTCTGGTAGGTGCAGGAAGAAGCGAAGTGATGAAATGCCTCTTCGGCCTTACAAAGGAATACACCGGAGATATTTATATCGAAGGTAAAAAGGTAAAAATCAAGTCACCTTCCGATGCTATGAAACATGGCATCGCTCTGGTACCCGAAGACAGAAAAGTTGAAGGACTTTATCACATTCAAAGTGTCAGATTCAATTCAACAATCGAAGTTTTGGGCGAATTTATAAAAGGTATTTCAGTCAATCGTCAGAAGGAAGAAGATATTACCCAGAAATACATCGACCTCATGTCAACAAAAACACCTTCCATGGAGCAAGCAGTAGGAAAGCTGTCAGGCGGAAACCAGCAGAAAGTCATGATTGGCAGATGGTTGGCTACTTCTCCTAAAATATTGATACTGGATGAGCCCACCAGAGGTGTGGATGTGGGTGCAAAATCTGAAATATATGCAATTATGAATAACCTTGCAAAATCAGGTATTTCAATTATCATGATATCTTCTGAAATGCCTGAAATCATCAACATGAGTGACCGTATTTATGTTATGTGCGATGGCAAAATAACAGGCTGCTTAGGACACGAAGAGGTTACTCAGGAAAAAATCATGAAATTGGCAGCAAAATAGTTCTATGTATTTAAGGAGGAGATATAATGGACAGAGTGGCAAGCAGGAATAAAAAAAGTACTGGTGCTCTTCTGCTAAATGGTTTTGTTCAATGGCTGAAGGATAATCTGGGTATTATTATAGCCCTTGTAGTTTTATGCGTTCTTCTGTCTGTCAATCCTATCACCCAGAAATCATTTCTAACCATGAAAAATATATTCAATGTGCTAAGACAGATTTCAACAAACTTATTCCTGGCCTGTGGTATGACAATGGTTATTATATTAGGCGGAATAGATCTGTCCGTGGGCTCCACCATTGCATTGTCAGGATGCCTTGCCGCTGGTGCTGTTGTCCGCTATAATCTGCCTTTGGGCGCTGCTCTGGTGGTAGGAGTACTTGTAGGTTTGTTTATAGGAATTTGTAATGGATTTGTTATTTCCAAAACAACAATCCCTCCGTTTATTGTTACATTGGCTACCATGAATATTGTTAAGGGTTTGGCCTATGTTTACACCGGAGGTTCTCCTGTAAGAGTTGTTACAAAAGAGTGGCAGTTTATAGGTGCAGGATATATTGGTTCTGTTCCTACTCCTGTTGTTATCTTAATAGTTGTTTTAATTGTTACAACCCTTATAATGAACAAAACTAAAATGGGCCGCTACATATATGCAGTTGGTGGAAACTCTCAGGCAGCAGAATTTTCCGGTATTAAAGTATCCAAGGTTAAATTCTTTGTATACGCTTATTCCGGATTAATGGCAGGACTTGCAGGAATTGTTCTGGCATCCCGTATGTATTCCGGACAGCCTACCGCAGGTGAAGGTGCTGAAATGGATGCCATTGCAGCAGTTGTTGTTGGCGGAACCAGCATGTCTGGTGGTTACGGAAAAATTGGCGGAACATTGATAGGCGGTTTGATTATCGGTGTTTTGAATAACGGTTTGAACCTTCTTAATGTAAACTCCTTTTGGCAGTACGTTATTAAGGGCGCAGTAATACTGCTGGCTGTATTTATCGACTACATCAGGCAGGAAAATAAAGACAAGATCAAGATAAAATAAGATTTATGTGATATTATATTACATAGGAATGACAAGGGACGCCATGCAGTATACGAGGTATGGACAAATGAAAAGGCTTAACAGAAGACTATTGCTGATTGTAGCGATAATTTCAGTTACATTAATAATTCTGCTGGGTTACATTGAATTATTCTATCAGGTTAAGGCGCCAACTGATGCCCCCAGAAAGTTTGGTGCTACCTACATGACAATGAATAATCCATATTTCGAAATACTGAACGGTGGCATTAATGAAGTAGTTGAGGCAAACGGTGATTATTTAATCACCAGAGACCCTGCACAGGATCAGGAAAAGCAAAACAGCCAGATTTATGAAATGATTGAAGAAGGGGTAGAAGCAATATTTTTAAACCCCGTTGACTGGAAAAAGGTAAAGCCGGCGTTAATTGCATGTAAAGAAGCTAATATTCCTGTATTTAACGTGGATACCATGGTCTACGACAAGGAATATGTAGTTTCAATCATTGCATCTGACAATTACAATGCAGGAGTCCAGTGTGCAACAGATATGATGTCTAAGCTGGACTCTGCAGATATTGTAATACTGGACCAGCCAATTATAAATTCCATTACACAAAGGATACAAGGATTTATAGATACTATTAAAGGCAATCCTAATTACAGGGTTGTAGTCCAGCAACCTGCAGGAGGTGAGCTGGAGATTGCCATGGATGTAATGGAAAGCATTATTGAATCCGGAGTATCCTTTGATGTGGTAATGGGAGGCAATGACCCGACAGCACTGGGTGCGCTGGCGGCGCTGGAAGCCCGTCATATGACCGGTAATATATTGATCTATGGTGTGGATGGGTCTCCGGATGGCAAAATGATGATAAAGGAAGGATACCTTGAGGGGACCAGTGCCCAATATCCCCGTGAGATGGGAAAGATAGCAGCAGAAGTAGCCTATGCCTATTTAAACGGGGAACAAGTTGACAGAAATATAGTTGTTCCTGTAACGCTTATTACAAAAGATAATCTGGATAATTTTGCAATTGACGAATGGCAGTAGGGACTTTGGCTTATGCAGGGGAAAAAGTTTATTCAATTTAAAATATTAATGATAGCAATAAATTTAATTGCAGTTTTGTTTGTAACTATATTCATATATATTACAACCCAAAAAATATGCAATAACTTTATTGCCAGAGAATTTATAAACAGGGTTGATGCATTGCCCTGGAAGCCTGATAGAAATATTATTATATCAATCTGCTTATTTGGTATATTAATATTTTCTTTTATTATACGGGAGTTTATATATCCAAATAACAGCAAGGTTGTATATCTTTCCCTGCTTATCGACTTTGTTATAAGCATTATAATTGTCTGTATTCTTAATTTTAACTATAACGGAATACTTTTCCTTGTTATTGCCAACATCATAACATACACCAAGGGAAACAAGGGAAGGTATTTATTAATGGCCATTTCCATAATGAGTATCCTGATAGCTGACTATGAAATGATCTCAATTAACTTCAGATTATATTCCATAAATGATTACATCAGCTTTTATGATTCCATGACACAGCAGTATTTGCTGGGCTTTTTCAACACGGTAATTTCAATTAATATATTAATTTTTATCATCTATTGTATCTACGTGATCCAAAACCAAAGAGGAACCATAGATGAGGTAAATCACCTGTACGAGCAGCTTCGAAAAGCCAATGAAGATTTGCAGAAAGCTAATGAGCAGCTTAAGGAATATTCAAAGATTACGGAAAAAATGGGTGAAACAAGAGAACGTAACCGTCTTGCAAGAGAAATCCATGATACCCTGGGCCACACCCTGACAGGAATATCGGCTGGTATTGATGCATGCCTTACCATGGTGGATAAAAGTCCTGAGGATACCAAAAAACAGCTTGAGGTTATATCAAGGGTTACCAGGGAAGGCATTAATGAGATTCGCCGCTCCGTAAATAAACTAAGACCTGATGCTCTTGAAAGGCTGAGTCTGGAATCTGCTATTCACAAAATGATCATAGAAATTGAATCAATGACCCATACCCATATTTACTTTGAGTCCGATGTGAAGAATCTGAAATTTGCATCTGACGAAGAAGACGCAATATACCGCGTTATACAGGAAAGCCTTACCAATGCTATACGTCATGGAAAAGCATCGCAGATATGGGTACATATCAAAGGCGGTCAGGGCGAAATAATACTTACGGTTAAAGACGATGGAATTGGCTGCAAAGACATGAAAATGGGATTTGGTACAAGACACATTATAGAAAGAATAAAGATGCTGAACGGTACTGTTGAGTTTGATGGTACGGATGGTTTCACAGTGACTGCGAAAATACCAATAAGATGGGGTGAAGAGTATGATTAAAGTATTGATAGCAGATGATCAGGAACTAATTCGTACTAGCCTTCAGATTGTATTGAACAACCAGGACAATATTGAAGTGACTGATGTTGTTGCAAACGGACAGGAGGTAATGCGAAGCGTATACAAGAACAAACCCGATGTCATCCTGATGGATATCCGCATGCCCAAAATGGATGGGGTTCAATGCACCAAGATTATAAAAGAAAATTATCCCAATATTAAAATCATCATTTTAACTACTTTTGATGACGACGAATATGTATACAACGCTTTGAAATATGGTGCCAGCGGATACCTATTGAAAGGTGTTTCCATAGACGAACTGGTTAAAGCCATTCACACGGTCTATAGCGGTAAAGCAATGATTAATCCTGATATCGCCACCAAGGTTGTAAGACTATTCTCTCAGATGGCAAAGGGAGATTATACAATTGAGGTAGGAAGAAAAGGAGTAGAAGAATTAACAAAGACTGAATGGAAAATAATTGAACAGGTTGAATATGGCTTTTCCAATAAGGAAATTGCCGATAATCTGAACTTGTCCGAAGGTACTGTAAGAAATTATCTCAGCACTATATTAAGCAAATTAAAGCTTAGGGACAGGACTCAGCTGGCCATCTGGGCTATTCAGTCGGGAGTAGGCAAAATAAAGATGGAGCGTCATTATGATGAAAACTAAATACATAATAGTTACAATAGCATTACTGGTTTTGGTGGCAGTATGTGCCGGCGCTTATATCAATACCAATTCAAGAACCATAGTTCTTGAATTCGGGATGTTTGCCGGCAGCAACTGGGATGTTGCCAATGCCAACAGCTATGTAATTATTGACAAGGCCATTGAACGGTTTGAAAAAGAGCATAAGAATGTAAAAATCCATTATTACAGCGGTATTCTGAAGGACGATTATTCTGAATGGTTTTCAAAGCAGGTGCTGCTGGGCAAAACACCTGATGTGTTTATGATACTTTCAAACGACTTTAACCAGTTTGCTGAGTTAGGAATATTAAAGAACCTTGACGAACTGGTAAACAATGATAAGTCATTTGACAAGGACAAATATTTTCAGACAGCCCTCTTATCCGGAGAATACCACGGAACCCAATACGCGCTTCCATATGAAACTGTTCCTACTCTGATGTTTGTTAACAAGACCTTGCTTGAGAAAGAAGGCATCAATGTTCCAAGAAGCGACTGGACATGGGATGATTTATACGATATCTGCGAAAAAGTAACTAAGGATATTAACGGCGACGGAATTATTGACCAATTCGGCATATACAATTATGATTGGCTTGATGCTGCACGTACCAATGGCGCTGTCCTGTTTGACGAAAACGAAATGAAAATTGACCTTTCCAACGAAAAGGTAATTGAGGCGGTTAAGTTTATAAAATCGTTATATGCGCTTAACCGCGAACAGAATGTCACCCAGGAGGACTTTGACAGCGGTAATGTCGTATTTATGCCGCTTTCTTTCGCTGATTACCGCACTTATAAGACATATCCCTACAAGATCAAGAAATATCTGAACTTCCAATGGGATTGTATAACCTTCCCGGCAGGCAAGGACGGAGGAAATATATCTGAGGTTAATACCCTTTTGATGGGCATAAGCAGCAAAACCGCCCATGAAGAATTGGCATGGGAATTTCTGAAACTATTAACTTATGACGAAGAGATACAAATGGATATATTCAGATATTCGCAGGGTGCCTCTGTATTGAAAAATGTTACAAGCTCAATGGAAGCCGAGCTGATTTTGCAGGAAGACATAGAAGAGAGCGAAAAGGTTATTGATAATTTACTCTTAAGCAGAGTAATCGAAGAAGGTACTGTTGCTCCAAAGATATTAAAATATAACGAAGCCATAACAATTGCAAACGGCGGAATACAGGAGATTATCAGGTACGACAAAAACGTAGACAGTTCTTTAAAGATACTGGAAAGAAAAATCAATCAATTCCTGAAACAGTAAAACAGCTTTTGTAAAGCAATTATAAAGGAAGTGAAAATTATGGAAAGGGGCATTGCAATTGCAGGCACAATAACGGTCGATTACAATAAAGTGATTGACCGCTATGTAGAAAAAGGAATGCTTAGCAACATTCTTGCCTGCACAAGGGGCGTAGGTGGATGTGTCACCAATACCATCGTCAACCTTGCAAAAATTGATTCTTCCGTACCTCTGTATGCGTACGGTGGAATCGGAAACGATGAAAACGGCGAATTTATTTTAAATATTCTCAAAGAACATGGAGTCGACACACAGGGGATAAAAATCTATGATGGTGAATTAACTGCATTCACCGATTGCATGACTGTCGAATCCACGGGAGAGAGAACATTCTTTTTTGCCAAAGGGGCAAACAGGCGCTTTTCATATGAGGATATTGATTTTGACTCCATTAATACGGACATGTTTCATATGGGATACGCTTTATTGATGGAACCTTTTGATAAGGAAGATCCCGAATACGGAACGGTACTTGCAAGGACTTTGGCCAAAGTACAGTCAAAAGGAATAAAAACTTCTATGGATCTGGTCAGTGTTGATGATGAAAAATATTCAAAGATAGTCCAGGCCAGTATGAAATATTGCAATTATATCATCATTAATGAAATTGAGGCAGGAAAATCTGTCAACATAAGTCCATTTGGCCCCGACGGAAAAATAGATGAAAACCTTATAAGAAAAATATGCGAAAAAATCTTTGAGGTGGGCGTTAAGGATCTGGTTGTAATTCATGCTCCCCAGGGCGGATGGGCTATGACCTCTGATATGAAATTTTACAGTACTCCGTCTCTTAAGCTTCCGCCGGGATACATAAAAGGAAGCGTAGGAGCCGGTGATGCCTTCTGTGCGGGGATGCTGTACTCCATTTACAAAGAATTTCCCATTGAAGAATCCCTTAAGATTGCATGTGCGGCTGCGGCCTGCAATTTATCGGAAGTAGACTCTATTTCCGGAATGAAGAATATTGAAGAAATTAGAAAGCTGTATGAAAAATATAAGGCTGAATAAGGTTGATTATATAAAGAGTTTGAAAAAATAATGACTATACAAATGGTCAGAAAGTGGAGATGAAATTATGCTGGTTAATTTACAGGAAGTAATGTCTTATGCAGAAAAAAATCGATGCGCTATAGGTGCGTTCAACACGCCAAATCTGGAAAGTATTTTAGCTGTTTTGAAAAATGCTGAAACTTACAAGGTTCCGGTTATTATAGCTCATGCCCAGGTTCATGAAAGTGTAATGCCTCTGGAGACAATTGGACCCATTATGGTTCTTTGTGCCCAGAAAGCAAATGTTCCGGTATGTGTTCACTTGGATCACGGTGAATCCCTGGAGTATATAGAAAAAGCCCTTGAATTAGGATTTACTTCGGCTATGTACGACGGCTCAAAGCTGTCTTTTGAGGAAAATGTTGAGAATACCTTAAAGGCAGTTAAAATGGTAAGAAAGTTCGGTGCAGGAATTGAAGCTGAAATTGGTGTAATGGCAAGCAGCACTGAAGGAAGCAGCGAAGGTACTGCCGGAGGAAAGAGCATTTACACTGATCCTGAAGTTGCTCAAAAGTTCGTAGAACTGACTAAAGTAGATGCACTTGCCGCTTCATTTGGAACGGTACACGGCATTTATACTGAAAAACCCAATCTTGATTTTGCAAGAATTGAAAGGATAAAAGAATTGACTAAAGTACCGTTGGTTATGCACGGCGGCTCAGGTGTAAGCAGGGAAGATTATATAACTTCAATTGAAAAAGGAATTCGCAAAATAAACTACTATACTTATATGGCCAGAGAAGGTGCATTCGCAGCAAAGGATCTGGTAAACAGCAAGGATGGCGTTCTGTTCCATGATATTGTCACTGCTGCGGTAGAAGCCATGAGAAAAGACACCGAAAACGCCATGAAAGTATTTTATAACATACCTTAATTTTCATCTCGCTGAGTTTACTGGTATTTAAGAGAATTAAAATGTATGTTATGAAAGGATATGATTTATAATGAAGCGTTCTGAGATTAATAGAATTGTTCAGGATGGAATTGAATTTTTCAAAGCCCATAAATTCGTGCTTCCTCCTTTTGCTTACTGGTCCCCTGAAGAATGGCAGACTAAGGGGAAAGAGTATGATGAAATCTGGGATAATCACCTGGGATGGGATATAACCGATTTTGGAAGCGGAGATTTCTATAACACAGGGTTATTCCTATTTACCTTAAGAAACGGAAATGTAAGCATACCAAAATATAAAAAGACTTACGCCGAAAAGATTATGATTGTAGGTGAAAATCAGGTTACTCCTTTCCATTTCCATTGGAAAAAGACAGAGGATATTATAAACCGCGGCGGCGGAAACCTGATGGTCAGGTTATACAATTCAACAAGTGATGGTAAATTTGCTGATACTTCCGTAACAGTAAACAGCGACGGAAAAGAATACGAAGTTCCGGCAGGTACGACAATTAGGCTGCAGCCTGGTGAAAGCATAACACTTTATCCTGGTCTGTACCACTCATTCTGGGGAGAAGCCGGAAAAGGCCGCGTATTGGTTGGTGAGGTTTCAGAGTGCAATGACGATTACACTGACAACCGGTTCTACGAAGAAATTGGCAGGTTCCCTTCCATTGAAGAAGATGAGCCGCCGAAATATTATCTTGTGAATGACTATCCCAAAGCCTCTGAAGGAAAATAAATATTAAGTTGATAATATCAATGTATAAGTGCATAGATATCTGATTTTAGATAATTTATACTCAAATTTATGGGGAACAGGCACAGCCTGTTCCCTTATTTTTTCAAAACATTACCTTTTATCAACTATCAGTTGTATTAAAACACCAGCAATTGAGGAATACAACAACTATTTTATTTGATTTTTAACTTTTTCATGAAATAATATAGATGTGATTTAGTGTTCTAAAGACAGTTTTTCATGTAATATTATTACATCAAAGGTAAGCAATATCTATGGACAACTATCAGGTAATCATCATATTTATTCATGCGAAATACTTGCAGTTATATTAAATAAAAAACAGCAATAAGAAAGAGATAAGGAGCATTATATGAATTTAGGATTTTTTAGAGAAATTCTGTCTCGCAATGAAGAGATAAAGGTAATAGGGAAATATGCTGAAGTTGACGGAGTCATATGTAATGTAATGGGAATATTACGCGATGTTGAGGGGATGCGGCTTTTAATTTTACTATATGACGAGATTTATCGGCAAAAAGTTGAGGAAAGTGAATTGGCTCAATTGTCTGAATATCCGTCAAGGCCTGAGACTAACAGGATGATGTTGAGCAGAGACAGAATAGATGTAAATAATCCATTCAAGTCAGTTTCAAAAGTGTTCATTGGAGAAAGAGAATTTAAAATAAACGGTACACATTATCGACGACTGAATGTGCAGGACTGGGAGCCTCTTTTGATTATAGCAAAATTCCTGAATAATGGGTGGCAGCCTAATGGCATTGATTATCAAAATATTGATATGTTGTTCTTAACCAGCTTGAAAATAGAAGGTGAATATGATTCCATACCTGAATTAAATCATAACCCCGAGCTATGGTTCGTAACAGGACCTAGCCATGCAGTACATCAAGTGGAGAAACCTGTTACTTTGGTTGTAGGAGATAATCCTGAAAAATTAGTGTTTCAAGACGCAGAGACTGGTACCGAACATTGGGTACAGATTAACAGAGTATATTTGACAGATATTTGGGATGATATGGATAAAATCTTTTCAAACCCTAAGCTTCTGGAGCAGATGACTCCTGAACAAATTAACAGGGCAAGATTAGATTTTGAGAAAAAATTCTCTGAAGTTTGCCCTAAGGGGATGTATCTACCTGTAATAGAGTATGAATGTGAGGAAGATATATCTCTGGAGTTCTATACTAAATCTTTTCTGGATGCAAAACCTTCAAATACAAGCAGCAGTATAGGGTTTATATATCGGCCGGATCAACCTACAGGAATTTTGGGTCTTAAGCTTAAAGCTGCTGTTATCCAGGAACCTGTTCCGAAAGATACCAATATAATTGAGGCAGAACTGTTTCAATATATTGAAACTACTGACAGTAGGGATTTTATATTGAAGTAGTATGCATCGACTTGTTCTTTTCGACTATCATTGGTATTAAAAAATATTTTAGTTTGATAATGTTAAGGGGTTTTTAAATTGAAGTATATGACAAAAGAATGGTATGAAACCATGCAGAAAACAGGTTTTCATTTGTTATTAAATGTGTCAGAAGAAGCTGAGATGTTTTCTGAAGAATATTTTGAACGACTTTACAGGATGAAGGAAAATGAATATTTGCAATTACAGGAAGAGGTTTCTAAAGTAAAATTTGAAGATATTTTTCCGGAAGAATTTAATTTTGTGCCTCTTTCTGGCGAATCACTGGAGCCTGCAGAATTAGAAGAAGCAAAACGTCATTACTTTGAAATTCGTGAACAAGCACGTTTGAACTATCTAAACAGACCTGCCTTTGATCCGGAACAAGAAAAGGTGAAGTTCAGAGAAAAACTTGAGTTTAAAATACAGCATTTAGAAAAAATGTTACCCCAGGAAATATTGCAAAAAGTTGCTGATATTCGTGTATTAGCTCTGGATTACGCTTCTGATGAAGTTAAAAAAGCATTAACAGAATACTCCGAATCAAACAGAAAAGCAATCGAGGCCACCCAAAAGGCTTACTGGGAAGAATATAAGAAGATTTTCAAGGATGAAGAGCCATCTTTTATATCTAATTTTAAGTTCCACGATTGCAAAGTAGTATCATGCCTCCAAAAAGGCGAAGATACTGTTATAACACTCGATAATACCGGTGGATTTACTAATATCAAGGAAATTATCTTAAAAAACTGCATTATACAGAAACTGGATGCCCCTCTTGAAGGCGCTTGGTGGTTATATGATGAAATATATAAAACTGATGAAGGTTATGAAATACATGTCCTGCTGGAGAAAAAAGAATTGATTGATTTTATTGTTACTGTAACTGATGTGGAGTACGAATAAGCCTTGTCTAATAGTATCATGGAGAAATCTATATAAAGGCTCCTATTGTATAATACGGAGCCTTAAAAAGATCATGTTAAAAAATAAAATAAGTTTTAATTAAACAATGACTTTCCTCCTAACAATTAAAAATAACCGCTTGAATAGAACAGCTTATTACTGTTCGCGTCAGTTTTGGTTTGCCATAATCTGGAAATTGTGATACTATTATTATGTAACCATTTTGAATTATACAATATTTAGTCTCACGGAGGTGATGTTATGCAGATTGAATATGAAAACGGTGTACCCAAAGGTTATTTGGAGAGAAGAAAAAAAGCCGGGATTATTTATGCCTGCTCTGTATATCTATTTTGTGTTTTTACTTTGCTGGTAAAATATCAAGTTCTCATTCTTGAAAACACGACAAGTCAAATCGTGTACAGCCTGTTAATTATCATATCCCTCGGCTGTATGTGTTACAATGTCCTGGCACAACGGAATTTCAAAGGCCTTGTCATGTATAACCATATTAAATTCAAAGCTTTCACCGCATTGGAAAAGCTGTTATATACACTGCCTGTGATTGTGTCAGCAATCTTCATCCCGCTTAACATCATCATTTACATTCTTATGACAGGAGCATGCTATGTTGCTGTTGGCAGCATGACTGATACAAATCGTAATTACGATTCTTATATATAATATTGTTCAATGATTGATAGTACCATTGGGTGCTTACATATTTGCTTTCTCAGTCTGGGTATACTACCTGTAAATTACTTTATTGAGGGTGATACCCATGACAAACCCAGATAGAAAATCTAATAGACTCATTAATGAGAAATCACCATATTTATTGCAACACGCATATAACCCCGTGGACTGGTATCCATGGTGTGATGAGGCCTTTACCAAGGCAAAAACAGAAGATAAACCTATCTTTTTATCAATAGGCTATTCCACCTGTCACTGGTGCCATGTCATGGAACATGAGAGTTTTGAGGATCCGGAAGTGGCAGAAATCTTAAATAAACACTTTATATCAATTAAAGTTGACAGGGAAGAAAGGCCGGACATCGACCATATTTATATGGAGGTGTGCCAGGCACTTAATGGACATGGCGGTTGGCCTCTTACAATCATAATGACTCCTGATCAAAAACCATTTTTTGCAGGGACATATTTTCCTAAAAACGATCGCATGGGCATTCAGGGGCTCATGAGTATTCTTAATGCCGTAGTTAAAGCCTGGGAAACCAAACGTGATGACCTTTTGGATTCGAGCAGGCAGATTATTGAATATATTGCAGGCAGAAAAAGAGAATGCCGGGGAGAGATTTCTAAAGATGTCGCTGATACTGCCTTTTCATATTTTAAACAGAATTTTGACCCAGTGTATGGTGGATTCGGAACAGCACCCAAATTTCCAACACCACACAATTTAATGTTTCTTTTAAGGTACTGGAAAAGCTCCGGAAAAAAAGAAGCTTTGAATATGGTAGAGAAAACTCTTGATTCCATGTACAGGGGAGGTATATACGACCATATTGGCTTTGGCTTCTGCCGTTATTCCACCGATAATAAATGGCTGGTTCCCCATTTTGAAAAGATGCTGTATGACAATGCCTTGCTGGCAATTGCATATCTTGAAGCCTGGCAGGCCACAAAAAAGGATAAATACCGTTTTATTGCCCGGGACATATTAACCTATGTTTTAAGGACCATGACTTCACCTGAAGGAGGATTTTTCTGCGCTGAGGATGCTGATTCTGAAGGTATTGAAGGAAAATTCTATGTCTGGTCGCCGGATGAAATAGAAAAAGTTCTAGGTGAAGAAGACGGAAAAAAGTTCTGCCAATACTACGACATTACCGAAAAGGGGAATTTTGAAGGCAAAAGCATACCTAATCTTATATACAGCTCACTTCCCTACGAAAGTATTGATGAAATCAAGCCCGTAAGAGAAAAGCTCTTTTTATACAGAGAAAACAGAGTACATCCCCATAAGGATGATAAGATTCTGACATCCTGGAACGGACTTATGATAGCCGCAATGGCCATGGCAGGTCGTATAACAGAAGATGATGCCTTTACAGAGGCCTCTAAAAAAGCCGTTGAATTTATTTTCAATAAGCTTGTAAGAAGTGACGGAAGGCTTCTTGCAAGGTATCGCGACGGAGAATCAAATTATCTTGCCTATGCTGAGGATTATGCCTTCCTAACCTTTGGACTTATTGAGCTTTATGAAACAACTTATGATACAGATTATCTTAAAAAAGCCTTAAAGCTTTCGGATGATTTACTGAAACTTTTCTGGGATGAAAAGGACGGAGGCCTGTATGTCTATGGCAGCGACAGCGAACAGCTTATAATGCGCCCCAAGGAAATTTATGATGGGGCAACCCCTTCTGCCAATTCGGTAACTGCCCTTAACTTTATGAGGCTTTCAAGGCTCACCGGGCGCCATGACCTTGAAGATAAGGCAAATGAAATAATAAAAGCATTTTCTGATGAAATTGAAGGTTATCCCATTGCATATGCCTATGCATTAATGGCGCTTCTTTTTGGGCGTGCAGAAGGGCAGGAAATTGTAATTACTGCAGAGTCTTTAAATGAGGCTAAGCCATTTATAACCATACTCAACAATGATTTCAGACCATTTACAACATCACTGCTTTTAAGTAGTGGAGGGAGGGAATTAAAAGAGATAGCACCTTTTACAGATAACTATACAACAGTAAATGGCCATGCCGCAGCCTATGTCTGCGAAAACTTTTCATGCAAGGCACCGGTTACAGATATTAAAGAGTTTTCAAGTTTATTGAAATAAATTTAGGGAAATATGGAATAAATATCCTCTGGGGTAGGTTGCATAATTTTAAATTGTGTTATAAGCTTACCTTATACATTAGTACGGAGGATAAAAATGAAAAAACTCTTTAAAGCCGATGCCTATGTAAGCTCTATATTTGAAATAACTCCTGAAGGGCTAAAAAAGAGGGGAATTTACGGATTAATACTTGATATTGACAATACTTTGGTGGCAACCCATATTAAAGACCCTGATGCCAAAATAATTAAGTATATTAAATCACTCAACGATAGCGGCATTAAGACAGTTATTGTATCAAATGCAAGTAAAAAAAGGGTCGAATTGTTTTGTGAACCTCTCAATATAGAATATATTTTTAAAGCCAGAAAGCCATTGGGTGGAGGTTTTTTAAAGGCTATAGAAAAAATGTGCCTCCCTAAAGAAAAAGTAGCTATCGTTGGTGATCAGCTGTTTACAGATGTTTTAGGCGGAAACTTAATTGGTATTCACACTATACTTCTTAAACCCATTGATTTAAATGAGCCCATTCCCATCAGGCTTAAACGGATTTTAGAAAAGCCGTTTCTTGCAAAAAGGCATTTTCAGGATAAATTTTAGTGTTTTTGATTGAATTTTTATGCTAAGATTATAATTGTTAAATACTAAAGGGGAGGCTATTATATGCACCAATTAAAAAATTACATGGAAGAAATAGTTTTAAGCACTATGGAAGAAATCCTTAAGGATATTAATATGTGCAAATGCGATCGCTGCAAGCTTGATATCGCGGCCAAGGCATTAAACGATCTTCCTCCTCAGTACATAGTCACCCAGAAGGGCGAGATTTACTCCAAGATTAACAACCTTAAGACTCAATTTGAGGTCGACATAATAGCTGCTGTTACGAAGGCGGCCATTCTTGTTAAGAGAAATCCCAACCATGATGTAAAAAGAATAGGGGAAACTGATTAATAATTTGCTTATGTCGGAATAATAAGCCTAGGTAAAGGTTGTTATTGCCTCTTAACAGGTAAGCAAATTATTCAAGGTGAATATAAGTCTCCAAATTATCTTAAATTATGTTTCCGTAATAAAAAGTATGCTTGCCAAGTATTAGGCCACATGCTATAATGTTACGGGTTAATTTTAGAACACACGCTGTCTGATTTGCAAAGATGTGCTTATTAATGGAGTTAATAAGTCCTTTGCAGAGGGGAAGACGGCGGAGGAAAAAACAAGGAGGATTTTTTTATGTCAGTTATTTCAATGAAGCAACTGCTTGAAGCAGGCGTACACTTTGGTCACCAAACCAGAAGATGGAACCCCAAGATGGCGGAATACATCTTCACAGAAAGAAACGGAATCTACATCATCGATCTCCAGAAAACAGTCAAGAAAATTGAAGAGGCTTATTACTTTGTAAGGGATCTTGTGATGGAAGGCGGAAATATTCTTTTCGTCGGTACCAAGAAGCAAGCCCAGGATGCAATTAAGGAAGAAGCTGAACGCTGCGGTCAATTCTATGTAAATAACAGATGGCTTGGCGGTATGCTTACAAACTTCAAGACCATCAGAAGAAGCATTGATCGTCTTCTCGAACTCAAGAAAATGCAGTCCGAAGGTATCTTCGAAGTTCTTCCCAAGAAGGAAGTAAGCAAGCTTGTTCTTGAGATGGAAAAGCTTGAAAAGAACCTCGGCGGTATTGTTGAGATGAAGAAGCTGCCTGTTGCCATCTTTGTAATAGATCCCAAGAAAGAAAGAAATGCTATTCTTGAAGCCAGGAAGTTAGGTATTCCCATCATTGCTGTTGTTGATACCAACTGCGATCCTGATGAAGTTGACTATGTAATTCCCGGAAACGACGACGCTATCAGAGCTGTTAAGCTTATCAGCTCCAAGATTGCAGATGCTGTTATCGAAGCAAGACAGGGAGAAATGGGAGCAATAGAGAAGGCTGAGGAAAACGCTGAAGAAGCTCCTTTAACTGAGGAAGCAATTGAAAAAATTGAAGAAGTAGAAGAGGCTAACGCTCAATAATCAATAATTAGGAGGATGGCTATGGAAATTAGTGCCAGCTTAGTTAAGGAATTGCGTGAACTGACCGGCGCAGGAATGATGGATTGCAAAAAGGCTCTCCAGGAAAGCAACGGAAACATGGAAAAGGCTATCGAATATCTTCGTGAAAATGGTCTTGCAAAGGCTGCTAAAAAGGCAGGCAGACTTGCTTCCGAGGGTATTGTTGAGGCATATATTCACGGCGGCGGTCGTATTGGTGTTCTTGTAGAAGTAAACATTGAAACCGACTTTGCAGCTAAGAACGAAGAATTCCGTTCCTTTGTAAAGGATATAGCAATGCAGATTGCTGCTATGAGCCCTCAGTACGTCAGAAGAGAAGAAGTTCCCGCTGAGGTAGTTGAGAAGGAGAAAGAAATCCTTAAGGCTCAGGCAATGAACGAAGGCAAGCCTGAACATATCGCTGAAAAGATGGTTGCAGGCAGACTTGAAAAGTTCTTCAATGAAGTATGTCTTCTCGAACAGCCCTTCATTAAGGACAGCGACAAGACCGTTGAGCAGGTTCTCAAAGAGAAGATCGCTCTTATCGGTGAGAACATAAACATCAGAAGGTTTGTTCGTTTTGAGAAAGGCGAAGGCCTAGAAAAGAAAGAAGAAAATTTCGCAGACGAAGTAATGAAGCAAATAAAATAAGTCTATAAATAAAGTTAAGGGTATTTTGATTACCAATCAATATACCCTTTTTTTCAAAATAATTTTCTTCAACTTTTACGGAGGCCATATGGGTATTAAGTATAAGCGAATAATGTTAAAGATAAGCGGTGAGGCCTTAGCCGGCTCTAAGGAGTTTGGCATAGACCATGAAGTACTGGGCGAGATTAGCGACAGAATCAAGGAAGCCTGGGAAATGGGTACGGAAATAGGTATCGTGGTAGGCGGAGGCAATTTCTGGCGCGGTCGCAGCAGTACAGGCATGGACAGAACAACGGCCGACCATATGGGCATGATGGCAACGGTGATTAATTCACTGGCTCTTCAGGATGCACTGGAAGACAGAGGGGTTCCCACCAGAGTTCAATCGGCAATTGATATGCCAAGAATAGCAGAATCCTATATCCGGAGAAGAGCCGTAAGGCATCTTGAGAAAAAGCGCGTTGTTATTTTTGCCTGCGGTACCGGTAATCCTTATTTCTCTACCGATACAGCTGCTGTATTAAGGGCTGCTGAAATTGAGGCAGAAATCATACTTCTTGCCAAGAATGTTGATGCCGTTTATGACAGTGACCCGAAGGTAAATCAGGATGCCATACGTTTTGATAAAATCAGCTATATGGAAGTACTGCAGCGTCAGCTTGGAGTAATGGACACAACAGCTACTTCATTATGCATGGACAACAATATCCCGCTTTTAGTTTTCAGCATCAGGGAACCTGAAAATATAGTTAAAGTTTTAAATGGTGAAAAAGTTGGTACATTTGTTGCTAGGGAGGTCTAAATGTATGGAAAAGAATTATGATCAATTTAAAACCAAAATGGATAAAACTATTAGTGTTCTTAAAAGTGAGCTGAGTTCTATACGTGCCGGAAGAGCAAATCCTCATTTGTTAGATAAGATTACCATAGAGTATTACGGCACACCTACACCAATTAACCAACTGGCCAATATTCAGGTTCCGGAAGCTCGTCAGATTGTAATTCAGCCTTGGGACGGCAAAATTCTCAACGATATAGTAAAGGCTATCCAAACCTCCGACCTTGGAATCAATCCAAACAACGACGGAAAGGTTATAAGGCTTGTATTCCCGCCTCTTACTGAGGAAAGAAGAGTAGAGCTTACCAAGGATGTTAAAAAGCTTGGTGAGCGCGATAAGGTGGCAATTCGTCAGATTCGCCGTGACGCCCTTGAGCATTTCAAAAAGCTCGAAAAGTCAAAGGAAATCACTGAGGATGACCTTAAAACTGCAGAAAAAGACATCCAGAAGATTACCGATGACTACATTGCCAAGGTTGATAAGATTATAGAAGATAAAATTAAAGAGATTATGGAAGTTTAAAATTTTAAATTAATACATCTTTACTTTGAACAGCAATATTGAATAGCAATAAAGACTAAGCAGTTGCTTAGTCTTTATTGCTGAATATGATAATTGGCGATATCTATCTTAAGGATGTTGGCAATTCTTTGATTAGCATTCCTAAAGCTAGCTAATCAGCCGTTAAGGTAAGAATATATCCTCTTATCCATAGCATTTAACGTAAAAGCAGGCAATAGACCTGATTATTAATTAAATTTATTGGTGGGGGAACGAAATGTCTTCTTTGCTGATTATAATTATTTATCTAGCGTTTATCAGCCTGGGCTTACCAGATTCTCTTTTAGGAACAGCCTGGCCGTTGATGAGAATAGACTTCAATTCGCCCATGGAGGCCGCTGGCCTTGTTTCAATGATGATTTCCGGCTGCACAATTATATCGACATTTTCAACGGGATACATATTAAAGTGGCTGGATACAGGAAAATTGGTGCTTATAAGCTGCATTATGACTGCAAGCGCATTATTGGGATTTTCAATGGCACCTTCAATAATATGGCTTTTTATTTTGGCCATACCCCTTGGCCTTGGCGCTGGTGCCGTAGATGCGTCATTAAACAGCTATGTGGCTTATCATTATAAATCTTATCATATGAATTGGCTTCATTGCTTCTGGGGCGTTGGAGCCTCCCTTGGACCACTTATTTTATCATACTTTATGAGGGTTCAAAACTCCTGGAGAAATGGTTATTTAACAGTTTCAGGAATCCAGTTTGCTCTTGTGGCTTTATTCCTGGTATCACTTCCTTTATGGAAGCGTAATTCCGCCAATAAAGAAGAAGTGCAGGCACAAATTGAAGGGGAAAGTGCTGCTACACTTGAGGATTCAGATGTTAAGACCAATGTGAACCCTATAAAAATAAAGGGTGTTATATTTGCTATTTTGACCTTCCTGTTCTATGTAAGCGGCGAGGTTTCAATGGGTCTCTGGGGCAGCAGTTTCCTTGTAAATATTAAGGGAATAGCAGCATCTACAGCCGCTCAATGGATATCCTTATACTATTCGGGAATTACCATTGGCCGTTTAATAAGCGGGTTCATCTCAATAAAGGTAAGTAACCCTGCAATAATAAGACTGGGCATATTTATTTCTCTTACAGGCATTATTCTTATAATTTTACCATTGCCTTCAGTGTTTACGCTACTGGGATGTATGCTTTTGGGATTGGGCTTTGCGCCGATATTTCCCAGCATGATTCATCAAACTCCCATTAATTTTGGAAAAGAGCATGCCCAGAAGATTATTGGATGGCAAATGTCATTTTCTTACATGGGAAATACTTTTTTAACGCCGCTTTTAGGCGCTGTGGCAGCAAGAACTACTATTGGAATATTGCCATACTGCATTCTGGGATATATTTTAATGGTGTTCTTATGTACTGAACGGATAAATTTCATTGCAAGAAGCAAAGAAAGCTTAAAGACTTCAGAACAATAATCTAATACATACAGACAGGGCAGAAAGGACGCAAACAGCGTCCTTTTTTAAATAAAGAATATAATAAGCCAAACATACGCAAAAGTATAGAGTAAGAGCAGCAGGAAAATAAAACGAGACATATGTATGAGTTCATGATTTAGCATGCGAAAGTATGAATGGGCAGAATAACTAAAACTTGTCCAACAGCAAGCAAAAACTTAATTCATATATGTATAAGGAAGCAATAATTTATTTAGATGCAGATTCTTATAAATGAACTTATCAGTTTTGCTTAAATTAATTTATAAGAATTAGTAAACTTAATAAGTAAGGATTTATGAGTAAGTTGATTAGAAATAATCTTAACCATAACTATGACCAGAATATAAAACATGAATTGTTATCATGACTTTTAATAAACATGTCTAAGATATCATTTAATTAAGTTAGTTTATTAGACGCAGAACTCCAAAAAAGGAAAAATAGTATTGTAAGTTGTTTCTAGGAATTTTTAATTGCTCACATTAGACAAAATAAAAATTTTGTATAAGAAGGAGTGGATTTTGGAATTATTTGTGCTATAATAAACTCAGGATTCGTTAGTGCCCGGACAAGCTCATATTTAACTAGACGAATTTGCTATTGATATTTAAGTTTATATAACTGTACTTTTGATTATAGTTATTTTTACTTGGATTATTGATTATTGGATTATTTATTAATTAATTGATTAGTTATTACTTTGAGAACTTATTTCTGAAAACTTAAATATCTCTTTGCAATATCACTTTGCCTGGTTCTAATGAATCGCTTTATGTACTGCTAGTTACATTAATTAAAACCTTTTATATTTAAAATTTAGTTTTAAGAACTTATTATATTATTTTTTATAATACTTTATATCAAAGCTTTGAGTTTATATTTTTAATTACTTATGAATTTACTATGCGTTATTTTGGAGGCTGTATTTTATGAGCCATAATTTTAATGATTTGCCTGACATTGTTGTTGAGTTTTTAAATTACATGCTTACTATCAAAAATAAATCTTCTAAGACTGTTTCCGAATACTACTATGATTTAAGAACATTTTTACGTTACATAAAAGTTGTCAAACACAATGCCGATGAAACTAAATTTGATGAATTGCCGGTTATAGATGTTACCATTGATGATATAAAATCCATTGATCTATCAGATCTATACAGCTTTATGGCTTATATAAGCCGTGAACGCAATAATTCAGCCGTTACCCGTGCCCGCAAAGTCGCATGTCTGAAATCCTTTTATAAATACCTTTATACCAAGGTTAAGCTTATAGATTCAAACCCTGCAGCTGAATTAGATTCACCAAAAATTGTAAAGAGATTGCCCAAATACCTGAAATTGGATGAAAGTATTAACCTTCTTAAGTCTGTAAGCGGCAAGAAAAATGTCGCACGTGATTATGCCATTCTGGTTTTGTTCATGAACTGCGGTTTGCGGCTTTCCGAGCTTGTAGGAATCAACGTAAACAGCATTCGCGGCGACACTTTGACTGTTATAGGCAAAGGCAATAAGGAGCGTACAGTTTACTTAAACGAAGCCTGCCAAAAAGCCATAGCTGATTATATGGCCGAAAGAAGCAAATTAAAAGGCATTAAGGATCCAAAAGCTCTGTTTTTAAGTGAAAGAAAGGTTCGTATAAGCCCAAAAACTGTACAGTACCTGGTCAAGAAATATATAAAGGCTGCTGGTCTTGATGCTGATAAATATTCGCCACACAAGCTCCGCCATACTGCCGCAACTCTGATGTATAAGTACGGTCATGTTGATATAAGAGCGCTGCAGGAGATACTTGGGCATGAAAGCATTTCAACAACTGAAATTTATACTCATATTGATGAAGATCAACTGAGGAATGCTGTTAAGAACAACCCTCTCTCCTCTATTGTTAAAGAGTCTTAAAGGCTGAATGAATGTCAACGCAAGTTTTACGGCTGATACATATAGGTAGATACTTGTAGATGGATACTTGTAGGTAGATAGATAATTGTAAACAGAAACCAAATTAGCTGCAATTGATTAATATTAAGATGGATGCCCTGTAAAAAGAGCATCCATCTTTTTTATAATTTTATTTTACGAATGCGCAATATCCTTTGTATACTGCGTAAATGTCAGCCTTGCTTGCAATTTCAAAAGGTGAATGCATGGAAAGCACAGGCACGCCAACGTCTATAACATCAACGCCAAGGTTTGCTATCATCATTGCGATGGTTCCGCCGCCGCCCTTGTCAACTGCGCCAAGCTCTGTAATATGCCACGGAATTTTATTGTCATTGAAGAGTTTTCTTACTTCGCCCAAAAATTCAGCATTGGCGTCGCTTGCTCCGGATTTACCCCTGGTACCGCTGAATTTCATTATTGCAATACCCTTGTTCAAATATCCTGCGTTCATCTTGTCATGGGTACCTTCGTAGTTAGGATCAAGAGCCGCATTAACATCTGCAGAAAGCATCTTTGAGCGCTCAAGGGCTACTCTTAAAAGGCGGTCAGAGTATTGACCCTCAGTTGTAAGAGCGCAGAGATCTGCAATAAAGTTTTCAAGAGCTCTGGATTCTGCTCCGGTATTTCCCACGCTTCCTATCTCTTCTTTATCGGTAAGATAGCAAATAGCAGTGTATTCCGGATTTTCTGTTTCAAGTATAGCCATAAGGGCAGGATATGCGCAAACCCTGTCATCATGGCCGTAAGCACCTATCATGCTCCTGTCAAAGCCAACATCTCTTGCCTTGAATGCAGGAACAAGCTCAAGTTCAGATGATATAAGGTCTTCTTCAACAATACCGTAGTTATCATGCAATAATGAAAGGATATTCTTCTTGAAACGATCCTTTTCATCCTTGTTGCCGTATGGTATTGCGCCAAGAAGGGCATTCATATGTTCGCCCTGGAATGCCTCATTGAGCTTCTTTTCATACTGATCCTTTGCAAGGTGAGGCAATAAGTCAGTAATTGTGAATACAGGATCATTTTCATTCTCGCCTATATTTACTTCAACAACTGTTCCATCGGCTTTAACTACAACTCCGTGGAGTGCAAGAGGTATTGCAACCCACTGATACTTTTTAATTCCACCATAATAATGGGTTTTAAAGAATGCCATGCCTGTTGATTCATACAGAGGATTCTGCTTAATATCAATACGTGGTGAATCCACATGCGCCCCTAATATCCTTGTGCCTTCCTGAGCCGGTTTTTTGCCGATAACGGAAAGAAGCATCATTTTACCCTTAACTACACGATAAACCTTATCACCGGGATTAAGTTTTCTGTCGCCCATTTCATCAAGGTTTACAAAGCCTTTCTTTTTAGCAAGAGCAATGCTTTCCTTAATAAATTCTCTTTCTGTTTTTGCTTTGTTCAGGAAATCCTTATATCCTTCACTGAAGGCGAATATTTTTTCTTTATCAAAATTAGTGCTGTCCCACACGTTGGTGGTTTCATAAATTAAATCGGATATATTTTTAACGGGTGCCGAAGAAGTATTCTTTCTGGGACGCCCGCGACCTCTTTTTGTTGCAGTTGGTTGAACAGAAGAACTTTCAACAGGGTTCTTTCTGGGTCTTCCCCTTCTTCTTTTCTCAACATTTTCCATCATATTATAATAGCTCCTTTCGGGGTTATGCTAATTTATTGATACGTCTAGATTATACCACTTTTATATGAAAAAAATCCCTATAAAAATAAATTTAAATATAAATATTTATAAAAAATTATTATTTTTTATGCTTTATTATTGAAGTTTATATTGTCAGAAATGTAACAAAAAGGGCATCTCATAAATTATAATTATGGATGCCCCAAATTTTTACCGGGTAAAGAAACCATTATAATATAATACAGATTAGACCACCGCTGCCCTCGTTAATAATCTTCTGCAATGTCTCCTGAAGTTTTAACTGTGCGTCCTCAGGCATTCTGTACAGTTTATTCTGCAATCCTTCAGTAATAAGTTCATGGAGCGATTTTCCAAATATATTGGACTCCCACAGTTTTTCTGGCTTTCCTTCAAATTCTTTCAGAAGATAATTAACGAGCTCTTCGGATTGCTTTTCGGTTCCAACCAATGGCGCAATCTCAGTTTCTATGTCTGCTCTAATCATATGTATTGATGGTGCGCTGGCACGCAGTTTAATTCCAAATCTTGTTCCCTGACGAACAATTTCGGGCGGCTCAAGGGTAAGCTCATCAAGCCTTGGAGTTACGACACCGTAACCTTTTGTCCTAACCTCTGTCAATGCGTTCTCAACCTTCAGATATTCATTGCGGATTTCTGAAAGCTCTTTTAAGGCTTTGAACAGGCTTTGCTCTCCGTCAATTTCAAGGCCGGTGTCTTCTTTAATAATTCTGTAGAACAGCCCGTCGGCAGGTTTTATTTCTACATTAAGAATTCCTGTTCCCATTGATACGTCATTAATGGAAGCATTGCTCAGGAATTCATAGTTGCACAGCCTGCTTGCGGCATCATATGCCATTTTGACTGTTGATTTGTCCTGGATGGAGTCACGGATGGCGCACATCATTTCTCTTCTGAGCCAATGATCACGGTCAAGGGACATCATCCAGCCAGGAAGATTGAAGCATATTTCACGGACCGGGAAGTCCATGAGAATTCCGTTCAATACTTTGTTAATTGAATTGGTGGTAAGATTCAGGCAATCTATGGGAATGACTGTCTTTGAATATTTTTCACTCAATTCCTTAGCCAGCTGTTTTGTTTCAGGAGCATCGGGAATTGCGCTGTTAAGCAGTATAACATAGGGTTTGCCTGAAAGGTTAAGCTCGTTTATGACGCCTTCTTCAGCTTTTTCATAGTCTTCCCTGGAGAACTGGGTAAAGGATCCGTCAGCAGTTATCATGATACCTATTGTAGAATGATCACTGATAACCTTGCGGGTTCCAATAGCCGCAGCTTCCTCAAACGGAATTTCGTATTCGGACCAGGGTGTTTTCACCATCCTGGGCATTTCATCCTCCATATGGCCGATAGCGTTCTTAACCATGAATCCGACGCAGTCGACCAGCCTAACCCGTAAGGTGACATTGTCTTCCATGGTAATAGTGACCGCTTCGTTGGGGATAAATTTTGGCTCTGTTGTCATTATCATTCGTCCTGATGCACTTTGTGGCGTTTCATCAACTGCCCTTTCTCTGTCGTACGGATTTTTGATATTGGGTATAACCAGGGTTTCCATAAATTTTTTGATAAATGTGGACTTTCCGGTTCTGACCGGCCCCACTACTCCTATGTAGATATCCCCCTTGGTCCTCTCTGCAATATCATTATATATACTGTATAATCTCTCCACGGCCAATCCCCCTTCAGTATGAGTCGGTAACATGCATAACCCATGACCCATTCGGTCAATATAAGTATATTGGACGGTCATTGGTTATATTCAAAAATTAATAAAAAAATATCTGATTATTTTATTCAGTAATCTATATGAAACCAGAAAACTTTGTATTTTTGATTTTCGCTTATAAAAGGAAATCTTTCTGTAAAAAATACAGATGTCTTAAGACAAAGCTTTAAAAACAATGATGGAGGTGCCCTTATGAACAATATGCAGCAGCAAAATGCTCAAATGCAGCAGAACCAGCAGCAAATGCAGACTCAGCAAGGACAGGCAATGCTTTCAAGCAAAAACCTCACTATCCTTGAAGATATGCTGAATTATGAATCGCTGTATTATAAGAAGCTTAATATGTATTCCCAGAGTTGCAATGATCCTCAGCTGAAAGACGTATGCAACAGAGCAGCTCAACTGCATAAACAGCATTTTGATTTGCTTTTCAATTACCTCAATTCTCACAATAAACCTGCACAGCAACAGCAATGAAAGGAGTGAAAATATATGCCTCATAATGCTATCTTTACAGAGCAGGAAATGATGAATGATGCTTTAAGTGCTGAAAAGCAGCTGATTACTGCATACGGAATCTATCTTGCAGAAGCCAGCTGTGAAAATTTAAGATCCCAGCTTACAAGAATTATTACTGAAAAGCAGCAGATTCAATATCAGATATTCGATGCCATAAGGCAAAAAGGTTGGTATAACGTTAAAAACGCAAATATAAACGACGTACAAACAGCAGTACAAAAATTCCAGGGTATGCAGCAACAGATGCAGCAGCAATAGAAATTTAAAAGCCGGCATTTTAATGCCGGCCTATTATTTATTTATATAATAATTCCTGTTTTAACGATGATAAGCAATACGATAATCTTTATTAATATCCGTATCAATATCAATAATTATTTGTGGTTTTCAAACTGCAGCCTTGTTTTATCTGCTCTGTATTTTGTTACTATGTATTCTACAGGCTGGCCGCTTTTGGAATAAAGAATATTTTTTATGCAAATCAAAGGCTGTCCGGGCTGAACCTTTAAATATGCAGCATCCTTGTGATCTGTGCATATAACGTCAAGGGTGCTTTTTGTGTGTACCGGAATTAATGGATATTTGCCCCGCAAAACATCCCTGTTATTTGCAATATCCTCGCAGATATCAGGGAAAAAATCCTTGGGAATATATGAAATACTGAATGATAACAAATCATTGCCGAATGAATTAGAAAAAGTAATTGCGGCAAATTCATTCCTTGCATCGGGCTTTAAATTAAATGCCTCGGTTAAAAAAGACAGTTCCTGTCCTGTTATGGTTTCAACTGATATTATATTTTTCTCTGAAGGGTTCTTGCTGTCCAGTATTGAATCGGTAAATCCGGTGTAATCCTTGATATTTATGTAAGTTTTACGAGCAGATACAAAGGTACCCTTACCCTTTAATTTATATAACTGTCCGCTTGCTGTAAGCTCATTGATTGCCTGTCTTACGGTAGGTCTAGAAATGTCGTATTGCTCACAAAAATCCTGTTCGGAAGGAATTTTGCTGTCAGCTGCAAACTCACCGCTTTCTATTTTTTCTATTATGAGATTTTTCAGCTGGCAATATAACGGTACATTGCTATATTTATTAATTGCGACCATACCTACGGCCTCCATCTAAATAATATGATTGACAACATAATAACAAAAAGATGATAAGACAATATTACAGCATAATAAGTCCTAAAACAATAGGTAATAGTACTTAAATGCAGAAAAAAGCTAACAGTACTGAATAGTTAAGAACCTGGAGGTAATTAAGCTTTTAATTCCACATGGGTTTCTTTTGTAAGATTTTTTTCGAGCAGCGGTTTAACAACTTCATTGAGGAATTCTTCAACCTGCTCTTTGCTGCGCCCTATATAATTTTCGGGGCGCAAAACTGAAGTGAGATCATCGTAGCTTAAATCAAAGCTGGGATCATTGGCAATACGCTGCAATAAATCGTTGGGCTTTCCTTCTTCCTTAACCATGCGGGCAGCTTCCATGGAATGAACACGAATGCGCTCATGAAGCTCCTGACGGTCACCACCGCGTTTAACGGCTTCCATAAGGATATTTTCAGTAGCCATAAAGGGCAGCTCTTCCATTACCCTCTTTCTTATCATGTTGGGATATACAACGATTCCGTCTGCAATATTATTGTAGATATTTAATATAGCGTCCACAGCAAGGAATGCCTCAGGAATGCTGATACGCCTGTTGGCTGAATCATCCAGAGTCCTTTCAAGCCATTGTGTGGATGCTGTAATGGCAGGATTAAGCGCGTCAACAATGACATAACGTGCAAGAGAAGAAATACGTTCGCTTCTCATGGGATTGCGCTTGTAAGCCATTGCCGAAGAACCAATCTGGTTCTTTTCAAAAGGCTCTTCCAATTCTTTAAGGTTAGCAAGAAGGCGCAAATCGTTGCTGAATTTGTATGCGCTTTGCGCAACTGCGCTTAATGCGTTCAATATGCGTGAATCCTGTTTTCTTGAATATGTCTGGCCTGAAACAGGAATTACTTTATCAAATCCGATTTTTTCAGCTATGAGCTTTTCAAGCTTTTTAACTTTCTCATGGTCTCCGTCAAAGAGAGAAAGGAAGCTTGCCTGGGTACCTGTGGTTCCCTTGTTGCCTAAAAGCTTAAGATTGGATATTACAAAATCAAGCTCCTCGCAGTCAAGAACCAAATCCTGAATCCATAAACATGCCCTCTTGCCTACAGTAACAAGCTGTGCAGGCTGGAAATGTGTAAAGCCCAGGGTAGGCATGTCCTTATATTTTTCAGCAAAACGCGCAAGCTTTGATATAACAGAAAGAACCTTTTCTTTAACAAGCTTTAATGCCTTGGAATAAATGATGATATCAGTGTTGTCTCCAACGAAGCAAGATGTTGCTCCTAAATGAATTATGCCCTTTGCTTTGGGACATTGCGCTCCGTAAGCACGTACATGCGACATGACGTCATGTCGTGTTTCCTTCTCAATCTGTTCTGCCAGTTCGTAGTTTATGTCATCCTTAAAAGCCTTAAGTTCATTTATCTGCTCATCGGTAATATCAAGACCAAGTTCCTTTTCTGCTTCCGCAAGAGCAATCCAAAGCTGTCTCCATGTTTTGAACTTGGTATCCGGTGAAAAAAGTTCCAGCATTTCTGCGCTGGCATAACGTGCATTAAAAGGACTTTCATAAATATTTCTGGACAAAACAGACTACCTCCGGACTATATTTAAGAATTTAGATAATATGTCATCATAACGTATGGACAACAGTATAATATCATATCTTGCTTGGTTTAATCCAGACGCAGAATTAATTATATAACTAATTCCGGCAAAAATCCATACCAAAATTGCAGCCTAATTCCCCTTTATTCTTGTTAATTTGCCACATTTGCAAGCATACTTTTGAATACCGGCAACATATTACCGAAGGATATGTCGGAAAAATGTCTCAAAGCTATGATGCAATTGTGTCTTATGTGGTCCTTCCCTTACTGTCAAAGTTTCGTTTTTAAGCGGAAAAGAACGTAAAAAACCCCCGGAAGCTGCTTTGAACTGACCCCAAGAGGTTCACTTCACTTCTTCCGGGGATTTATTTATTAAGCAGCATTACTCAACTGTTACTGTTCCATCCTCAGAAACTGAAATAATCATACCGGTCTTAACATATTCGAGAAATTCATCTCCAAGGCTATCAACTGTTGGCATATTTATGTCGGTCCATACATTTGCAAGTATGGCTCCCGCGGCAGCCAAAGAATCAATTGGCTTTGAGAACAGAAGGCATGCAGGTTGTCTTCCAAGGGCAGCGGCACAATACAGAACCATTCCTCCGGTTGTGGAGCCTATTGTCTGAGGCAGGCACAATGCCTTTCCGCTCATGGGTTTTCCGTACAAATCAGGGTTATTCTGATCCGAACAGGTTGCCTTCTTATCTCCGAACATCAGGCTCTTCTGATAGCTTGCCAGTGTGTTGAAACCACCTTTTGAGACCAAGGCTTCAGCTTTTACAGTACCGGGAACCACAGGGCGACCTTTAAATTGCTTCATGCTATATGCCCCCTTTCGTGATGATTTCAAGAATTTCATCATCGGTATGATAACGGCATGTCGTATATGTCCTCAGCTTGTTGGAGTTTGTAATTACAGGCATTTTTCCGCACAGAGGATTGTTCATATACATAAGAGGACAGATATATGAAGTTATGACTCCCATTTTTACAAGCTTAAAATACTCCTCTGTTTTAGAAAATGCATTAAGTACAGGTACTGAGGCTGTAAAAATGGTAGGAATGGACACTTTCTCTTTGTTAAGCTCATTTAGTCTTTTTTCAAGTTTTTGTGTCCATTCCTTAAGCTGAATGAGAGAAAGATGAGGACATCCTATGAAACAAAGCCTAGGAGTGGCATTGGGATCCTTCCATATGCATGGATAACTTTTTCTTACTCTTTCAAGTTCAGCATCGTCAATAACATATACTTTGGCATCGGGCTTAATAAGCTTTTCGCCAAGCTCAACGGCCTCGGGCGTAAGACCTTCAACATGATATAGTCCTACAGCTCCGTTTGAGGCTGTGGCGGCACCCATATCCTTAAGATATGCCTTGGTTTTATCGTTAAGTTCAGTGCCGATAAATCTTGTCAGGCCCTTTATGTATGGAACATCCTCCATAACCTTAATTCCTATGGCACTGCCAAGTATCTGTGCTTCGGGTATTTTAGTAGTTTGTATATCCACTATCCAGGTAGCCATGCGCCCTTCATCGGTTAAAAGGCCAAAGTACGGTACGCATCCGGCTATGCTTCCAAAAAGCTCTATAATGCCCGAATTGCGGTTGCACCTTGCGCCCAGGACGCTGTTGGCATATACAACGGCACTGCTCTCCGCCCAGCTTAATACCTCACCTTTTTCGGGGATATTCCCTACCTCATCCAAATAGCAGGTACAGGTAAAGGCATGGTCATTTATAAGACCCATTTTCTTTAGCTGCTCTTCATAGCTTTCCTGCTTGGAATACATTATTTTAAACAAAAGATTTTGCAGGAAGTTTGAAGGAACATTATTATCAAGAGGTCTTGGGTCAACAGTGAATTTTTGCCCTGAAACGGCACCGGCTTCCAATAGTTTATCAATGAGCTCATATACTGGCTTCATTACAGAGAGTCCAAAGCTGGTAACAAGATGACCGTACTTGCTTGTAACCGGAACCATGCGCTCTGCTCCAAAGGCCTCGCCATACATTACAAGGGTTTTCATAACCTTTGCCATGGCCTCACCCTTTTCACCGTTTAGCATTGCCTGCTGTTCCGGTGTAAGAACCATCTTTGTTTTCATCCTAAGTCCCTCCTTTACAGCCTTACTCCAAGTGCATAGGCGGCACGGGTTGCTTCAAGTACTCTTCCGCCTGAGAAGCTGTCACCTATGTTGTAAAGCTCAGGAGCGATTCTTTCAGCCTGTGCTTCAAAGAAGAGTGAATCGTCGGGTTTTCCTCCGGTTGCAAACACCACAAGGTCAGCCTTTAATACAAATTCTTTTTCTTCGTTGCCAATTTTGGGTGCAAGAGGATTTTCTATGTTCTTTGGCAATATTGGCTGCCATGTGTTATAGGGGTCGGGAACATTTTTGGATACATTCCGGATGATATGCACACCGTCCTGGTCAATGGACACAACTTTCGCATAGTTTATAAGCTCAACCCCTGCTTTCTTCATGTAATAGATAAGATGGCCGCGGTTAGCGGTGCAGGCGCCGTCCATGAAGTAAGGAAGCATTTCTACAACCTTTACCTGGCAGCCGTGCTCATAGCTTAGCCAATAAGCTGTTTCACAGCCAACTTCACCGCCGCCTACCACAACAACGGACTTGGCATCTTTTAAAAGCTCGGGATTCAATAACAGCTCTGTCGCCTGAACAGTTCTGATTTTATCAAGACCTGAAATGGGCGGTATTGACTCTTTTGTACCTGTTGCAAATACTATGCAGTCATATGAGCCTTCCTTTAATTTATTGAGATCAACTTGTGTTTCCATATGTACCTTAAGGTCATAATCCTTTTGAGCCTTGTCAAGCATTACTTCAAGATGCTTTCTGTAATTTTCTATATCAAATTTAATTTTGGGTACGCTTCCTGGTATGGTCTTTCCGCCTATTTTACTTCCTTTTTCAAATAGCTCAACATGGTGGCCTCTTTTTGCCGCTGCTAGGGCAAATGTAACACCTGCAGGACCAGCTCCTACCACAGCTACTTTTTTGGCACGCTCAGCCTTTGGAGGATTTTCAGGATAAATATGTTCAAAGGCAGTGCGCGGATTTACGGCGCATTGCGGATGACCTCCCTCAACAAACTCGTTAATACATCCTTCCTGGCATCCAATGCATGGTGTTATTTCCTCAACTCTGCCGGAATAAGCTTTGTTTGGCCATTCAGGATCTGCAAGAAGGGGTCTTCCAAGCATGACCATGTCGCAATAACCGTCTCTTATTGCTTTTTCAGCCAAATCAGGATAACCGAGTTTTCCAACTGCCACAATGGGCACTTCAAAGCCTGCATTGGACTTAATTCCGCGTTCCTTGAACCTTTCTTTTACAATTCGAGATACCTCAAGGAAACATCCCGCAGGCATGCCTGACGGCGGATGTGGCAGCCACCAGTTGTCATAGCAGCCAAGATCCACATCAAATATGTCAACACCTGCTTTAACCAGGTTCTCCATGTAATCTAAAGTCTCATTAATGGTCCTGCCGTTCTTGAATTTTCTAAGGGAAGGCTTGTTCATGCCTTCTTCCCCGTATGTCTCATTAAGAGCAAGGGATAAGTCTATACGGTACATAATTGGATAATGGGGTCCAACACGCCGGCGAAGTTCTTTTACAAGGTCTATGCCGAATCTCTGCCAGTCAGCGTAACGTCCAAGCTTTCTTCTGTTAAAGGCAGGATTGGTCATCTGTTCTAAGAGATACCCTTCATGGCCGTGCAGATAAACACCGTCTATTCCTGCCACCATGGCATCGGCAGCGGCCTGCCCGGCATTTCGGATAATTCTCTTAAGTTTTCTGTCTGAAAGTCTCATGCATGGTATCTGAGAAATGTAGAAATTGGGATTGAAAGATGCCGATACCGGGAATTTGTACTGATTTACAAGACACTGAGGATTGCCCACCCTGCCCAAGCCAGGAGTAAGCTGAATGAATATTTTTGCACCAAAGCTATGTACTCCCTGTGCCAAATCGCGCCAGCCTGCAAAAACGGTTCTGCTTCTGTCTATACGCGGAAAATAAGAGAGCTTGCCCGGTTCTGTAATTGAATTGTCTATCCCGTGGCTGACGGGAACAAGACCGGTGGTAATAAGCCCTACTCCTCCCTTTGCCCTTGCAAAGAAATACTGGAGCATTTTGTCGTTTGGACGTCCTGTTTCCTCGCACATATCAATGTTGCCCATGGGTGCCATAACCAGTCTGTTTTTAATTTTTGTACGGTTAATTTGAATTGGTGAGAACATGGCACTGTATGGGTATAAATCTTTAGTCATTCTTCCTGTTCCGCCTGCGCTGTTCTCATAATCGGGTTTTGTGAACCAATTGCCGTAGCTATCCACTAACTCTTGAATTTTAGCATCAGTTTTCATAACCGATTCCCCTTTCACCAATTATGTAGTTGTGGATTTACGAGAAGCGATAAGACAAACCGAACAATGTTCTAAAAGAAGTGTAACACATTGACAAATTATTATCAATATGGAATGGTAAAAAAAGATTATTTTGTCATAATAAAACGCTCACTGTTATATATTCAGTGAGCATATGATATAATGCTGTATTAAGGGGTCATTATCCAAAAAAGCAGAGGTAATAATTATGTCGGATAAAAAATTGCATCGTTCGACAGAAACTCAGTCCCGAATAATTCAGGCATTAATACGGCTTGCGCAGATAAAAAAACTTGAAGATATAACAGTCAGAAATATTTGCTCAGAAGCGGACGTATCAATAGGTTCCTTCTATCATCATTTTAGCTCAAAGCAGGAATTGCTTAATCAGGCATTTATTATTTTTGATGCTACTTTGGACGATATTATGCCAATAAATGATCTGCCGCCATTAGCAGCAGCAAAAGAAGTTCTTATGCATCAGACCTCCTTTATTGTAAAGGAGGCCGGAAAGTTAATTACAGAATATTATAAAAACATACTTTCAGATCCAAATCATTCTGCCGCAAATCCGCAAAGAAAGTACTACCGCGCCGTGTTGCACTGCACACGCCGGGCCGCCGACGCAGGGCTTCTAAAAGACGGTTTTGACCCTGAATATGTAGCTGAGCTTTTGATTAAATTTGTCCGCGGCTGCATTGTTGACTGGTGTCTGCACGATTGCAATTACGACGTAGTGCAGCGCACGTCAAGGGAGCTTGACCTTATCATCGGTGCGGTTTCAAACTAATGGCAATAAAATGGTCCCCTATCTACTCTATAACTTTGTCAAGGGCTGCAAGCTCAATACATACCGATAAAATCTCCATTGCTTTCTTAAGTTCGTCAATGGGAGGATAAGTCGGGGCAATTCTTATATTTGAATCGTCAGGGTCCTTGCCATATGGGAAGGTAGCTCCGGCAGGAGTAAGAGTTACACCGGCCTCTTTGGCAAGCGCGACAGTTTTCTTGGCACAGCCTTTGCAAACATCAAGGCTTATAAAATAACCGCCTTTTGGATTGTTCCAGGAAGCGATACCTTTTCCTGCTAGGTTTCTTGTGAGAATTTCATTTACTGCTTCAAATTTTGGTCTTATTATACCTGCATGCTTCTTCATATGATTGCGGATGTTTTCTGCGTTCTTTAAAAATCTCACGTGCAGAAGCATGTTAATCTTGTCAAAGCCTATGGTTTGCTTTGAAAACAGCTTATTTACATATGCAATGTTCTCCTTGCTGGAAGCAATTATGGAAATGCCGGCTCCGGGGAATGTAATCTTGGAGGTTGAGCTGAACATATATGCCCTGTTGGGATTTCCAGCTTTTTCGCATTCTGAAATAATGTCAAGAAGTTTATCCTCTGTTTCATACAGGTGATGAACTCCATAGGCATTATCCCAGAAAATTGTAAAGTCAGGAGCCTTGGTCTTCATTGAAGCAAGACGCTTTACAACCGTATCGGAATAGGTTATTCCGGTTGGATTGCTGTACATGGGAATGCTCCACATTCCCTTGATGGTTTCGTCATTGGCAACAAGCTCTTCTATCATGTCCATGTCAGGGCCGTCGCTTTTCATTGGTATGTTTATCATTTCAATACCAAGCTGCTCGGTTATTGCAAAATGCCTGTCATAGCCCGGAACAGGACAAAGGAATTTAACTTTTTCATATTTGCCCCAGGGCTTTTCCGAACCATTCAAGCCCAGAACTATAGCCTTTATAACCAGATCATACATAAGGTTAAGGCTGGAATTTCCGCCTACAAAAATCTGTTCAGGTTTAAGATTAAATACTTCTGAAAAGAGTGCCTTTGCCTCTTTTATTCCGTCCAAAATTCCGTAGTTTCTGCAGTCAGTTCCGTCAACGGAGAAAAGGTTGCTTGTATCATCAAATAAACCATTGGAAAGATCCAGCTGCTCTGAGCATGGTTTTCCTCTGGACATATCCAGTTTTAATCCCTGATTTTTATAATTTTCATATTCCTTTAAAAGCTCATTTCTTCTTTCAATCAGCTCTTCCCTGCTATACCCTTGAAAAGCTTGCATTTAAAACCCTCCAATAAAATAGTAGCTCAAAAAATCATACTATCATTTTATGTTAGTATTGGAGGTTTTGCAAGTTGAAAATTTGAATATTGCAAAAAATCTTTATAATATAAATTTGGTTGGAAAAACAAAAAAGCCTTTTTATACAAAAGCTTACATGAAAGGCTTATAATTTTTGATGCAAAATTGATAAAAAGAACATTAATATTGCAGGAAAGAACTATAATTTATTCATAAAATGAATTGAACGGAAAAGTCAAACACTTATCTGATTGAATGAACCCATTCATTGACAACCTGGTTGATATAATCGGAAAGTACTTTCCTTTCAGCGCTGTTTAACGCAATCAGTGATGTTTCAGCCAAAATACTGTCGTTCTTGTATATTGAAATGGTCCCCATTATGGTGCCTTTCTTAACGGGAGCCGTTACCTTTTTGGGTATGGATATCCGGGTATAAAGAGTATCCTTTTCATTATTCTTTAAAACTGCCTTAAGGTTCTCAGCAGCTCCAACCAGGATTTCCTGTGAGGTACGGGATCTCTCAACATTTATTTTCCCAAGAACACCGCCTTTACGGAGCAGTTCTACAGGACTGTATTCGGAGAAGGAGTAATCAAGGATTTTCCTGCTTGAGGACGTTCTTAAATCCTTGGTGTCGCAGAACAGTACAACCGAAATCAGGCGCATATTATTTCTTGTGGCACTGGTTACAAGGCATCGGCCTGCAAGGCCTGTATACCCTGTTTTTACGCCGTCTGCCCCCTCATAGTGGGTGAGCATTTCATTAGTGTTCTTTAATGTTCTGCCATTAAAATAGAATTCGGGTTTCCTGATTATCTCGTTAAATTCAGGAATTCTTAAAGCATATCGGGTTATTTTGGCAAGGTCATAGGCGGTTGTATAATGGTTCTCTGCATCAAGGCCATGGGGATTTGAAAAGCTGGTTGAAAAGGCTCCTATCTCCAGCGCCTTTCTGTTCATAAGCTCACAGAAATCCTCAACGGTTCCCCCAATATGCTCTGCTATGGCAACGGCAGCATCATTTCCTGAGCAAATAAGAAGACCATGAAGAAGATCCCTCATCTTGACCACGGTGTTTGCTTTTAAGCCCATGACCGAACCGCCCATACCAGCAGCTTTTGGACTAATTAGCACATCCTCGTCAAGACTGCTGTTTTCAAAGGCAATTATAGCAGTCATAATTTTTGTGGTGCTGGCCATTGGTCTTTTTCTGTATGCGTTTTTTTCATAGAGGATCGTCCCTGTTTCAAAGTCCATGACAATCGCCGAGCGGGCATTAATTACAGGCTCACTGCCTGTCTGAATGACCTCTTCATCGGTATAAACCCATCCCTCACCAATTTCTTCACTATAATATTCATCAAAAGCATAAGGGGATGAATCATCCGTTGATTCATTCACAAATTCTGCCATGGACTCATCCAGGTCTTTATAAGAAACATGTCCCGAATTAAAGACCATGTTTGAAAATGCATATATTAAAAGCATTATAACAAGAAGATACAGGATATCTCTTTTTTTCAAAATAGCCCACCAAAGATTAAATACCCTGTGTCAAATATATTGTTGATTTTCCCATACTATGATTGGTTCCGGGAAAGTATTGAAATGACTTTTTCAGGTAAACTGTTTTTGATTTTCCTTCCATATGGAAGAAATAGCTGACAGGGCATATTCCATGTTTGATGAGTATATCCTGTAATCGCAGTATCGGATATAAAGATGTTCTCTTTCTTTTTTCAACCTGTAAATAACCTCTTTCCCGTCTTTTAAAAGAGGTCTGTTTGATGTATCAATGGTACTTATTATTTCCTCTATGGGGCGGTCAAGGTAAAATACAATTCCTGTGCTTTTTAAGGCTTCCATGTTGGATTGCCTTAAAACCACACCGCCGCCTGTTGAAATGATTATGCCGTTTCTCTGGGCTACTTCTTTTGCGACTTTGCTTTCTATGTCCCGGAAATACTCCTCGCCCTTTTCAAACAAATCTTTGATTGCGCCATAATGCTCCTCAATATATGAATCCATATCAATGAAGGGCATATTGAGCATCCGTGACAATCTTTTTCCCAATGAGGTTTTTCCGCAGCCTGTCAAACCTATAAGTACAATATTAGATTTCATCTTTCAATTCCCTGTATATACTATTGGTAATTTCCTGATTTATGGATTCTCCCTGCCATATTTCCTGGGCTGAAATGGCCTGGGCAACCAGCATGTATAATCCGTTGGCATATGGTATTCCAAGCTCCTCGGCGTATTCTAGAAGAAGCGTCATTGACGGATTATATATAATATCCATAACAAAACCTGCGCCGCAAAGCTGCTCTTTGGTAATAGGCGAATCCCCTGTTTTGGGATACATACCAACAGGAGTTGCATTCACCACCAGATCATATCCCATGGCGCTGAAATAATTAATAGGTATACATCTTAAATGAGGATACTTTATTGCAGCCTTAATGGTATCCCTGGTTACAATAACTATGCTTTCAGCGCCCTGGTCTTCAAGATATGATACAATTGCCCTTGAAGAGCCTCCGCTTCCTAAAACTGCGCATCTTTTACCTTTAATGGAAACCCCGAAGAATTCCAGGGACTTTCCAAATCCGAAATAATCAGTATTATAGCCTGTGCATTTCTCTCCTATTTTAATGGTGTTTATAGCGCCAATCCTAAGGGCTGTGGGAGAAATCTCATCCAGGTATTTCATTATTTCAGTCTTATAAGGTATGGTTACATTAGCTCCTGTATATCCCTCATTTCTAAGGATATTGAGTATATCAGGGATTTCAGAGTATGAAACCTCCCTTAAATCATATTGGCCTTCTATATTTGCCCTTTTAAAGAACATCCCGTGTATCTGAGGCGAAATGCTGTGGGAAAGCTTTTCTCCTAATAGGACCAATTTTTGAAACTTTCCTTTTTCGACCAGCCTTTTTCTCTGATACTCCTTTGAATTGTCCATTATAAACTGAAAAATGGCTTTTATGTTTTCAGTGTAATCAGGATTGCTGACACTGGACAAAACATTTTCTATAACCTTCTTCTCTCTTCCCTCATCCAGTATTTCGGCATTATTTTTCCTTTTATAGTCTGCAACCTGAGAAACCAGATCCATGCGCTCCTGGAGGAGCTCTGAAAGCTTTCTGTCAATATCATCAATTTTATTTCGGATTGCCTCAAGCTCGCTCCTATCCATTTTTTATTTCTCCTTCACCAAAATATTCAATGCCAAACTGGCCAATAAGCATATCCAGGACTGCAATGGCACAGGCTCCTTCAATGACGGGTACTGCCCTTGGAACAATACATGCGTCGTGGCGGCCGCGAACCTTTAATACGGCCTCTTCATGACTTTTTATATCAACTGTATTCTGCTTTATTGAAATTGAGGAAGTGGGTTTGATGGCAACACGAAGTATAACGGGCATGCCATTGGTAATTCCTCCGTTTATGCCTCCGTTATTGTTTGTTCGTGTTCTTACTTTTCCTTCGTCCAGATAAAAGCTGTCATTGGCTTCGCTTCCAAAAAGCTTTGTTATATTAAAGCCCTCGCCAAACTCTACGCCTTTTACAGCTGGAATGGAAAAAAGAAATGACGAAAGTTTGGCTTCCACATTATCAAAAATGGGTGATCCCAACCCTGCCGGAAGACCAATAATTGCAGCCTCAATTACTCCTCCCACAGAATCTCCGTTGCTCTTTGCCTTCTCAATTACTTCAAGGTATTCATTGCGGCAGGACATATCATTTACGGGAAGATCCATTTCCTTAAGAATCATAAGCTGTTCCTTGGAAACACCGGTTCTGTCAAAGCCAACATCCTTAACATCATATATTTCATCAATATGGGAACCGATGTAAATATCCCGTATTTTAAGAATTTGGCTTGCTACGGCTCCGGCGAATACTATTGGTGCAGTAAGGCGGCCTGAAAAGTGCCCGCTGCCTCGCACATCGTTATATCCCTTATACCTTACAAATCCGGTATAATCGGCATGACCGGGCCTTAATAACCTCTGCATTTCATCATAATCCTGGGAGCGTGTGTCCTGGTTTCTGATAATGGCGCAAAGAGGCGTTCCGGTAGTTCTTCCGTTAAGGACTCCGCTTATTATTTCAACTTCATCTGGCTCGCTTCTCTTTGTGGAATAGGCATTAAGGCTTGGCTTTCTTCTTCCCATTTCCTTCCCGATGGCTTCAAAATCAAGGAGGATGCCTGAAGGAAGCCCGTCAATAACCACTCCTATAGCAGGACCGTGGGATTCTCCAAAAACAGATATCTTTAAGCTTTTGCCGAAAATGCTACTCATGGATTTCCACCTTTCCTCCAAGTGTCTTAAAGTCCTCCCAGAAGCCGGGGTAGGATTTTTTTACAGCCTCAAATCCTGTAATTGTCACAGGTTCCTGGCACGCCAAAGATGCTGCCGCAAGGGACATTACAATCCTGTGATCTCCGCAGCCGTCGGCTTTTCCCCCTGAAAGATGCGGTGCGCCATTTATTACAAGGCCGTCTTCTTTTTCAATGATGTTTGCCCCAATTGAGTTAAGCTCGTGGCAGGTGGTTGCAAGCCTGTCAGATTCCTTAATGCGAAGCCTTGCAGCATTCTTAATAGTAGTTGTTCCCTCTGCAAGGGATGCGGCAACAGAAATAATGGGTACAAGGTCGGGAATCTGGGATGCATCAACCTCAATACCTCTAAGCTTTGATCGCTTAAATAATATTCCGTTATCCTTAATTTCAGGATTAGCTCCCATTTCTTTTAAGATGTCCAATATTGCCTTATCACCCTGAAGTGAGTCACGGTCAAGACCCTCTATTAAAATACCGTCACTAATTGAACCCATGACGCAGAAAAATGCTGCCTGGGACCAGTCACCCTCAACAACATAATATGGTTTTGCCAAGTAGGACTGGTTTCCCGGTATATCAAAGATTTTGAATTCTTTATCATGGTTCACTTTTATGCCAAAGTCCTCTATGGCCTTAAGGGTCATTTTGATATATGGCAGGGACTCCAGCTTATTGGTGATGATGATTTTTGACGGTCCGCCTAGTAAGGGCAATGTAAAGAGAAGCCCTGAAACAAACTGTGAGCTTATATCTCCCGGGAGCTCATATATACCGGGTTTTAATGAGCCTTCCAGGGTAATGGGCATTTTACCGTCACTGTCAGTATATTTTACCCCTTTTTCGGCAAAAAGGCTTTTGTATACCGAAAAAGGGCGCTCAACAAGCCTTCCGCAGCCGGTGATTGTAACTGTATCAGCCACAAGGCGTGTGACAGGCATAATAAACCTGGCTGTTGAACCTGATTCAGAGCAGTTTATAAGATTATTTCTTATTGAAATTGTTCCTTCTGATTTTATAGTCAGGCATTTTCTTCCTGCAAAGGATGTGCTTTCGGATATTGAAACATCAGTACCAAGAGCCTTAACTGCGTTTATGGTAGCCTGTATGTCATCTGACATTATTATGTTGTCAATTACGCTTTCGCCTTCAGATAATGCTGCGCAGATTATAGCTCTGTGGGCCATGCTTTTTGAAGGCTGAGACTGAATAGTGCCTTTAAGAGGCGAAGGAATTATTGTTAAGGATGCCATGTATCCGTTCCTCCAGTTCATTGAGTTCCATTTCAAAAAGCCTGCCCTGTCCTATTTCTTCTATGTATGAAATAGTAATTTTCCCTGAACGGTTCTTCTTGTCAAGGCGTATAGCGTCAATAAGCTCTTTTACATCAATATCAGGCATGGAAACAGGAAGGTTGTAGCTTTTAAGAATCTCTGCCAACTTATGCGCCTCCCCTTTTTGAGTCAGACCCATGCTTTCCGTGATTTTTGTCATTAAGACCATGCCTGCTGATACTGCCTCACCATGGCTAAAACCTGTGTAGTTTTGCACTCGTTCAATTCCATGTCCTATGGTGTGGCCGAAATTAAGAAGCTGCCTTATTCCGTTGTCTTTCTCATCAATGTTTACAATATCTCTTTTAATGCGGCAGCTCTCGGCTATAATAAGGTCAAGGCTGTCTGACAGGGATTCTCTTAAAGAAGACAATCCTTCTTTTCGGACTTTTTGAGATAACTCGAAAAGTTTTTGATAAAGTTCAATGCTTCTTATAAAGCTGTGCTTTATTAGCTCTGCCATACCGTCTGCAAAGTATCTGTCACTTAGAGTGCTTAAAAGTTCAGGATCAATAAAGACAGCCTCGGGCTGATGGAATGCTCCTACCAGATTTTTTCCCTGGGGAAGGTCAACGGCCACTTTTCCGCCTATGCTTGAATCCACCATTGCAAGAAGCGTAGTAGGAACCTGGATAAATTTTAGGCCCCTTAAAAAAGTTGCGGCGGCAAAGCCTGCCATGTCGCCTGTAACGCCACCGCCAAGGGCTATAACATAATCGCTCCTGGTAAATCCGTTATCTGCAAGACTATTATAAATTGATTGAAGAGTATGAAGATTCTTATTTTCTTCACCGGCTTTAAATACAATGGAAACAACATCAAGGCCGGCCTTTTTAAGCTCATTCTCAAAGTTTTGTCCGTACAGGTCAAATACGTTGCTGTCTGTTACAAGAGCCAGTTTTCTGCCTTTATATTTCTCTTTGAAAATCTCCGGCAGGCTTTTAAAAAGTGACCTTTTAACCAAAATATCATAGGTGCCGCCCACGGTTTGTACTGTAATTCTCTCCATGGGCTACACCTCCAGTTGCTTATCTTCTATTTCAACGTACTTTTTGATCTTAGGCAGAATTTCCGCATACTGCTCTGGAGTAATGGACTGCTCTCCGTCACTCAATGCACATTTGGGATTATTGTGAACCTCTATAATGACACCGTCGGCTCCGCAGGCAACGGCGGCCTTGGATAAAGGACCTACCATCCAGGGCTTTCCGGAACCGTGGCTTGGATCAACAATTACAGGAAGATGGCTGAGCTTCTTTATAGCAAGCACAGCGCTTATATCCAGAGTATTTCTGGTATAGTTTTCGAAGGTGCGTATTCCACGCTCGCAAAGAATAACGTTTTTATTGCCCTCGCTTAAGATATATTCGGCAGACATAAGCCATTCCTGATATGTAGCTGAAAGGCCGCGCTTTAACAAAATGGGCTTGTTTGTCCTTCCAAGTTCCCTTAAAAGCACAAAATTCTGCATATTGCGAGCGCCAACCTGGATAATGTCAACATCCTCAATGAATCTGTCCAAAACATCCGTTGACATTATTTCAGATACAATGGGAAGGCCAGTTTCCTGCTTCGCAGTTTTAAGGTAATCAAGGCCTTCAAGACCAAGACCCTGAAAGCTGTAAGGAGATGTACGGGGTTTATATGCCCCGCCGCGCAAAAACGAAGCTCCGGCTTTTTTTAGCTCCCTTGCTATGCCTACAATCTGCTCTTCGCTTTCAACCGAACAAGGTCCTGAAATAACTACAAAATACCCCTGTCCTACCTTCCTGCCACATACATCGATAATGGTGTCGTCAGGTTTAAACATGCGGTTAGCCTGTTTAAAAGGCTCTGTAACGCGAAGTACATTGTCGACAATTTCATAGGATGAAAAAGTAAAGCTGCTGAGCTTGGATGTGTCTCCTACAAGCCCTATGATTGTTGTGCCTTCACCTACAGAAACATGAGCCTTAAGACCCATTCCTTCAATATGTTTGATTAGTTCCTCTTTTTGGTGCTCTGTTGCACCACGCTTCAATACCAGAATCATAATATCAATCTCCTACCATACTACTATTTTGCTCTGTATTAGAGCATAAAAGCATAGAAATATATGAAATATTCCATGCTTAATATCAGATTCATAATTACTAAAATTTAAACTATTAATTAAAGAATTCGTCGTAGATTGATACAATTGCCTTATCTACGTCTTCTTCGCTTACGCCGAACATGATGCTCACTTCTGATGAACCCTGGTTAATCATTCTGATGTTAATCCCTCCGTCGGCAAAAGCTTTGGCGATACGGTGGGCAACGCCTATTGTGTGCTTCATGCCCTCACCTACCACCATTACAAGGCCAAGGTCATATTCAAAGCTTACGCTGTCAACCTTAAGCTCCTTGGCGATTCTCTCCATAATTCTGCTTTTCTTCTCATCATCAAGATATTTTTTTCTGACAATTACAGAAATATCGTCAATACCTGAGGGCATATGTTCAAAGGGAACAAATTCCTCTTCAAGAACCTGCATTACTTTTCTGCCAAAACCAATTTCTCGGTTCATCATGTATTTATGTATGTTTATTGAACAGAAGCCCTTATCACCTGCAATACCGGCAATGGGACACTCTGAGCTTTCACGCTCGGGAGCAATCAAGGTGCCGGGAGCTGTGGGATTGTTGGTGTTCTTAATGTTTACCGGAATGCCTCTCTGATACACAGGCTCCAAAGTTTCTTCATGGAGGACTGTAAAACCAGCATAAGCAAGTTCTCTCATTTCACGATAAGTGAGAACCGAAATGGGCTTGGGATTCTTTACAAGCTTAGGATTGGCAACAAAGACAGAATCCACGTCTGTAAAGTTCTCATAAAGGTCTGCCTGAACGGCTGCAGCAAGAATAGAGCCGGTAATGTCTGAACCTCCGCGCGGGAAAGTAACCACTTCACCTGACAGGGAGTAGCCAAAGAATCCCGGGAAAATGATAATTCCCTCAACATTTCTCAATTTGGCGAGATTTTTGTATGAATTGGGCAGAACCCTTGCATTTCCGTATTCATCGCTTAAAAACAGCCCTGCATCCTTAGGGTTCATGTAGCGTGCCTTTTTGCCAAGGCTTGTCAGATAATAAGCCACAAGACGGGCAGCATTATCTTCACCTGCAGCCTTCATGCGGTCCATAAATTTTTCTTCGGAATCACAAGGCAGTGAAATACGTGTTTTAATATTATTTTCAATATCGTTTACTATCTCATTGCCAAGATTCAAATCCTTAGCTATTTCAGCGAATCTTCCTACAATAACGTTAAGAACGCTTTCATAATCGCCGTTGTTTAAAAATTTGGTTGCACAATCTATAAGAAGATCAGTTATTTTTTCATCTTTATCAAAGCGTTTTCCGGGAGCAGAAACAACTATTATACGCCTGTCCGGATCACTTGTAATAATAGAGCATACCTTTTTAATTTGCTCAGCATTAGCCATTGATGTTCCGCCAAACTTACAAACCTTCATTTTGTTCATCCTCCAAGGAAGCACTCTTACCAGTATATGTTAATAATTTGGTATAAGCTATTACTGGTCAGGCTATTCTCATAATAAAAAAGGTAAAGGGTCTCCCCTTTACCTTCCCATTCTATATTGCGTATACAGCCTTGTCAACATTTAGCCAATCAATTTTTGGGTCTCTTTTGCAATAGCAAGCTCTTCATTGGTAGGTATAACAAGAACTCTAACTTTGGCTCCTTCTTTGCTGACATCTATTTCTTCCCCTCTTTTGAGGTTCTTTTCATCTTCGATGGATATTCCCAGGAATTCAAGGCCTTCACAGATCATTTTTCTGATTTTGGAGTTATTTTCGCCTATTCCGGCAGTGAAAACAACTGCATCAAGGCCGCCCATTGCGCATGCATATGCACCAATGGTCTTTTTAACCTGGTATGCGAAAATGTCCAGAGCAAGAGCAGCACGTTCGTTTCCTTGCTCAACTGCATCATCAAGATCGCGGAAGTCGCTGCTTACACCTGATACAGCAAGCATACCGGACTTTTTGTTCATTATGGTATCCATCTGTTCGGTGGTTAAGCCTTCTTTATTCATTATGAAAGTAACAATTGCAGGGTCGATTGAACCGCAGCGGGTACCCATTGCCAAGCCATCAAGAGGAGTAAAGCCCATAGAGGTATCCACTACTTTTCCGCCTTTAACTGCGGCAACGCTGGAGCCGTTTCCAAGATGGCAAGTAACTATCTTAAGCTCCTCAATGGGTTTACCAAGAAGCAGTGCAGCACGCTCTGAAACATACTTGTGGCTTGTGCCGTGGAAACCATACTTACGTACTTTATATTTTTCATAATATTCATAAGGAAGAGCATACATATATGCCTTTTTGGGCATTGTCTGGTGGAACGCGGTATCAAATACGGCAACCTGCTTAACATTTGGCAAAACCTGCTGGCAAGCCTTTATACCAGTTATGTTGGGTGGATTGTGAAGAGGAGCAAGTTCAGCGCATTCCTCAAGAGTCTTCATTACTTCGTCATCAATAATAACTGATTTAAAGAACTTTTCGCCGCCATGCACAACTCGGTGACCAACAGCAGTTATTTCATCCAGAGACTTTATAACACCAACTTCATCATTGGTCAAAACCTTCAAAAGATTAGCTATTGCGTCCCTGTGGGTAGGCATTTCAATTTCTTTTTCCAATGATCTTCCGTCAAAAGTCTTATGCTTGATTAATGAGGCAGGAAGTCCTATACGGTCGCAAAGACCTTTTGCAAGAACATTCTCATTTTTCATGTCAATAAGCTGATATTTAAGTGATGAGCTTCCTGCGTTGACAACCAAAATAATCATTTAATATTCCCCCTGTAATATCCCTTTTCTGTATAATGTCTGTTTATCCCTGAGCTTGTACGGCAGTTATGGCTACAACACCAACAATATCTTCTGCCGAGCAGCCTCTTGAAAGATCGTTAACAGGCTTTGCTATACCCTGAGTTATTGGTCCATAAGCTTCTGCCTTTGCAAGGCGCTGAGTTAATTTATAAGCTATATTTCCCGCATTTAGATCAGGGAAAATAAGTACATTTGCCTCACCCTTAAGAGGGCTGTCCGGAGCCTTGGATTTTGCTATGGCCGGAATAATAGCTGCATCAACCTGAAGCTCACCGTCAATTGCTACATCAGGAGCTTTCTCTTTTGCAAGTCTTGTTGCTTCAACTACTTTGTCCACCAATTCGCTCTTGGCACTTCCATAGCTTGAATATGAAAGCATTGCTACCTTAGGCTCGGCTCCAACAAGATTTCTGAAGGTTGCTGCAGAGCAGACAGCTATCTCAGAAAGCTCTTCTGCATTGGGATTTTCAACAAGGCCGCAGTCGGAATAAAGGAATGTTCCTTTGTATCCATACTCACAATCAGGCACAACCATAATAAAGAAAGATGATACAAGCTTAACATTGGGAGCGGTCTTCAGTATTTGAAGTGCAGGGCGGAGAGTGTTTGCAGTGGAATTGATAGCGCCTGCCACCATTCCGTCAGCTTCTCCCTTCTTTACCATCATAACTCCCCAATAAAGAGGATTTTCCATAGTTTTGCGCGCTTGTTCCAAGGTCATGCCCTTGTTTTTGCGGAGTTCATAAAGTGTATTGGCATAATCCTCAAATTTATCAGAGGTCAATGGATTTACAATTTTTGCTCCTGAGATATCCAGGTCACCCTTAAGTTCATTAATCTTTTCTTCATCTCCAACAAGTACAATATCTGCAAATCCCTGTTCCAAAATCATTGCAGTTGCTTTGATTGTACGAATATCGGTGCTTTCAGGAAGGACAATTGTTTTTTTGTTTGCCCTGGCACGTTCTGTGACCATTCTTAAAAAATCGCTCATACTATAGCTCCTTTCAACCCTAAATCCAGTATTCCCAAAATGATGTGAAAGTAAAATATATAAACAGCAAATAAAAATAACAACATGGACAATAACCGTTCATTTATTGCCCAGTCAATTATACTCTAATTGTTTTTTGTATACAAGATTTTATATGAAAATAAAAGATAAAATTTTTATAGAAAGCTATAAACACACAAAAAAATACGGAAACACCAGTTTCCGTATTTTTTATTAAAATTCTTCTACTCTCTTTGACATCATTTCCATCAGCTTGTCAATGTTCTTCCCTGCTAAATTCTTCATATTGAGAGCCATCTTGTTAAGCATAGTTCTGATATTTGCAGTCTCAATATAGCGTTTTGCTTTCAGGGAGGTAGTTTTAATCAGTTCCTGATAGCTGAATACATAGTATCGTATGGTTTTATAAGCGGGCATAAGCTTGTTTATTTCTTTAATTGCTGCATCAAGAAGTTTTCTTATTGCATTTTCATCATCGGGGTTTGTCTTAAGCATTTCTGAAACCTGCTCTTTATCAAGAACAATCTTGGAGCATATTTCAACCGTGCCGTCCTTTGCAGTTTCTCCCCAAACAATGGATTCCTTTACAAAGCCCAGCGAATTGATATGGGATTCAATCTCTTCGGGGAACACCTTTTTGCCGTTTTTCAGGACTATCATTGATTTTAACCTGCCGGTAACATGTATTAGGCCTCGTTTTATATATCCCAAATCACCAGTGTGGAACCATCCGCCCTTCAACGCTTCACGGGTGGCTTCCTCGTCCTTCCAGTAGCCAAGCATAACATTATCGCCCTGGACAACAAGCTCTCCGTATCCGTTATCATCAGGATTCAGAACTGCAAGTTTAACACCGGGCAATGGTTCTCCGCAGGTACCTATTTTACGTCTCCTGTCATTGCCTCCAGCCACAACGGGTGATGTTTCAGTTAAGCCATAGCCCTGGTATACCTTTACACCTATATTTTCAAACCATTGGGCTGTTTCAGGATCCATAGCGGCGCCTCCGGTAACAATAACACGGAGTTTTCCGCCAAAGGAATCCAGAATGCGTTTAAATAATTTTCTTCTGAAATCAAGTCCTATATGGCTTAAGAAGCTGGCAACAGACATGAGGGCCTTAACTTTTCCTGTTTGACCTCTCTTCTCTATTTCATCGGTAACTTTCTTTTTGAACTTGTCATAAATTAACGGTACTCCTACAAGCAAGTCAGGCTTATATTCTGTCAGATTCTTGCTTAGGTACTTAAGCCCGTCGCTTATAGCAATGGTCATGCCAAGGTACAATGGAAAGAGCAGGCCGCATGTATTTTCAAAGGTATGGTGCAGGGGAAGCATTGATACAATTACTTCTCCGGGCTTGCAGTATACTATTCCACCCAGTCCCATAATATCGGCGCAAATATTTTTGTGGCTTAGCATAACAGCCTTGGAAGCTGACGATGTACCTGATGTAAACAGTAAAATTCTCATGGCTGATGAATCGATGGTAAGCCCGGTAAATTTATCATATCCTTCCCTTAAAAGATTGTGACCTGTGTTCAAAAGTTTCTGGAAGGAGTAAAACCTGGGATCATCAATTAATGTATCCTCGTCCTCATTCATGCATATTACTGCCTTAAGGTTGTTGTTGTTTTTGAGGATATTCTCAACAACATCATGGAAAGCCGCCGAATAAACAAGTATGTCTGCTTCCGACCTTTCAAGCATTGCTTCAAGCTCATTTGGAGGAAGCATTCTGTCCAATGGAATTGCGATACCCACGCCGTTCACTGTTGCAAGATAGGATACAACCCACTCATAGCGGTTCTCGCCGATTATTGCAACACGGCTGTCCAGAAGCCCCATATTTACAAGGGCGCTTCCAAAGGCATCTACATCTGAATCAAACTGTGAATATGTCCTGGATTCAATCTGTGCGTTGGGTTTTTTACGGAATTTAAAAGCTGTGTAATTTCCGAATCGTTTTTCGCTTAATTTAAGCAAGTGTCTTAAATCTTTAATTTCGGGGCTTTTATATAAAGGCTTTCCCTGAATTATATTAGCCAGATTCATTTCATTCATAGAAGGATGCTCCTTATTAAAGCATGTTGTTTGCAGTGCTTTAATTATATACAAATATTATAACTTAATCATAACATTAATAATCCCTGTTGTATATAAAAATTGCATTAGAATTCCAGTTAAATAATTCACATTCCAAGTATGATTCGGCGCAATGGAATATACCTTCTGATGCCAAGCTCTGCAAGTATCTTTTTCTTAAGTTCTTCTGAAAATTTTTCAACCAGTTCTGCTTCTTCCTTTGAAGCATCAATATTGCCATATCTGACCTTAGTATATATTTCAGCCACTTTTTTAAATGAGGCTGTTTCAAAATAATATAAATTATCAACTCTTTTTGAAAATTCCATAACGGTTTCGCCCGGCTTTATATTTAGGGAAATATGGGAAAGCCATGAAACCATATTCGTAAATAATGCCATAACCTTTTTCCCGCCGGCAAGTCTAGCAATTTTATTTTTCCCTATAACTGATGCAAGATAATTAACTAAAAACAGCAGACCTGCAGAAATAAATGCAATCATTGGCCATGTCAATCTAAATGTAGCTTTCTTTTCCTCAGTAACTACTTCAGGGTTAATATCAGACGGATCCTGCTTAACAGGCCTTTCTCTTTCCTGATAATATCTGCTTAGATCTTCAAGGTCTGATTGTTCAATATAATTCATGGTTTGTTGATACTCCTGCTCCGAAATATAGTCGGTTAATCCCGAATATGAAGGAGTTGGCTCAAAGGTAAGCCATCCGAAGCCTTCAAAATATACCTCAACCCAAGCATGTCCATACTTGTTTGTAACAATGTATGTGCCTTCTTCAGATGGTGTTGAAGGCAGGATATATCCTTCCACATAACGGGCAGGAATTCCCAGGGTCCTTAAAAGTATGGTCATGGCAGTTGCAAAATAGGTGCAATAGCCTTCTTTTTCTTCAAAGAGGAAATAATCCACCAAATCCTTGTCCGGAGGAATAATATCAGGATTTAAGGAATATTGGTAATTGTTTTTAAGGTACTGTTCTATGGCAATAACCTTTTCGTAATCCGTCTTTGCTTCCTTCGTAATATCAAGGGCAAGCAATTTAACTCTCTCAGGAAGGTCTTCCATAACCTGAAGATATGTTTGATATATTTCTTCGGAACGAAAAAGCCATTCTGTGAGCAATGATGCGGCTAAAAATCTCTCAAGTTTCTCATCCTTGGCATCAATGACTGCCAAATTACCTAGTGATGATACATATTCAGTTATAAATATATTTTTGCTGGCGCCCACAACTTGATTGCCAAGCATCATCTCAGTAAAAACTTCATCATCAATTACTTTTATCAGCGCATCTTTGTAAAGTCCCTTGTAGCTGTAATTAAGAGCCTTTTTCAATAATGGGTCACCGTACATGGGCTGATAATAATCAACCACGTAAATGGAGCCATTTTCCAGCTTTGATTTGGATATGAGAGTCCCGTAAAAGCCCTGCAAAGTATCAAGGGCAGTGTCGTCAGGATTTTTTACAGGCATTATGCTTTTTAATGGGGCAAACACTGTTCTTGTGCTTATATTTTTAAATTCAACCTCCATGGTATATTGAGGGAAAAGCACTTTCTGAAGCTCTCTCTGGGCTAATTTTTCAAGAATAAGCTTATCCTCTTCCACGATATCCGGGAATAAGTCATCTATGGGTATATATGACCAGGCATTAAATGTTTCCCCTATATCGTTTTGAATTTCATAAGACACCATACCAAGATTTTCGGGATCGTAATTTGTCCATGTGCTCCAATCATATGAATGATACGCGGTTCCGCGCAAGTATGCCGGCCTTTCTGCTTTAACCTCCATAACTACTTTATTATTAAGCCATGCAGGCCCGCCAAGCTTATTTGTGCTTTTATTATTGTATCCTGCGTCTGACAGGCTGAAAAAATCCGTATCAATTTCCTGAAAATTATTACTTATACCATTAATCCAATCTTGAGCTCTGCTTATTGTTTGGTCAAGCCATGCCCATTTGATTGGTTCCGGATCCTTGGGAATTATAAGCGTTATTGCAACCATGCAAACTGCTAAAGGAATGGTGCACAGTATCGCAATTCCCCTCGAGAAATTCTCCGGCAGCATGTTAAACCGTTTCTTGCGAAAACTTATAAAACGTATATAGGATAATACACTTAAGGTACAGAATGTTGCGAAAAGCAGTCGGTTTTCATTTGCAGTCATATAGTATGAGAAGAAAGCCGCAGCGATAGTCATGGCCGAAACGGCTATAAAGCTGAATCGGTTTCTGTAAAACAGAATGAAAAGAAGTGAAAATACTGTAATTAACAAAATCATCAAAATGTTGGCATAGGTATACAGCAGCTCTTCATTCTCTTTCACTCCCTCAAACCAGTAAAGCTTATTAAAGAGTGAAATAAAGTTATCAATAAACTTTAAAATCCATTCTGGCTGAGGTTTCTTAATAAAATAGAAATAAGGCAATGACAGAGCTCCTAGACCCAGCAATGACAAAAACATAATGCTTGTAATGCGGGTTGAAAAAAATATATTCAAAAGTAAATATATAATTCCTGAAAAGAGAAAAATAAGCAGCAATGGCGGCTCAATATAAATGACATAACCAAGGTATGCATTTATAATAAAGATGTATCCCCAAGCCACCAGAAAATCCGAGAATATTGAAACAATATCCTTTTTCAGTTTCATAGCTCCCCCTTGTCATGCAGGTTTATCCTGCATATCAAACTGCTGGCTTTCAAGCCAATCCATGCAGGGTTCAAGTCTGACTGCTCTGATACCGCTTTTTTCAAACACTTCCTGAATCTTTTCAAACATATCCTCGGACTTATCGTCATCCGATTTATAATCTATATAATAAAGTGTAACATTCGCTCCCTTGTTGCTTAGCTTTAATATTTCATCCACCATATCTCCGTCAAGGGTCAGGGTAAATATATATTTAAGGCTTCCATCACCTTCCATGCTGTTGGAGAAATCAAGATTTTTTCTGTTGTGTTCAAGATGATTAAAATTAAGCTCTGACAGATACTCATATGTTGAGTTAAATTCAGCCAGTGATGATATGCTCATGCAATTAAGACTGTCTTTATTGAATAATAATTTTATGGGAATGTGATTTTTAAACAAGTGATTAATTTCTGCAACCAGCTCTTCAATAAGGCAGTCTTCTTTTAATAGAGCATCTTTGTCCATTAATTCCGAATTATCTTTATATAATGTGCTGTTGAGGTTAAAGAAGATAACAGCGCTGTTGTCCGGCTCACTGAATGTTTCTCTAACCATTGTCTTGTCAAGCTTGGCAGAAAGCTTCCAGTGTATCTTTTTAAGGCTGTCACCATAGACATATTTTCTGATGTCTGACAGCTCATCGTTTCCGTGTTTTCTGGATTCCAGATTTTGCTGTCCTTCATAAGCATGGGAATCAGGAATTATATTGTACCCTCTGTTTAATATACGTGGTTTTACCAATATATATTTTTTCTCCCTTGGATGAAACGTGAAGGTGAATAAGCCCATTAAATCATGAATCCGGACACGCTCAACCCCTATGCTGTATTTTCCTCTTAAAGCAAGGGGAAAATCGTACTTTATCTGACGTACCGAAAATGGCGCAACAGAAACCCTCACATCCTTTAAGCCTTCAAAAATTATCCGGGTCTCAGTATGCATATGAATATCAATGTACGGCATATAGAAACATGATGTGTTGTTAAGGGTAAAACGATAATTTACTGTTTCTCCCTTAATAAAGATCCTGGAATTCAACCTCTCGCTCATGCGTAGCATTTTAGCAGTAATAAGAAGATGAAATAAATTCATCAGAGGAAGAAAAAGAGTAAGGTACAATAGAGTATAAGGAAAAAATCCTCCATAATTAAGGGCATAGGAGAAACAAGCAATAAGCAATGCCAGGTAAAGCATTAAATTTTTCCAAAAACATTTAACTTCGCCGGTGTTTTTTGTCTTTTGCTTCTTTTTTGCCATAAGAAGCCCTGCCTCTGTATCCAGGTATCAATCAGTTTGTATCTTTCAAAATAAATTAAACTGGTATCTTAGTTTTCTGGATAATTTCAAAAATTACTTTTTCGCCGGTTATGTTCTTAATTTTGGATTCCTGCTTGATAATAAGCCTGTGGCTTAGTACCGGAACTGCAAGATCACGTATATCTTCAGGAATAACATAGTCGCGTCCTTCATAAAGGGCTTTTGCCTGGGCAGCACGGAACAGGCATAAGGATGCACGGGGGCTTAAGCCTAAAAGCACATGCTCATTTCTTCTCGAAGCCGAGATAATGTCTATTACATATCCGGCAAGGGATCTGTCAACTCTTACTTCCTTTACCTTATCCTTAAGCTCACATAATTCCTCCCTTGTAACCACAGGCTCCAGGTCATTAAGGGGATTATTGTTTTTAAACCTGTAAAGCATATCCATTTCCTCTTGTTTTGACGGATACCCTATGGTGATCTTCATAAGGAATCTGTCAAGCTGAGCCTCAGGTAAAGGATATGTTCCCATATATTCAACCGGGTTTTGAGTTGCAACCACCATGAAAGGATCAGGAACTTTATAAGTCTTACCGTCAACGGTTACCTGCCTTTCTTCCATAACTTCCAGCATGCTTGCCTGGGTTTTTGGAGAAGTACGGTTAATTTCGTCGGCAAGTATTATGTTGCCCATGACAATTCCCGGTCTGTATTCAAATTCATTGGTCTTCTGATTGTAAATTGTAAAACCTGTGATGTCGGACGGAAGAATATCGGGAGTAAACTGAATCCTGTTAAAGGTAAGGCCAAGGGACTTTGCCATGGCATAAGCCATAGTTGTCTTGCCTATTCCAGGCACATCCTCTATAAGCACATGTCCCGATGCAGCCATGGAAATTACCAGCAGTTTTGCCGGACCTTCTTTGCCTACAATAATCTTAGAAATGTTATCTACTATCTTTTGCAGTGCCGTAAGGTTTTCCTTCATAACCATACTCCAAAATATTTTTCTTTGATAATCTTTTGATAATCTATTTAAATATACCACTTTTTAAGGTGCAACACTATAATATGTGTTAAATTGTAAATACATTGAAATATAGCAATCATTTTGGCATTTCAATACATATCAAGAATGGCATTATAAATCAATCAACAGGTTTTACAGTTTATTATTTGGCTAAAATCTGTTATCATAAACAAAGCTTATATTATATTTCCTCTCTCGGGGGTGGCTAAAACTTGAACGGTATAAATGAAATCCTTAAACTTATGGGCTATTATCCTGCGGTAAACATTTTACCGAGAATAATTATTGCCATCATCGTGCTTTTAGCGGGCCATCTTCTCAGGCATGTTTTTGTGAAAATTATTGTTAAATTGCTCCTTAGCATAACTAAAAAGACAAAGACAGAAATTGACGATATGCTGGTAATCTCCTTTGAAAAGCCTGCAAAGGTGTTAATCAGCGGATTGGCAGTTTATGCAGCTTTGTTGATTCTTCCATTGCCCATAACTGTACACGCCTTTATTAATTTTCTTCTGAGGCTGTTTTTCATAATAATTGTATTCTGGTTCCTTTTCCGCGCGGCGGATATAGTTATTTACCTTCTTGAGAAATTTATCAATAAAACCGAGAAAAAAGCTAATCCGGCTCTTATGGGGCTCTTTGGAAAAACACTGAAGATATTGATTGTGACCTTTGAGATTTTTATTTTAATCAGTATGTTTGGATATGACATAAGCGGAATTGTTGCAGGTTTTGGTCTTGGAGGACTTGCCATATCCCTTGCGGCAAAGGATGCTGCGGCAAACTTGCTTGGCAGCATAACCATTATGATTGATAAAACCTACAGCATTGGTGATTGGATACAGACAGAAAAGGTTGAAGGCATAGTTGAAGAAATCGGCTTCAGAAGTACAAAAATAAGAACTTTTTCAAACTCGGTAGTAAGTGTTCCAAATTCAATAATGAGCAACGAACCTGTGGTAAACTGGTCCAAAATGGGAAAGCGCCGGGCTTCATTCAGGCTTAACATTCCCCTAAACACGCCTTCCGAAAAGATTAAGCAATTGACAGCAAGAATCAGGGAAATGCTTGTAAATGATCCTGATATCCTGAATGATAATATTGTGGTAAACTTCGAGAGTTTCGGTGAAGGTACCCTTGTTATACTTATTACTTTCTTCACAAAGACAACCGCTTACCAGACATACCTTAATGTTGTGGAGAATACCAACCTTAAAATACTGGGCATATTTGAAGAATTGGGTGTTCCCATAGCTGTTCCGTCCAGACGAATAATAATGGAAAATCAACATAATGAAGTTAATCAGCAAGTAGAGAATTATGACTATAAACAAATTTAGCGATTCTTAAAAAATAATCTTGTCATAATGCCACTTTTCATGTATAATGACATATGCTGAAATCACGTGCGAAAGTGGTGGAATTGGCAGACTCGCTAGATTCAGGTTCTAGTGTGCGCAAGCACGTGCGGGTTCAAATCCCGCCTTTCGCACCAAAGCTCTTGGGAGTAATCTCAAGAGTTTTTTGTTTTACACTTATAGAGATATTAAATCGTATATTATTTAGCTGCATCATAAAATACGATTTTTCCGTCGACCTCCAATAGCGCAAAAATTCCTGGAGATCGACGAACAATGTGAATTATTAATAACGTCTTTATTCTCAATAGTTGCAATGATATAATAAACTACAGTTAGGATAATTATTGAAATATTTATAGTTTCTTCAATGTACTGTTTATGCGGGTAGAACGGGTTTTTATACTACCTATAAGGAATTGAAACAATCATATAGCATAAAAAAATAAAATATTAATATAAGTTTTTAGACTACCTATAAGGAATTGAAACGTGGGATGACTATATATACTTGATTGAACTAATTACCGTTTTTAGACTACCTATAAGGAATTGAAACATCATTTTCATATTTTCTTACCTCCTATATAGTTATAGTTTTTAGACTACCTATAAGGAATTGAAACCTCAAACTCCGTCTAGCACAGGACCGAAAGTGCGGGTTTTTAGACTACCTATAAGGAATTGAAACATTCATACTAATCCACTATGTTTTACACCTAATCGTTTTTAGACTACCTATAAGGAATTGAAACTTAGATTTCATATTTGTCCACGAATAAACATTACGTGTTTTTAGACTACCTATAAGGAATTGAAACATTACTATATCGCCGTAAATTCTTTGTAAGTCTGCTGTTTTTAGACTACCTATAAGGAATTGAAACAAACATTTAAAGGCGGTGTAATAGTTCTTTCATAATGTTTTTAGACTACCTATAAGGAATTGAAAA
>JAAYAD010000102.1 GCA_012719545.1 Clostridiaceae bacterium
ATTCAGCGTTTTTTCTTCCCTTAAGACCTCAATCACTATTTTTGCTTTTTCTTCCGGTGTAAAATTTCTTCTCTTTTCCATAGTTCCATACTAACTTATTTTGGCCGTTTTGTCTGTCTTAATTTCTGGTATCATTATAAAATGCTATTAACTCTGAGGGACAATTAATAGGTCGGGACAATTTAGAACTGCAAACAAAACAAGTTTTAGAAAATATTAAAATAGCTTTGGCTTCCGAAAATGCAACTTTCAATGATGTTATAAAGCTCAATATTTACATGGTTAACGGGTGCGATCTGGCAGTCGGATTAAAATCATTTAAGGAAACAATTGGCGAGATGGAAAAGCCTCCTTTGATCACAGTTCTCAAAGTCGCTGGTCTTACAAATCCTTTATGCTTGATTGAAATTGATGCAATTGCTGTAGTTGAAGAAAGAGAGGATTGCATGGAATGATGGATACTTCCAGATTGAAACGAAAAATTAATCCAATGCCCAAGGATTTGGAGGAAAGGCTTCAAACAGCATATGCAGCAAATAGCTTATTATTGCATAATGGTAACATAATGCGATGTAAGGTTTGTTGAGGTGATAAATTGAATAGTCTAAAGAAAGAATTATTATATTTAGCATTAGGTGAATTTGCAGCTCTATGTACATTTATATTTGTATATAGATCATTAAATATTGGAATGGCTAGTTTCATAGCATTTTCATATCTTATTCTTATATTATTACAAGGAAGTATTTATTGGTTTTATAGATATATATTGATAATAAAAAAAGAAAGCTTTGGTCCTAAGGCTATAAAATTCCTTAGATTTCTAAGAAAGTTAAATATGATTTTATTAGTGGCGCTAAGTATGATAATACCTATCATTAAAAGCAGCAATAAAGATTTGATTATTGCTATTGGGTTATTTTTATTCGGAATAATGAATATATAAACTACTATTGGTATAGATTAAGCTACGGAAAATCAGGATTTAATATAAAAACACTATTAAATACAGGATTAAAAAAATCAAGTATAAATAAGATGATTTACAAATAATGCCCAAAGGTTGGTTATAGATTATATAATGGGTACTTTATATGTTGATAATCAGCTATATAGAAACATCATGGAACAGTAGGAGAATTTCCTTGAAGATTTAAATTTATGCTAAAATGCGGTGGATATGTTTCCGATAACAGATGGTTTTTGAAGAAATTGTCGAAAGTTCGTAGATATGTTTCCGCAAACAGATAGTTTTCAAAATAGTTCAAGACATCAATCTGAACCGCTCGAGCCATGTGGAGTGCATAGTGGGGATACGTCGTATAGATTCTTAGAAGTCTTTAATTTTAAGCACTTTGCGGGACATATTTCTTTTAACCCAGAAGGTGATTTTGGACGTAATAAGCAGATAAAAGACTACGTTATTGTGTCTGTTGTACTTGCATTAGAGTGCGGCAACACGTCAAGTACGTCATAAAAGGAGAACCCTCTTGGAACGTTCTATCCGAGAGGATTCTCCTTTTATCCGACCACTACGGATTTCCTGAGCTGATTTATGCTTAAATTTTGTCCATAAAATTGATATAATCATACTTAAAGTCCATAGAATCTGGCAATCTGGGAGGTTTTAACCAAGGTGAAAAGAATTATAACTGTTTTCGTAGCAGTGGTTATGGTTGCGACACTGCTACCTGCACAGGCTTTCGCAGCCAATCCTTATCAAGATTACGACAAGATTTACGCTTCTAATAAGAAACTCGTAGATAACGAGAGAACTGACGAGTATGCACTTGACTATTTCTCTTTTTCTCCGTCAGTTGATTGGGCTTCTATTTATCCTGAACAGTCTAAGGTAGTTAAGGAAATTACCAAAGGGATTACAGGTGATTACGCAAAAGTTAAAGCTATTTTTGAGTGGATTCATAAGAATAAGAGTTATATTGCCGAAAATGACGCTGTTGGGTTATTTACTGGTATAGGAATATCTGAGGAGAGTCGTGGTGATTGTAAACAGTATGCTAAACTCACTGAGCTGTTTTACAGACTTGCTGGTTTTCCTGCAAAGTACATTGAAGGTATGGTTAAGAATTTAGGCGGGCAGCCTCATGCTTGGAATCATGTATTCGTGGATGGTCGCTGGATTTTTGCAGACCCTACATGGGGTTGGTTTGACCTTACAGTAGAAGACTACTCTTACAGTCACAGCATTGGTAGACTTCCTGACACAGATTGGGATGGTACTTTGACTCTTACAGGGTCAAGTAATCGTCAAAGAATTAGTACCATAGGTCCGTTGCCATTACACACTACGATTGATAAAATACCTGAACTAAAAGGTATAACTCTTTATACGGATTTGGAGTGTACGAAGCCTGTTGACCCTAAGACTTGGAAGTTCGATTTTATTAACAGTAAACTCTACGCAAAGACTTACAGAGTATCTTTTGAAATCCAGCTCGACAACGCATACAAGTCCTTAGTTCCTCACTATGTAAGAGAGGACGAATACGGCGACCCTTGTGCTTATATCATTGTTCCCGAAGGAGCGAAACTTCCGCAGGTGAAACTTCCTGAGAAGGCTGGATACACTTTTATCGGTTGGCGTGACCTTAACAACAGCAAAGCTCCTATCTGGAACGAAGATACTGACCGTGTTACAAAGGATATGTCCTTCGTAGCAGTCTTTCAGAAAGGCACAGTAAACTATACCGTAACCTTCAACTCTAACGGTGGCTCTGCTGTAAAGTCTGCAACCGTGAAGGCTAATACCAAGGTGACTAAACCAGCTAATCCTACGAAGTCTGGCTATAAGTTCACTGGATGGTATCTTGACAAGAACTGCACAGAGGCTTGGGATTTCAGCACTAACCTTGTAAGAAGAAACACTACTCTTTATGCGGGTTGGGAGAAGGTTATTACTGCCAACCCTACAACTTCTAAGGTTATTGTAAACGGTAAGGCAGTGACTTTCGAGGCATATACCATTAACGGCAACAACTATTTCAAACTTCGTGACATCGCACAGGCCGTGAACAAAACAGAGAAGAATTTTGAGGTAAAGTGGGATAGTAAGAACAACGCTATCAACTTAATATCCAGCAAACCCTACACACCTGTAGGTGGCGAGTTGGCGAAGGGTGACGGAAAGGCAAAGGTTGCTACTCCTACGACCTCAAAGATTTACAAGGACGGCAAGGAAATATCCCTTACTGCTTATACCATCAACGGTAATAACTACTTTAAGCTCAGGGATATAGCCAAGGCTTTTGACATCGGCGTAACTTGGGATGGTACGACGAATACAATAGGTATCGATACAAGCGTAGGATATACAGAAGAATAAACAGGGAGGATGAATTATGAAAAGAATAAAGATTATTTCAATTTTATTTGCCTGTGTATTTTTATTTAGTGCTTGTGGTAGTAAAAATGCAACAAACACCAGTATTACTGATAAAAGCACAGTTCAAACCGAAAACCAAAATATAAGGGACAAAAAGGACACAAGCCAAACTTCGGATAACACGCCCCCAAAAGATTGGGAACCGACCCCTATAGAAGACTTTGATTATAAATATGATGAAGAGTTAAAGGGAGCTGTCGTTAGTTATAAAGGGAATGCAGAGCAAGTGATATTCCCATCTGAAATTAACGGAGACCCTGTAGTGGCTATTGGTGCCACAAAGGGTCCTGTATCTATTGTGTCCGGAAAGCAGAAAGGTCCGAGTCCAATAAGAGAAGTTTATATACCTGAAGGTGTGAAAGTAATAGGGAAAAAAGCATTTTATAATTGTATATACCTTGAATCAATAAATATTCCAGATAGCGTAACAGAAATTGGTTTTATGGCTTTCTCCGGTTGTGTTAGGTTAACAGCAATCCGTTTACATGAAAACCTACAAGTTATTGGTGGAGGAGCATTTGAGTATTGTGAACAACTAGCCACAATAGATTTTGAAAGCTTGAATAATCTTACATACCTAGATTCAGATGCTTTTGCTGAAACCTATTGGTATAAGAGGCAACCAGATGGATTTGTGTTCCTAGGCTCCAATCTATTAAAATACAAGGGAAAAGCGCCTACAACACTGGTGATACCTAATGGGACAAGACTTATAGCCAGCCAAGCTTTTAATTATGATAGTGACTCAGTAAATGTCGTTACTTCTGTTATAATTCCGGAAGGCGTTGAATACATAACAGGTGCTTTCATGGGATTAGTGGAGCTGGTGAGCGTGGAGTTGCCTGAAAGTATAACTGTAATAGGGGATAATGCTTTTAGCGGATGTCGCTCTCTTACAACGATTACTCTGCCTGATGGGCTAACAAGCATAGGTGAATATGCTTTTAGTGGTTGTAATAATCTAGATGAAATAACAAAAGAGCGAATAAAGCAGATCCAAACTAGCTCATTTAGATAACCAAAAAATGAGAAAAGCCATACCCTTTTTCTAAGATTTTTTCGTAAAGTTTTATTCGTCGTCACAGGGCTTCCTATCGCATTTGTCCTTTGCCTTATTTTTCAGCTACTCAATACAACCTCCCTTATCAAACATCTTGCTAAGGGGGGTTATTTTTATCTATCAAAATTACAGCGATATCAGCTCACAGGAGGTTTTTAGAACCTAAGCCCACCAAAACCTCAAGAGACACATCCAAACCGCTTGTAGCTCGGCAGGAGGTGAACTGGCAAATTCATTGGCTCAGTGTATCCGTACTGGAGGCCGCATAGCATATCCAAACGGCATATATCCGATTCCGTCTGTAAGGACTGATATTAGTCTAACCGGATATAATGGTGAACCGGAACCAGAGATAATAAAGAGATTAAATAACTGGGTCAGTTCAGGCAGAATAAAAGTTCATATTGATAAAGTGTTTTTGCTGGAAGATGCATATAAGGCACATATAGCCCTCAGTAATCATTATGTGGGCAAGCTTTGTTTCAAAATAATGGCACCAGTGAAATTGATGAAATGTAAATGATTAGCATATAGAAATAAGTTTTTCTCTAAGCTTTTTCATAGTGATTAATTATGGTTAATAGATAATATTTAATTTTAAATTTTCATAATTTACCTTTTGATATTTATTTGTTATATAATTAAGGTATCAGTGAAAATATTCACTGAAATATATAATAATAGGGAGGATCTATATGAAAATTTTCAATGGCAGAGTTAAGGGCAAGTTCAGTAAAATTCTTGCATTAACTTTAGCTTTACTGCTTGTACTGGGCCTACAGGTTGCCATGGTATCGGCTGATGAAATAACCGGGGACCTAAGCGGTAAACTGGTTATTCTTCATACTAACGATACCCATGGTGGAGATGTGGCAGCTGAAGGTCAATCAATCGGTACGGCAGGTGTTGCTCAGCTCGTTAAGGATTACGAAGCAAGAGGAGCAGAGGTTTTATTGGTATCAGCCGGTGATGCCATACAGGGAGATCCTTTAGTTAATCTCAATAAGGGTCTTAATGCTATCCTGTTCATGAATGAAGCCGGTTATGACCTTATGGTTCCTGGCAATCACGAGTTTGATTTCGGATTTGACAATCTGAAGGAACTTGAACAGAAGGCGAAATTCCCTATTATTTCATCCAATATACTGGATAAGGAAACCGGAGCACCAGTATTTAAAGAAAACATAGTAATTGAAACCACGGTTGGCAAAATCGGTATATTCGGGTTAACTTCACCGGAAACACTCACCAAGGCTAATCCTAAAAACGTTGCTTCTCTTCATTTCCCTGCCGGTGAAGAACTTTATGAAATCGCACGTCAACAGGTTAAGAAGTTAACAGAAGCCGGAGCAGATTATATTATCTGTGTAGCTCACCTCGGAATTGACAATGAAAGTGAACCTAACAGATCAATTGACGTAATTGAAAATGTTGACGGAATAGATGTTGTTATAGACGGACACAGCCATAGTGTTATTGAAGGGGACAAGTATGGCAATACAATATTAGTTTCAGCAGGAACTAAGCTTAGCCATGTTGGTGTTGTAACTATTGATAAAGACGGAATTACCACAAAACTTATATCAGCAAGTGACTACAGCAGTGTTGACAGCTTAGTAAATGAATTTATTGCTATTGAAGCTGCAAAAATTGATGAAATGCTATCTGAGAAATTTGCTGTAACAGAAGTATTCTTAGATGGCAACAGAGACCCTGGTGTAAGAACAAAGGAGACAAACCTGGGTAATTTTGCTGCAGATGCTATCCTTTGGGCTGCCAACAATGCCGTAGGAGGCGGTGTAGACATTGCAATAACAAACGGTGGTGGAATACGTGCTTCAATTCAAATTGGCAATGTAACTATGAAAGACATGAAGACAGTATTCCCATTTGGAAATACCGTTGCTATTGTAGAGGTTACCGGAGCACAGTTGTTAGAATTGCTTGAGGCTTCAACCTGCAGTACTCCTGTAGCCATTGGAGCATTCCCTCAGGTTTCGGGTATTGAATTTACAATTGATACTACTGTACCATATGAAAATGGCGCTCAGTATCCTGATTCAACTTACTATGCACCGGCTAACCCGGGAGCCCGTATTAAGAATGTTAAGATTAACGGTGAACCCCTTGATCTTAATAAGACATACACCTTAGCAACCAATGACTTCCTTGCTGCAGGAGGAGACACATACTACCTGTTAAAGAATCTTAGCAGCTATAATACAGGTGTAGCTCTTGAAGATGCACTCATTAATTATACATCTGAAGTTTTAAATGGTGTAATCAGTGAAGAGATGTATGGAGCTCCTAAAGGAAACATCACTATTTTGACTGCACCTGCTTCTGAAAATACCGAGACTGAAGATGAGACCCCTGAAGCAGAAGAACAATATATTTATTATAAGGTAGTCAAAGGTGATTGCCTCTGGAATATCGCGAAAAAGTATCTCGGAAGCGGTACCAGATATATGGAAATTTATAACCTTAATAAGGATATATTAAAATCACCTGACAGAATTTACATCGGACAGGTTCTGAAGATACCTGCATAATTGAATAAATATCTACACTAAGTAGAATCAAGTTTATATCGCACCTTTGCGCAAAAATGCAAAGGTGCGTTTTTTTATATATGGAGTATTGATATAATAATTTTGAAGTAGATGATTGTTCCAAGACACAGATAAAATATGTTTAAATATTAATCTACTAAACAAAAGAACAAGGAGTTAGTTATATGAAACTATTAATAATTCGCCATGCTGATCCGGATTATGAGAAAGATTCACTGACTGAAAAAGGTTGGAGAGAAGCAGAGCTTTTATCAAACAAGATATCAACTATGGATATTAAAGAGTTTTATGTTTCCCCCCTTGGAAGGGCACGGGATACAGCAAATGTCACATTAAATAAAATGAATCGTACTGCAGAAGTATTGCCATGGTTGAGAGAATTTCATGCTCCTATATATGATGAAAAAATGGGAAGGGAGAGGATTTGCTGGGATCTCCTTCCGCAGGATTGGACGATAGTTAATGAATATTACAATAAAGATCTCTGGTATACAGCACCTGTTATGAAAAAGGCAAATGTTATATCAGAAGCAAAAAAAGTTTTTGAAGGAATAGATAAGATTTTAGAGAGAAATGGCTATGTTCGTGAGGGTAATTTGTATCGGGCCGTCAATCCAAACAGAGATACCATAGCTTTGTTCTGTCATTTTGGTGTTGAATGTGTAATCTTAAGCCACCTGTTAGGAATTTCACCTGTTGTATTATGGCATGGCTTTTGCGCTTTACCATCCTCTGTAACCACCCTTGTAACGGAGGAGCGAAGAAAAGGGATTGCCTATTTTAGAATGCTTTCATTTGGAGATACATCACATCTATATGTTGCAGGAGAAGAACCATCATTCTCAGCCAGGTTTTGCGAAACCTATGACTCTTTTGATGAACGGCATGATTGATATCATAATTGATATATGAGAATGCAAAAGTCTAATTTGCGCGGCTCAAGCCCAAGCATATAATAAATATTTTTAAAAGGAAAATCGCCATGTCAGATATTATTACTGTTACTTTAAATCCGGCTTACGATCTGCATTACACCATCAGTAATTTTCGTCCCTACAAAGAAAATATCGTAGAGACAGTGCTGGTGGAATCAGGAGGAAAGGGAATCAATATCTCTCGCGCTCTACTTAATAATAAGAAGGATAGCATTGCATTTGTCATACTGGGACGGGAAAACAGTGATAAGTTCGAGAAAACTCTCCAACAATGGGGACTAAAATATATTCCAATGTATGTACCGGGGAAAATACGTGAGAATATTACTATTCATCCAAAAAACGATCCGGAGACCCGTATTTGCTTAGATAATTTTTATTTAAACAATGAGAAGCTGGAAGAGTTTTTTGAGAAAATGTCAGATTATATTCAAAAAGGAACGATAGTTGCCTTTTCCGGACGTATTCCACGGGGAATTACAACTTCAAATGTTCTTTCTTTTCTTCATAAGGCTAAAGATGCAGGCGCACTTTTGGCCGTGGACAGTTGCAGCTTTGATATCGAGGCGTTGTCGATACTTCGTCCCTGGCTGATAAAGCCCAATGAGCAGGAGATTGAGAGCCTGTGCAAAAAGACGATTACTTCTCTTGAGGATGCCTTATCTGCCGCTAAAATGTTGGCATCTGTTGGTATCGATAATGTCATTGTCAGTATGGGAGGTAAGGGTGCTGTCTATGTGGGATGTGGAGCTACCTATAAAGCCACAGTACCAGCCATCACCCCGATTTCTACCATCGGTGCAGGGGACAGCACCGTTGCAGGATTTATTTCTGGGTTTGTGGATGGGCTGACACTTGCAGATTGCTTGAAGAGAGCTATTGCTTTTGGTACAGCAGCCTGCCTTACAGAAGGAACTTTGCCTCCACGACCCGAAGATGTTGCAAGACTCATTCAGGAAGTAACTGTCACGATGGTGGACTGAACCATTATTATTCCATCAGCTTGAGCCATCTCGAGCCTTGTAGAAGCGTTGTTTCAATTACAAGGCTGTAAGCTAAACGGGAGGATTCAAAATGGAAATTGTAAACATGACTCAACTAAACAAAACCCAGATAATGCAGGCGGCACAAATATTAACTGACAGTATATAATGCCCCCACTTGTCAAGACAATTTTTTAGCTTTTCTAAGTTAGGTTCTCCTTTCTTTATTTTTGTATAATTATAACATTTATGCATTCTGTTGGAGGATGTCAAGGGCGAGCGTAAGCGAGTTCATCTTGGCCC
>JAAYAD010000013.1 GCA_012719545.1 Clostridiaceae bacterium
ATTTAGGAACAGAATACTTCATGTTATGGCATAAGCCTTTACATACAAAACTGGCAGACAACCAAATATGATCATCTGCCAGCAATACATACGTTACTTCATTTTACTTTGTTCCACCCCAACAATTGACGTAGAACCAAACTAAAAAGGGCTGATGCTTTTTGCATCAGCCCTTTATTGCTATAAGCAATATTACTTAATTTCAACAGTTGCGCCAACTTCCTTGAACTTTTCAGCGATAGCGTTAGCTTCTTCCTTGGAAACGCCTTCCTTAATAACTGTAGGAACGTTTTCAGTAGCGTCCTTAGCTTCCTTAAGACCAAGGTTGGTGATTTCACGAACAACCTTGATAACCTTAATCTTTTCAGGACCAGCATTGGTGAGAACAACTGAGAACTCGGACTGCTCTTCAGCTGCAGCTGCACCACCTGCTGCAGCGGCGCCAGGAGCTGCTGCAACTGCTACGGGAGCAGCGGAAACACCAAATTCTTCTTCAATAGCCTTAACGAGGTCTTTAAGTTCGAGAATTGTTAATGATTTAATTTCTTCAATAAACTTTGTAATCTTTTCACTCATTTTAATATCCTCCATTCCTTTACTTGTGATTATACTATTTGATATCCAGAATTACTCAGCAGCACTTTCCTTCTTTTCGGCAACAGCGTTAAGCGCAATAGCCAAACTGTAGAGCGGGCTCTGAAGGCTTCCGATAAACTTGGCAAGAAGCTCTTCTCTGGAAGGAGTGTTAGCAAGCTCCTTAATGCCGTTAACATCTATGATGTTGCCTTCTGCCATACCTGCCTTGATTTCGAGCTTTTCAAAATCCTTGGCAAACTTATACAGTACTTTGGAAGGAGCAACTACGTCAGTTGTGCTGATAGCAATAGCTGTAGGACCTTCAAGATACTTGTCCAGGCCTTCCAGATTGCATTCTTTAGCAGCGAAGCGGATAATTGAGTTCTTCATAACCTTGTACTCAACGCCTGCCTCGCGCAAAGCTTTTCTCAGCTTTGTATCCTGCTCAACGGTAAGTCCTCTGTAGTCAGTAAGAACAACAGACTTTGCTTCCTTAAGCTTTTGAGCAAGCTTTGCAACCTCTTCCTTCTTATGGTTAAGAACCTTTGCACCGGGCATTTGATGCACCTCCTTAAAATGTATTGGATCAAACCTTATGGTGTTATCCAGCAAAAAACCCTTTTGTAATCCGACCATAGACTACAAAAGGGTTTTATCAACCACTTAAATTTACCTCGGCAGGATGATATACGTTATATCCCGAAGGATTCCTGCTGTCTATGGTCAGGATTAAATTGTCATATGCCAATCAAACTTTGATTAATCAAGAACCTTCTGCTGGTTGATCTTGATTCCAGGACCCATAGTAGTTGCAATGGTTACGCTCTTTAAGTACTGACCCTTTGCAGCTGCGGGCTTAGCCTTAACAATAGCTTCCATAAGAGTACGGAAGTTGTCATGCAGCTTTTCGGTTCCGAAAGAAACCTTTCCTATGGGGCAGTGGATAATGTTTGTCTTATCCAGACGATATTCAATCTTACCTGCTTTAATATCAGCGATAGCTTTCGCAACATCCATTGTAACGGTTCCTGCCTTGGGGTTTGGCATTAAGCCCTTAGGACCAAGCACACGACCCAGACGTCCAACAAGTCCCATCATATCGGGAGTTGCAACAACAACGTCAAATTCAAACCAGTTTTCCTTCTGAATCTTGTTTACAAGATCCTCGGCACCAACATAATCAGCACCATTCTGTTCGGCTTCAGTAGCCTTTTCGCCTTTAGCGAATACCAACACGCGTACAGTCTTACCAGTACCATGGGGCAGAACAACTGCGCCTCTAACCTGCTGGTCCGCATGTCTTGAGTCAACGCCCAATTTTATGTGAGCTTCAACAGTTTCGTCAAATTTAGCCAAAGCTGTCTTCTGAACCAAATCCATAGCTTCTTTAGGCTCATACAACTTAGTTCTGTCAACAAGCTTCAGACGTTCAAGATACTTTTTGCCTCTCTTCATTTTCATTACTCTCCTTTGTGGTAAATTGCGCCGGGAAATATCCCTCCCACAGTTCGGGCATTAGTCTACTACAACAACGCCCATGCTTCTTGCCGTACCGGCAATCATGCTCATGGCTGCCTCGATGCTTCCAGCATTCAAGTCAGGCATCTTCTGCTCCGCAATCTTTCTTATATCTTCCTTTGAAATCTTTGCTACCTTTTCTCTGTTAGGCTTTCCTGATCCACTTTCGATCTTGCATGCCTTCTTAATGAGAACGGCAGCAGGCGGAGTCTTGGTTATAAAAGAAAATGAACGGTCGCTGTAAACCGTGATAACGACCGGAATAACCAACCCAGCATCCTTCGCGGTTCTTTCATTGAATTCCTTACAGAATCCCATGATGTTAACGCCATGCTGACCCAGGGCTGGTCCAACCGGTGGTGCAGGAGTTGCTTTTCCTGCAGGAAGCTGTAATTTAATATAGCCGGCAACTTTCTTTGCCATTTTAGTCCACCTCCCAGTAATCTTGCCTGGACAAAAACCAAGCATATATCCATAAAACAGACTGGCCGCCTTTTAAACGGCAAGCCGTTATTGGAATCAAAGTTAATAAATTAATAGCTTTTATTTTATAGCTTCTGTATCTGAACAAAGTCAAGTTCCACAGGTGTTTCACGACCAAACATGGAAACCATAACCTTTACCTTCTTCTTGTCAAGGCTGATTTCCTCAACAGTTCCAATAAAGCTTTCCAGCGGACCGTCGATTACGCGGACGCTGTCGCCCACTTCATAGTCAACAATGGTCTCAACCTGTTCAACACCCATCATTTGTACCTCTTCGTCGGACAAAGGTACGGGTTTCGACCCAGGACCAACAAAGCCAGTAACGCCGCGGGTGTTGCGAACTACATACCATGATTCATCAGTCATAATCATCTTGACCAGTACGTAGCCCGGGAACACTTTTCTGAGCATTGCCTTTTTCTTTCCATCCTTAATTTCAATTTGCTCCTCCATGGGAACAACCACATCAAGGATGTAATCGTGCATTTTTCTGTTTTCAACTATCTTTTCTATGTTTGCCTTTACCTTATTCTCATAGCCGGAATAAGTGTGGACAACATACCATTTTGCTTCCTCTGACATACTTCTCAAGCGGAGACTGAACTCCAGCCCTCCTTCCGCTTAATCACTTTCCGAAAACAGCACTGAATATTAAACCAAGACCCGTATCTGCAAGCCAAACTACAACTCCCACAGCAAGGCAAGCAACGAATACTACCAAGGTGTTGTTAATCAATTGCTGCTTTGTAGGCCATATAACCTTTTTCATTTCAAGGCGTATCTCTTTAAAGAATTTGCCAGCGCGCTGGCCGAATTTTTCCTTTTGGTCGGTCATGGATAACAACTCCCCATCAATTATTTGGTTTCCTTGTGGGCTGTGTGCTTACGGCAAAATCTGCAGTACTTGTTTAATTCAATTCTGTCCGGATCGTTTTTCTTGTTTTTCATTGTATCATAGTTTCTCTGTTTGCACTCTGTACAAGCCAATGTTATTCTAACTCTCATATGGAACACTCCTATGACTCATTTTTAGCATAAAAAAAAAATGCTCGCAAAGCAATAAAATGTTAACATACTCGGCATATAAAGTCAAGCTTCACATAAAAATTTTGTAGTTTTGCTTCCAATAAGAAAATTATTCCTGTCTTAAAATAGCCAGCAGGCCATGGTTCCATGACCTGCCGGCAATTATCATCTGCGAACAACAGCTTTTCTTTCTTTCCATACCACCCAAAGCTGTGCGGCAATGAAAAGTGTGGAATATACACCGCTAATGACACCAATGAGAAGCGAGAAGCTGAAATCAAACAAAGAGCCTATATTGTTGCTTGCTGAGTAAACAAGCATTACTACAAGACATATCAAAGTTGTCACCATGGTGTTTATGGAGCGTGAAAGCGACTGATGAATGCTGACATTTACAATGTCTGCCAGGCTGGATTTTTTCATAAGCTCCGTATTCTCACGTATTCTGTCGTATATAACAACGGTGTCATTTATTGAATAACCTATTACGGTAAGCAGGGCGGCAACGAAAATATCATTAAGTGGGAGCTTCATGGTAATATAAACTCCAAACATGACTGCAACGTCGTGGATCAGAGCAATTATTGCGCATACACCTGCTGAAAAACCGCTTAAGGTGCTGAATCGCCATGCAACATAGAGCAGGATAAGAACCACGGAAAGACCAACGGCAAGGATTCCTCTCTGCAGGGTTTCACGTCCGATGGTAGGAGTAATGCTCACTGTCTCATTCTTATTACTGTCAAGCTTAACGGCAAAGTTCTCACCAATAAGCTCCTTTACCCTTTCTTCCTCTTCACGTGTAAGTGGCTCATTGCCGGCAATGTCCAGGCGGAGCATGCTGACGGCTGCCTCACCCGCATCGGGGCTGTAGGTGTTTGTAATACTTGCCATAACCTTTTTGCCTATTTCCTGTTCAATAAGGGCACCTGCTGCATTGGGGTCTACATCACCCACACACTCAATCATTATACGGGTACCGCCCCTGAAATTTATATCAAGGGTTACGCCGTTTACAACAAGCATTATTCCAAAGAAAACAAATAAAGCAATACTGAAAATGAAAGGGTATTTTCTGTTCTTTATAAAATCATAGCGCCCCATTTTTTACACCTCCATTTACGCCATACAGCCACTTGTTCTTAAATATACCGATGGCTGATACACCCCTGAGCATTGTCTTGGAAGCCGTAATAACTGACAGGAAGCTGAACAGGGTACCAAAGAGCAGGGTGACACCAAAGCCTTTTACAGGTCCGGTACCTAAGATGTAAAGAATTACGGCGGTTATGATTGTTGTTACATTGGAATCAAGGATGGCGACAAAGGCTCTCTTAAATCCTGACTCAATTGCGGAACGCAATGTCTTGCCTGCCTGAAGTTCTTCCTTAATTCGCTCAAAGATAATTACGTTACCGTCAACGCTCATTCCTATGGACAGGATAATACCGCCTATTCCAGGCAGGGTAACGGAAATAGTAAAGTTTGCCAGTACCAGTATCTGAAGGGCAAGAAGTCCTGAAAGCGCAAATACAGATACGACGCCCGGCAGCCTGTATAAGAGTATCATGTATAAGCAAACAAGAATAAAGGAAACAATACCGGCTTTAACAGCAACCTCCAGCGCGCCACGGCCTAACTGGGCACTTATGGAGTCAACCTTAACAGGCTCAAGCTTGGTAGGCAGAGCACCAAAGCGGATTTTATCGGCCAGAGCCTTGGCTGTATCGTAAGTAAATCTTCCGCTGATAACAGCTTCGGAAGTGGTTATTCTTTCATTGACGGTGGGAGCAGAAAGGCATATATCATCCATGAAAATGGCTATTCTCTTTCCAACAAGCCTTGCTGTAGCCTCAGAGAATTTTTCAACACCTGAGCTTTTCAGCTTAAGAAGAATGTTGTACGCTCCTGTATCGGTCTGGAAGCTTGAAGCAGTTTCAACATCTTCACCTGTTAAGACAATTTTTCCGGAAGGAACAAGCTCTGATGCATCCTTATACATGTCCTCGTCATTTACTTCCTGGAATGTAAGAGCACCGGTACTTCCAAGTTCATCCAAAGCCTTTCTTGGATCAAACTCGGTTTCATTCTGTGCCCAGGGAATATCAATTATAAGTCTGTTGTTTGTAGCATCCACAGTTATGGTCTTATCATAAATTCCCTGCGCGTCAAGACGTGCTTCTATGATTCTGCGGGCACTTGATAAGTCTTCACTGATGTTGCGTCCTTCTGAACCGTTAGGATAAACAGGCACCATTATGGCGCTGATTCCACCTCTTATATCAATACCGGTTCTTAATTCATTTACGCCTTTTATTATTCTCGCATTTGCAGGTCCGAGCCCAGTATAGGCGACTGTACAGATAGCTGCGATAACAAGGAGAATCAAAAAAAGCTTAAATGTCCTGTTATCATTCATTGGGAGCCTCCTCCTTCTTTTTTCCTTGGTTCATACCGCGTTTCAATACTTAAAGTATTATAAATCTTGTATAACAAATGAGTCAATAAGCGACAAGAAATACATTTTTTTAATGTCGCAGCTATTTTTCTTCCTTATACATAGCCGACAACTTTATGTATTCTTTTGCATTTTCAATGTTTGCCTGAATCTGTTCCGGAGTAAGATTTTTGATAACCTTTGCCGGAACACCTGCTGCCATGGCACCGTCGGGAATAACTGTGTTTGGAGTGATAACGGCACCTGCGGCTACAATGCAGTTATTGCCTATTTTCACATTGTCCAGAAGTACTGCTCCCATTCCAATAAGGGAATTATCCCCTATTGTGCAGCTGTGGAGAACCACTCTGTGTCCAATTGTCACATTCTTTCCAATGATTACCGGAATATCCTTTGTATTATGTATAGCAGAAACATCCTGGACATTGCTGCCCTCTCCTACAACTATGGGGCCCATATCTCCCCTCAGCACCGCGTTGTCCCAGATGCTTGCATCCTTTTCAATGGTCACATCGCCTATAATTTGCGCACTCTCAGCTACATAAGCCGTTTCGTGAACTTTAGGCACTTTACCGCCAAAGCTCCTGATCATATATATTACACCTCAACTTCCTGAGTTTTAAGCCACAGAGCACATTCTACGCGCTTTTTCTCAAGTTCGCAGCCAATATCATAGGGTATTTTAATATCCCCGTTAAACTGCCATGAATTTGCCGCACAACCGCCGCTGCAGTAGAACTTTGCCCAGCATTGGTTGCACTGTGGCTTTGTATATACGTTGGATTCTATAAATTCTTCCCTTATGGTGGAGTTGTTAAGGCCATCGAAAATATTTCCCAGAAGGAATTCTTTTTGTCCTACAAACTGGTGGCATGGATACAGGTCGCCTTCAGGAGTTACAGCCAGATATTCTGTTCCGGAGCCGCAGCCTCTCAGACGCTTTGCAACGCAGGGGCCTCCCTCAAGGTCAATCATAAAGTGGAAGAAATTAAACCACTTTCCGTTTTTTCTTCTCTGGTAATATTCCATTGCAAGCCTTTCATACTCGTCACAAACGGTTTTAAGGTCTTCCTGACGGATATCAAGGCCGGAATCCCTGGCTGCCACAACAGGCTCAACAGAAATCTGGGTAAAGCCTACATCCGCAAGATGAAGCACATCTTTTCCAAAATCAAGGTTCTTGCGGGTAAAGGTTCCTCTTACATAATAATCCTTGTCTTTTCTTTCCTCAGCCATTTTAAGCGCAAGGGGAAGAACCCTGTCATAGCTTCCCGAGCCGTCGACTCTTTTTCTTACCTCGTCATTAATCTCTTTTCGTCCGTCGAGGCTTAAGACCACATTATGCATATGTTCATTGATAAAGGCACGCTTTTCCTCATCCAGAAGAAGAACATTGGTAGTGAGAGTAAAGCGGAAGTTCTTGTTGGCTTCCTTCTCCCTCTGACGGGCATAGTAAACAATTTCCTTTACCACATCAAAGTTCATCAGGGGCTCTCCGCCAAAGAAATCCACTTCGAGATTTCTTCTGTTGCCTGAGTTCTCAATGAGAAAATCAATGGCTCTCTTACCCACCTCAAGGCTCATAAGGGATCTTGCGCCTTTATAGTCACCCGTTCCTGCAAAGCAGTAGCTGCATCTTAAATTGCAGTCATGGGCAATATGAAGGCAAAGAGCCTTTACAACTGTTTTCTTTGTCCAGAGTGGAATATATTCGCTGTATGGGTCAGAAGTAAAGAGCAAGTTTTCTTTTTTAAGGGTTTCGATTTCATTACAGGCTTCTTTTATTTCTTCAGCACCATATTTATGGTTAAGGCTTGTCAGCCTTTGCTCGTCCAAAGTACCGTCCTGGTCGTAACAGGAAAGGACATCATAGGCGATATCATCCAGAACATGAACAGCACCGCTGTTGACATCAAGAACAATATTCACCCCATGCATTTTATAGGCATGTATCATTTTCTACCTCCGGTATGAATTATTTTTTCAGTATATATAAACTTAAACATAATAATATATGATAATATACTTTATTATTATTTAAGAGAATACGGAGCGCAAACAACAGGAAGGGCCTTGTTGCCCTTCCTGTTGATAAATGCTCCATTAATACTTATAAATTCCAAAGCAAAAAATCTTACTTTCTTTCACACTTCTGGTTGGCAACAGTGCAGGAAGTCTTGCATGCAGACTGGCATGAGGTCTGGCACTCGCCGCATCCGGCCTTCTTAACGTCCCTGCTTAAAGTAGAGCTGTTAATTGTCTTAATATGCTTCATTTCTAAACCTCCAAAACTTTTCAGTCCATTTAATACCACATTATTATAGCACAAGGATTTTTATGATGGAAGACGATAAATTAGCTGCAAAAAAATTAGACCGAATATTGGTTTGCTACTGATTTTTAGCCTATGGCCAGCATATCTTCCAGCTTTTCTTCTATCCCTAAGCCTGAGTATTCTTTGTCAACCAATATGTGCTTAACCTCTTTATCACACTCGGGAGCCTTTACTATATTTGCAAAGCCTATCATGTAATCAAAGTCCCAGGCCGTTACAACACGCATTGAATTATTTACTGTTTTATAAAGCTCCTTGTAATCAGTTGACATATCGTCTCTTCCGCATTGGGAAATCATGTCTATAAGGCGGATATAGTCAATTTCCGAATCCTCACGGTACTTAATCAAAGCAAAAGGCACCCCCAATCAGCCCTTAGTACTTATTCAAAATCCACCAATAAGCAATTATAATGATAGCATTTTTTATATATGTTTAACAATTATTATACATTAAAACTTTTACAATACATATTTGTTTATTCTGCAAAAAATTTAAAGTAAATTGTAGCCCAGGTTACAGATTTTTTTCTCACCCTTCCCTATAATTAGCCTGTAAGACCGCGATGCATAATTGCCGGTTGGTTAACGAATTGAAAGGAGCATATATAAGAATGAAAATTAAAAGAAATATAGTCAAGATTGATGAAGAGAAATGCAATGGTTGCGGTCTGTGCATATCCGCATGCCATGAAGGTGCATTAAAGCTTGTTAACGGAAAAGCAAAGCTTATTTCCGATGCTTATTGCGACGGTCTTGGTGCATGTCTTCCCGAGTGTCCTACTGGTGCAATTACCATAGAGGAAAGAGAAGCAGATGCTTTTGATGAGGAATTGGTAAAGAAGAACATGGCATCTCACCAAAATGAAAGTCATGGACATGTACACGAGCATGGGCATGGAGCAGGACATCATTTCGGAGGATGCCCCGGAAGCCGTATGAGAACTTTCGACAGAAAACCTGCTGCAAATTCGGCTCCTGCAGCGGCAACCCAGAGTGGTCCCATTGAGTCACAGCTTCGTCAGTGGCCATGCCAGATAAGACTGGTTGCTCCCCAGGCTCCGTTCTTTGAAAATTCTCACCTTTTAATTGCGGCTGACTGTACAGCCTATGCATATGCCAATATACACAATGATTTCATGAGAAACAAAGTTACTATCATAGGCTGTCCGAAACTGGACGATGAGGATTATTCACAAAAGCTTTCAGCCATTCTCGCCTACAACAATATCAAGAGCGTTACCATATTGAGAATGGAAGTTCCCTGCTGCGGCGGCATTGTCCAGGCAGCAAAGAACGCCCTTATGATAAGCGGAAAAATGATTCCATGGAATGTGGTCACCATTACAACCGATGGCCAGATTCTGGAGGATTAATATAAAACTACTGCATTAGTATTCCAAAATAGCTGATAAGCCCAAAAATTAAGCCCAAATTTAAAATTCATTAGTTAATTGATGAAAAAGTAAATGTAATGAAAGGAAGGAAAAATTACTATGTCAATGTTTTGTTTCCAGTGCGAGCAGACTGCCGGAGGCGTAGCTTGCACAAAAATGGGAGTTTGCGGCAAAAACGATGTTGTTGCCAATAAGCAGGATGAAGTTACCTGCGCCCTTATAGGCTTGGCAAAAGCCGCAAAGGATAAGACATCAAGAGAAGCAGATCTATTGTTTATGGAGGGGCTTTTTGCCACCATCACCAATGTAAACTTTGATCCTGAAAGAATAGATGAAATAAAGGCCCGTATTGAGAACGAGAAGAACAGGCTGGGCGGAGCCGAAAATTATCCTTCTGACGCTCTGTGGAAGGGTGACTCCGATATTGTTTCCTTAAGGTCCACCCTGCTCTTTGGCCTTCGCGGCATGGCAGCCTATGCATGGCATGCCCATGTTCTTGGCAAAGAAGACAGAGAGGTATTGGACTGGTTCTACAAGGGTATGAGAGCCCTTTCTGAAGAGCGCTCTGTTGAGGAATGGCTCGATCTTCTCATGGAATTCGGCATGATTAACTTAAAATGCATGGCTCTCCTTGATGAGGCAAATACCTCTGCATACGGACATCCTGTTCCCGTTAAGGTTTCTACCATTGTTGAAAAGGGTCCCTTTATAGTAGTGAGCGGTCACGATCTCCTTGACCTTAAGATGCTTCTTGAGCAGACCAAGGATAAGGGTATCAACATTTACACCCATGGCGAAATGCTTCCTGCACACGGTTATCCAGAGCTTAAAAAGTACAGCCACTTAAAGGGCAACTTCGGTACTGCATGGCAGAACCAGCAGAAGGAATTCCAGAATGTTCCCGGAGCTTTCCTTTTTACTACCAACTGTCTTATGCCTCCTAAGGATACATATTCCGACAGAGTGTTTACAACAGCAGTTGTTGGATATCCCGGACTCATCCACATTAAGGAAAACGCAGACGGTACAAAGGACTTTACTCCTGTAATTGAAAAGGCTCTTGAACTTGGCGGTTACAGCGAAGATAAAGTGTTCACCGGTATCAATGGCGGAACCGAGCTTATGACAGGTTTTGCAAGAAACACTGTATTAGGTGTTGCCGATACAGTTATTGAAGCCGTAAAGAGCGGTGCTATCCGTCACTTCTTCCTGGTTGGCGGCTGCGATGGTGCTAAGCCCGGAAGAAATTACTACACCGAATTTGTTAAGCAGGCACCCAAGGATACTGTTATTCTGACCCTGGCTTGCGGCAAATTCCGCTTCAACGACCTGGATATTGGTTCAATCGGCGGACTTCCCAGAATTATGGATATGGGTCAGTGCAATGACGCATATTCAGCAATCCAGGTAGCAGTAGCCCTTTCTCAAGCATTCGGCTGCGGAGTTAACGACCTGCCGCTGACCCTTGTACTCTCCTGGTACGAGCAGAAGGCTGTCTGCATCCTGCTTACCCTTTTGGCTCTTGGCCTTAAGAATATATATGTAGGTCCTTCAGTTCCTGCCTTCTTCTCTTCAAATGTTCTCAAAGTTTTGGTTGAGAAGTTCGGAATTAAGCCTATAAGCACACCTGAAGCCGATCTTAAAGCTATTCTGGGATAATCCCTCATCTACATATTGAGCCTCAGGGCCATGATTAACTTAATTGGCCTTGAGGCTCTTTTAATTATAAATTTTTTAATAGTTTACAAAAAGTAAGTATGAGTTAGACAATTGGAATAATACCATATATACTTGAGAAACTAAGAAATCAAATTTAAATCATTAATTATTTCTAAATGCATTTATTCCTGCTTCGTGGGCAGCTATGAGCCTGTCACAGGTTTTGTCCCATTCTTCATCCAGTTTCATGTTCTCAGGATGCTTAAGATACCATTCAATGCTTTCCTTAATGCCCTCGGAGAAAGGTTTTGTGGCTTTATATTCTGGAACCAGCGCTTTAATTTTGGAGTTGTCAAAACATACGCTTTCTGTTTTGTCACCGTAAAGCTCACCGGAATATTCAGGAAGGCATGATGTAATAAAATCAGTTGATATATGGACAATTTCAGGCTTTATACCCACTGCCTCACCCACTATATTGGTAATCCTGTTCCAATTAAGAACTTCATCGGAAGTTATCTGAAAAACCTCACCAATTGCCTTGGCATTTCCTAATAGCCCCACAAAGGCTTTAGCAAAATCTGAGCTGTGGGTAAGTACCCAGAGGGATGTTCCGTCACCCGGGACTATTATTTTTTTGCCCCTTTTCATGCGCTCAATTATACTCCATCTGTACACTTTACTGTTGAAAGCTGCGGGTATGCTTGTAACGCTGTATGTATGGGATGGCCGCACAATGGTAATTGGAAATCCGTTTTTTCTGTATTCTTCATAAAGCAAATTCTCACACTCAATTTTATTGCGGGAATATTCCCAGTAAGGGTTTGCAAGAGGTGTTTTCTCGGTTATGAGATAGCTTTTGGCAGGCTTTTCATATGCCGAAGCGGAACTTATAAATATGAACTGTCCGGTTCTGCCTTTAAACAATTTTATATCTTGTTCAACATGTTCCTTTGTATAGGCTATCCAATCCACCACAACATCGAATTCGTAATCTTTCAATATCCGGGCTGCTGATTCTTCATCACGGATATCGCCCTGTATTACCTTTGCCCCTTCGGCAACAAAATCAGACCTGGTATTTCTGTTAAACAGGTATAAATCAACACCTTGCTTTATGGCAAGTTTTGATACCTCAGTACTTATTACACCGGTGCCCCCAATAAACAGTACCTTCATTTCTTTTACCCTCCAAATTCAAAAAATAATATGCAGGACGGAACATCCATCCCGCATATTCATTATAATTCTATATCCGGTTCATAAACAATTATTTTCATACAACTTAATAAGACATTAGAATCTTTAGCCAGCCTATTTTCCTGCAGCCTTCAATACCATATTCTGATGCTGCTGAATATAGACTGTGGAAGTAGATGAGCTATGGGATGTGCTGTTTTTAAGATAAAGGTCAAAATGGCCGTTTACTCCATTTTCTATTGTATCCACACCATGAGGCATGCCTGATAAGGACGCGGCAATATTCATGCCGTTATGGAATATTACAACAGCCCTTGGCGACCATTGCCATGTTCCGAAAATTGATTTCATCACTGTTGTATCGGCAGCAGTTAATGGTTCCACATCGGCATGGTTATATCCACCAAGCATTTTAACCTTAAACTGTTTGCCGGTATCAACATCCACAATGGTAAAAACATCTCCGCGTTCTATGATATATTTTCCTTCAAGCTGCCAGTCAACAAGAGCGCCTTTTCTGGCTGGTGTCGTTTCCTTAAAAGCTTCAACGGTTTTAACTCTGGGGGCATAACCGGATATGGCTATTTTCTCTCCTGCCTCAAGCCAGTCATCAGGATCCATGTAGTTGTACTTTAATATATCCTCAACTTTAACCCCGAATTTTTTGGCAACGGAGGTGGCAGTATCACCCGGCTGAACTATATATGTTACATCAGGCCATTGGGTATTGCCGTACGGTGTTTGATCAGTATCCAGAACAGGAGTTGAGGGCATATTGGTAACGGGTACGGGTATTTCAAGGGTCTGTCCGGGATATATGGTATCACTCGTAAGCTTGTTTGCCTTCTTCAGATCATCAACTGTTATGCCGAAAATCTTTGAAATTTTCCAGAGTGTATCACCGGCAACCACCTTATATACACTGGGTGCAGGCGTTGAGGTGGTATTTGTCACAGGTACGGGTATTTCAAGGGTCTGGCCTGGATATATGGTATCACTCGTAAGTTTATTTGCCTTTTTCAAGGCATCAACGGTTGTACCAAAGGTCTTCGAAATTTTCCAGAGAGTATCGCCTGCAACTACCTTATATACACCGGGTGTAGCAATTGAAGGTTTTGTTATATTCACTGTCTGGGTTGTGCTGTCCATGGACACTTTATATCCTAAATTTTCGGCGATAAAGCGTACTGGAGCATAAGTTATATCATTAATTACTATGGACGGAGGCATGGTGGTCTCGACACCATTGACTCTGGCTTTAGAAGAGCCCTGCACAAAAGCTATCATGGTATCATTTTTATTTATACCCAAAGTTTTTGAGGTACTGTTCCACCAGACACTGGCACCAATAATTTTGCCGAATTCATAAATGGGAACATAGGTTGTATTGTTGTATATAAAAGGACGATCCTTGAAATTATGGAGTGTTCCGTTTACAGATATTTTTATATTGTAATTGTAAGCGCTTTGTGTGGTGGCAATGGATGAGGCAGCTGGCTCTGCTGCCCTGGTTTCAATTGGAGCTCCCAGGAAAAATGAGGACAGCAGAATGGAACCTGCCATAATTTTTACGGTATTTATCTTTATATTAGGGAATTTGCTTCTGATATAATCCATGATATTCTGATTCAGCCGTTTTTTGTTTTCAGGGTCAATACGGCCGAATTCTTCGGCAAATTCCACATCGTTCATTTTTGTATCCATATAAAGAATAATATCGTAGCCGTCTTCACCGTTATCAATCAGCTGATAACTTCTGAACAAATCCATAAAAAGAACTCCTTCCTTCGTTGCTTTCAAAAATAGTATCTCCTGGGCAATAAAATCTATTACTTTGGCCGCTCCCTGTTTTTTCTTGTTCAGATTTGATCAATAATTAAGAGCAAGCGAAAATTTTTTATATGTTAAATAATTAGTTCTTTAATATATTAAAATATAAAAGTAAAAATAATCAAAAGCCGGAACTACGATTAAGTCTATATAATGGTGTAACATAGTGTAAAGTTTTTGTAGGAATAAAAAAGCAAGTTACCTTCACAATGTGGTATAGTTTCAAGAGACCAATCAATCAACTATAAACCAAAAGGAAAGGTAACTTGCAAATATGATTGTACGCGAAATTTATGAAAAA
>JAAYAD010000002.1 GCA_012719545.1 Clostridiaceae bacterium
AATAATCATAAATATTACAGGAAAGTCATATAGAACCAAGGATAAGTTGATAGCTCCTTCAAAACAACAGGCGCAAAATTAGTACCCAAAAACGACATTTTCAAAAGGCCCTTTTTATGCATTTTGGTATTGACTTTTACACAAAGAGGGAATACTTATTGTTGAGAAGAGATATCCATTCTTTACTTCAACTATGCCTTGTGCCGGATTAACTGGGGAATATGGAGAATCATCATATCCACGCAGGAACATGAGCTGTTCAGTTATATATTTTAGAATTAAATAGCATAATTCTATATTTTTGTCAATGTGATAGAAAAAAGAAATTAAAAAAGAACACTGCACAAAACAGTGTTCTTTATAGTTTATCAGAATTAATTGCTCAAATTTTAAGATGCAGGGTCAACTTCCCGCTTTTTCTTTTTTACGGCTGGCAGAGCCTTTCTGTGATCGCCGTAAACCAGTGTGGGTTGTTCATTGTTAAGCACGGTTTCCCTGGTTATAATACACTTTTCAATGTTTTCTACCGACGGGATGTCGTACATTACATCAAGCATAATATCTTCCAGGATAGCCCTAAGTCCGCGGGCACCAATTTTCCTTTCAATCGCCCTGTCAGCTATGGCCTCCAGAGCACCTTCATCTATCTCAAGCTGAACGCCGTCCATTTCAAAGAGCTTTTTGTACTGCTTGACCAGAGCATTCCTGGGCTTTGTGAGAATATCCACAAAAGCAGCCTTGTCCAACTGATGCAAGGACACGGTTATGGGAAGTCTTCCCACAAACTCGGGAATGAGACCGTATTTTAAGAGATCCTGAGGCGTAACCTGAGCAAAGAGCTCGCCCACGTCACGTTCCTTCCTGCTTTCTATTTTTGCTCCAAAGCCGATGGACTTATCTCCTATACGGTTTTGGATAATCTTTTCAAGCCCGTCAAAAGCACCGCCGCAAATAAAAAGAATATTTGTGGTATCTATCTGAATAAACTCCTGATGGGGATGCTTTCTTCCTCCCTGCGGAGGAACCGAAGCAATGGTTCCTTCCAGGATTTTTAAAAGAGCCTGCTGAACTCCCTCACCGCTGACGTCACGGGTAATCGAAGGATTATCGGATTTCCTTGAAATTTTGTCTACCTCATCAATATATATAATTCCCTTCTCAGCCCGTTCAATATCGTAATCGGCAGCTTGAATCAGCTTAAGCAGGATATTTTCAACATCCTCACCCACATATCCTGCTTCTGTCAGGGATGTGGCATCGGCAATTGCAAAAGGAACGTTAAGAATTTTAGCCAGTGTCTGGGCTAAATAGGTCTTACCGCATCCCGTAGGTCCCATCATGAGGATATTGCTCTTTTGAATTTCTACATCATTACGGGGACCTTTATGACGAATACGCTTATAATGATTGTAAACAGCCACGGAAAGGGTACGCTTCGCCCTTTCCTGGCCAATAACATATTCGTCCAGAATCCTTTTTATTTCGTGTGGCTTAGGCAGCTCGTCAAGATGCTGGTCAAAGGAAGATTCCTCATATTCTTCCTCTATGATTTCAGAACACAGCTCGATGCATTCATTGCATATATATACTCCGGGGCCGGCAACTATCCTGTTGACCTGCTCCTGCGTCTTGCCGCAGAATGAGCACTTAACCTGTCTTTTATCATCATATCGCGCCATTACATCACCCCGTTATCCTGCGCTCCATCACCTGGTCGACTATGCCGTATTTTCTAGCCTCTTCGGCACTCATAAAGTAGTCTCTTTCAACGTCAATCTCAATCTTTGAAAGAGGTTGTCCTGTTCTTTCACTTAAAATTCTGTTCAATACATCCTTTATTCTAAGGAGCCATTCGGCGTGAATCTTAATATCGGTTGCCTGACCCCTTGCACCGCCAAGAGGCTGGTGAATCATAATTGTACTGTTGGGCAGGGCAAACCTCTTACCCTTAGTGCCTGCAGCAAGGAGAAATGCTCCCATGCTTGCTGCCATACCAATACAAATTGTTGATACATCACATTTAATATATTGCATAGTGTCATAAATAGCAAATCCGGCGGTTACCGAACCTCCAGGGCTATTTATGTAGAACTGGATATCCTTATCAGGATCCTCTGCTTCCAAAAACAGCATCTGGGCAACAATAAGACTTGCGGTAACATCGTTGACCTCATCGCTCAGAACAATAATTCTATCTTTTAAAAGTCTTGAATAAATATCGTAAGACCTTTCTCCTCTGCTGCTTTGTTCAATAACATAAGGAACCAAAGATGCCATATTCTTGCCTCCTTTTCATAATTTTTTCTTGCTAAAAGTTATACTTATAGATTTCCATTCTTTTAGCATTTTAATCGATTTCCCACAGACAAGATTTTACTGCTTTGCATTATCTACGAGCAAAGCGATTGTCTTTCTTCTTACTATAGAATTCTTAATATATTCTATATCATCCTCATGCAAATGTTTCTTGAAATCCTCAACAGACTGGCTGTATCTTTCAGCCATCTTCTTAACTTCTTCTTCGTATTCTTCATCTGATGCGGAAATATTTTCTACCTCAGCAATTTTGTCCAGCACAAGCTGGGTCTTGACATCCTTATATGCGCCTTCTCTGTAATCAGCTCTTAACTGGCTTTCTTCAATACCCATCATTTTGAGATATCCTGCCAGGTTCATGCCCTGATAACGCAGCTGCATATCAAGCTGGCCCATGATTTCATCCAGACGGCGCTCAACCATTACATCAGGAATGTCGCACTGAGCGTTTTCCACAGCCTTGTCAATAATCTCATTTTCAAACTTTCTGTCTGCCTGAGCCTGTGCTCTCTCGGTAAGCTTTTTCCTGATGTCGGCCTTAAATTCGTCAAGAGTTTCAAATTCGCTTACATCGGAAGCAAATTCATCATTTATTTCAGGAAGCTGCTTCTTCTTGATTTCATTGATCTTAACCTTGAACAGAGCGGGTTTACCCTTAAGTTCCTCACTGTGGTAATCCTCAGGGAAGGTAACATTAACGTCTACCTCGCTGCCAAGGGTTGCGCCAACGAGCTGATCCTCAAATCCGGGAATAAATGTACCTGAACCTATTACCAGAGTATAGCCCTTTGCAGAACCGCCTTTAAATGGAACACCGTCAATACTTCCCTCAAAGTCTATATCAACAGTATCTCCCTCCTGAACAGGGCGATCCTCAACTGTTATAAGCTTTGAATTTCTGTCAGCAATTCTCTTGAGTTCTTCTTCTACATCGTCATCGGTTATTACAACCTCATCCTTCTTGGCTTCAAGTCCTTTATATTCGCCAAGAGTTACTTCGGGCATAACTGTTACTGTAGCTGTAAAGATAAAGTTCTTGCCTTTACCAATCTGAACAATGTCTATTTGAGGACGATCAACAGGCCTGATATCATTTTCGTCAATAGCCTTGTCATAGGCATCGGCACATGCAAAGTTTATGGCATCTTCATAAAGAACCTGCTCGCCATAATATCTTTCCACCATTGCACGGGGAGCCTTGCCTTTTCTGAAACCGGGAACATTGAATTGAGATTTTCTTCTCTGGAATGCCTTATCCATGCATTCTTCAAACACCTGGGAATCAACTTCGATTTCCAGCTTAACTACATTCTTATCAATTTTTTCAACTTTAGCGCTCATTAGTATCCTCCTAAACCTATATGACCAATAACATTTATTTTATTCTGAAAGTGCTTTTTATGTCACAAAACACTTAAAGTCCTTGGTTCTTTGTAAACCATTTGATTATATCATAGTCAACAAATACTGCCAATACTGTGTGGGACTAATTTGTATGCCGCCATTCTGTAACGCTTTAAACACCTTATTTATTTCACCTTCAGCGGTATGAAATTAATCAGGTTGCACGTTACTATATGATACCATATACCGTCAATGAATTCCGACTCCCACTTTTCATTATCCTTTCCATGAATGTGCCCATAAATGCATGTTTTCACATCATATTCCTTTAAAAGCCTTCCGAACTCGTTGGGCATATGGTCCTTGTCAATGGGGGGAAAGTGGAGCATTACAATAATTTCCCCACCAAGTTTTTGCCCCTCTTTCAAAGACAATTTCAGCCGTTCCAGTTCTCTGTTCAGTATTTTTCTGTCTTCCTGACTAAAGTCATCATCATTTGGGGTTTTCCAGCCCCTTGTACCACATACGACGTAATCTCCTATTTTGTAGGCATTATTATGAAGGATGCTTAAAGTCTTATAGCCCCGCTCTTCAAAATGCTTCCTGAATTTGCTGTTGGTACACCACCAGTAGTCGTGATTTCCCTTGGACATAATTTTCTTTCCGGGCAGGGATTCAATAAATGCCAAATCGGGATCAGCTTCCTCAAGGTTTATTCCCCAGGATATATCGCCCGGTATCAATACATAATCGTCCTCGCCAACAATTTTAAGCCAATTTTCCTTTACTATCAGAGGATGGTCCTTCCACTTGTCCCCAAAAACATGCATAGGCTTATTGGTTCCAAAGGACAAATGAAGATCCGAAATTGCATATATAGCCATACACAGTGCTCCCAAAAACAGTAATGTATCTTATTCCTCAACCATGTCTTTATTTCCGGCGTCAACCATTGCAAAACGTATGACGCCTTCACATGCCACTGCACCGTCAACTGTCGCTTTGACAGCTACTTTGCCCATCCCCCGCTTAAAGGCCAAAAATTCAACCTCAAGATGCAGGACATCACCAGGTAACACCTGGCGCCTGAACTTCATGCTGTCAATGCCAGTGAAGAGACCCAGCTTGCCTTTATTCTCCTCAAGGAGCAATCCTGCCGCACAGGCGCATTGAGCGAGAGCCTCCACAATCATTACACCGGGCATAACAGGGTTTCCAGGAAAATGCCCCTGGAAAAATGGCTCGTTAAAGGATACATTTTTAATTCCTTCGGCTTTCATGCCCGGTTCAATCTGAGTTGCTCCTTCACGGGGCAGCACCGTTAGCTTATCCAGCATAAGAAAAGGAAATCTGTGTGGCAAAAGATTAAGTATATCCTTTCCGCTGAGTTCTCTTTTCTGGCTCATAGACTTATTTCGCCTCCTTATTCATCATCCCAGTTGTGCCAGATATTCTGAACATCGTCATGATCCTCAAGCCGTTCAATGAGCTTCTCCATTTTTTCAACATCTTCAGGGTTTGTAAGCTTCACATAGTTCTGAGGTATCATGGTTACTTCTGCTGACACCAGTTCAAAGCCCTGTTTTTCAAGCTCTTCCCTTACTTTGGTGAAGTCTTCGGGCTCGGTAAGTATCTCGTAATATTCGTCTTCAGCCAAAAAGTCAGAGGCACCCGCATCCAAAGCTGCTATCATTACGTCATCTTCGGAAATGCCGGGTTTCTTTTCAATAATAATCTGACCTTTTTTATCGAACATGAAGGAAACACAACCTGTGGTTCCCATATTTCCTCCATATTTATCAAACAAATGGCGGACATCGCCGGCAGTTCTGTTTCTGTTATCAGTCATGGCCTCAACGATTACTGCAACTCCTGATGGGCCATATCCTTCATAGTTTATTACTTCATAGTTGGCTCCATCATTCTCTCCGGCAGCTTTCTTGATGCTTCTCTGGATAGAGTCGTTAGGCATATTGTTTGACTTGGCTTTTGCTATAACATCTCTTAATTTTGCATTGGTGGTAGGATCAGGTCCCCCGCTTCTTACAGCCAATGCAATTTCACGGCCGAGCTTTGTAAATATCTTTCCTTTCTGGGCATCTGTCTTTTCCTTTTTATGTTTAATATTCGCCCATTTAGAATGACCTGACATATATAAAACACCCCTTAAAGAATTTTCATTATTAATCAATAACCTTGCCGTCTTTGTCAATCTTTACATTCTTGGTTCCTATTACTTCAAGCCTTAAAACACCGCCGGTTATGTCTAAAATATGCTTCTCAAGGATTGGCTTTTGTTCTTTCGGCAAATATACGGTAAATGTTACTTCCTGTGCGTAATCAATGCCCCCAAGGATAAATCCCTCATTTATGAGCATATTTCTAAGTCTTCCTGACAGATGATATTCTATCGGTATTTTAATTTCCAGGCAAGGCTTTATCCATATTTCTCCTGCATTTTCCAGCGCTCCGGCACAGGCTTTGCCGTATGCTCTGACAAGTCCGCCCGCCCCAAGGAGAATTCCGCCGAAATACCTTGTAACAACTACGGCAACATTTTGGAGTTCCTTCTTTTTTATAACCTCCAGTATAGGAAGCCCGGCAGTCCCCTGCGGCTCACCGTCATCGCTATATCTTTGATAAAGGGCATCAGCATCCACGGAATATGCATAGCAGTTATGGGTAGCATCCCTGTGGGACGCTTTTATTTGCTGTATGAAATCAATTGCTTCCTGTTCGCTTGAGACAGGCTTAGCTCTTGCTATAAAGCTTGAGCGTTTTTCTTCCAGTAAAAAATATCCCTCTTTCAATATGGTTTTTAAGCTTTTTGTATTCTCAACCATGTTAAGCTCTTGATATTGTTCCTTTCCACATTTATCCATAAATTTAATAGAGGATGACAAAAGTCATCCCCATTTTATCAGAATTGGCATTTAGTTTACAACACGCAATGGAACCCAACCTTTACGGATCAGAGTCCCGAGCTTTTTTGCTTTTTGTCGCAGTATCTTTTGTATGACTGCAGGAGCAATGATTTATCCTGACTGTAAGTAACCATTTCAAGAGCTTCAGAAACATCAAAGAAGCCTGCTTTGCTGAATTTTTCGGGTTCACTTATTTTAAATTCACAACTGTCCGTCTCCATCACATACCAGGCTATTCGATTGCACACGGGCATTTTCCTGGTTATGGAGTAAAATTCGTAATAAGTTCTGCCGGCAGGTTCAATGACTTTTCCTGTAATGCCTGCCTCCTCATAGACTCTGCGCACAGCAGCATCCTGAGGGTTTTCAGCTCCTTTAATCAAGCCCTTTGGCATTACCCATTCATTTTTTTCATTAAGGATAAGGAATACTTTATCCTTATAGAAAACTACTCCTCCGGCACAATCCCTTAATAGCATTCTTTGGCTCCTTTCAACTCCTCAACACAAAAAAGCACGAGCCGCCGTAAATAGCAAGCTCCATAAACTCGTGCCCAGATTTAAACAGGTAAAATGAAGGGTGAAGATAAATTTAAATATAAATCAAATTATTGCTGGCAAGATACCAGTTATTATAATGTATACCTTAGTTGCATCTTTCTAAAACAAAAATTTAATAATTGCCCTTACATTTTTTAAAAAGCAGATTATTCTTCGGGTTCGATTAAGCCGTATGTTCCGTCATTGCGCCTGTAAACTACATTTACAGCTTCGGTGTCGGCATTGGTAAATACAAAGAAGCTGTGAGACAATAAATTCATCTGTAATATTGCTTCCTCCAATGTCATGGGTTTTAACGGGAAGCGTTTGATTTTAACAACCTTAAGATTGTTTTCTTCATCAATTTCTTCGTTTATATCAAAGTTCTGAGGAATCATAGCTTCCTGGCGGATTCTTCTGCCAAGCTTTGTTTTATATTTCCTGATCTGTCGTTCAAGCTTTTCCACAACCAAATCCATTGCCGCATACATGTCGCTGCTTAATTCCTCAGCACGGATAATAGTACCTCCTGAGTATATGGCTGCTTCAAATATATTGCGGTCTTTTTCGACCTTAAAAGTAAGGACGGCTTCTGCATCAGGCCTGAAGAATTTTTCGAACTTGCCGATTTTCTTCTTTGCCATTTCCTGCATAGCCTCGGTGACATTTACATGCTTGCCTTTAAAGGTGTATTTCATAGGAACAACTCCCTTCCTTACTATTGATATTTAATTATTACCCCAAAAAGTCCTCTAAAAATCACTAAAGTTATCCACAGATTTTTCAAGAATGTGTACACATAGGGGTAAAATCTGTGGATAATTATGTGGATTATGTGGAAAACACGCAGTATAAGTGCTCTTTAGCCGAGAGAAATTCCATAACCCGCATTATAAAAAGATGTAAGAGATTATGTAATTTAAAATTCAGTATTTTCACTATAATAGATTCATGGTGGCAATTGTCAGCTTTCTTTATTTTGATAATGCAAATGTATGACAGCAGAATCTAGTAGCAGGGTGCATGGATCAGTTTGTCACAAAATACTGCAACGATGAGCTATAAATAAAGAAGACGGCCATTAAACCGTCTTCTTTGATTTTTCTCAAATTTAGATAGTTATAATACCCCTGTGGATATTTTTATCCTCCTGTGCAATAATTTATATTTCAATAATGTTATTTGCGGATAAACATCTGTACAAAGAGGTATCCGTATTTCTTGCTTTCAACTATGCCTACGCCGGTATGGGTATAGGAGCTGTTCATAATATTCTGGCGGTGTCCTTCTGACTTCATCCAGGCAGATACCGCTCCCTGAACGGTGGAGTTGCCGGCAATATTCTCAGCGGCAGACTTAAAGGTGATTCCAAACTGCCTCATCATATCAAATGGTGAGCCATATGTCGGTGAATAGTGGGAGAAATAATTGTTATCAGCCATATCCTTGCACTTAATACGTGCTACCTTCATAAGTTCGCTGTCAACCTGGAGCGGAGCCAAATTTGCCTTTGCTCTTTCCTGATTGATGAGGTCTATCAAAAGCTTCTCATTTGCCGACAAGTCTGCTGTTCCTGGCGCCGTAGTTGTTGGAGCCGGAGTTGAAGGCGCAGGTGCTGATGGTGCCGGGGTTGGTTTGGGTGTAGTTGCAGGTGTTTTTACCGACGGGCTGGATTGCTTCACAGCATCAGGTTTTGCAAGATAAGCCTTGTAAACGCAACCAACCTTGCCCGTATCAGGATCAAAGACTGCATACCAGTCCCCTATCTGGGCAAGGACATTAAGCCACTTGTTTTTATTAAATACTGCTATAACCTCGCTGTCCATTGAAGGACCATTGCGAAGATTCAACCTGTTTGCCGTGACAACGCCGCTTATAAAATCAACCTTTTCAAAGGTCTTGGCAGTCTCGGCTGTACTGGGTGTTAAATTAAGTGTGCACGTTACCAACAGAACTACTAAAAACGCAGCTGCAAGACGTTTTTTCATACTCTCCCTCCATTTCCACTATGTTTATTGATAGTATTCTCTTTTTTGCAGGATTTATTTTATGCTTGGCAAACCTGATATTGGCTTTTCAGGAGCAAGCTTGAAAAAACCTGAAAAAAGCGGCTTACAATTGATATTGTTGCCGCTTTCATCTGATTTATTATTTGACTTATAAAATTCTTTAAAATAAATACTTTATTGATCTTCTTGTTATTCAGAAATTTTCAGGAGATTTAACATATCCTGCTGTGTAAAATGGTATTTATTGTTGCAGAAATGGCATACAAGTTCAGCCCCGTCTTTTTCCTGTGACAGCTCTTCAAGATCCTTCTTTCCAATACTCAGAAGGTTTCTTTCCATTCTTTCTCTAGAACATGTGCATTTATAGCTTACCGGGCAGCTGTCAAAAAATTCGACGTTGTCATCGGGGAAAAGCATATTAATAATGTCTTCAGGTGTTTTGCCCTGACTAATCAGAGTGGTTATGGGCAAAAGCCCGGATATTGCTTTTTCAACCTTTTCTATGGTGTCTTCACTTGCATCTGGCATAAGCTGCAGGAAATATCCGCCTGCTGCCACAACCTTTCCGTCAGGATCAATAAGAACACCCAGATTAATTGCCGTTGGAGTCTGTTCCGAATAAGCATAGTAATAGGTAAGGTCCTCGGCAATTTCTCCGGAAACAAGTTCGATACTGCCTATATAAGGTTCTTTTAGTCCCATGTCCTTGATAACATTAAGCTGGCCTTTCCCCACTACACCTTTTACATCGAATTTTCCATTTTCATTAAGTGGCAGGTCTATTATAGGGTTATGCACATACCCTCTGACCCCAGCTTTTGAGTCGGTAACGGCAACTATACCGCCTATGGGACCGTCACCTTTAATATGAACAGTTATTGTATCGCGATCTCCCTTTAAGGTCTGGCTCATAAGGGCAACCCCTGTTAAGGTTCTTCCCAATGCCACTGTCGGAGTGTGATTCAAGCCGTGAATAGTACGGGCTTTTTCAATTGTGTTGGTAGTTATTGCTGCGTAAATTCTTACCTGCCCTGAAAGAGCCATGGCCTTTGCTATATAATCCTGCATTTTTTCACTCCTCTTGTTCATTATTGCATGAAAGTCCTGTGATGTAGCTTATATCATAAAACAAATCGTCAAAATCCTCATTGTTGAATATTCTCGAAAATACGGCATTTATATGTCCCACAGCGCTGTCTTCGCACTGGATTAATAAATCATCCACCGCTTCATTATGGGATTCGCCTTCATTGAAGGGATTAATCCACGAACGCTTTCTGCGGTTGGCCCAGTCTATTGCCGGATCTGGTTCAACCGGGTATGGCTTCTTTGGATCTTTTATACCGCCGCCCGTAAGACTCTCAATCCAATCAGCAAAGGCCTTTTTCCAGCCCTTCGGGTCGTACAGCAAATCAAGTCCTCTATAAAAAACTGACAATATTCTATTAAGCTCCTTAGGCTCGGTTTCTATACCATAAACCTCTTTAAACGCTTCAGATAAATATGAAGCCACACCTTTGGGCCAGCTTCTGCCAATATCAACAAGGGATCTGGTTTTTGTCCTGTAAGCTTTTGACTTTTTGATGTCCTTCCAGTATATAACATCAAGGGCTATTTCCAACTCCTGGTGCGTTGTTTTGGCAGGAGTCCCGTCACAGGTCCAAATCCATTGCTGTGTCGCCCAATAGACATAAGGGTGAATAATTCTGTCCACAGTAAAATGGCAGATAAAGCCGCACAAGTAGACGGCAAGATCCAGCCATTCCTCATCATAGGATATATTTTTAAGCTTTGAAAATCCCTTTTTTAAAAATTCACCGGTTTTCTGCCGGTGCATTATTCGTCCGAGGTCTTTAAAGACCGTACTTTTTGAGCCAGGAAAGCTGTTGAAAAAAAGCAGCGGGTCCGGCCCCTGAGCTCCCAGATTATAAAGAGAGCGTTTTTTCTGCACGCCCTCTCTGATTCTCCTGCTTTCTATCCTCTTAGACACCAAATCTGCTACCAATGTATGCACCAATATGTCAGCCATAAATTTCCCCTTAAGAAGCCGTAAAGTCTAAAGGGCGCTGGGATATTACGCCAAAATGGTAAAGAAGCGCATTTACTATACGTTCCGATGCTCTGCCGTCACCGTAGGGATTTACGGCCCTGGCCATTTTTTGATATTCCTCATTATTGGTCAGAAGAAGATGAGCTTCGCTATAAATTGTGTCCTCGTCAATTCCCGCAAGCCTTACGGTTCCCGCTTTAATGGCTTCAGGTCTTTCTGTTTCCTTTCTTAAAACCAGCACAGGTTTTCCCAAAGAAGGCGCTTCCTCCTGAAGTCCGCCGGAATCGGTCATCACAATATAGGACCTTGCCATAAAATTATGCATATCCTGAACGTTCAGAGGCTCAATCAGGTGTATCCTTTTGTGATTTCCCAGAATTTTTAACGCAGTTTCACGGACAACAGGGTTTAAGTGGACGGGATAAATCAGTTCAATATCGGCTAGATCCTCAACAAGCCTTCTTAAGGCAGTGAAAATATTTATAAAAGGCTGGCCGATATTTTCCCGCCTGTGGGCAGTAACCGCAATTACCCTTTTATTTTTAAAATCGTAATTTCTTAAAAACTCATCTGCAAAAACATAATCCTTTTTTACAGTAGACGAAAGGGCATCTATTACGGTATTTCCTGTCACAAATATTGAATTTTCTTCAATATTCTCCTTTAAGAGATTGTCCTTATTTGTAATTGTTGGGGCAAAGTGCAGATCTGCTATGGCACCTGTCAGCTTTCGGTTCATTTCCTCAGGATATGGAGAATATTTGTCGTAAGTTCTGAGCCCCGCTTCCACATGCCCGACCTTTATTTTTGCATAGAAGGAGGCAAGTGCCGCAGCAAAGGTTGTTGTGGTGTCCCCATGCACCAGAACTATGTCGGGCTTAGCTTCCATAAAGACTTTATACAATCCTTCCATTGCCCTGGTAGTTATGTCGGTCAGGGTCTGCCTGTCCTGCATTATATTTAAGTCATAGTCAGGCACAATATTAAATATTTCAAGAACCTGATCAAGCATCTGCCTATGCTGGGCTGTGACACATACTGTTGATTGAATTTTATCGCACTCTTCCAGTTTCTTAACCAGTGGTGCCATTTTTATAGCCTCGGGTCGTGTCCCGAAGACTGTCATAACCTTTAGTTTCTCCATGATTTTTCTCCTGTTTGGTACTTGTTTTGGTACTTAAGATATACATCTGTTGCTGCATCTCTATTATTGCTGCATTTATCCATTGTGACTGGGATTATTCACTTCTTCAACGGCAGTAGTCACTTCATGGTGATTGGGGCTATTTTCATCGCCACTTACTGTACTTGCCGTACCGGCAAATGCCGAGTTATCGTATTGCGCCTTTCCATTTTCACCGGATGCAGCCTCAAGCTGTGCTTCCTCGGCATCAAGAGCTTTTGCAGCTTCAGCCTGGCGTATCTTGCTTTTATCTGGAAATTCATTGATTCCTCTTAAATTCTTAGCCCCTCCAATTCCAAAGGCGGCAAGAATTATAAGAAGTATCAGTGAAGGAAGCAGTCCCTTGTCTACCAGGGCTATGGATACCATACCCAGAGCACCGCTTACAATATACAAAATTATTACAGCCATACGATGGCTTAACCCCATGTCAAGAAGCCTGTGGTGAATATGTCCTCTGTCTGCTTCACCAATAGGCCTTCCATTCATGATTCTTCTTAAAATTGCAAAAGCGGTATCAAAAATAGGCAGGCCCAAAACAAGAATTGGTATGGCAAGAGCCAGGGCGGTTACCGATTTCATGGTACCTTCTATTGAAAGAACGGCCAAAATAAAGCCCAGGAAGGTTGAACCGGTATCTCCCATAAAGATTTTCGCCGGGTTAAAGTTGTAGGGAAGAAAGCCCACTATGGCTCCAACCAGGGAAACTGCAATAATGGCTATATCGTCATGCTTTCTTACTACAGCCACAATGTACAGAGAGAGGCTGGCAATTCCAGATACACCTGCTGCCAGTCCATCAAGCCCGTCTATAAGATTGATGGCATTGGTAATGCCCACAATCCAGAAAACTGATAAGGCAAAGGCAAATATATCCCCAAGGATATACATCATGCTTGGATGAACGGCAACAGTTGTCTGGAAAGGCTTTGAAATAGCCGTGATTCTTGTTCCGGTAGCCACAGTAATAATAGCAGCCAAAAGCTGAATAGGAAACTTTACTCTTGCCCTTAATGGCCTAATATCATCAATTATCCCAAGAACAACAATTATAAGCGTTCCAAAAAGAAGGCCCAATGTCTTGGGCTTTGTAAGATACTGAAGAAACAGTCTGTGGTTCCTCGTTGAGAAACTATAGACTATAGCTATGAGAAAGCCCATCAATATGGCTAGCCCGCCCATTAAGGCCATTGGCTTTTTATGGACACGACGGCTGTCTTTTGGCACATTTACCGCTCCAGAATCATAAGCAATCTTTCGCGCTATGGGTGTGGCAAAAAAAGCCACAATCATAGCAACCGCAAATGCTACCAAATGATGGAATTCAATAACTATCATAATACACCTCTTAAAAGCAGGAAAAATGGGTCAATTAAGGACCCTCATATTTCAGTACTCTGATGCCGGCTTCCTGCAACAGCTCCATCGCCAGCCGGTCAGGGTAATCTCCTTTGAAAATTATCTTTGATATTCCTGCATTTATGGCAAGCTTAGCGCATAACACGCAAGGCTGGGCAGTCACATACATAACGCTGTCCTTTACACAGGTTCCTGAGTATGCTGCCTGGGCAATGGCATTCTGCTCGGCATGGGTCGCCCTGCAAATCTCATGGCGCTGGCCTGATGGAACTCCAAGCTCTTCCCGGAGACACCCTACTTCTGCACAATGCTTGCATCCCACCGGAGCTCCATTATAGCCCGAGGCCAGAATACGTTTGTCCTTGACTATCAAGGCTCCAACCTGCCTTCTCAAACATGTCGACCTTGTTTTCACAAGCTCGACGATACTCATGAAATATTCATCCCATGACGGACGCATAATATGACCCCCAAAAAAGAAATCAAATTACTTCAAATAAGATTTTATATGATTTATTTTGTTCCGAAGAGCCTGTCGCCAGCGTCTCCAAGGCCGGGAACAATATATCCGTGCTCGTTGAGACGTTCATCAACGGCAGCGCAGTAGATTCCAACATCGGGATGTTCACGGCTGAGGCGTTCCACACCTTGCTGGGAGGCAATTAGACAAACAAATTTTATGTTTTTAGCTCCATGATTCTTTAAGAATTTAACGGCATCACAGCCTGATCCGCCTGTAGCGAGCATTGGATCAAGCACTACAACATCGCGTTCGCCGATGTCATCGGGCAATTTGCAGTAATATTCAACGGGCTCTAAAGTGTCATGATCCCTGTAAAGTCCAATGTGACCCACTCTTGCCATGGGAACAAGCTTCAGCATTCCGTCTACCATGCCAAGCCCTGCTCTGAGAATGGGAACAAATGCAAGCTTTTTGCCTGATACAACCTTTGTCTTGGCAATGCCTACAGGAGTTTCTATCTCAACTTCCTTTAAGGGGATATCCCTTGTTACCTCATACCCCATAAGCATTGATATTTCTGAAACAAGCTCACGGAATTCCTTGCTGCTTGTGTTTTTGTCCCTTAATAGAGATATCTTGTGCTGAATTAATGGATGGTCAAAAATAAAAACATTTTTCATTTAGAAGCCTCCCAATCATTTTAAATATTCATTCTCTATTTGGCTAATGGCATCAATACGCCGCTGATGTCTTTCCTCACCGGAAAAAGGAGTAGTAAGCCATGTATCAACAATGGCCAAAGCCAATTTTTCGCCCGTAATAAAAGCCCCAAGGGCCAATACGTTCGTGTCGTTATGCTCTCTTGTAAGTCTGGCAGAGAGAAGGTCTCCACAAAGGGCAGCTCTTATGCCTTTTACCTTGTTGGCAGCAATGGATATTCCTATACCGGTTGAGCATACCAATATGCCTCTGTCACACTGTCCCTTGCTAACTGCAATGGCTGCCTTAAGGGCATACTTGGGGTAATCAACAGATTCAAGGCTGTGAGTTCCAAAATCCTCAACCTCATATCCCTGCTCTGTCAAATGTTTCTTTATGCTTTCTTTCAGCGCAAAGCCGCCATGGTCGCTTCCCAGTGCGATTTTCATATAGATTCCCCCTTCTTTTTTAAATTGTATAGTAATCGCGTTATAATGTCAAAAAAGAAATAGTGCTCTATTGACTGATTTTATCCAGCACATTTAAAATCATGGCATCTATTTCATATGCGCAGTTTTTATAGGTTTCAATATCCATTCCGAAGGGATCCAATATGTCCGGATTGTCATCGTTTGCTTCCGCATAGCTTTTTAAAGTAAATACCTTGTCGGCCCCCTGGGGGTAAATGTCAAGTATCATGTTTTTATGACGTTCAGTCATGGTCAGAATCAGCCAGGCATTTTTTATGTCGTCATCGTACAGCACTCTGGCTCTGTGTGAAGAAATATCAATACCGAATTCTTCCTTCATCACCTCAATTGCCTCATGGCTTGCCGGATCACCTTCAAAGGCGTATATGCCTGCTGAATATGCCTCATACTTATTCTTTATTTCGTCATATTTTTTGACAGAAGCATTGAAAAGAGCCTCTGCCATAGGGCTTCTGCATGTATTTCCGGTACATACAAACAATATTTTTTTCTTCATATTTTTCCCCTTTATACTTCAATTATTTTGCCTGAAGCCGCCTTTTTAAGACGGTTCATGACAGCTTTTCCTATTCCTTGCTCAGTAAAAGTTTCTGAATAGATTATATCCACTTTTGTATCATCAAACTTCCTGAGAGCTTCAAAAAGTCCTGCCGCGATATTCTCAGGATTGTCCTTTGAACCGACGGGTATGACTACGTCCGCTTTATAAAGGCTTGCATTTTCACTGGAACAAAGCACGCCCACAATTCGCCCCTCATTTTTTTGCTCGGAAGATAATGAGTTTATGGTATCAACAACTCTGGAATTATCACCTGAAACAAGGATTACTTCAGCCCTGGGCGAATAATGCCGGTACTTCATGCCGGGAGAACGGGGCTTTTCTTCTCCCTTGACCTCGGATGCCGTAACGACACCGCTGCCTAAAACCTTTTTGAGCATTTCCGCTGTTACTCCTCCTGGTCTTAAAATAACGGGAACCGAGCCAGTTATATCAAGCACTGTGGATTCCAACCCTACGCTGCATGAACCACCGTCAATAATGTACTCTACTCGTCCCGAAAGATCCTCTGCAACATGGTGAGCAGATGTGGGACTGGGCCTTCCGGAAAGATTTGCGCTTGGAGCAGCAACGGGAACTCCTGACTGAGAAATGAGCTTTAAAGCCACCGGGTTTTGAGGCATGCGTACTGCAACCGTATCAAGTCCTGCTGTAATAACATCGGGTACCCTGGCTGATTTTTTGAAAATCAGGGTCAGCGGCCCCGGCCAGAAAGCATCCATTAATTTTGTTGCTATATCGGGGATATCCGAAACCAGATCTCTTAACTGGTTGATATCCGATATATGCACAATAAGCGGATTATCTGACGGACGGCCCTTTGCTTCAAAAATCCTTTTGACCGCATCCGTCATAAGCGCGTTTGCCCCCAGGCCATACACAGTTTCAGTGGGGAATGCAACAAGTTTTCCATTTTTCAGGGCCATTGCAGCCGTCTTTATGCCATCCTCATCGGTTGCGTTTATTATAATAGTTTCCATGAAAATGTTCACCTGTCTGAATTATTAAGGTTTTATAATTTCTTGCAAAAAGCCCGGCCAAATCATGCCGGGACCGGGTGATTGTCGCAACAAATTATATCAGAAAACAGACAAAAAATTAAGTGTAGAAGCCTACCCTTTTTTCTCTTTTTTATCGCTGTATTTTAAACCCTTCTTATAGGAAGTATTATAGGAAGAAGATCTGTTGTCGAAAGATTTATAATGATTGCCATCCAGGCTCATGCCCGCTTCTTTTCTGCGTAAAGCCAGTCCTTCCTTATAGCAGTTTCCGCAAAAACGGCCACTGTTTAAAGGGGCACCGCAAAGTTCACACCTGATGAAGCCCTTGTTGTCGCCTATGATTTCCAGCCTTTCTTCCTTCAAATACCTCTTAATGGCTTTGATAGAAACATTAAGTTCATTTACAAGCTCGCTGGAAGTTGCTCCGGGATGGGCAGCCAGGTATTCCTTAATGCTTTTAAACTCAAGCTCTTCAATTGGATAACAGGCAGGGCACACTTCTTCAAATGCGACCCTTTCAAACAATCTGTGGCATCTTGCACATTCGTAATTTGCCATTATTCCTCCGATTAAACTTAATTGCTATTTCTTTGTGTCAAAATAATGTGAAGGAATATCTTTCGCTTCGGGGTAATATGCATTGCTTACACGTTTAAAGGCATTGGAATGATTAATTTGTTCTTTTGTGGCATGAAGCTCTTTTTTAACAAGAGCCGTATTTTCATCATCCATAGCTTTTATTTCCGAAAGTCTTTGATGGATTTTTTCTACCAGTTCCTTTAATTCCCTGGTACCAGGAAACCCGTAATCTGCAAGGCTTTGAAATGAGCTTATAGAAAGCATCTTTTTAAGCCTTTCAGCATAAACCACAAATTTCTCGTCCAGCCTGTCAATTGCATCCATCCTGTGCTGCTTCTCGGTGATAAGCGTCTCAAGTTCATCCAGTCTTCCGGACAGAATTGCATCCCTCTGGCTTTTGCTGAACAGGAAAAGCTCATCCAGAAGGGCTAATTTTTCGGAGTTTATTTCATTGAGTCTTGCAATATAATCCTTAGCTTCCATAATCACTCCGCTGCTGTTGTAACTAAATCAGGTTTCTTTGGATTTTTCCTTGAAATTTTAATAGCCTCTTCCCAGGTATCCCTTAGAGTTTTTGCAAATCCCAATACTTCATCCAGAATTGCCCTATCCTTTTTAATATTGGCTTCAACAAGTCTGGAAAGCATATAGTCATAAATTGACCTTAAGCTTTGCGATACCTCATAGCGCATATCAAGAGTCTTAATAAATTCGTTTACTATGTCCTGTGCCCGGATAATGCTGTTATGTGCTTCCTCCATATTTTTCTTTTCAATGCTGTCGATTCCCCGCATTATAAATTTAACAAGGCCGTTGTAAAGCATAAGGGTCAGCTCTTCAGGGCTGGCGGTGTATATGGAATTTTCCTTGTATTGGTTATACGCGTTGTAAGCAATCATACTTAATTTTCCCCTGTCTATTGATTAGTTTATTATTTAATTACCACCAAACTGGCTTAAAAGCCATGCACTTTGCTGGTTCATTTGATTAAGAATCTTCTCCAGATTGGAAAACTTTTTGTAATAGTTTTCTTCTTTTCTGATAAGCTTTTGAATCATGTCTGCTATTCTTTCATCGTAGTCCTCAAGCTCTTCATAAAGCAAATTCTCGGTATTGGACAAATCATTTTCAATTCCTGCCTTTTCTATGAGGATACCTTTCCTGCCGTCTGCATTTCGCTTGGTGGTAATGTAATCCTCAAAGATATCGGCCATCCTTTGGAAGACTCCTGTATTTTCATACCTCTCCTTTTTCTGTTCGGTAGTCATATCCCTTGAATAAGTCGGATAAGCTTCCGATACCCCGTTCAAAAGTTTAATTACTTCATCAGGATTATTTAACAGGGCATTTTTAAGCTTGTCCTCATCAATATGCAATTTCCCGTAATCTTGATAGGAGTTGGATGAAATACCTATATCCTTTAGGGTAAGACTGGTACCTTTAACAGGCTCATATATGGCCTTGCGTAATGTATAAGTTAACTGCTGGAGGATGGAATCATTGCGCAGAAGCCCTGTCTTCGCCTTTTTCTCCCAATTCTCGATATCCTTTTCCTTCATCTCTTCCTTCTGCTCGTCTGTCAGAGGCGGATAGTTCCTGTCATATTTCTCATTGACCTTGCCATTTATCATGTCAATAAGCTTATTGTATTCTTCTATGAAGGATTTTATATTGCTTATTACTGTGTCGGTATTCTGCTCAACAGTAATGGTATCTCCCTCAGATGATTCGCCATGAGCTTTATGAAGAGTGTATGTAATTCCATTAATCGTAAAATTGTTAGTGCTTCTTACTATTTCCTGACCATTAATAGAGACTATGGCATCGTTTCCTGCGGTTATATCCCCTAGATTCAGAGCACCAAGAAAATTTCCCGATATGTCTTTAATTGAGAGATTATTTCCTGCACCAGTCTGTTTGGAAGTAATGGTAATCTTATCAGAAATCTCATCATAGCTTATGATAACATTTGCATCTTCATCATTATTTATCTTTGCAAATACCTTCTCCAGGGTATCGGTTGCATCTGCTGTAAATACCTTGCCGTTAATTTCAAATGTTACAAACCCTCCTGCGTCAAAGTTAAAGGGGTTGGCAAGGGTATTATTTAATGAAACAAGGCTGCGTTTCAAAGATATACGGTTTGATGCACCAGGAATAATGCCCAACTCTGACAGAGCACCAATTCCTTCAGAAGTACCGTCTATAGTCAGCTTTGTAACACCGCTGTTCGATTTGGTATCAATGGATAATATATTGCTGTCCTTGTCATATGCAACAATAAACTTAGATTCGTCACCAATTTTGCCAAAAGCTGAGTCAAGAGCTTCCTGAAGCCTTTCGGCCAAATTGTCCTCATTGTAAGCCTCGGTATATTCTTTCAGCTCTATTTCCTTAACTACTCCATCAAGAGTAACTTTTAATTTTTTACCCGCAATATTTGCCAGTTCAGTCTCATCAACAGTACCCTCAATCGCACCGCTCACTTTGCCTGTGCTAGCAGAGTACGACGCCGTAGCAAGCTGCTTAACTTTAATATTGTAAGCTCCGGCATTCGCCCCGTAAGCCGCAGTGGCAGTAACATATTCACTGTTGCTGCTCGTTGCCTTCATAAGCTTGATAGAAGATTCAGACAACATATATGTTGATCTGTTTACAATGTCAAAAAATTTGCTTTTAAAACCTATAAGAGAACTGCTTACTTCTCTGTAGGCCTCCTGCTTCCATTGGACCAAGGTTCTTCTCTGCTTCAATGTATTTAAGGGTATTCGCTCTGCCTTCATGAGCTCCTGAACTATGGTTTCGGTATCAAAGCCAGAGAGGCCTGTTAATCTTAATTGTGATGAAAAACCAGATATAGAGTTCATTAAGGTCACCTTCTTTCGTCAATTAGCAAACCGGCCATTTCCAGCATGCTTGCAAACATATCCAACAACTTTTCCGGTGGTATCTCTCTTAATACTTCCTTTGTTTCTGCGTCAACAACTCTTACCATTATTTCATTTGTTTTTTCATGGATTCTGAATTCAAGCTGCCTGTGTTCTATAGCCATCGTGCGGTTTGCCTTTTCAATAGCTTTATTTAAAAAATCCACGCTTATCTCAGAACTTACCCTGTCCTTTTCAGGTGAATTAGCTCTTGTGTATACTTCTTTATCAGCTTCCACATTTGATTGGGAAGGCTTCATGTTTGTCTTAGGTATAAACGCATCCATGCCATTAATTTTCATTTGGATCCCTCCAAGATATACCTATATACTTTTATCTATATAAGTTATCGGTCTGAGTCAGAAAATTATTTAGCCATTCCTTAAACGAGTCTGAATTTAGGGAAATAAAAAATCTGAGATAGAATTAAAAAAATTTAAAAAAAATATTAACTTTTGTCGAGGAAAACCGATAGATATATTGCAAGGTTCTTTTCGAAACAAAGGCGCCTAAATAAAAAGAACCAATTATCCCCATTATTTAATAATTCGGGAGAAAGGAGTCTCCCAAAAAATATCAAGGAGGATTTAATTATGAGGATTAATCACAACATTTCAGCTCTTAACACTTATCGTCAGTTGACTCTGAACACAACAGCAGGAAGCAAGTCTCTTGAGAAGCTTTCATCTGGTTACAGAATCAACCGTGCAGGCGACGACGCTGCGGGTCTTGCTATCTCCGAAAAAATGCGTGGCCAAATCCGCGGATTGGAGCAAGCTACGCGTAACGCACAAGACGGTATCTCGTTGATTCAAACTGCCGAGGGTGCGTTAAACGAAACCCACAGCATTCTGCAGCGTATGCGCGAACTTTCTGTTCAAGCAGCAAATGGCACAAACACGGATGATGACCGTAAAGAACTCCAGAAGGAAATAAATCAATTGAAATCTGAAATTGACAGAATTTCAACTGATACAGAATTCAACACCAAAAAGTTGCTTAACGGTTCGATTGCAAATACCGCAGTTATTTCGTCTACTGGTAACAGTGGAAATATCTTAAAAGCAACAATCGAAAATGATAACCTTGTAGCAGGTAACTATACTGTTGACGTATCATCTACTACTGTTAACAACAATATTAGTGGTACCGTTAATAACTCTAATCTCAACGCCTTCACAACAACAAGCGGTGTTGCACTCGGTGATTATACTGTTGAGTTGACAGCTAACGGCACTGACTGGGATATCAAAATTACTGACGCAAGCGGTACAGTAGTTGCTTCTGCTGCAGCTCAAACTATTGATACAAGTGGTTCAGACGCTACTATTTCCGTCGGTGACTTTGATTTGACTTGGAATAACGGTACTACTGTAGCTGCAGGTAAGACCAACATTACAATCTCTGCTGATACAACATTAAAAGTTAAAGACTCTAGCGGTAATTTGATTGAATCTAAAACGGTGACCGGAAACACGACAGGTGAAGTTTCGGTTGGCGGATTCAAACTTAGCTTTGACAGTTCTATCACTAACTCCTCTACCGCAGATGATACTGCAATTACAGTTGATACCAAGGCAGTCAGTTTCCAAATCGGTGCAAATGCAGGACAAACAACAAAACTTGCAATTGCAGATATGTCATCTAAAGCATTAGGTGTAGATTCTTTAGATTTAACCACAACTGATGGCGCAAAAGATGCTATTGACAGTATTGATGAGGCAATTAAAACAGTTTCTGGTGAGCGCTCGAAACTTGGTGCTGTTCAAAACCGTCTGGAACACACCATCAACAACCTCGGCACTTCCGCTGAGAACCTGACTGCAGCTGAATCCCGTATCCGTGACGTAGATATGGCGAAAGAAATGATGGAGTTCACCAAGAACAACATCCTGACTCAAGCTGCACAAGCTATGTTAGCGCAAGCCAATCAGCAACCGCAGGGCGTACTGCAATTGCTCCGTTAATTCCAGTCAAACAAAGAGAGACCTTAGGATTCCTAGGGTCTCTTTTTCATGCCCCCACCGCTTCTACAGTCACTGTAGGTTGGCGATATGGCGTTTTATTCTGGCTCTTTGTCAATTGTTGGGGTTACACCCTTGTAAAATAAAAGGTTCTACGTCAATGATATGCTCCCCTTATGGAAGACAATGAAAAATTAAAATTCATTGTCGACTATGAAGGGGGTATTTTTTATGAGTATAACAAAAGTAAGTGCTAAAGAACGACTAAAGGCGGCTAAAGCTTGTATAGAGGGAAGGAAAA
>JAAYAD010000069.1 GCA_012719545.1 Clostridiaceae bacterium
CAATATGGTAGGAATTAACAAATTACTGGCAGCAATGTAGCCAGTAATTTCATTTTTTTATTAAAAAACTATTTTATTTTTAGCGGTAAAAATAGCGAAAACCCTTTCTACGAAAGGGTTTTCGGACAAATTGTGGTGGAGATAAGGGGAGTCGAACCCCTGACCTCTTGAATGCCATTCAAGCGCTCTCCCAACTGAGCTATACCCCCACGGCACTCTCATATTATAAACAATATCTCAACTCTTTTCAATACTTTTTTACAGACTTTTTATATGCTCAGACGTATATAATCAGCTCTTTTTCCTTGCTTAATATGCAGATGGCAGGGTTTGTTTACTTTATATATTTAAACCCTGCCATATCCCATCGGAGGTGCAAAATGTTTATTCCCATATCCTTTATTCACTGTTGCTTGGTGCATTGGGTTTTAAATCCAGATAATCCAAGAGCGGCTGAATGCTTGCGCTGAATGTGTAGAAAAATGGCCTTAATTTGCTGTCCAGAACAAGCAATACCGGTGCTTCCCTGTCGCTTAAGATTATAAATATGGAATCCAGACTTTTAATGCCCTGGTTGTTTAAAAGTTCCACATTAACATTTCTGGGCGGATTAAAAGGAATGCGTATTACATAGCCTTTTTCAGGGAATGGTATCACCCTGGTATACAGGCTCTTAACATTTGATACGTAATTATATGCTTCATTCTGCATATCAGGGCTTATGGATTTCTTTATTATTACCTCCCCTTTTTCTATATCAAAGACTTCAATATTATACTTATCGGTTTGTGCCGAAATATCTCCCAAATACGCTATAAAAGTAGCCTCATCAAACATTCTGGCAAGGCATAGAATTGATTGATACTTATTTTCATTTTCCGCTATTTTAGCAGAACTGTAGACATACAGGACCATCAGGCACAGAAAGATAACAGCAACTATATATCCGACTGACCGCTTATTGATACTGATAAAAAACATAGCCACTTCACCTCGATAGACTTTATGAAGGTTAAGCGGCAATTATACTTTGTACAACAAAATATTATAAAAAATGGGATTGCATATATTTAAGGCATTCTGTTACATTTATGCTTATGGAGGATTCTCCCAAAATTCATTTGTTGGCTTCAACGAAGGGTTCAGCCTTTGAAGCAATTTGAAAGGTAAATAAAATGAAGAGGATTATAAAAAATATATCAGATAAAATCTTCAGCGGATTAAGTCGTATATTGGATGCAGTGCTTACTAATATAAAACTTTCCATGCTGCCCGGAAACGCATCTCAGTATCATATTAAAAATGTTGATGAACTTCCGGAAAGCCCGCTCAAAGGGAAAACAATCATATTCCTGGGTAGCTCCGTAACTTATGGAAGCGCCTCTTTGGGCACCTCCTTTACAGATTACATAGGAAAGCGAAACCGGGTCAAAACAATAAAAGAGGCTGTATCCGGCACTACACTTGTCACTGACGGCGATACTTGCGGAACATCATATGTATCCCGCATAAAATCAATTACCCCAGAGATAAAGGCTGATTTATTTATTTGCCAGCTTTCCACCAATGATTCAACACAGGGAAAGACTCTTGGTGAGGTGTCTGAAAGTTTTAACATGGACTCCTTTAATACAGACACCATTGCAGGAGCCATTGAATATATTATTGCTTACGCAAAAAAAACATGGAACTGCCCCGTTGTGTTCTTTACCAACCCCAGATATGACAGCCCTCAATATGGCAAAATGGTTGACATGCTTTATAAAATCCAGAAGAAATGGGATATTGGTATAATTGATCTTTGGAATAACGAAAAGTTTAACAATATCAGCAAGGAAGAGTACAGCCTTTATATGTTCGACTCCATCCATCCTACTCAGGCAGGTTATCTAAAATGGTGGACTCCAGTCATAGAAGAATATCTGTTCAAATTATTCGGTATATGAGGATAAGTCCTGACTTGCCTTAAAACAAAGGATTTTTGATAAATCGTAAGGTGTTCTATCAACTTTATTAATGTCTTATGTGAGCAAATTGACAAGAACAGAACCCTAATATGTGCGGTACAACAGCAACATTAAAGCAAATAAAAGACAATAATAACCGTTTATGTTATTCCTTTTCCTTTGCCCTGTAACCAAGCTGTGTGAGAGCCTTAATGCCCCGCTGTCTTGCATTTTCATCCTCAAACTGGATTTCCAGTGCTCCCTCTTCTGTTTCCCTGCTGTTTAGGATTCCTATATTTTTAATATTTATATTTTCCTTGGCAAGGGCTGTGGCAATAACAGCAATTATACCCGGCTTATCGTCCACATCCACCAGTATGGCATAAGTTTTATCAATAAGGCTTTTTCTGTCTGACAGTGTGTTTCTAAGTGTTCTTGCCGAATTAAATAACTCCCATATGCCTTCTTTTCTTCCCTCTGCAAGGTCTTTTTCAAAGCTTTTAAGCTTTTCAGAAAAGAATTCAATGGTTTTTAAAATGGCATCCTTGTTTGACAGGCATATACCTGTCCAAAGGTCTGAAGAGGACGAAGCAATCCTCGTTATATCCTTAAATCCGCCTGCGGCTATGGTTTTCATGGTGTGTTTCTCATCATCAAGGCATCCAACCATATTAACAAGAAGTGCCGCCACAACATGAGGAAAATGGCTTATAACCGCAGTAGCCTTATCATGCTCTTCATGTGTCATCTCTATGGGTATGGCACCCATATCCTCAATTAAGCCTTTAAAATACTGCACGCCCTCTTTGGTCATTTTTTGTGAAGGAGTTATGCAGTAATATGCGTTTTCAAAAAGATTTGCCTTGGAAGCTGTAAAACCTGACTTTTCAGAGCCTGCAAGAGGATGTCCCCCTATGAACTGACACTCCAGATTCAGCTCCCTGATAATCGAAATAACTTCGCCCTTGGTGCTTCCTACATCGGTAAGAATAGTATCGGGCGCAAGATTTGGCATAAGCTCAATTAATATTTGCTTCATTGCGTAAACGGGAACACATAAAAAAATAACATGGCATCCGGCTATATCATCCATGTTGCTTATATGGTCAATAGCGCGGCTTTCAAGGGCAGTCCTTAATACATCCTCATCCCTGTCAAAAGCATGGATAACATAACCTTTTCCGCTCTTTTTTAAAGCTTTGGCAACTGATCCGCCAATAAGGCCCAAACCTATAATGCCAATTTTGTTTTTAACCTGAGTCATAACATGCTCCCCGTTTGCAAACTGTGTAAAGTGATTAACATCCTTTCTGCTTATTGAGGTACCTTACCGCAAAAAGAACGCTTGCTACAGTCTTGGAATCGGTGATTTTGCCTTCGTCAATCATGTTGAGAACTTCTTCAATCTTATATGTCCTGGCTGAAATGAACTCGTCCTCGTCAGGATGCGCCTCACCCTTTGTGAGACCGGTGGCAAGGAAGATATGGAGCACCTCATCCGCAAAAGCAGGAGCAGGGTTAAGGGTAAGAATTTTCTTTAATTCCTTTGCAGTGTAGCCTGTTTCCTCTTTAAGCTCCCTTTCGGCGCATACTTTCGGGTCTTCTCCCTCATCCAGCTTTCCTGCCGGAACCTCAATAAAGGTCTTTTCCGTTGGCTTTCTGAACTGTTCAACCATTACGATTTCACCGTCATCCGTAATGGGAACAATTACAGATGCTCCCGGATTTCTCACAACATCACGGGTTGCTATACGTCCGTTGGGAAGCTCCACGGTAAGTCTTTCAACATTTATGATTGAACCTTCGTAAACAAGTTCGGTACCGATGGTTTTCTCGTAATAATTCATACTGTCCTCCAGGATACTGATTTACTTTTTGCCTATCTCTCTGGCTCTTTTTGCGCACTCATCTATTGCTGTAATTACCGCGTTTCTGAAGCCTTCTCTTTCAAGGGCTGCCACAGCTTCAATGGTGGTGCCTGCTGGCGAGCATACCATATCCTTTAATTCCGCCGGGTGCATTCCGGTTTCAAGAACCATTTTGGCAGAGCCCAATACAGCCTGTGCTGCCAGGCGATATGCCATTTTTCTTGGTATTCCAAGCTTAACGGCAGCATCAGCCATGGCCTCAATAAAGATAAATACATATGCGGGGCTGCTGCCGGTAAGGGCAGTAACCTCACTCATAAGGTTTTCGCCCAGTTCCTCTACAAGACCCGAAAAGCTCAGGATCTCTGTGACTACCTTCTTTTCATCAGGGGTAATCAGGTTATCCCAGCAAACAAGGGTCATTCCCTCTCCCACCATTGCCGGGGTGTTGGGCATTGTTCTCACTATTTTTGCTGATTGTCCCAGGATGTTTTTATAATAGGATATGGGAAGTCCTACAATAATGGAAACCAGTATTTTTTCAGATGAAAATACAGGCTTTATTTCATTCAGCACGCCATCACTGTATTGAGGCTTAACTGCAAGAATAATAATGTCCGAATCTGCAACAAGGCTTTTTGCATCGTTTTTTGCCTCTATACCAACTTCCTTTGTAAGATTTGAAAGAAGCTCACTGTTTACATCAAAGGCGCTTATGTGAAAGCTTTCATCACTGCAGCCCTTTTTTATGCTTCTTATAAGGGCTCCTCCCATATTGCCTGCGCCTATAAAGCCGATTCTCAAAGGCATGGCACACCTCCTATTCATCCTGAGAATTAAATGTATCTTCAAATGTCATTTGCATCATTTCATTGTTCACATATGTAAACCCAAGATGCTCATATGCAAGCCGGGTAGCCTTTCTTCCCCTTGGCGTCTTCTGAATAAAGCCAAGCTGCAAAAGATAAGGCTCATATACATCCTCAATTGTGTTGGCTTCTTCGCCTGTTGAAGCCGCAAGGGTATCAAGTCCAACAGGGCCTCCGTCAAACTTCTCTATGATTGTCTGAAGAACATTTCTGTCTGTATTATCAAGGCCCAACTGGTCAATTTCCAGCGCATTAAGGCCGAACCTTGCAACTTCCAGAGTAATGTTGCCATTGGATTTTATCTGGGCAAAATCCCTGATTCTCTTTAAAAGGCGGTTCGCAATTCTTGGGGTACCTCTGGAGCGCATGGCAATTTCCTGCGCCGCATCCTCCTCAATTTCTATACCCAGAATTCCGGCCGAACGCTTTATAATCATTTTAAGCTCCTCGTGGGAATACAGCTCAAGACGATTAATTATGCCGAAGCGATCCCTTAAAGGAGATGTAAGAAGTCCTGCCCTTGTTGTAGCGCCTATCAGTGTAAACTTGGGAAGATCAAGACGAATGGATCTGGCACTTGGGCCCTTGCCAATTATAATATCAAGGGCATAATCCTCCATGGCAGGATACAAAATTTCTTCAACACTTCTGTTTAAGCGGTGTATCTCATCAATAAACAATACGTCAAACTCACCAAGGTTTGTAAGTATTGCCGCAAGGTCTCCGGCTTTTTCTATTGATGGTCCCGAAGTTATCTTTATATTGGAGCCAAGCTCGCTTGCAATAACCCCTGCAAGGCTTGTCTTGCCAAGGCCGGGAGGGCCGTAAAGAAGTACATGATCCAGGGCTTCTCCCCTTTGTTTTGCCGCTTCAATAAAAATCCGGAGATTATCCTTAACCTTTGTCTGTCCTATGTAATCTTCAATGGTACGTGGCCTTAAGCTTGATTCGTCAATATCACTTGATCTGAAATCAGAGCTTATAAGTCTGTCCTCCACGAAACCACCTCATTTCCTAGCTGATTATATGTTTTAACGCGTCCTTGATTATCTGCTCCAGTGTTTTATCCTGGGAATAAACAGCCGATACTGCCCTGTGGGCTTCAGCCGACGAATATCCCAGCATTACCAGAGCCGCTGTTGCTTCTGAGAAAGAGCTGTTGTCTGCCGAAGTTTTATCAGGTACATTGGTATTAAATTCGGGCATGTCCTTTTGCTCTTTTTTAAGCTTGTCCTTAAGCTCAAGAATGATTCTCTGAGCTGTTTTTTTGCCGATTCCCGGCGCTTTTGTGAATTTGTCCGCATCATCTGTCAAAACAGCAAGTCCAAACTGGGACGGTGATATGCTGGATACTAATGAAAGAGCAGCCTTTGGACCAACACCTGAAACTGAAAGAAGCTGCTCAAACATCTTAAGCTCCTCCATACTTAAAAAGCCGTAAAGAGCCTGTGTATCCTCACGGACATAAAAATATGTATATACCTTTATCTGAGAGCCAACAACATGACTTGGCTCCAATGCATTAAGAGGGGTGTATACCCTGTATCCCACCCCGTTAACGTCTATTATTATGCTGTCAGAAGTTTTTAACTCCAGGGTTCCTTTTAAATAAGCAAACATCAGTCACCATTCCCGCTATAAGGGTAGTCAACAATTCCCAATTTGGCCTGAAGCTCTGAAACAAGCTGTCTGTATGCCTCCAGCTCTTCCCTCAGCTCTTTTAAAAGCTCGTCCTTAATTTTGATAACCTCGATTAATTCTTCTCTTGACATTTGCTCTAAATTTACCATAAATGACCCCTAACCTTCAATTTTTTGATAGAAAAATGTTTCAATAGGCTTAAAATTATATTTTTGATAATTTATAATCTGCTCGGTACTTCCAATAAACAGTATGCCGTTTGGAGCCAAAGATTTATTGAACTCCATAAATATGTTGTTTTTAGCTTCCTCTGTAAAATATATTAACACATTACGGCAAATAATGATGTCAACATCCTTGGGGTATGGATCACGAAGCAGGTTCAGCTGCTTAAAGGTGACGCATTTTCTTACCTTGTCAGAAACCTGGTACAAATCGTCATTGAGCTTAACAAAATGCTTGTCCCGGTATTTTGCCGGAAGCTCCTTTAAGCTTCTTGATGAGTATATCCCTGCCTGCGCCTTCCTCATGGCTTCAAGATCTATATCGGTAGCCAGGACATTTATCTTTTCAAGCGGAAGAAATTCGTTCAGTATCATAACAACCGTATAGGGCTCATCCCCAGTTGAGCAGGCTGAGCTCCAGATTTTTATGTTGGCAAGATCCTTTCGCTTGGCAATGCCCGGCAATATTTTAGTTGCAAACATTTCCCACTGGTTTGGATTTCTGTAAAATTCAGATACATTTATTGTAAGATAATTTAAAAAGGTATTGTAGAGTTCTTCATTTCTTTTTATTTCTTCCAGAAAAGCACAGTAAGAAGTAAATCCATATTTGGACACCAAAGATGTAATGCGCCGCTTCATCTGCCTTTCCTTATAGAGGTTCAAATCAATAGATGACAACTGATAAAATTTTGTCTTAAACAGCTCGTAGTCCTGAAATTCCATCAAGTTTTCCCCCCAAAAAGAAAAAGACATATACATAACAGCAAGACCGGAAGTCCGGTCTTGCCATTATTTATAACCATTAATTTCTATTTTAATTATTTTTCTCATTGAGTATATCCCCAATGGTGTTAACCATTTCTTCGTTGTGCTCGGAAGGAGTATCTTCTGCTTCTTCCGCAGCAGGTGCTTCTTCACGCACAGGATCGATTGGCTTTACTTCCTTAATTGAAAGGCTGATCTTCTTAAGCTCAGGATTTATGTCGATTATCTTCATCTCAACCTTCTGGCCTACGGTAAGCACTTCCTCAGGCTTGCCAATCCTTACATTTGATATCTGGGAGATATGAACAAGGCCTTCCACGCCTTCCTCAAGCTCAACAAACACGCCAAAGGGAACCATTCTCAATACCTTACCGGTAACAACATCGCCTACATGGTATTTGTTTTCGATGTTGTACCAGGGGTTGTCTTCAGCTTTTCTGTAGCCTAATGAGATTTTCTTGGTCTCTTTGTCAAATCCGGTTACACGAACTGTAACCTTGTCGCCAACCTTGAGAACCTCGGAAGGATCGTTAATCTTCTTCCATGAAAGCTCGGAAACATGGATAAGTCCGTCAACACCGCCAAGATCAACGAAAGCACCGAACTTGGTCAGGCTTTTAACGGTACCTGTGTATTCCTTGCCAACCTCAATATTGTTCCAGAAAGCTTCTTCCTGTTCTGCCTTTTCCTTCTCCACAAGAACACGGCGTGAACCTACAATGCGCCTCTTATTGGCCATTTCGGTAATCAATATCTTAACCTTTTTGCCCTGGAAAGGAGTAAGATCGCTTACAAATCTATCACTCATCTGTGACGCAGGAATAAAGATGCGTACGCCCTTATAGTCTGCTACTGCGCCACCCTTTACTATTTCCTTAATAACGGCTTCAATAGGAGTTTGGTTCTTGAATGCCTCTTCAACCAACTCATAGCCACGGATGTAATCAACCTTTTTCTTTGAAAGGGAAACATTACCGTCGCCGTCGTTTACCTTTACAACAAGGGCTTCTATTTCTTTACCGGGAGTTAAGTCCCTTTCCGGATCAAAATCCGGATCATCAAGGAATTCCTCCATGGGGATAAGGCCATCGGCCTTGTAGCCCAAATCTACGAATACATCATTGTTGTTGTATCCGATAATTTTCCCCTTTACCACCTCGTTTGGCCTGAGTTCAGTGAAAGTCATCTCTAACGCCTGGTTAAAATCCATTTCGCCTTCGTGCACGTTTACCATGTCATGCATGTGTAAAATAACCTCCTTGATTACCGCTTCTGGTGTTGATGCTCCTGCGGTAATCCCCACTGTTTCCACGTTTTTATCGAGAAGAGGCAACTCATCTTTGTTTTCAACAAGATAAGTCTTTGGACAGTTCTCCTTGCAGATCTGGTAAAGCTTTTGAGTGTTTGAACTGTTCCTTCCTCCTATTACGATCATTACATCAACTTTCCGAGACAGTTCTTCAGCCTCAGTTTGTCTCTGTATAGTCGCATTACATATTGTATCAAATTTTAATACGAATGCAAACTTTTTCTTGAGAACTTCACAAATCTCATCATATTTCGCTCTCTTGAATGTAGTCTGCGACACAACAGCTATTTTTTCGCCGCTTTCCTGAAGCTCTTCTGCCTCTTTTACATCGGATATAATCAATGCCTCTTCATTGCACCATCCGTTTATACCTATAACTTCGGGATGGTTGGGATCACCGACAATGACAATCTTATATCCTTCCTTATATTTTGCATTTACAATATGGTGTATTCGTTTTACATATGGACAAGTGGCATCAAGAATATTAACACCGTGTTTGTTTAATTCTTCATAAACCTTTTCACCAATTCCATGGGCGCGGATGATTACACTGTCTCCTTCTTTAAGGTCATCCAGCGAATTTAATACCTTAATTCCCTTATTCTCAAGCTCTTTAATGACCTGACTGTTATGAATCAGCTCACCTAAAGTATAAACATTTCCTTTGACATCATTCAGATTAAAATTAAAGGCGGATTTTACCGCCTTATCAACTCCAAAGCAAAAGCCTGCATTCGAGGCGCGTATAATTTGCATAATATCACCTGAAAAACTGATTAGTATTAGCTTATCCTAGCTCTATTTAAACTCTTTCAATTTAAATTCTTTATTAACTAATGATAATGATATTGGTTAATGCCTGTTTTAATCTTATTATTGACCTATAAGAGCATAAATTCTGTCAATTATCATCCTGGTTGAATCCATAAGCTCCTGTTTGGAAGGATGCTCGTCTTCCGGGTATTCCAGGGTAAAGGGTTCACCAAAAACCAGTTTGAGTTTGGAAAACCACTTTTTGTTCCACACAATGCCAACAGGCAGGATGGGAGCCTTGGAATGAAAGGCAAACATGGCAGCTCCTGATTTCCCCTTTGTAACATCTTTCTTTTTAGTACGGGTGCCTTCAGGGAAAATACCCACAACCCTGCCTTCATTGAGAAGCCTGAAAACAGTTTTTACCGAGCCCACATCACCTTTTCCCCTGCTTACCGGGAAAGCTCCAAGACTTCTGAATAAAAATGCCAGCAATGGATTTCTAAAAAGTTCGGCCTTGGCCATAAAATGAACCTGCCGCTTCATGTAGCAGCCGATTAATATCATATCCCAGGCGCTGGGGTGGTTGGCATAAAGAAGGAGAGGCCCTTTATCAGGAATATTTTCTTTCCCCTCCACCTTAACACGGTAAAATAACGCAAAATATAAACGCATAATTAGTCTGGCAAATTTATAGAACATCGCTTCCAACCTTCTCCTTTATAATGCTGATTATTCTGTCTACCGATTCCTCTATGGACAGATTGCTTGTATCCAATAATACAGCATCTTCTGCCTGTCTTAAGGGGGATGCTGCCCTGTTGCTGTCATTATAGTCCCTTTGCTCTATTTCCTGTTTCAATTCTTCAAAAGTCTTGGTTAGAAGCCCTTTTTCCTGTAACTCCAGATAGCGCCTTCTTGCACGTTCAGAAGAAGATGCTGTTAAAAAAATCTTTACCTGTGCATTTGGAAGCACGTGAGTTCCAATATCCCTTCCATCCATTACCACATTGTTGTTACTGGCTATTTTCTGCTGAAGCTCAACCAGCTTTTTTCTTACCTCCGGAATTGCCGATACATTTGAAGCTCCCATTGAAACTTCATCCGTTCTGATAAGGCCTGATACATCCTCACCATCAAGCAAAACCTGCTGGTTTCCATCCTTGTACTCTATCTTAATGTCGAGGTCGGGCAAAATTTCACAAACCTTCTCCCTGTCCCTGGTATCAATGCCCATGCGGATTGCTTTCAATGCAACTGCCCTGTACATGGCGCCCGTATCCAGATACATTACTCCCAGCCTTTTGGACAGCAATTTGGCCATTGTGCTTTTTCCGGCTCCTGAAGGGCCGTCTATGGCGATCTGTATTGGCTTCATAAAATCTCCATCCTTGTAAATCAAATTAACAAAAATATCAATTTAGCAACACATATCGATTAAATTTTAAAGTAAACTGCATTCAAATATAAGTAAAGCTAAAACAGCTGAATTAATCAAATATATAAAAAGTAAACTCTCAATTTACATGAAAGACTTCTGTACATCTCTTACCGCTTTTTTATACAACACGGTGTCCGGTGCCGATTGCAACTTCATTGAGGTGAAGAAGACCAATTCCGAAAAATACAGCAACGCTTATGTGCTCGCCAAATCTGGCCACTCCTATTTTCCCGCCCACGTTTAGCCCCATTGCCTTTGTCATAATCTGGCTCAGAGCCTCCCGGGCAGCACCTGCCACAGCACCCTCTTCGTTATGGGATTCTGCTATAACCCCTTCCCTCTTTGAGGACACCACAGCTCTTTCGACTATTTTCATAACTGAATTAATAAATTCACCGCCGTAGTCAACGGCAACTGTCTTTATTCCCTTGGCAGCAAGCTTCTTTTTTAGTTCTCTCTCTTCCTCCCTGTCATTGGTCAAAGCTATCATAATGGCGGCCTTCACAACATCCTTGCTGCCATAATTGTAGTTTTCGCCCTCCATAATTCTCCTCCTCTTTGGAGCAAAATTTAGTCTGAACTTACCCACCAAAATATAACGGGGCATGCAGGCTTAATTCATACCCCGTTATTTTCATGTTCGATTATGATTATATTTCAATTGTGCAATAATCACAAGAATCTACATATATACTTTTAATTTTTTAGTTTTCCCGGATAGAGGAAAATAAACTTACTCTTTCCCGGGAACTGCAAATATTTTTAAGATACGGTTAATTCCAGGTTTAATCAATACTGTGCTTTCAGTTAAATCGGTTCTTATGTCCCCTTTAATTGAAGCAAGGAAAACATAGAGCGGAGAAGCATCAAGCTTAAGCTTTACCTCAACCACATCTCCTTCATAAACTGTCAGTTCTACGGGAAAAGAATCGATGGTTTTGTATACTGTGCCGTTTATTAATACAGTGGCGCTGTTAGGCTGGTATTCTCCAAGCCCGTCCAATATTATCACGCCCTTATGCATTACTGCCTCATAAGTATTAAGGACTCTTCCGTTCAGCGTATCGTCGGTTAGCTTTCCCCGATACGGTGAAAAAAGAAGAAGCTGTGTTCCTATAAGCACAGAAAGCATAATACATGATAATACCTTTAAGAGGTTTCCCATCCATTCACCCCGAACCATTAATGAAAAATAATATCATCAATAGTTTTCCCCTGTGAGGATGGGTTCATACTAAGCATTGGTTCCGGCGGCATAACCTGTTGAGAAGGCAATCGTCAGATTGAAGCCCCCTGTGTATGCGTCAACATCAATAATTTCGCCGGCAAAATAAAGGCTTTTGACAAGCTTTGATTCAAGGGTGGACGGATTAATCTCCTTTGTAGGTATTCCTCCTGCCGTTACTATTGCCTCATCAATGGGACGGGCCCTTGAAACAGTGAGCTTAATTCCTTTAAGAAGCTTAACAAGCTCCCTTCTCTCAGCCTTGGTTATCTGATGTACCGGCTTGTCCGCCGGGATATTGGACAGCCTTACAAAAACGGGGATTAAGCTTCTTGGCAGAAGATCATCAAGAGCATTTGAAAAATGCTTCCTTGAATATTTGGCAAAATCCCTCTGAAGCCGCAAATCCAGGGTTTCTTCATCAAGGGCGGGTTTTAAATCAATCATAAGGACGGAATCCTTGTAATCCCAGTCAAGAATATGCCTGCTTGCGCTTAAAATCATGGGGCCCGATACCCCAAAGCCAGTAAAGAGCATTTCTCCAAGCTCCTGATATACCTTTTTGCCCTCGGGGTTGTATACGGTAAGGCCCACATTCCTTAAGGACAAGCCCTCAACTTCCGACACCCATTTTTCCTTTGTTTCAAGAGGCACAAGGGACGGCTTGGGTGTTACAAGGCCATGGCCAAGAGCGCCTGCAAGCCTGTAACCGTCACCGGTTGAGCCTGTAAGGGGATATGATGCCCCTCCTGTTGCCAGTATCACCGAATCAAGCTCATATACATCGTTGTTTATTAGCTTTACTCCGGTAACCTGGTTATTTTCGCAAAGGATTTCCTTAACGGCGGCATTGAATATGAATTTGGCACCGTTTCCCTGAGCATACTTCATCAGAGCTTTTAAAATGTCATTGGAATGATCCGACTCAGGGAAAACCCTGTTTCCCCGTTCAATCTTCAAAGGCACTCCATATTCTTCAAAAAAGCTCATAACATCATGATTATTGAATTTATTGAAGCATGAATAAAGAAACCGTCCATTGCCGGGGATGTTTGCCATAAGTTCTTCCATTGAGCAGGCGTTGGTTATATTGCATCTTCCTTTGCCTGTAATAAGCAGTTTTTTGCCTGCGCGGCTGTTCTTTTCAAATACAAGGACTGATTTTCCCAGTGATGCTGCCCTTCCGGCAGCCATAAGGCCGGCTGCACCGGCTCCTATTACCCCTACTAATTTCGACATTCCGCTGCCCAATCCTCCGGTTAAACCCTTAGTCGTGGTTAAGATCGAAACTGTACTCCCCCTTGTCATAAACCTGGTACTCATCCCAGATCTTTTCAAGGTTTTCAAGAGTGGTATGTAGTTTGTCCTTGCGCTTTAAGCCAATGGCCACAATAAGGGCATTAATCATTGAAAGGGGCGCGACAAGTGAATCAACAAAGGAAGCCATGTCGCTTCTGGCAAAAAGGCTGTAATTGGACCACTGAGCCAGGGGCGAATTCTCATTGTCGGTAATGGCAATAACTGTGGCTCCGCGTTTTCTGGCAAACTCCATTGCCTTTGATGTACGCCTGGAATAGCGCGGAAAGCTGATGCCAATTACCACATCCCCTTCTTTGGCATTGACAATCTGTTCAAACATTTCACTTACGCTTGTAGTATGAACAAGGCGAACGTTTTCAAATATCAAATTGAAATAAAAGCCCAGGAAACTTGCAAGAGGAGCAGAACTTCTTACTCCAAGTATATATATCTTATTTGCCTTGAGTATCTCCTCCACTACCGCATTAAATGTTTCGTGATTTGCCTCTTCCAGGGTAGTACGAATCTTATTTATATCGGACTGAAGCACACTTTTAAGTACGCTTTCAGAATCAATCTGCCCGGAGGAAACTTCCAGTCTCTGAACCGCGGTAAGCTGGCTTTTTATAACCTCTCTTAAGGCTTTCTGAAGTTTTGGGTACCCATCATAACCCATTTCTATTGCGAAACGGACAACTGTGGACTCGCTTACTCCAACTTCTTCGCCAAGTTTTGCGGCAGTTACAAAAGCCGCCTTGTCGTAATGATTTATTATATAATCAGCTATGAGCTTCTGTCCTTTGCTAAGCTCATGATATCTTTCCTTCATTTCTTTAATAATGTTTCCCATATAACACCTCATATTCGACTTATCTTGTCCTATATAGAATATATTTTTACCACATAAAAATCAAGTTATCGTTTCCAATCCTGCAAAAATAAGATTTTACCCAGTAAACAATTGAGTAGCAATCAATTGTCCCACTGCATATATTATTGTGGCAACACTAATGAAGAGGTGCAAAATGATCTTAGCTTCCTGGCAAGGCCTTGTTTCGAAAATTTTATCCCAATATGTGCTGGCAGGCTTTATAACAGGCCCCCAGTCTTTTCCCCAGCCCTTATCTGCCCAAGAGGAACAGAAATATGTTGAATTGTGTCTAAAGGGCGATGAAAATGCTAGAAATATTCTTATAGAACATAATCTGAGACTTGTAGCCCATGTTGCCAGAAAATATTCTGTTTCTAATACCGATTCCGACGATCTTATCTCTATTGGAACAATAGGGTTAATAAAAGCCGTTTCAAGCTATGACCCCTCAAAGGGAATACGTCTTGCAACCTATGCAGCCCGCTGCATTGAAAACGAAATATTAATGCATTTAAGAGCCTCGAAGAAGGTTCAGAACGAGATTTCCCTGAACGAACCCCTTGGAACGGATAAAGAAGGCAACGAAATTGCTCTTATAGATATTTTGGGATGCGAGGATGAAGAAGTAGAAGAAAAAGTTGACCTGACACAACGAATAAAAAAGCTGTATAGCCTGATTAAATCTGCTTTGGAAGGAAGAGAACAGGTAATTATAAAGTCTCGCTACGGATTGTGCGGAAAGAGCGGGAAAACCCAGAGAGAGGTTGCTGAAAGTCTTGGCATCTCCCGCTCCTACGTTTCAAGAATAGAGAAAAAAGCTTTGAACAAACTTTATGAAGGACTAAAATAATACCAGCAAGTTAGTCTTCTCTTTCCCAGGATGTGAGTCTTCACATCCTTTTTTATTATTAAAGCCCTCTGTATCAACAGAAGGGCTTTAATAATAAAATCACCTTGAGTAAATTCATCTTTTAATCCTTATTTTTCCCCTTTATGCTTATGCACTGCAGGCTTATTTGAGCTGTTGGCTGGAGCTTTTGCATTATCGCTGCTTGGCATCTCTGTTGAGAGAATTACTTTGCCATTGCGGTAAACATTTGTCTCAAGCCATGTCTTTAAGCTGTCAGTTTTTATAAGCCCCGTAATTACATGCTTAAGCAATACTACAGTCAGGGGACCCGCAATCATACCCAATACGCCAAAAACCTTTAAGCCTACATACATTCCAAACAGGGTGAACAAAGGATGCACACCAATCTGCTGGCCCACAATTTTGGGTTCCATGAGCTGTCTTACAAAAAGAATTATTACATACAGTAAAAACAAAGATAGGCCAAGCTTGGTATTGCCAAGTATAAGATTTATAATTGCCCACGGAATAAGCACGGTACCTGCGCCAAGAACAGGAAGAATATCAATAACAGCAATAATCAACGCATAGAGCAGGGCATTCTGAATGCCTATAATTAATAGGCCAATAGTTAATTCGGTAAAGGTCATTGTCATTATGATAAACTGAGCCCTGAGCCAGCCAAACATAGCTGAAAAGACATTATTGCTTATTCCCCTGGTTCTCTTAACCCAATTTGAAGGAATCTGCTTTTCCAGGAAGTTAAGAATGGTATTTTTATCACTGGACATGAAGTATGTGGCAAGGATTGTGACAAATATAAAGATTATTACCTGGGGAAGATTCAGGGCAAACTGAATGGGAACCTGGGCTATGTTTATAACCTTCTGCAGTACGCTTTGCAACTCATTTGCCAGGTTTTCCACAGCTCTCCTTAAAACATCGGTAACCTCCTGGGGGAGCTGTATATAGATTCCGTTAATCTTTTCAACCAGGCCGTTAAAGAATCCGGTAACCCCGTCTACATTTATTTCGAGGCTGCTATAAACATTTTCAATTTCTTTTATCAGTCTGTAAACAACAAAACCAAAGATTGACAAAATTGAACCCAGAACTACAAAAATAGAAAACACGGTTCCTATTTTTCTTGGAATTCGCAGCTTTCTTTCAATAAATTTAACTATAGGTTCAATAAGAGACGCAAAAAAGTAGGCCAGAATAAACGGAACAACGTAAGGAAAAATCTTAATCAACAGAAAAATGGCAACTAACGCCAATATAACCTTCAACACCGTAAAGATGGTTTTCTTTAGAGTATCCTGCATCTTTTTCTCCTTGCCCGGTAACTTTTGCTTTATTTTTAATATCATTTTACATTTAGTTTTTCCATATAAGCAACATCATATTTCATTATATTTATCTGAAATTTCATTCATTCGGCTTTATAGTTTCATAGGCCTTTCTGACATAGGTCAATTGGCCGTTAATTCTTGTGCTTTCCATCAATGATATACCTGAGACAGTAAACTTATGATTATTATCCCCTAAGGCTGAAATGAAACTACCGACCTTGTCCTTAGGACCTGCTTCCCTTATCAGAGTTATGTGGGGCGAATATTTTTCTTTATTTAGCCCGGGCATAATAGTCCTTAATTCTTCATCCATATCATTGTAAAGCTCCACAAGATCCTGGCTTCTTTCTAATCCCGCCCAGACTATGCTTTTGTTTCCTTTATCAAATTTACCTATTGAATTAATATTCAAATCAAAGGATTTATGTCTTAAGGCCACACGTTTCATTGCGTCCTTTATGGCTTTAAATAAATATTGGTCCACTTCCCCAAGAAACCTTATGGTAAGGTGAAGGTTATCAGGTCTTGAATAATTTCCGGTTATTTCAGTTGTTTTAAGCTTATCCTGAATATTAACAAGAAATTTTCTGGTTTCATCATCAAATTCAATGGCAATAAAACATCTCATAAAAAATCACTTTCTTTTGACAAATTTAAAAGCCTGGCAATTAAGCTAAGTTAATACTACCAGGCTTTGTAAATTATTTAAAGGGATCTGTTATTATTTTAATTCAAATTTAATTTAGTCCCAATCTTCCTCAAATTCATCGAAATCATCATGGCCATGAGCCCCGCAGCCTTTGCAGCAGCCGCCGCAGCCTTCATAACGCATATCTTCCACAAGGCCGTTTCTTTCTCTGTAATCCTGCAATGCCGCAGCTATGGCTTCCTCAGCCAATACAGAGCAATGCACTTTCGCTGGCGGCAGCCCGTCAAGAGCCTCCATAACCGCCTTATTGGTTATTTGCTCGGCCTCTTTTATGGTCTTTCCCTTAATCAGTTCGGTTGCCATACTGCTGGTGGCAATGGCGGCACCGCAGCCAAAAGTCTTGAATTTAGCATCAACAATTACGCCGTCTTCAATTTTAAGATACATTTTCATTATATCTCCACATTTGGCGTTGCCAACCTGTCCTACTCCATCAGCATCTTCAATTTCGCCCATATTGCGAGGATTCGTAAAATGATCCATTACCTTTTCACTATACATTTATGTCACTCTCCCTTAATAAAGTCTTCATACAATGGCGACATCTTTCTGAGCTTTTCAACTATTTCAGCAAGGCAGTCAACCAAATAATCAACCTCTTCTTCAGTATTCTGCTCTCCGAATGTCAGCCTTAAAGAACCATGAGCAATCTCATGGGGAAGGCCAATGGCAAGCAAAACATGGGATGGATCCAAAGAGCCGGAAGTGCAGGCTGAACCGCTGGACGCCTTAATACCCTTCATATCAAGCATTAAAAGAATTGACTCGCCTTCAACAAATTTAAATGAGACATTGAGATTTCCGGGCAAACGCTTTTCCCTGTGCCCATTCAGGCGGACATGAGGGATTCTTTCCATAATCCCTTTAAGAGCCCTCTCGCGCAGGTTGTAAAGCTTTTCATAATGGGCATCGAGATTTATTGTTGCAAGTTCAAGGGCTTTAGCCAAACCAACAATGCCGGGAACATTTTCTGTTCCTGCACGCTTGTTTCTTTCCTGGTGTCCTCCATGGATGAGGTTTTCAAGTCTGACTCCTTTTCTAATATAAAGCACACCGGTTCCTTTAGGGCCATAGAACTTGTGTCCGGAAATTGACAAGAGATCCACACCCAGTTCCTGTACGTTAATACGGATGTTGCCGGCTGCCTGAACTGCGTCGGAATGCATAAGAACCTTATGTTTTTTACAGATTTCTGCAATTTCTTTAATAGGTTGAATTGTGCCAATTTCATTGTTGGCCATCATAATTGAGACAATAATTGTGTCGGGACGGATTGCCTTCTCAACGTCGGCAGGGTTTACAAGGCCCTCCTCGTCAACAGGAATGTAGGTAACATCAAATCCTTCTCTTTTCAAAAACTCACAGGTTTCTGAAATTGCAGGGTGCTCAATGGCTGATGTTATAATGTGCTTGCCCTTTTTCCTTCCGGCAAAGGCTGCACCCTTGAGAGCCCAGTTATTGGCCTCAGTACCTGAACCGGTAAAATATATTTCGGACGGTTCGGCAGCGCCAAGGCACTTAGCTACTGTGCTTCTCGCATCTTCAATAGCTTTCCTGTTAGAACGTCCAATGGAATATATAGACGAAGCATTGCCATATTCTTGGGTAAAATAAGGCTTCATGGCTTCAAACACTTCAGTCTTTACATATGTGGTCGCAGCATGATCAAAATATATAACCTTATCCTGCATTCGTGCCTTACTTCCTTTCTTTCTCTCCTAAAATGTCCACTGAAATTTTAACACTTGTTAAAGTATGTATAATGTGATCTGCCTCACAATTACTAAAAAACTAACAAACAAGTATTAAATATTGTTTTATAAATAAATTAATCCCATTAAAAATATCATATCTAAATTAGCACTGCATCATTCAAAAGTCAACGAATTTAATGCGAAAAGCCTTTTCTGACATAAATATATTTTAGGAATTTTTTTGAACAATAATCGTAAATGTTTAAAGGCAGCCATAACTTTCTTGAATTGGCCTGTGTTTATGCAGTATAAGCTGCCTTATAAATCACCATTATTATTCAAAAAATTATGCCCGGCTAATATTCGTACTTGCCGGGCAGGTTATAGTCATGTGTTTTACTTCTGGCCATAATATGCATTGGCGCCGTGTTTTCTTAAATAATGCTTATCAAGAAGTTCTTTCTGCATTGATGTTATATTGGGATTTAATGAAATAGTATGCCAAGCCATCATTGCCAGTTCTTCCAGAACTACCGCGTTATGAACAGCATCTTTGGGAGATTTCCCCCAGGTAAACGGCCCATGGCTGTGGACAAGAACTGCAGGTATATCGTCAGCAGAAATATCTTTAAATGTTTCAACAATCACCTTGCCTGTCTCCAGCTCATAATCCCCGCCAATCTCAGCAGGAGTCATTTTGCGGGTGCAAGGGATGGTACCGTAGAAATAGTCGCCATGGGTAGTGCCTAAGGCGGGTATGGACATACCTGCCTGCGCAAAAATAGTAGCCCAGCGGCTGTGAGTGTGCACTATGCCCGAAATATTTTTAAAATTCCGATAAAGTTCAAGATGAGTGGGAGTGTCGGAGGATGGCTTTAAGTTTCCTTCTACTACTTTACCTGTCTCAAGGTCTACAACTACCATATCCTCGGCTTTCATTTTGTCATATTCTACACCGCTGGGCTTTATGACTACCAAGCCTTTTTCGCGGTCAATTCCTGATACATTGCCCCAGGTAAATATAACAAGACCATATTGAGGTAATTCCAGATTAGCTTCAAATACCTCCTGTTTCAGTTGCTCCAACATATTGCTGACATTCCTTTCTTTAATTAATGCCAATACAGGTATTATTGGTCTTTCCAAATTTCAATCTCAAATTTGGGCCTTAATTTTAGCATTTTAAATTTAATTAGTTTTCGATTGGCATCTGTTCTGATGCCTATTTCAAGCTATTTTATTAATCATTGTCTTTTATATCTAAATCATTCGTTTCTTCATTCTTACTGATTTCTGCAATGTTTTCTTTCTCAATATTGTCAGTTTCTTCATCGGCTTGAGCAATCTGAGGATTTTTATTTAAACGAATCATATTACGTGCTGAATGAACAACAAGCAATATGCCCACCACAGCAAAAAGTATCGTTGCCACGGCAATAATGATTCGGTTGGCATTACCATTGTTCCACTCTTTTATAAGTGAATAGTCTAAATACAGCAAATATAAGCCTGCTACAAGGCGCAGTGAGTATGATGTCATATCGGATCTTCCGCCTTTTTCTTTCATTATGGCCTCTCCTTTTCTTGTTATGTCCTTACTATTTTTTTCACAGATTCTCTAACAGTTATACTTGGCGTAAATTCTTTCATGCCGTTGAAAGAGGGATCATCTATCATTTTCAACAGGTTTTCTGCGATTGCTTTTCCTATTTCAAGAAAAGGATAGCCAATGGATGTCAGGGGTACTTCGCACAAATTGGCCAGGTGAGAATTGTCCACGCTGATAATTGACAAATCCTCAGGAATGCGGATACCATTTTTCAAGCAAATATTAACTATCTCAAAGGCAACTTCATCGTTGTAGCATAAGCATGCGGTACAATTCTGCAATCTTCTTAAAATTCTGTCCACATTATCTGCCATGTGTCTTTGATCCTCGGTATCCAGCCAGAGGATATGCTCATCCATAACCTGCAGCCCATGATCAGCCATTCCTTTGCGATATCCGGCATATCTTAAATGGCCCTGATAGTCGTCGGATTTAAATATACCCGCTATCTTTTCATGGCCACATTCAATGAGATAATTTGCCGCCATAAGCCCTACTTCCCTATCATTCATTGAAACATGCGGAATATTCAGACCCGGATAATAGCAGTTCAAAAACAGGATTGGAAGTTTTCTTTTTAAGATTTCATGGTAATATTCCAAATTTGGATTGGGAAGAGCGCTTTTGGTTGTTTCAATGATTAATCCGTCAATATTGTTTTTCTCCAGTATGTTTTTTAATACCTCTGACTCCTTCACATGTGAATTGTATGTGAAGGAAATCTGAGCATTATACCCTGCTTTTGAAGTTACATCCTCAATACCTTTTATGATATTAGGAAAGATATAACTGTCCACATAGGTAGTTACAACCGCAATATTCATAGTTTTCTGGCGGTCTGACGCATATATGTCCTTAACATATGTCCCGCTTCCCTGACGCCGTTCTATGATATTATCACGTTCAAGTACGCTTATACCCTGACGGACAGTTTGACGGCTCATATTAAACATGCTGCTGAACTCGTGCTCCGAATACAGCCTGTCGCCTGGTTTTAACTCATTCTGATTTATTTTTTCCTTCACCCAATTGACCAGTTCCATGTATTTTGGGGTTTTTGCCATCACTATCTCTCCTAATATCCTTGTGTATATCTTGTTAGTACGTCTGTCTGATGTATTTCACATTTTAATATAATAACTTGTCAAAGTTGTCTAGTCAAATTTATTTGTCTTTATTCTTTGAAAGCATATCAAAAGTTACTGCTCCCAACAGAACTATACCTTTTACAACCTTCTGGATATCGGTTGACCATCCAAGAAGCGACATGCCGTTGTTGAGAACACCCATAATCAATGCGCCTACAACAGCACCCATAATGGTACCGATACCACCGTATGTAGATGCACCGCCTATGTAACAGGAAGCAATTGCATCCATTTCAAAACCGTCTCCGGCCTTTGGAGTAGCCGATGCATTTCGTGCTGACAATACAATGCCTGCCACGGCGCACAAAAGACCCATATTTGTGTATACCCAGAAAAATACTTTCTTAGTATTGATACCGGATAGTCTTGCAGCTTTTGCGTTTCCGCCCAATGCATAGATTTGGCGTCCAGCGACAGTTTGGCTTGTAATAAACTGATAGATTCCAATCAATACGGCCATCAATACAAGGACAACAGGTATTCCTCTATACATTGCCAGCTTCAGCATGAAGAACCATATTAATCCTATAATAACCAGGGTTTTTATTGTTGTCTGCCATACAGGAACCGTATCAAAGCCGTATTTCAGTTTTGTCCTGTGGGATCTTATTTCAGTCAGTATAACCAAAATAGTGGCGACAACAGCAATTATAATGCAGATAAGGTCCAGGGGCTTTCCATTGGAACCAATGTTTATAGTAGGCATGTATCCGGCACCAACTTTGGTGTATTCGGGAGGAAGCGGCCCCTTGGTCTGAGCCTTTAATGCAACATATGTAAGTCCGCGGCCCATAAGCATTGTTGCCAATGTGACAATAAAGGGTGGGATTCCAAGGGCAGCAATAAAGAATCCTTCAAACATACCCACAATAAGTCCTACAACAAGTACCACAAGAAAGGCTATTGGAACCGGTATCCCATAATCCAAAACCATGATTGCACAGATAGCACCGGTCATCGCAACAGTGGAACCTACACCAAGGTCAATATTACCTGTCAGTACGCATAGCAGCATACCTACAGCCAGGATAACAACGTAACTGTTCTGCATTACCAGGTTGTTGATGTTCATCACTGTAGCGTTTAATCCGCCTGACAATATGTAAAAAATGAGGTAAATGACTATCAGTGCAATAAGCATGCCATATTGTTTCACATCAATATTGACTTTTTTTCTTTCCATTATTCATTCCCCTTCCCTGAATGTGTAACAATACATTTCATGATTTTTTCCTGAGATAATTCATTATGCTGCAGTTCTCCAACAACCTCTCCTCTGTTGAGAACATAAATACGGTCGCACATTCCTATAAGTTCAGGCATTTCAGATGAGATGAAAATAATTGCTTTTCCTGCTTTCGCAAGATCGTTGATGATATTGTAAATTTCATATTTTGCACCGACATCAATGCCTCTTGTTGGTTCATCAAGAATTAATATATCCGGGTCCATCATCATCCATTTTGAAAGTACTACTTTTTGCTGGTTGCCTCCCGATAGGGATCCCACAACCTGTTCAATGGAATTGGTTTTTATATTTATGGCTTTTCTATATTTTTCGGCGGCCAACAGTTCTTCATTTTTATTTATAACACCATTTTTCGAAAACAGCTCGGATAGTGAGGCAATGGTCATATTGCGCTTTACGCTGTCAATCAAAATAAGTCCGTAATTTTTTCTGTCCTCTGAAACATAGGCTATTTTATGCCTTATGGCATCGCTTATATCTTTTAAGTGTACTTCTTTTCCTCTTATTTTTATGGTTCCGTGTACTCTGCTTCCGTAAGCTTTTCCGAACAGGCTCATTGCAAGCTCTGTCCTGCCTGCGCCCATAAGTCCGGAAAAACCGACAACCTCACCTGCCCTGACATTGAAGGATACATTTTTGATAACCTGTCTGTTTCTATCATCTGGATGATATACATTCCAGTTTTCAACTTCAAAAAGAACATCGCCTATATGGCTGACACGGTCCGGATAACGGTTTTTAAGTTCTCGTCCGACCATGCCTTTGATTATTCTGTCTTCAGAAAATTCATCCTTTTCTTTTTCCAGGGTTTCAATGGCTTTGCCGTCTCTAAGAATTGTTATGGAGTCGGCTATGGAACTTATTTCATTTAATTTGTGGGAAATCATGATACAGGTGATTCCCTGCTCTTTCAACTGACAGATGATATTTAAAAGGTGTTTGCTTTCTTCGTCATTCAAGGCTGCAGTAGGTTCATCCAGAATCAAAAGGTCTACTTTCTTGGCCAAAGCCTTTGCTATTTCAACAAGCTGCTGCTTTCCCACACCCAGAGAATTTATAGGAGCATTCAGGTTCTCGTTTTCAAGTCCAACCCTTTTTAGCATTTCCTTTGCTCTGTGATGTGTTTTTGTCCAGTCAATAACGCCTCTGACCTTAGTAACCTCATTTCCTATGAAGACATTTTCTGCTATGGATAAATACGGACTTAAGGCAAGCTCCTGGTGAATTATAACTATGCCTTTGCTCTCACTGTCCTTGATGTTATGGAACCGGCATACTTCCCCGTTGTAAACTATCTCACCTGAGTATGTACCATAGGGGTAGACACCTGAAAGGATATTCATCAGAGTTGATTTACCCGCTCCATTCTCCCCGCACAAGGCATGGATTTCACCACGTTTTACTGTCAGGCTGACGTCGTCCAAAGCTTTAACGCCGGAGAATTCCTTGGTAATATGCCTCATTTCCAATATGATATCCGACATTTTCTCAGCTCCCTTTTTTACTAAGAAAGGTGACAACTAAATTGCCACCTTTCTCGTGCCATATGCATATATGTTATTACAATTACTTCAACTGATCCTCTGTATAATATCCGGAGTCAATCAATACTTCTTTGTAATTGTCCTTGTCTACCGGTACGGGTGTACACAGGTAAGAAGGTACTACCTTAACATTGTTATGATAGGTTGTGGTATCGTTTATCTCAGGTTCGCTGCCTTCAAGAACTGCCTGAACCATTTTTACGCATTTCTCGGCAAGAACACGGGTATCCTTGAAAATACTCATGGTCTGTGTTCCGTTAATTATATTCTTAACAGCCATTATTTCAGCATCCTGTCCGGTAATCAGCGGCCATCCGTCTCCGGGAGTATATCCGGCACCCAGAAGAGCTGCGGCACATCCATAGCTCAATCCGTCGAATACACTGGCTACGATATCCAGATGATGCCCGTCTGCGTAGAAACCTGAGAGAATATCTTCACAACGTTTCTGTGCTGCTTCCTGGCTCCAGCGAAGGGTATTTGTCTGTGAAAAGTCGGTCTGGCCAGATCTGCACACTAACACTCCGCTTTCAAGGTATTTGTCCAGTACCTTGTGAACGCCCCTGTCAAAGAAAACTGCATTATTGTCATCAGGTGAGCCCATAAAGAATTCAATATTGTATGTTCTTCCTTCCTCTTTAGCAGTAGCTAATTTCATCTTCTCTTCTATGTACTCGCCGACGATTCTTCCTACACCTTCGTTATCAAAGGTTGCGTAGTATGATACTGCGTCAGTATCCATAAGAAGTCTGTCATAAGCTATTACCGGAATGCCGTTCTGTTTTGCCTGTTCAAGAACATTTACCAAAGCTGTTGAGTCAATTGATGCGATAACTAAGCAGTTAGCTCCGCTTGTAATCATGTTTTCGATCTGTGAAACCTGAACCTGAACATCATCTTCAGCATACTGCAGATCTACTTCATATCCCAATGCTTCCAGTTGCTTTTTCATGTTGTCTCCGTCCTGAATCCATCTCTGTGAAGATTGGGTAGGCATAGCAACTGCAACTTTTTTCTTCGCAGCCTTTGGAGTTGTCTGTCCGGTTGTTTCACTTCCTGGAGATTGATTGTCTGATGTTGAGGTGCCTTCTGTTTTTCCGCAAGCAGCAATTGTGAAGAGCATTGAAAGAACTAGTAACAAGCAGCTGATTCTTACCAAGACCTTTTTCATATTATTTATACCCTCCCATACTTGTATTTACATTACATGCTTTAAGCATGTTATTGCACAGTGGAACAGAAAGGTTTTTAAATAATTTAGATAAAAAAGACTCAAAATTTAGCACCTGTTATGTTTATAAGATACAATGCCAACATCAAAATGTCAATATATTTTTGAAATTTTAATCAAAAGTTGTATGTACATATAACGACTTCAACTTGTATGATTCTTTATTTTCCTTCATTTCTCCTAATTAATCTTATGTATGTTTCAAATGATTAATAAACAAAAAGGACCCGAAGGTCCTTAAAGCCTTAATAAACAGGCTCATTTCAGTTTCCATGCAATATCGTTCAGGAACAGAATCTGTTTTAAATTCTCGACAGTTGTATCCTTTGAAATATGAACAAACTCGATATCCATCATTTCGGCAAAATCCTGCATTTGCTCTGCAGTTACCGAATAGGTAAATACAGTATGATGTGCTCCGCCAGCAAGAATCCAGCATTCCGCACCTGTTTTCAGGTTAGGCTCGGGCCTCCACATTAATCTTGCTACAGGGAGCTTTGGCATATCAAGAATAGGTTTTACCGCCTCAACATCCTGTACTATCAGTCTTAAACGGCCTCCCATATCAACCAGAGATACAGCAATAGCCTTACCGGAACGGCCTTCAAATACCAGACGGGCAGGGTCATTTTTGCCTCCGATTCCCAAAGGATGAACCTCGATTCTTGGCTTATTCTCCGCAATTGACGGGCATACCTCCAGCATATGGGCACCAAGCGTGAGTTCATTTCCAATGGTAAAGTCGTATGTATAGTCCTCCATGAAAGACGTTCCGCCGGGAAGTCCTTCAGACATCTTTTTAATAATATGGGTCATTGCAGAAACCTTCCAGTCACCTTCTGCACCAAAGCCGAATCCTTCTTCCATCAGCCTTTGTGTTGCAAGACCAGGAAGCTGCTCCATTCCGTGAAGATCCTCAAAAGTGTTGGTATAAGCGCCGCAGCCTGCTTCTTTAAGCATCTTTTTCAGTGCAATCTCTATTTTCGCCTGATAGCGGACGGCCTGAATGTTGTCAGTTGCAAGAATATATTTTTCCTTGTATTCTTCCATCAACGCATCTACCTGAGCATCGGTGACGCTGTTAATTTCCTGCACCAGATCACCCACGGCCATTGTATTGACCTGCCATCCCAGCTTAATCTGGGCTTCAACTTTATCTCCTTCGGTAACCGCAACATGGCGCATGTTGTCACCAAAACGCATTACTTTCAAATTTCTGCTTACTATAACGCCTACTGCCGCTCTCATCCAGTTGCCGAGCCTTATTTGAACATCCTTGTCCTCCCAGTATCCTGCAATTACTTTTCTTGGGATTCTCAATCTGGTGCCTATAAATCCATGCTCACGGTCACCGTGGGCGGACTGATTCAGGTTCATAAAATCCATGTCAATTTCATTGGGAATGCATCTGTTGAACTGTGTATGCAAATGGCAATAGGGTTTATTTAATATAGACAGACCATTGATCCACATTTTAGAGGGAGAGAAGGTGTGCATCCAGGTAATAATACCTGCGCAATTTTCATCGTAATTTGCTTCCTTTATAACCTTTGTGATTTCATCAGGTGTAGTTACAATGGGCTTGTATACTACTGAGCAGGGTATGTATTCAGACTGATTCAGCTTATCGGCTATAATTTTGGAATGTTCTTCAACATGTTTTAATGTCTCAGGCCCATAAAGGTGCTGGGAGCCGACAATAAACCAAAATTCATATCTTTTAAGGGATGACATAAGAAAACCTCCTAACCTTATACACTTAAAACTGACAGTCCTAATTGCTTTTGTACTTATTCTGCCTGCTGTTTTGCCGTTATTTTATGTTTCTTGTGTTTATCAAGCCATTCAAATACGGCCTAAGTAGTCATGAAGCATGGATAATACCTGTAAAGCATACCGTAAATTTTAACATTTTAAGGTATTGGCGTATATACTCTATTTCACATTCTCAATCCTCCTTAGAACTTTAGATAAGTTCACTAATAAATTTCTATTTTAACGCCAGTTGTATGTACAACTTTATCATAATTTCATTCTAATTATATTCGTAAAAAAAAGCAAGTAGAAAAAAATTATACATACATTTTGCCGGGGAATAAGCAAGAATAGCCTGGAAATGTTCTTTAAAAACAGCATTTTTTCTTGTATAGACAAGCTTAATGCCCCATAAGGAATTATGGGTCTTTATGGAAAAATCACACTATATACAGAATTGGGATACCTTTTAATTTTTTTGATAACTTATCTCTAAAGAACTCTTCTCCTTTAGCCCTTACCTCTTCTTTGTACCAGTATTTCCCTCTCCCCCTTCCTGTCAGGAGAGACTTGTCAAACAGGTCAATGGCATTGGGAAATGCCTCCCTGTTAATGGCAGCGTGGACAAAACTGTATGTCATGAAGATAATTTCTATAAACAGCTGGTGTTTTGTTTTTTGGGTCAGTTCATCGGACAAACGATCTATCAGTTCCGAGTATAGTTCCATCCAGTTGTCCAAAAAAATAACTGGAGCAATAAGCATTCCCACTTTGTATCCTGCTTCACACATCTGGTTCATTGCTCTTATTCTGTCTTTTAAAGGCGATGTACCAAACTCAACATTTCTGATTATTTTTTCCGGATTTACACTCATCCTCATTATTGTTTTGCCCTTATGATCCAGGGAAAGAAGCCTGTCCACCATGTCAAACTTTGTTGGAAAGGTAATTGCGCCGTTTTTGCTTCTTGCAAAATACTCAATTGTCCATTCAAGGTTTCCCGTAATTGTGTTTTCCAAAACCATGTCACTGTTGCTGCCTATTTCGAAAACCAGATCTTTATCGGACTGGTTTGCAGTTTTTAAAAGCTTATCCATCATCTCTTCACGGTTTACAAAGAGCCTTAAGTAGGAACATTTGTTGTAATTGCAGACCAGATAACAGTACAGGCACATGGCGCTGCATCCTGATGAAGTATAGGGCACGAGAAAATCCGACACCTTATTGTTTGGAGTATATTTAAGGGATTTTCGCACTCCAATAATAAGGTGCCGTTTCATCCTGGCAAATTCCGTATTGGATTTGGTCCGCAGTTCTTCTATATTATTATGGTTTTCAATAGGAATCCACTGAACATCACTAAACTTTTCCTTTAGCTTGCTTCCAAGGTAATAATTAAGGGCAGCAGGCTCGTAATAAATAATGTCGGGCTGCAAAGAACTTACCACCTTTCGGGGACTTATTTATGTTTATCAACAATTGTTCTGTCAATTCTTCAAAAATCGCTCTTAATCACCATTATCCCCAAAAAGCAATTCAAATATTAAAGGTACTGAGATTACTTAAAACTGATTACTCAAAACCAAAAACAAAAGAACGAAAGTCATAAATTATAAAACAACTAAACTTAACAACTGATTGCATGATTAATAAATGATTAAATGAAGCAGATATAGATGTCTTCAAATCAACGGATGATAAAGTGATAAATATACGTTTAAATAAGCAATAAAAAACGGGGCATATTAACTCAAATTAATAAGGCTGGCTTAATAAACCAGCCAGCCTTTTGCCTTAAATATCATTATTCAGCAAGTGCTTTGATTTCCTGGTATGCCTTCAGGTCGGTATAAAGCTCACCTTTATATGGATTGCGCTTTGTTTTTACTACTTTGTAAATCATATAAATGAAAACTGCGATATTTGACAAAAGCGCCAGTAATCCGAATATAAACAACGGAGTTTCATTGTATGTAGAAGCAACTGCAAATTTGCCTTCGTCAATAAATGCCGGGAATGTTTGGGCAAACATGCACCATAATGCCAGGGTATGGGCTCTGTGCTGGAGCCATGCGCCTTTTCCGATTGTAAATTCGCAAATTGTGGGCGCAAGAAGCAATGCAAATCCGCAGTACCACGCATGACCGGGCAGGCAGTTGTATGTATAGGTAAAGTTCCATAAATCATAGGCAATTATCCAGAACCACAGCATATCAGGCCACAGCATATCCCTGCTTCCGTCTTTATCTGTTACTTTACGGATGCATATCCCAACCCAGCCGGTTATGGTAATAATGTTTAAAATACCTGCAGCGGCATTCATAAAGTTCCAGGCACCGCCCAATACATACATTGAACCATCGGCAAGAATTCCTCCTCCGGCATACTGAATTCCAACCTGTATATCCCTTGCAACAGCTTCCAGAATATTGATGGCAAGGATCAGAGGCGGGAAGCACAGGGCTGCCTTGCTGTCAGATAAGCGCCATTCTTTGCCGGTTTTCTTATTTTTCCCGCGCAAGTGCCTTATACACCAGAAACCAATACATCCTGCAGTAGCAGAATATACTTTAGCTATATGGAACCAGTCGGTATAAGTTTTGTCCTTTAATACCGTAAACCATAATACGCTAAGAATTACCGGCAAGCCTACAAAGCATGCAAGGCCAACAAACTTGAAGCGCCTTGTTATTTCATTAAAGACAAACAAGGCAATCAGAACAGCAAACCATACCAACCACACCGATAGAGCAGAAGCCCCAGCATCGTAATTAAAAGTAAACATAACGACCTCCAAAATGTTAATTTTTTAACAACAAAGGACGTTAAACCTTTGCCGTTTTAAACCGCTAAAAGAGCAGGCTTTAAGACCTGCCGGATTCAGTTTTAATATAGCTATATAATATAATAATACCACTCAATAACCTGACTATATCAAAATTAAATAATCAATTCAATTGCTGCTTTAGAAAGAAACAAAAAAGAAAAAAGTCTGCCCTAAAGTTTTACCTTTTAAGGCAGACCCGTTATATATCCGGCAGATTTTTTTCTCTGATTTGATTTACTTCTTAATAGAATTTGATTACTTATCTGCTCTTATTTTTATCTTCAAAGGACATTGCTGCATTATATTTTCTCATATTCCAAAAAGGGATCCGGAATAACAATCATATGTGCCTCTGCGTCACTAACCCCGCAATAAAGCTCGGCATATCCGTCCTCGCGGCGGATAAGCCCGCCGCTGAATATGACATCAATCAGGTCTCTTCTTTTGTACTCACCCTCTTCAAAATTGCTCCTTGTGGCAATGATTTTAAGAGGTGAAGATTTTTTCTTATAAGGATCAAACATGAAGGCAACCGAATAATAATGCCTGTCGCCTATATCGTCAAAACAGGCTATGTGTCCCAGCACGCCCAACATGCCATTTTTCAGAAGATGTATCTCATTTGCCCCTCCCCACTCCTCGTCAACAAACTGGTTGTCAATAAGGGGAGCCTTTTCAATCACTTCTTCGCTTAATTCATCAAGATTATCAATGATTGTAAAGCCTATTTTGCCTCTTCCCCCAATTTCACCCTGTGGGCGGGTAAACACTCCTATCCTGCCGTCGGACAACTCAACGAGCCTTATATCTTTCATTCCCACAGGACCATTGGCAAAGTGCTTCAAATCGTTAAGATTTGTACCTCTGTAAAAGGCCGTTCTCCATAATAATGCATTGGGGTCATCTTCTTTTGGCCAGACCTCAACCCCGCCCAGAACAATTTCATTGTGAATTTTCGCAAAGAACGGGTCCTGAAGCTCCAGAACCGGCGCATCGCTTATGGGGGACCAGACAGAACCGTTGCAGGCAAAAAACATTACTTTGGAATACTCAGAATCCCTGCTTTCGGTTCTCCCTGCTATAACCTTAAGTCCATCTACATCAAAGGGAGCAGTTATATTGTAAACATCCCTGTCTCCTACATCGGTAAAGGTGAGCTTTTTTCCTGTCTTTCCGGGATTATTTTCCTTGAATTCTACAAGCAAATCCTCACATTTTCTGGGTTTTCCGTCGTAATAGGTTATCATATGCGGCCTCCGGATTAAAACTTGATTTTGTCAACTTCTATACCTGCAACGCCAATGCATGTATCTGCTCCTCCATAATATACATAGAGGAAGTTATTTGCAATACAGCCTCCGCAGCTGAACACCACATTGGGTACAAGGCCATTTACTTCCCAATCAAGTTCAGGCTCAAGGATAGGCTCATCCTGGCGGGCTAAAACCTTGTTGGGATCATCCTTATCAAGCAAAGCGGCTCCAAGCCTGTAAACATTGTTATGATCCACACCATGGTATATTAGAAGCCATCCGTCTTTTATCTTAACAGGAGGTCCTGCTATTCCAATTTTCTTGCTGTCCCATTTACCTTCCCGTGGCTCCATAATTATTCTGTGGTCTTCCCAATTGGTCAGATCCTCTGAAACAGCAGTCCAGATTGAAGGCACCCTTCTGTGGAACAAAAAGAATTTATTGTTCACTTTTTCAGACAATAACGCCGCATCCTTGTTTGGCTCCTCATCAAGGAGAATTCTGCCTTTTCCCCAGTTTTTCAAATCCTTTGTGGTGACTATGGATATCTTTACATTGTTCCAGCTTTGTCCCCCAAATGCCGAGTAAACCATATAATATGTATCATCTATTTTTGTAACCCTTGGGTCTTCAACGCCCCAGTTATCGTTTACTCCGAATGGCTCAATTAAGGGCTTTTCGTACCTTTCAAAATTGATTCCATCCTCACTTACTGCATAACCAATAACCGACGTAAATTTATTTTCAAGTTCAGGTTTTTCTGTGTCCAAAAAGAAAGGTTTATCAGAAGCCCTGTAAAACAGGTGAAATTTATTGTCTTCGTATAATACTGCGGTATTAAATACGGCAGCTTTCTCCCAGCCGTGCTTTGCATTGGGAGTAAGCACAGGTTCGTTATGTAGTCTTTTTAATTTGAACATTTTACCCCTCCGGAAGTTCGCTAGTTAGTCTTTCAGTCCTGTGAATGTAATTCCTTCGATAAAGTATTTTTGAGCGGCAAAATAAAGGACGATGCTTGGTAAAGCAATTATGAGTGCTATAACCATAAGATAATTCCATTTTGGCGCTTCGTTTACTCCACCCATGAAGAAATACATGCCAAGGGTCATGGTGTACTTTTCCTTATCAGACAGATAAATCAGAGGTCCCTGGAATTCATTGAAATATCCCCTGAATGCAAAAACCGAAATTGCCGCAAGAATTGGTTTTATCTGAGGGAGCATAATCTGGAAAAACTTTCTCGGTAATGATGCGCCGTCAATATCTGCAGCATCATCGAGCTCTTTAGGAATTCCCATGAAAAACTGCCTCATAAGGAAGATATAGAATGGTCCCCATGCTGTCCACGCCCTCAGTACAAGTGGATCGAATTCACCTATAAGCCCGATTTTGTTCCAGATTATATAAGTGGGTATGAGAGTAACATGGGCCGGCAGCATCATGGTGCTTAAAAGAAGTATAAATATAATGTTCTTGCCGGGAAAATCATACCTTGCAAAGCCATAGGCAACAATTGTCTCACTGATTACTTCCGCTGTAACTCCGAGAACAACTATGAAAAGGCTGTTCTGCAGGAATTTGTTGAATGGCATGGCATTCCACGCATTGGCTATATTCTCCCAATGGGGCGGATTGGGTATCCATTCGGGCGGCCACTTAAAGATATCGGCATTGGATTTTAATGCAGTGGATATCATCCAGAAAAGCGGTATCAGTATAACTGCCGAAATGGCTATGAGAATAGCATAGATAATTATATCCATTACTATTTTTCTCGTTGGTTTTGACTTGTTTAATGCAACTGCCTTTTCCATACCGCTACCTCGCATTCTTGACTTCAGTTTCATAATGAACCCATGCCGGTGAAGATTTAAACACTGCCAGCGTAAGGACAAGGATTATTACAAACAGTATCCAGGCAATAGCGGAAGCTTCGCCCATATGAAGCTGAGTAAAACCTCTTGTGTAAACAAGCTGGTTCATAAAGATTCCCGCCTGAGTTGTAGGTCTTAAGAATTGGGCAACCGTAAACATCTGCAGCGACCCGATTAGGCTCATAACAACCTGAACGAGAATGACGGATGATATCTGAGGAATTGTGATATGCCTGAATTTATTGAATGTTGTGGCTCCGTCTATTTCGGCAGCCTCGTATAAATTTCTTGGTACATCTTTAAGTGCCGCAAGGAAAATAATTGTATTGGTACCGAATATACCCCAGACGCTGATTATTACAAAGGCCGGCAAAACAAACTGAGGATTTCCGAACCAATCTATTTTATTTACTCCGAATAAAGAGAGGAAGAAATTAATAAGTCCTGACTCTCCGTTGAATAATTGCCTCCAGATTATGGCAACTGCTGAATCCGGAAGTATGGCAGTAAGATAAAATATGGTTCTGAATATCTTGATTCCTTTTATCTCCCTGTTTATAAGAAGGGCTACCAGCAAAGATCCAAAGACACCAATGGGCAGTGTCAAAATCGCATATAGCAACGTGATCCTTACCGACGGCCAAAATTCAATGTCCTTTGTAAAGAGCTTAATGAAATTACTCAGGCCAACCCAGTTCTCTTTTCCAAACAGGCTGTAGTCGGTAAAACTCAAATAGAGAGAATAAAAAATAGGAAATGCTGTAAACCCCAAGAACCCAAACAACCATGGGGATATCAGGGCTATACCGGTCGCCTGATCTTTTCTTAAACGAAACAGCCTCATTAAAAAGTATAGTGCGATAGCCAGCACCAACAGGGCAACCGGCACGATGAGCCAACGTGAAAAAGTACCCCAAAATCTATCCATAAAATCCCTTCTTTTTTATAAAGGAGGCGTTTTAAGCCTCCTTTATATTGCATTGCTCACTATAAGTTTAAATTATTTCAGCGCTTCATCAAGCAATGGCTTTATATTTGGAACAAGTTCTTCGGGTTTTCCGTTATTGTTAACAATGGGATCCATGAGCTGGTTCCAGAAGATGGTGTCCCAATCCGGATAATCCTGATAGAATCTGTAGGGTTTCGCATATTCCAGAGAATTAACTATGGCTGCGAATGCATCCTTTCTTTCAGGATGGAGAGTAACCATATTGTCAAGGCTTCCTATGGACTTACGAGGAGGCATAACCTTCCACTTGTGAATCTCTTCTGACAAATCAACCAAAGCCTCGAATGCAGCATCAGGGTTCTTTGTCTTTGCATTTATGCCCATACCCAACAAATCCACAAAGGTTGCCTTAATGCCTGTGGGGCCTGCAGGAACTTCACGTACAACGCACTTGAAGGAATCAACTCTTGTATCAAGCGAGTCTGCAGCACCGCCCATAAACATTGCTACCTGTCCATCTCTGAACATCTGGTCAAAGCCTCTGTCTCTGATTGTCTGCTGAGAAGGAACAACGCCGCTGTCAAGGAGTTCTCTGTAGAACTTAAAGCCCTTCATTGCTTCAGGAGTATCTATGGGTGAACTGCTGAAATCGGGAGCAATTACTTCTCCGCCTGCCTGCCAGATGAACATTTGTACCGGCGGCCAGCCATTTAAGGTGAATCCCCACTGAACAACGTTATTTGCGTCAAAACCGCTTTCTCCAAGGTGCTTTCCGTTTTTGTCCAGTGTAAGCTTCTTGGCAGCATCCATAAATGCGTCCCAGTTCCAGTTATCATCAATTGTCACACCGGCTTTATCCAATGCATCCTGATTTACATAAAGTACAACAGGCTGCATAATCCACGGTATGGCATAGATCTTTCCATCCTTCTTAAAGGGATCAAAAGATGCTTCATAATAGTCATCAAGGTTGGCAGCAGGTTTATTGGAGGACTTCATCCTGTCGGTAATATCCATCATAACGCCTCTTGCTGCAAACTGAGCGCCTCTTGCTGCACTTACCCAGAAAAGGTCAGGACCTGCATTGCCTGAAAGCTGGGTTGTAAGACGTGTATCATAGTCAGCAGGGTTGGAATCCTGTACGATTATGTAAGTATCTGAAGCAGCGTTCAGCTTATCAAGTATGGCCTGGAGTTCAGCAGCCTCTTCAGAACCTGCCCATGTGGAAAGTTTAATTTCAACCTTTTCTTTAGGTTTGTTGTCATTCTGTGGAGCCGGAGAACTTGTATTTGTATCCGTACCCGCTACATCAGACCCATTTTGTTTTCCACAAGCAGAAAAAAGAAGTGAAACAGCCAACACTAAAACAAGAACTAAATTGAAATGCTTTTTCAAAATTATCCCTCCTTCTACTATTGGAAAAGAAATTTCTTTCCGTAATTTAATTATATTTAACATCAAGTGAATATTCAATTACATTTTACTTGAAAATTATTGTTTATTACTTGAATATCTATTCTATGTATTTTACGGAATCTCTCTCTTCCAATCGTACAGGGAGCCTTATATGCCTTTGCATATAATTTGGATTTTGGATGCTTTGAAGAAGTTCTTTCACAGCTGCCGTGCCCATTTCAACCATATTGATATGCATTGTGGTCAGCTGAGGCTCTGTCATTGCACATATGTCAATATCGTCAAAGCCAATGACAGAAATATCGTCGGGTACCTTCTTCCCCAGATATTTTAATGCGTTAATAAGTACAGCGGCTGCCGAGTCATTGGCGCAGAACCAGGCAGTAGGATATTTTTCCTTGTCTTTCAGCATATCAGCGATAGCCATATAATTGTTCTGAAGGGCGTTTTCTTCAACATTTTCCGTTATGCACAGTTCAGTTAGAACATGAATATTGTAATGCTTAAGCGCCATATTAAAGCCAAGCCATCTTTCGTAAAAACTCATAGCCGCATCTATTTCCCCGAAAAAGCCTATATCCCTGTGGCCGTTCTTGATAAGGTATTCCGTTGCCTTAAATGCTCCGGGTATATTCTGTGTCAATACCGCTCCGGTGTTCACCGACATGGAAGCATAGTCAACGAGTATTATGGGAATCTTGAAAGATTTGAGCATTTTGAGATATTCGTCGTCAATATGCCCTATAACAATAATACCGTCTACTTTTCCTCTCTCAATGCTTAAAGGAATGTCGTACCTTTCTTTGCTTATAAAATTTATTATGGTATCGTAATTGTTTATCTTTGCCTCGTTTTCAATGCCCAGAATGACCTTGGGATAAAATCTTGTATCCTTAAAAACCTTCTCTTCAAGCATGACGCAGATATTGTTGTAGTGATGCTTCCTTCCGGAAGCCTTGCACTGATCCAGATATCCAAGAGTATCGGCTACCCTCAGCACCTTGAGCCTTGTCTCATCACTTACCCCCACCTTGTTGTTAAGGGCCAGAGATACTGCGTTAACAGAAATGCCCAGTTTATCGGCTATATCTTTTAAGCGTATTTTCTTATTCTTTTCCATAGGCAACACCATTTACTTCAAAATTTCAACATAATAATACTTTAATATTATAACTTTACAAATGCAATTTCAAGTATTTTTACTTGATTATAGTAATTGAATATACTTTAATTGAATATACTTTATTATGACTTTAATTTTTCATGCCCTGGTAAAAGATTAAATAAAGTTTAATAGTAATTTTAAGTTCTGGATTTCAAAAGATCCCTTATTTCTTTTAACAGCTCTGCCTCCCGGGAAGGTTTTTCTTCCTTTGCCTCTTCTTTCTTATCTTTCTTTCTGAAACTGCTTACAACCCTTATGAAGACAAATATGCTGAAGGATATAATGAGGAAATCAATTATGTTTTTTATGAATGCCCCGTATTTTAATACCAAAGGTTCTGCACCTGCGTTTGAGATAATTATCCCTGCATCAGAAATATCTATGCTTCCAATAATCAGGCTAAGTACTGGCATTATTATATCGTTTACAAGAGATGTCACAATCTTGCTGAAGGCATTGCCTATAATAACGCCTACGGCAAGGTCAAACACATTTCCTTTTATTGCAAATTCCTTAAAATCATGAAAGAATTTTTTCATAAATTTTTCCCTCCCGGATCTTCCTTTTTGAATATGATATATTATTTTGGTGCTTAGAGGCATTTTATAATACTTAGTGTGCATATTAGACAAGAGTTGGCTTAAATTACCACTTTTGAACATTTTGTAAACTTTGTTGACACAAAAGTTCACATGTGCAAAAATGTTTTGGGTGCGTAAATTAGCATTAGAGATTAAGACTGTACGAAATTGCATCTGAGGAATAGTATGAGTAAAAGAAAAATAAATGGCTGGAAAATATTTGCCATAATTGAATTAATAATTATAATAATCATGGCTTCTGCCGGAATTTACGAATTTTTTCTTAAAAAGAGCGATACCGCTCAGTTCGTAGGCCGCGTATTAAGCCCTGTGGACGGCGGAAAATCAATTCGTGAGCGCAGGCAGGAAACCAATAAGCCCTATAATTTGACAAAGGATTTAAAATACTATAAAAGCTTGGTTGATAAAGACAATATCAACGTGCTTCTCATTGGCCCTGATGAAAGCGGGGCAAATTATGATACCCTCCTTATAGCCAGCATTGATGATAAAAATAATGTTGTAAAGCTTATTAATTTACCAAGGGATATTTATATAGAATACAGTTCGGAAGTAAAGTCCGCACTAAAAAAAGTATGGCCAAAATATTCTTCGTCAAAGGGCATTTATAAAATCAATGCTGCCCACACAATTGGAAAGCGAATAAACTATAAAGACGGCCAGGGAAGGTTTAAGAATCCTGAATATGACTTTACTGCAGACCTTATTGAGGAGATTTTCGGAATATATATTGACGATTTTGTCTATATAAAGCCTTCCAGTGTAAGACGCGTAGTTGATTATTTCGGCGGCGTTCAAATTGATGTGCCGTACCTTATGAAATACAGCGATCCCACACAAAACCTTGAAATAAATATTAAGAAAGGGCTTCAAACCCTTAACGGCGCTCAGGCTGAAGGATTTGTGAGATTCAGACAGGGTGTTGATGAAAAAGGCAAGCATGTTTCAATTGGCGATATTGAGAGAAAAAAGAACCAGGTTGCATTTGTTAAAGCCTTTATGGATCAGCATCTTAACCTTAAAAACATAGGTAAGATTATCACAATATTTGAAGATTTGGAGTCTTATGTTACCTCCAGTATTGACAATGCAAAAGAAGCAGGGGATTACGGTAAAGTTGCGGAGAAGCTTTACAAAAACAAATTTACTCAGGTCAGTGAGGAAATCGAATGTTCCAATACCAAAATCGGTGATGTTTATTACCTGAAACTGAAAGTTTCAGAATAAATCAAAAGTTTAAAATCGAAAGATAAAAATGAATTTGCTCAGAATGAATTAAAGGATATCAAATCGTATATTTTAGGTTAAGTAGACAAAAAAGCAGAGAAATCTGCTTTTTTTATTTCCGTTATTGCCCATAAAATATATAAGTGATATAATTTATGAGGCTTTTTTTAGCAAAATTAAATATAGCAGGAGGACACCAGGCAAATGATAACCAAAATCAATGAACTAATTTCAGCATTGATGAACGGTGACAGTGCATTAGCCTTAGACATAGGAACATACCTCCTTAAGGTTATTGTAATGTTCATCATTGGCGGCATTCTTATTTATCTGGCCATCAAAAAGGATTATGAGCCAGCTTTGCTCCTTCCCATCGGCTTTGGAGCCATTATGTGCAATATTCCGCTTACAAGCATTGTTGTTAATGAAGCGGGAGAAAGAGGCGTTTTCGGTTTTCTTTACGATACCACCATTGCTAATGAGTTATTCCCTGTCCTTATCTTTATTGCGGTTGGAGCCATGATTGACTTTACTCCGCTCTTTCAGACACCTCTTATGCTATTCTTCGGAGCTGCAGCGCAATTCGGTATTTTCGCCACTATGTTGGTAGCTCTCTGCTTTGGTTTTAGCCTTGCTGAAGCAGGAGCAATAGGAGTTATAGGCGCGGCAGACGGTCCTACCACTATTTATGTTGCAAATGCATTTAAATTAAAGGAATTAATCGGCCCACTTACTGTTGCGGCATACTCATATATGTCACTGGTGCCTATTATTCAGCCACCGGTAATAAAGCTTCTGACCACAAAGGAAGAAAGAAAAATCCGCATGACTTTCCATCAGAGAAAGCTCAGCAAGACAGCAAAGATTCTGTTCCCCATTCTGGTTACAATTGTTGCTGGCTTTGTAGCTCCTGAAAGCGTAGCCCTTATCGGAGCTCTCATGTTTGGTAATCTTTTGCGCGAATGCGGTGTTCTTAACAGACTTTCCGAGACGGCATCAAACATTCTGTCCAACCTTGTAACACTTCTTCTCGGTATTACAATTGGTACAACCATGACTGCTGAAGCGTTTCTGAACTGGAAGACCCTCCTTATTATGCTTATGGGTCTCGTAGCCTTCATTTTCGATACTGCAGGCGGCGTTCTTTTCGCAAAATTCATTAACCTGTTCAGAAAAGAAAAGATTAACCCTATGGTTGGCGCTGCAGGTATTTCCGCTTTCCCAATGTCCGCTCGTGTAATTCAGAAGCTTGCAAAAGAAGAAGATCCCATGAACTTTGTTCTTATGCAGGCAGTAGCAGCCAACGTTTCAGGTCAGCTTGGTTCAGTTGTGGCGGGAAGTATGATCCTTGTTCTGGTTGGCAAATTAATTGGATTATAAAAGGAGGTTTGAGCAATGAACTCGGACGTTGTAAATAATCTGATAGAAGGTCTTAAAGTAACCGGTTATGGTTTGCTTGGCGTATTTGGAGTTCTTATTATATTCTATTTTATGGTTTTGCTCCTGTATAAGCTTCCTGAAGAGCAGGGAGAGAACGATTGATAAATCCGTGTAAATGTATAGTTTGCTTAGGATAGCTTTATTTAAATAAACATGAAGCTACAGGCGAAATAACCTGTAGCTTTTGTTTTTGCTTTCTTAAGCTGCAATCTGACGAATCAGATTCGACATCGTATATTCTGTTGCGATTTCACAAGAATTAAATTTCACTTAGCTTTAATTACATCCAGCTTTAACTTTTAATTATAAAGTCTTTAATTTTATTTGGCTTTATCTAGCTTTTAATTCTTCAGAATAGGCATAAGCTTAGTGCTTAATATTGCCCCAAGAAAAGATGAGAGCAAATCTCCCCCGATAAAGGGAATGAATCCGTAATAGATTGACAGCCATAGGGAAAAATCCTTTCCAACATAGAAGTTGTTAATTATATAGAGATATGTTACTCCGATTAAGTAGATAACAAAGAGCCCCGGAATCATAGCAGCGAAAATTTTCCAGACGCTTTTTGCCTGCAATTTTTCAACTATGAGCCCTGTTATATATGCCCCGGGAATAAAAGCTATCAAATAGCCGAATGTAGGCTTGAATATATAGGACAAGCCTCCTCCCTGTGTAAAAATAGGGACACCTAAAAGGCCGATTAATACATAAAGAAGCTGGGATAAAGCACCTTTTTTAGGGCCCAGCAGGACTCCAGAGAGTGTTACGAAAAAGACCTGCAGGGTGAACGGGACGTAAGGAAGCGGTATTTTTATAAATGCCCCTACCGCTGTCAATGCTGTAAATAGAGCTATTTTTGTTAAATCTCTGACCGTAAGCTTCATGTCAACCTTCCTTTTCATATGTAATAATTCCCTTATATTAAAGCAAACAGGCCGTTAATTGTCAACCAGTTTTTTGCTTTTGGTTAACAATTAGCGGCCTTAGCATTTAATTTCATAACGTTATTATTTAGCCAAAATATAATATGTTCCGGGATCCAGGCGCGAAAACAAATATACCCCATGTTCATTTGTATGGGTTACCTGTATGGGCACATTGTTTGCGTTGCACAAAACCACCAGGGCATTGTCAACCGGCTGCCCCTCTTTATTTGTGACAATTCCGTATAAGGTACCCTTCATGTTTTTTCTTTTAAGATAAATTGTCTCAAGGGCTATAACAGATTGATCCTTCCCCACTTCCACGTTTATAACTTTTTCATTGTAAGTCTGGGACTGAAAGCTTATCCTGTAGCTTCCCGGTTCAATATTGTCGAATAAAAAGAGTCCGTCATCATTTGAGAAAGTAAAGTCATAAGGATTTAAGCTGTATGATTTAAAAATGGTTATTTTTACTCCGCCTATGGGCTTCTGCGCTGCATCCTTTATATTGCCATAAAAAATTATTCCTCCATTTGGTGAAGCCGCAAGCTCAACGTTGAGGGCTTTCTTTTCCAGATACACAGAAGGCATGCTTTCACTGGAAAATGTCTGATACCCTCTCTTGGCAGCAATAACACGTATATTGGGGCTCAATTTGGTCTGTAAGCTGAAATTTCCGTCAACATCGGTGAAAGTATATGAAATAGGCTGAAAATCTTCATCACATACTTTAATACAAGCTCCTTCTATTGGTTTTCCGGTAGTCTTGTCGCTGACATTGCCCATTATAGTATTTTCTTCCCAGGTCATTTCACTTAATACTATTTTTGCAAGATGACCTTCATTTTCCCCGGATATAACCACCTTCTGGAATTGGGTTGGAACTACTGATCTGCTCACACGTATCCTCCTCTTTACCCATTACTAAAACAGTATATGAAAAACCGCAGTTTGTTGTGAAACCCGCAATATACAAGCACCAACAGGCACAGTGAATCATATATTAATACGTCTGATATTTCTGCATATTGGAGGTTCCAGCCATGCGTATTTTAAAAGAAGAGTACATTCTGGGCCAGTCTATTGCGAAAAATCTTGCGGGAATTGCTGAATCAATTCGTCTTGACTTGTCACTGGGTACCAATCCAGGCCTGAAATCAGGTACTTTCACAGGCAAAGTTAAGGATGCTTCCGGAATGCCGATTCCTGAGGCAACAGTAATTTTGTTTAATGAGGATTACTCAGTCCACCACAACACTTTAACGGGAGGCGACGGTATATTCATCTTCCCTTCCCTGGAACCAAACTTAAAATATCATGCATACGCAAAAGCTCCGGGATTTATGCTGTCAGAAGGAATTAGCTTTGAGATTCATGAAAACAAAACCATGGAAACAGAATTTGTGCTTACCTCCGATTCTGAAGAAATAAAGTCCATTATTGTTGGTACTGTCAAAAATATTGAAGGCAGTCCCATAAGCACCGCCACTGTTGAACTTTATAAAAATGCTGACAAAAAACCTTTATATCTTACCTTTGTCAATGAAGACGGACGATTCATAATATGCGACCTTGAACCAAGCCTCTATTTCTTGAAAATCAATGCACCGGGTTACTTTAGCGAAGAGTTCCCTGTAGAAATTACTCAGCCCCAGGCAATTACCATATTCGAAGCTGTGCTGAAAGAAGACCTTAAAGCATCAAAAGGCATTGTAACAGGAATAATAACAGACAGTGAAAATAACCCCCTGGCAAATACTGACGTTATTCTGTTCCGCATTGGTGAAAATGGTTCTCAGACACCAGTGGCCTACACCCGCAGCAATAATGAAGGAATCTATCTGTTTGTCAATGTTCCGCAGGGTGAATACTATGTTAACTCAAGCAGGAAAATAACAATGGAATAAAATTCAGTACACAGATAATAAAATGTAAATATATAAAAAATATATCTTGATATTCCATTTATTTTATTATAATCTATTTTTGGCGTGCAAATGTGTTTGCATATATCATGATATATATGTATAATCTATTAGGAATCTAATGCAGTAGTGTTTCTAAGTTTGGAAGGAGTCCAATTTTGCGGCTTAAAATCAAGACAGGTGATATTTTTGTTGCCATAGCTATTGTAGTGTCATCTGTTTTAATGTTATTATCGTTCTATAAAGAAAATACAGCTGAGAAAACCGCCGTTATTACCCAAAACGGCGTTGTTTTGAGAAAAATCAGATTGGACCTTGTCACAGAACCTATTGACATTGAGTACGGAGGAGATTATCCGGGAAAAATAGTGGCTGAAAAAGACAAAATACGCTTTTACCATGCCGATTGCCCTGATCAGGTATGTGTAAATACAGGTTGGATAACACGCCCAGGACAAATTGCTGTATGCCTCCCAGCAGGTGTTATCATTAAAATTGAAGGAGGACATAGCGATTTTGACATAATAGTTAAATAATCCCTATAATGTGGTAGGACAGCCTGAACTTTGACAACAAAATATTGGGGGATTCTCAATTTTTTAAATTAAAATTTTGTCAGTTCTGTGTGTTTGATTTTGTTAATATATTGGCAATCTTCTTGAAATAAGCTTATAAAAAAGATTTTACGCTCTATATTATTTCCTCAACAAAATTAAATATTTATATTTTCAGTTGAACTGGCAGATGATAAATTTGGTGGTTTAATGAAAAAAATTGCACTCAACGGTCTTTTAGTATCGTTGGCACTTGTTCTTGCGTTCATGGAACGCTTTATACCCCTGGATTTATTAGTCCCCGTGCCCGGTGTAAAACTTGGTTTGGCTAATGTGGTTACAATGTTTGCCCTCTTCTTTTTGGATGTGCCATCTGCCATTGTAATAACTGTATTGCGATGCGTACTGGCTTCATTCATGTTTGGGGGAATGACATCACTGTTTTACTCCCTGGCAGGAGCTTTTCTGGCTTTAATAACCATGATGGTTTTGAAGTTGGGATACGACAGGATATTTTCAATTGTCGGCATTAGCATTGGAGGGGCAGCCGCCCATAATACGGGCCAGATTATAATGGCAAGCATTATGATGAGAAATTCTGCGGTTTTTGCTTATCTTCCTTTCCTTTTGCTGACCGGCATGGCGACAGGAATAATAACATCAATTGTTACTATGTATCTTTTTTCTTTTTATGAAAAAACTATAAAATAAAAATTTAAAATAATGCTACATATATGAAAGGAGTACCACAATGGCTAAAAAAGTACTGATAATAGGTGCCGGCTATGCAGGTATTGAGGCTGCCATAACTCTTAATAAGAAGAAAAAGAAGGACAACCTTGAAATTACACTCATTGATAAGAATGATTATCACACGCTGTTAACTGAGCTTCATGAGGTGGCAGGCAACAGAATACCTGAGGAAGGCATTCGTATTAATTTAAGAAGCATTTTTAAATACACAGATGTAAAAGTTGTTAAGGATGAAATTAAAAACTTTGACTTTGAGAACAAGAAGGTTTCATCAGATAATGCAGTTTATGATTATGACTATCTAATCCTTGCAATGGGAAGCTCCCCTAACTACTTTGGAATTCCCGGACTTAAGGAGAACACCCTTCCTCTGTGGAGCTACGAGGATGCCATCAGAATTCGCGAGCATATTAAAAACTGCTTCTTACTTGCAAGCCAGGAGAAGGACATAAATAAGAAGAAGCGCCTTCTCACCTTTGTTGTTGCCGGTGCAGGCTTTACCGGTGTTGAGATGATTGGCGAGCTGGCAATCTGGGTTAAGTCTCTCTGTAAAGAATATGACATTGACCGCAAAGATGTGCGCCTTGTAATTGTAGATATGCTTCCTCGTATCTTAAATAACTTAAAAGAGGAAAACTCCATTAAGGCTCACAGATACCTTGAAAAGAAGCTTAAAGTTGAGGTAATGCTCAATACCCGCATAACAGGGGCTAATGAAAAGGGCCTGACATATGAAGGCGGAGAAATTGAAGCCGGAACTGTTATTTGGTCAGCAGGAATCAAGGCTGCCGACAGTGCAGACGAGCTTGAGCTTGAAAGAGTTAACCGCTCTAAGAGAATTAAGGTTGACGAATTCTGCAGAACCCAGTATGAAAACGTTTACTGCGTAGGCGATCTGGGCGGATTATCCGGTGAGAACGGCATGCCCTTTGCCGCAATGGTTGAGAATGCTATTCAGACTGCCCATGGTGCCGCTGAAAATATTCTTAATGACATCCGCGGCAAGGAGCAGAAGAAAGTTACAGTTAAATTCCACGGAACCATGGTCAGCGTGGGCAACTACTTCTGTGTATCTGAGATAATGGGCAAGAGTCTTCCTGTATGGCTCTCAATTATAATGAAATTCCTTGTTAACATCCATTATCTCTGGGAGATCACAGGATTCAGGGGTATTTCAAGATATCTGTACCATGAAGTTCTGGAGCGCAGACAAAGAAAGATATTTGTTGAAAAGCACTGGTCCACACGTATGCAAGCATGGTGGCTCACTCTCCTGCGTGTGTTCCTCGGCGGCATGTGGCTCTATGAAGGAATAGTCAAAGTTACAGAAGGCTGGTTTACATCACCCAAGCTTGCATCTTTCTTAGGAATGGCATCAGATGCAACCAGTGCGGCTACAGGATCAGCAACATATATTACACGTATAGATGAGATTGTTAACATTAAAACAGGCATAATCAATTTCCTGCTTGGAACCGAATCCCGTCTGGTTGAGGGAGCCGTAATCAGTTCACAGCAATTTGCCAAGGTTGACCTTTTCCGTTTTGGTGACTTCAGCCTTATGAACTGGTTCCTGCAGAACGTAGTTTTGGCTAACGACGGAGTTGCAATGTTCTTCCAGGTACTTGTAGTTATCTTCGAAATCCTCGTTGGTCTGATGCTGTTGGGCGGTGCCTTCACCTTCATCGGTTCACTCATATCAGTTGGACTTTTGACCATGTTTATTACTTCAACAGGTCTTTATAAAGACAGTTGGTGGATGATTTTCGCTTCCATAGCAACTATGGGCGGAGCAGGCAGAGCCTTCGGTTTGGACTACTACCTCATCCCCTGGCTGAACAATGTTTGGGAAAGCTTCTGGAAAAACAGAAAGTTCCGTCTCTTCTTCAAACATGGTCTTGACCGGTTTGACTGATGTTCCATGAAAGCCCTCATGTGATTTTTGCCTGAGCCATGCACTATTAGGAGGTTGGAAAATTTGTGGGACAGATTCCCGGTCATAAAAGCGGAACTTGCAGCCTTTGAGGATTATCTGAAGTCAAGGCTTTCGTCCCGAATTGAATTTCTGGATATTGCGTCAAAAGGTGTGGTTTTATCGGGCGGAAAAAGGCTCCGCCCGGCCTTTACCATAATAGCTGCGCTGCACGGAGATTACAATCGCGAGCGTGTATTCCCTGCGGCGGCGGCAGTAGAAATACTGCATGCGGCAACCCTTATTCATGACGATATTATTGACAATGCTAAAACTCGCAGAGGTCAAATGACGCTTTCAGAAAAACACAACATCAACCTTGCAGTTTATACGGGCGACTATTTGTTTGCCAAATCGCTGCGACTTTTGGTTGATACAGGACTTAAGCCCGAAAAACTCAACGTGCTTGCAAGGACTATATCAATAATCTGCGAGTGTGAGATTGACCAATATATTGGCAAATATGATATTGGCACAGTAAAAAACTATTTGAAGCGAATTATCGGAAAGACCGGCATGCTGTTTTCAGCATCTCTTATTCTGGGTGCAAAAACCGCCAACCTTTCCGATGATGTGGCAAGACTTTTCGGAAGATTTGGAAACAGCTTCGGTGCTGCTTTCCAGATTAGGGATGACCTGTTGGACATCCTCTCCGACCAGAAAACTGAAGGAAAACCCGTATTAAATGACCTCAAAGAAGGAATTGCCACACTCCCCATTATTATTTCAGCTTCCAAGAACCCGGAGCTGAGGGAAATGGTTAACGACTTCTTTGACGGCAACGGCGGCGATATAAATCAGTTAATACAAGCCGTTATTTCCTCTGGAGGAATTAAGGATTCCGAAAAGCTTAAGAACAGATATGTTCAGAAATGTAAAAGCTACATTGAACAAATGCCTAAAACACCTTACACCGATGCTCTGAATGAAATTGTGGACTGGCTGTAAAGCCCGTTCACAAGGACATTCTTTGCATAAATATTTAAAAACCTTTAAGGAGGATATTTCTATGAAAAAAGTCTTAGCACTCACATTGGTTGCAATTTTACTCGCTGGATGCGGTGCAGCAACCACAGTAAAAACCGGGCTCGGCCACACTGTTTCTATCGCCAGCTCAAAGGATGCAACTGCCGAAGCTGAAGGCGCTGCTCAGGTTGACACTGTTATGGCCGCTGTTTCTGTTGACAAGGCCGGAAAAATCGTTAGCGTTACCATTGATACCGCTCAGGTAAAGGTTAACTTTGACGCTACCGGTAAAATCACTTCCAACAAGGATGAAAAGCCTGAGACCAAGGTTGAGAAAGGCGATGCCTATGGTATGAAGAAGAATTCCGGTATCGGCAAAGAGTGGTATGAGCAGATTGCTGACCTTGAAAAGTGGATGGTTGGCAAGACCGTTGACCAGGTTAAAGCTATGAAGCTCAATGATGAAGGCAGACCTGCTGAAGCTGACCTTACTTCAAAGGTTACAATTCACGTAAATGACTACATCGAAGCAGTTTCAGAAGCAGTTGCAAATGCAAGATAATTGCCATTAATTTGGTACATAGTGTTAACCAATGAAGAACCCCTTCTTGACGGGAGGGGTTCTCTTTACTATTATTAAGTTTGCTAACTTTCTGTTTAAAAGAGGATGGTATGAAAAAATACAGCATAATTTGCCTTTTTATATGTGCCGCTGTCTTGCTGACCGGCTGCAATATTTTTGGAAAGGCTAATAACTCCGGATACGACAAATACAGCTATGAATTTCTGGGCACATTTGATACTGTTGTGCAGATAATGGGTTATGCCAAAACTCAAAAGGAATTTGAGGATATGGCATCCATTGCAAAAAAACGTTTTGAAGAACTCAATAAGCTTTATGATGTATATAATAACTACGATGGAATAAATAATATCAAAACAATCAATGATAACGCCGGAATAAAACCTGTGGAAGTCTCCCAGGAGATTATAGATCTGATTCTCTTCTCTAAGGAATGGTATTATAAAACCAATAGGAAATGCAATATAGCCTTGGGGTCAATGTTATATATATGGCATGAATACAGAGATGCCGGCATTAGTGACCCTGAAAATGCAAAACTTCCCCCCATGGACGATCTAAAAAAAGCCATGGAGCATACAGATATTGAAAAAGTAATTGTAAATGAGCAGAATAAAACTGTTTTTCTGGCTGATAAAGATATGAGGCTCGATGTTGGCGCGGTAGCCAAAGGATTTGCCAGTGAAATCGTAGTACAAGAGCTTATGGAAAAAGGATATACCGGGTTTATTATAAGCTCCGGAGGCAATGTCAGAACCGTGGGCAAGCCTTTGGACGGAGTAAGGATTAAATGGGGAATTGGAATTCAGAATCCTGACGGCAACGCTCTTGATCCTAATGACCCTCCCCTGGACATAGTATTCCTCACTGACAAATCTGTGGTAACCAGCGGCGACTACCAGCGCTATTACATTGTTGACGGCAAAAAATATCATCATTTAATTGACCCTGAAACCTTGATGCCCGCTGATTATTTCCGCTCGGTTGTTGCTATTGTAGAGGATTCCGGCCTTGCCGACTTTATGTCCACAACACTTTATTTAACTCCTTTTGATGAAGGCTACGAGCTTGCTCAATCCCTTGGAATTGAAGCAGTATGGATTATGAATGATGGAACCATTAAGGCTACTCCGGGGGCTGAAAAAATAATGAAGAGCAAAGGTGCCACTGCAACCGAGTAATATATAAATGCCGTGTTTTTTTGCCAGGGAGCATCTCCCACTCAAGAAATTTTGTGAGGTGTTGGTATGAAAATAAAGGAGTTTAAGTTTGACCGAGGCTGGAAGCTATTATTTTATTTTGATATACTTCTTCCTGTTATCATTTATGTTATAGCCTTTATATCGGGTACTTCCTGGTTTGCATCACTTTTTCATTCATATGAAATGTTTATTGTAAGCCCCATTCCCAATATACAAGCACTATCTGGCATAGTTGGCCTTATTTATCATGTGGGAATATTAGCTTATACTTTAATCAGAAAGAACTATAAGGATTTTGCTGTCTGCTTAATTATATCCCTTATTATCGCTGCCTTCTTCCTGACTGAATTGAACTACACTATACTCAGGCCTCTGAATTTTGCATAAAATAATGCCGCGTTTACTTTAGCTGCATAATTACAGAGGAATCAGCTATCGGTTTAAATTTAAAAATGCAATATTGAACAGGCAAAACAAAGGGAAACGGGATGGATATGGAACAAGTAAATGTCTGGTATCTTTCTCACAGCGGGTTTGCTGTAAGTTTTAAAAACTCATTATTTTTATTTGACTATTACCTGGATGAAGCTGATGACAATGGCAAAGCCAAGGGTGATGGCGATAATCAAACTTGTCTGGATAAAGGCATTGTCCGTCCTGATGATATTGCCTCATACGAAAGGATCTATGTTTTTGCATCCCATCGCCACCCTGACCATTTTTATCCGGTTATATTAACATGGAAAGAGCATCTTCCCCAGGCTCAATTCTTTTTATCAAGCGATATTCCCAAAAAACACCGCAAGGATTGGACAATCCTTTTAAAGCCCTACGAAAATTACGAGGACAATGACATAAAAATAAGAACCTTCAAATCAACCGATGAAGGAGTTGCATTCCTTGTTGAAAAGGACAATGTAGTTATATATCATGCCGGGGATTTAAACTGGTGGCATTGGGATGAAGAGCCTTTTCACTGGAATAAGGATATGGAGGCAAAGTACAAAAAGGAAGTCTCTCAAATCCAGAACTATCAAATTGATATAGCTTTTCTTCCGACAGACCCCAGACAGGAAAAAGCGGAATTTTGGGGTATTTCATGGTTTCTTGAGCATGTGGATGTTAAAGTGGTCTTTCCCATGCACTTCTGGGATGATTACAGCATAATGGACAGAATTAAGACAGAAGCCCAGCACAATCCCCTGTTCAGAAAAATAAACACAATTTCCTCAAGGGGACAGCACTGGACTTTGCAAGCAGGGCATTAAAAAATGCCTTATTTTTTTGCACAAATCATGTAATTTTAAAGCTGAAAAGGCTTATTCAGCGGTTTATGGGTAAAGGTTCTTCTCTTTTCGGCATAGTCAGCAACTATATGACCGTCACCTATCACCTTGTATTTATAGGTTACAAGCCCATCCAGCCCTACGGGGCCCCTTGCATGGATTTTATTGGTGCTTATACCTACCTCCGCTCCAAAACCAAACCTAAATCCGTCACTGAATCGTGTTGAGCAGTTGGCAAACACATCGCCTGAGTCAACATAGTTGAGGAACTTTTCAATCTTGCTCCTGTTTGTTGAAACAATTGCATCGGTATGGCCAGAGCCATATGTATTGATATGTTCTATGGCCTCATCAATACTTCCTACTACTTTAATGGAAAGTATATAGTCAAGGTACTCGGTTTTCCAGTCCTCTTCGGTTGCCTCTTTGCATTCTATAATTCTGCGGGTCTTTTCACATCCTCTTACTTCAACATTCCTTTTATCAAGCTCTGTTTTAAGCAAACCAAGAAATGCCGGAGCTATTCTTTCATGAACCAAAAGGGTTTCCAGAGCATTGCAAACCGCCACATACTGGGTTTTGGAGTCTATAACAATATCCAGAGCTTTTTTTATGTCGGCATCCTCATCCACATAGCAGTGGCATATGCCGTCAGCATGACCCAGCACAGGAATTCTGGAATTATCCATAATATAGCGGACAAATTCATTGGAGCCGCGGGGAATTATAAGGTCAACATATTTGTCCATTTTCAGCATTTCTGAAACCTCATCCCGGTTCTCCAAAAGATTTATCCAATTCTCAGGAAGTCCCGCTTCCTTTGTGGCAGACAAAATTGTTTCAAAAAGGATGCGGTTGGTATTGGAAGCCTCTCTTCCCCCTTTTAATAAAACAGCGTTGCCGCTTTTTAAGCAAAGGGTTGAAATCTGTACAAGGGCGTCGGGGCGTGACTCAAAAATAATGCCAATAAGTCCTATGGGACAGCTGACCCTGTAAAGATTAAGGCCTTCATCCAGTTGGGTTGACATAAGAGTCTTTCCTACCGGGTCTTCCAGAGAAGTTAAGCTCTTTATTCCATCCAAAACTTCGTCCAGCTTTTTATTGTCAAACTTAAGCCTTTTAAGGAGAGGACCTGGAAGATTCTCTTCCTGGCTTCTTTTTAAATCTTCCTCATTGGCCTTAACTATTGATTCTCTGTTATCATTAAGCTTTTTGGCAATCAAGCCAAGAGCATTGTTTTTTCTTTCGGTGCTGATTCCTGAAAGTATTATGGCTGCCTTCTTCGCCTTTTGGGCCATCAGTTCGACGGACATTTAAGCCACCTCCGGCATGTATGTTTTTTAAACTTAAGTATACCATGAAATTGCGGTCAATAAAACCTGAAACCTAAATATATGTTTAAATGTTCCTTGACGGGCTTATCATTAAACTATTAATATATAATCTGTACGCTAAAAAAGATATTGAATGAGAGGGAAAAGCATTGGCTATCTCAAAAGAAGAATTAAAAGCTGAAATAGAACGCAGAAGGACGTTTGCGATAATATCCCACCCTGACGCAGGTAAAACCACATTAACCGAAAAGCTTTTGCTTTACGGAGGCGCCATCCATATGGCCGGTTCTGTAAAGGCCAGAAAAGCAGCCAAGCACGCAGTTTCAGACTGGATGGAAATTGAAAAGCAGCGTGGTATTTCGGTTACTTCCAGTGTAATGCAGTTTAACTATGGAGGTTACTGCATCAATATTCTTGACACCCCCGGACACCAGGACTTCAGTGAAGACACCTACCGTACCCTGGTTGCTGCAGACAGCGCCGTTATGCTTATAGACGGAGCCAAGGGTGTTGAAGCACAAACAATTAAGCTTTTCCATGTCTGTAAAATGAGGGGTATTCCCATTTTTACATTCATAAACAAAATGGACCGAGCCAGTAAGGACCCCTTTGCCTTAATGCAGGAAATTGAAGATGTGCTTGGCATAAGGTCATATCCCATGAACTGGCCCATTGGAACCGACGGAGATTTTAAAGGAGTTTACAACCGCCAGCTAAAGCAGATTGAGCTTTTTACCAGCGACAGAACCCATGGTCAGACAATAATCAACTCCACTAAAGCCGGAGTTGAAGATCCTGTATTTAAGGACCTTCTTGGTGAGCCTTACTACTCAAGGCTTGTTGAGGAAATTGAGCTTCTTGATATGGCCGGTGACGATTTTGATATAGGCAAGGTCTTAAAGGGCGAGCTTACACCAATCTTTTTCGGAAGTGCTATGACCAACTTTGGTGTTGAGCCTTTCCTGGAAGAGTTCCTAAAGCTTTCTCCCTGCCCCGGTCCTCAGGAATTTGTGGAGAAAGTGGTTGAGCCTGATGATAATAATTTTACAGGTTTTATCTTTAAAATTCAGGCTAATATGAATCCCAACCACCGTGACAGAATTGCCTTTTTAAAGATCTGCTCCGGTGTATTTGAAAGCGGAATGCAGGTTATTCACAGCAGGACAGGAAAGCCCATAAGGCTTACTCAGCCCCAGCAGTTTATGGCTCAGGAACGTGAGATTATTGACAAGGCATATCCCGGTGATATTGTGGGACTCTTTGACCCCGGCATTTTCGGTATTGGAGATGCTTTAAGCTCATCAGGAAATATAACCTTCAAGGGTATTCCTTCCTTCCCTGCCGAGCATTTTGCAAGGGTAATGGCGAAAGATACCATGAAGCGCAAGCAGTTCTTAAAAGGTATCATTCAGCTTTCGGAAGAAGGAACTATCCAGATATACAAACAGCCGGATATAGGTGTTGAGGAATTCATTATCGGAGCCGTAGGCGTGCTGCAGTTTGAGGTTTTGGAATACAGGCTTAAAAATGAATATAACGTGGACATTAAGCTTAGCAGGCTTAATTACAGGCATGCCCGCTGGATAAGCGAGACTCCCTGTGACCCTCATGACCTGAATCTGACCTCATCCACCATGATTGTTCTGGATCAGCATGAGAACTTTGTTCTTCTGTTTGAAAACGACTGGTCCATCCAATGGGCTCTTGACAGAAACAAAGGTCTTGTTTTAAGAGATATTTCTTAAATATCTTACGTGTATAAAAAAGCAAACCCCCTACGTAAAGTTACGAAAGGGGGTTTGCTTCATTATGGGGAATATCATATTAAAGCAACAAGGCTTTAGGGCAGCATAATTATTTGACCTGCATATATATTGTCGCTGGTTATATTGTTAAGCTCTTTTATTTTGTATATATAATATCTTATATCGCCGTCAGGATTATTATTGAGGGCAATGTCCCAAAGGGTATCCCCTTTCCGGACAACAACATAGTTGCTGCTTATATCCTGATCATTTACTTTATCTGAAGATGCCGCAACATTAATAATGAGTTTTCCAAATACGGCTATCATTATAAAAATCATCAGAACAGCTGCAAAACGTTTTCTATTTTTTAAAACAAGCCTTCTTCTCATATTCGACCCTCCAGAACACTTGTTCTTTTTAAGAAAATTATAGCGAACACTTGTTCTGTTGTCAACGGGTATTCGAACATTTGTTTGACATTTTTCTATAATAAGGATATAATACAAGTGGAAAACCTTAGTATTAATTAGTGTTTAGGCACTTATTTTGGTGGAGGATGCTTGATGAGGCAGCGAAATATCGATAAGCAAAAAAAGATTCTTGATTTTGTCAACAGATATCAATCTGAAAAAGGCTACCCCCCATCGGTTCGTGAAATATGCAAGGCCGTTGGCTTCAAATCTACATCAACTGTTCATGCATATATAAAGAAGCTTGAGGAAGAAGGCCAGATTTCAAAGGACGCTACCAAGCCCAGAGCGCTGAAAGTATTGGACAGCTCAAAAAGAAGCCTTGAAGGCTACATTTCAGATCAGGAAATAGATAATATTCCGGTATTGGGTAAAATTACAGCCGGAAAACCCATTCTGGCAGTTGAAAACATTGAAGAAACATTCCCTGTTCCGGTTCAGTATCTTGAAAATTCAACTTCCTTCATGCTGAAGGTAAAAGGCGACAGTATGATAAATGCCGGAATCCTTGATGGGGATTATATAATTGTTAAACAGCAAAATACAGCTAACAATGGCGATATGGTCGTTGCCTTAATCGATGATGAAGCCACCGTAAAAACATTTTATAAGGAAAAGGATTACTTCCGCCTTCAGCCCGAGAATCCCGCCTATGAGCCAATAATAGTAAAAGAACTCAGCATTCTCGGGAAAGTAATCGGACTTTTCAGAAAATATTAAACCTGAAGGGACATAGGGTACAAAGGATACAGACAAGAAACAAGGATGCCATGAGTCCTATTCCAATACATATAGCATACAGCTATGTGTGGCGTACTTTTACTATTAAATTGTCCACTGATTGTGAATGATTCCAACGATGTACCAGACATCATTTTTCTTTTCGAATACAAGCTTAAGACTTCTCCAGTCCATTCCCTCATACTTGGGATCTATACCTGAAAAGTAATATTCGACTATGATGGAGTTCTTGTAAACCTCAAAGCTGTTGTCCAGCGCATTTCCATAACTCAAGGTCTTGTTGTAGCCTACCTGTTCAGCATTTAAATAATCTGCATCATAGATGAATGCTTTATAATAGTCCTCAAATTTAAGGTTCATAGGTTCCCCTGAACCGTCGTAGTATCCCCAAAGATATGTCTTGGAGTCATTAGCCAGATTTCTTACTTCTTCGGCTGTAAATACAAGATCCTTCTCCACATCAACAAATGTGTATGGTGTAAAACGGACTCCTTTTTCAGGATGGACTGCATCAGAAAACTTTTCCATGTCATAGTTCTTAATTGCTGTCAGAACAGTCTTGGCTCTCTCCTCTATGACACTTTTGATATACTCCTCTGTGTCTGCCTGAAGCACATCGCCTTTATCAGCCAGCTCGCTGTTTTGAGTCTCTTTATCAGTACTTTTATCAGAAGCCGTGCTCTTATCCTGCCCGGCTGTCTCGTTGGAATCCTGCTTTTCAATAACTTTAACCTTGTCGGTATCAAGGTTAAAGGCTGAACAAGCCGTCGATGTAAATATTAATGCCAAGGCTGCCAAAACCAAAAGCAATACTTTTAAATCTTTGTTCATAAATAACACTCCTTTTAAAACAAACCAATGTTGTGTCTTGCTACGCTTATATAATAGCAACCGCATGTTTCATACTTACATCGAACTTGTTTCAAGGTTGTAACAAATTAACTGTCAATAGGCAAACTCAGAATTGCTGTTGTACCGCCTTCAATTCCGGCTGTAAGCCTTATTGAGCCGTTGTGAGCCTCCACAATATGCTTTGCAATAGACAGTCCTAAACCTGTTCCGGGTATTCTCTGAGCATTTTCGGCCCTGTAGAAGCGATCAAATACCTTTGACATTTCTTTTTCAGGAATTCCTATGCCTTGATCGGATATCATGAGAATGACTTCATTGGACTCCTTAAAAAGATTCAGCCGTACAACGGATTTTGACGGGGAATATTTGACTGCATTATCTATAAGATTTACTACAACCTGAACCAGCTTTTCCTTATCCCCTTTTACATACACATCGGATTCTATATCGGAAGTTATCTTAACACCGTTATTTTGCGCCCTGATGAGCATTTTGTCCACCGTGTCATTAACAAGATCTGAAAAATTAAGCCTGTTCATATTAAACTCTTCTCGTCCCGTTTCAATCCTGGACAACGTCAAGACTTCGTTTACCAACTTATAAAGCCTGTCCGATTCATTTTTAAGATGAAAAACTGCCTTTTTAAGGTCAGGCCTGTCCCCAACTTCTTCATAGAGAAGCTCTGAATAACCTTTAATTGCTGTAAGTGGAGTCCTGAGCTCATGGGATACATTGGACACAAATTGCTTTTGCCTTAGTATATACTCCTGGAGCTGGATGCCCATTTCATTGAAGCTTCGGGAAAGCTGGGCTATTTCATCCGAGCCCTTTATTTCAACAGGCGAGAATATTCTGTTGGCATAATTGTCGGCGGCTTTCGCCAGCCTGTTTATGGGCTTTGTAAGCCTTGATGCTATAAAAATGCTGATTAGGGCAAGGAGTATTGCAAAAATGAAAGTGCCAATCAACAGTATATTGGAAACCCCGTTAATCAGCCCTTGCAGGAAACTCATGGGGTAAATTATCTCCAAAATACCTATTATACTGTCTTTAAAGGTAATTGGTGACGCAAAGTAGGCTGTGCTGTTTCTTACAATATAGGCATAGCTGCCATTTGATGCGGCCTCTAATATTTCTCTGTTTTGGGTATCGGAAATGCCAAGAGAGGTATTTGCTTTAGATGATGCCAAAAGTTTAAAATCCTTGTCATAGATGCGGATATTACCGAATACCAGCCCCAGTTTTCCAATTACAAACTTGGAAGTCTCGGCGCTTAAATCGTCGGAATTTTCATTTTGAATTGCATGAAGCTGGGTAATGTAAAGCTCAGCCAGGCTGCTCTGGCCTGTAAGCTGCTGTTCAATGGTGTTAATTCCAAGGTTTTTGATTGAATTAAGGGTAAATAAGCCCACAAAGAACAGTATCACAAATGCGGCAGACAAGTAGTAGACAATAAGCTTTTCTTTTAGTTTCACCCTACACACCCCCAAGCCTGTAGCCAAAGCCGTATACAGTTACAATGTGCCTGGGATTGCTGCTGTCATCCTCAATCTTCTTTCTCAACCTTGTAACACAAATATCCACCGCTCTTGTATCACCCATGTAGTCATAGCCCCATGCTTTGGTAAGAAGCTCTTCTCTGCTAAATACCTTCCTGGGATTTTTAATAAACACCTCTAAAAGCTCATATTCCCTTAAGGTAAGGTCAACTGGCTTACCATTTTTGGTCACAGTACGGTTTTCAAGATCTACTACAAGGTCAAGATGGCTTAAAACCTCTTTGTCTGATTCTTCATATTTTTCAACTCGTCTTAATGCTGCTTTAATGCGGGCTATCAGTTCCCTTGTATCAAAGGGCTTTGTAATATAGTCATCCGCTCCAAGGTCAAGGCCTAGAACCTTGTCATTTATATCATTCCTGGCGGTGAGCATAATGATTGGCACATTTCTTCTTCCTGCCATCTGCCTGCACAATTCATGACCGCTTGTATCGGGAAGCATTAGATCCAGAAGTACAAGATCAGGGTTAAAGGACTCAAAAAGAGCCATGGCCGACTTTCCATCGGATGCTGTCGCCACCTGAAACTGCTCTCTTATAAGTATCATTTCCAGCAAATCAAGTATGGCCTGTTCATCGTCAACTATCAGAATTTTATGCAACAATATCCCTCCCAGGATTTCTGAACAACACGTCATATTATATATTACCCTTTATTGGAATAATTGAAGTAAGGACTGATTTAAAATATCAAATATAATAAAAAATTTGACTCCTTTGGCTGGGTAAGGCTGCATCCTTTCAGGATACAGTTTAATTCTGCAAAGGAGCCAGGCATATTAATTTAAAAATATTAAATTGGTTAGATTATATGAACATCATTTCAAAATCTTCTGCATAATAACTACATCCAGCATTCTTCCAAATTTAATTCCAATTTCTTTTAAATAACCACACTGTTCATAGCCGTTTTTGGCAAAAAGTTTTATGCTGGCCGTATTTTCACCGCAGATAACTGCTATCAGAGAATGGATTCCGTTCTTCCTGGCGTGTGCATCCAAAGTTTCAAGAACTATACTTCCTATCCCTTTGCCGCTATAGCCGGGCTTTAAGTAAAGGGTAACCTCCCCTGAAATCCTGTATGCCTGCCGCTTTTTATATGGGCCAATATATGCATACCCGCAAAATTCATCATTGTCCAATATGGCCAGAGTTACATATATATCATCATCCTGATACAGGATGTACTTCATTTCTTCTACTGATATTTCCTCCGTATGAAAGGTAACGGTTGTATTTTTAATGTAGTAATTGTATATCTCCCTGGCTTCATCCAGATATTTATCGGTAAAGGGTTCAAATCTAATATTCATAGTGGTTCCTCGATTCCAATCCAGTATATAAAATCCTTATGCTTTGGCTTTCCTGACCATTGATTCAATATCTAAGTTCATCCCATGAATAATGTCCCTATATGGACAACCTCAAAGCCACTGCTTTCTTATTTTATACCTTATTTTTATAATTTCAATCATAAGATTTAATACAAGCATAATCTCCCTGAACCCTTTGTGATTGAATAAGCCGTCCATACGTATTACTCATTGAGCAAAAATTATAACAACATTTATTTTTCAGCCGGATTTTCACATATGCCCATAAACAATAGGCTTCCGTCACGTGCTGTAATATAGTAGATAAAAGGGCGATTAAGAATCATCTCTGCTCTGCCTTCAGGCATGGCAGACCCTGAATAGTCAATTTGAGTAAAAGCTGATGCTTCAACACCGTCTTCATCAATGGAAATATGGGTTTCCTGCCGTATATCGGTAATATATGCCATGTGGTCTGTAATTCCGCTAAAGTCTGCGTCAGAAGCAAAAGCTGAGCTAACTCCAAGCCTTTTGAGGGCATCGGTCAATAAAAGTTTTGAACCAAATCCAAACTTGGGTATTTTCCATACAACCTCTCCATTGAAGTATTCTCCTCCTTCGAAGGCTTCCTTCATTTTATCGGAAGATGCAAAAAAATCATATGGAGATACACCTTCGTCAGGCAGTATAAATACCATGTGTCCTGCGTTTTTAAGTCCCAGGCCAGCCCGGGTAAAACCTTCTCCTTTGCTAAATCCGGCCGAACCAAAAGTTTGATTCATAAAGTCTGCTTTTACTTCACTTCCATTGGAGAGATAAAAAGTATCCTCAGCAGTTTTGTTCTTATCAAAACGATTAATCCATTGATCATAAAAATAAACCGTGTTTAGGATTGATAATATTTGATCAGGATTTGTCTCAATTGATGGCGAAAGCGTCCCGTTTGTGTTTTTTGATATCCAGTTGGCCATAGCTTTACTTGTTTCTTGGCTGGAAAAGTCAACACTATGGGAACTGGCGTAGAAATTCCTAGCCGCACGTTTCACAAAATCGTCCTTAAATGAAATGGGTTCACCATTCATATCATTATCGAGCCAAATTGAGTTGGCGATTTTAAGTTTTCCAATTTCATTGTCAGCATAAATCCTCCTGTAGTAATTGCCGCATTGTTCTTCCAGCACCTGAGCATCAGAAATGCCTAAGATATTAAGCAATTGAGTCTTTGTATCTCCATCTGCACCCGAGGCTGCAACAGCAAGAGCATAATATAAGGAAAGAGGAGAAAAATGGATGTTTTGGCCTTTATTCTCAAGTATAAGAGCACCCGTATTATATGAGAAATCATTAAGAGCAGTAATAAAGCTTTCGAGAACAGGATTTTGCTCCAATACTTCTCTTCTTGTATCATAGTCCTCAAATGCATATGCCCTGGGATAAATGACATCCAGAATAAGTCCAGAATTCTGAGTTCCATTTCTTAATACCAGAATCCTTGCGCAAAGCACCAATAAAGCACACGCAGCAATAGCCATATATTTTCGCCATGAGTTTTTCTTTTTAAGCCTTGTCTTCATTGCTTCTTCTATAAACTCATCTCTAACATTCGTAATAGCATCAAATATTCTTTTTTCCTTCACAGCCAGATGCCCTCCTTTTCAAGGTCATATTTAAGGCTTTGCCTAAGCCTGTACATGCGGCCGGCTAATTTATTGGGTGTTGTTCCGCATTCGCCTGCAAGCTTATTTACTGAATCACCAAACCAGTACCTGCGCAAGAATAATACCCTGTCATCTTTGGAAAGCTTTTTTAGCCAATTGTTTATTGCCGCGGACAGCTCTTTAGCCTCTATTTCTCGTTCTACCTGGTTTGTGGAAGGAACACAATCAGAAAGCTCAGAAATAATAACTTCTGCGCCATTGTATCTTTTTAGTGCCCGGCGTTGGTGCCAGCGGTTAATTGATAGATTTCTCACAATACGTCCTAGATATGCCGCAAGGGAAATTGGTTTTTGCGGAGGCATTGTATTCCACGCTTTGCAATACGTGTCGCTAACGCATTCCTCACAATCTTCATGATTTGATAGAATATTAAATGCAATTGCATTAAGCATTCCGCCATATTTTGAATTGCTTTCCAGGATTGCGGCCTCATCACGAGCCCAGTACAACTCTATTATCTCAATATCCTCCATGTGCTCCTCCTCTTTAATACAGAGAAACATTCATATATAAAGACATGAATAAAATGCAAATATTCGTACGGATTAAATTTTTTTAATTAATATTGGACTATTAGTTATCTAATTATCTTTATCTTAATGTACTCAATGTGCTGAATGCAACTTAGTTGTACGTTATATACCGACAGTTAAGACAGTTAGTATGAAACGAAGAGTATTGCAAGGGAAATGATTAAAACCATTCGCTGAACCACTGAACTTATGTAGAAATTACAAAACAAAAACGGGTCACAATTCTGTGACCCGTTATAATTTGGTCGGAGTGACTGGATTTGAACCAGCGGCCTCTTGGTCCCGAACCAAGCGCTCTACCATCTGAGCCACACCCCGACAGCGCTTTTTTATTTTAGCACACAAAATACTGTTATGCAATAATAAACCTCTCTGTAACACAGCATGGAAAAAGGATTAGAAAAAGAGCTATTAAATGTTATAGCTCTTTTTCGCCGTATCTTACTGTATTTCAATTCTGCGTCCGTTGCTTTTACCGGGTTGTTTTTTGGGCACTGTAATTGTCAATATGCCGTCCTTGTATTCACCTTTTGCTTTGTCTGCGGCAACTTCAACGGGCAAAGGGATTGTCCTTGCAAAGCTGCCATAGAACCTTTCTGCCCTGTAAATATTGTCGTCCTTGTATTCTTCGTCTCGTCTTGTCTGGCCTGAAATCTTAATTGAATACTCGTCCACAATAACATTCAGGTCCTCTTTGGCAACTCCGGGTAATTCGGCCTTAAGGACAACATCCTTTTCAGTCTGATAGACATCTATTCTTGGGGATGTTGAGCGTACTAACCCCATTCCAAAAGGCCAATTCTCAAAAAAGCTGTTAACTTCCCTGGAGAAGTTATCCATTTCCCTGAATGGATTCCAAGGTATAAGGCTCATAAAACATCCCTCCCATTGTTTTTGTATTTAGTATTATCCATTACACAAAAATAAATTATTTTCATAAGTATATTATGTAGAATCTTTAGTGCTTAATCGGTCACTTTTTGACTGATGAGTTTATGACCCCATCATCCAGAAAATCTTTGGCAGTATCGTACAGAGTCTGAATCATCTTTGCTATATCCTCTTCTTTTACAAAGGGCTTTATAAGGGCAGGCAAATTCCTGTATACAAGATTTACAACAAAATTGAACTTTATTTTGCCGTCCTTATCTCCAAAGGTACGCTCTGCCAAAAGCATCATTGCATAGGCGAATTCCCTGATACTTGTCCATTGTTTGGTTACACTTAAATAGACAGTATAAGAAAGAATACCTATTACAACTAAAATAGAGAGCCAATTCTCAGTTATGAAATCCAAAAACACCTACATCCCTCTGTTATTAGTTCTCCTGAAATTACCATATGCATGACCATAAAAAAACTATACTATCAGAGGGAAAGATAATGGATAAGCTGTATCAGTATGGGATTATTTCTGTCTGAATATCCGTAATCTCCACATTGCCCTGAACTTCAACGAAATTGGCCACGGAATTAAGCATACTGTCGGAGTGGCCTGCTTCATTGGAAATGCAAACCATGCTTAGCTGGCAGTAGTTCCAGGAATCCAGCTTTCCTGTTTCGGCGACAGCAACATTGAATTTATTTTTAATTCTTTCAATAAGGCTTTTTATAATCCGTCTCTTATCCTTAAGGGACTGAGGCTCCCCCAGAAAAAGCTCCATTTGTAATACTCCGATATACATTGCTTCACTCTCCGGCATATTGCATTCTTTATTCGTCAGGTATAATATTTTACAGTATTCATTTTATAATAATAATTAATAAAAGCTTGGGGAATACATTTTGCTGATTAAGGCTGTACCTGGCAGGAGGAAAATAATGCGAATCGACTTTCTGGTAACTGAGGAGTATGACAAAAGAAAAGTCTACAATATTCTTAAAGGACCATTGGCACTTTCGGAAAACCTTATAAGGCGGCTTAAAACCACTCAAGGAATATTACTTAACGGAAATCCCGCAAGAACCATTGACCCTGTAAGTCTGGGAGACACAGTGAGCATCAACCTTGAATTTAATGAAGAAGTACATTTTGATGCCGAGGATATTCCTCTCTCCATCATATATGAAGACGACAGCTTTCTGGCCGTTGACAAAGGCCCCTATATGCCCGTGCACCCTTCTTTCGGACATAATACAGGAACACTTGCCCAGGCCGTTTTATGGCATTTTAACAAGCAGGGGCTCAATATTAAGGTACGGCCCATAAACAGGCTTGACAGGGATACCTCAGGCATAACCCTCTTTGCCAAAAATCCATATGTCCAGGATCAGCTGACCCGTCAGATGAAGGAAGACAAGGTATTCAAGGCATATCTTGGTATCGTCCACGGTACTTTTGAGCCTTTAAAGGGAACCATCCGCCTGCCCATTGCCCGGAAAGAAGGAAGCATTCTTGAAAGAACCATAGACCCGTCAGGTCTTGACAGTATTACAGACTATGAGACCCTTGATGTTTATGGTGACTTAAGCCTGGTCAAGTTTATCCTGAAAACAGGAAGGACCCATCAAATCAGGGTCCATTCAAAGGCTATGGGTCATCCTCTCATAGGTGACTGGATCTATTCAGATATTCCAACAAGTCTTATAGACAGACAGGCTCTCCATTGTCACCAGCTTTTCTTTGATCATCCCGTTTCAGGGAAAAGGATTGAATTAACCTCGCCCCTGCCTGATGACATGAAAAAGGTCCTGGAACATGCCGAGAATACCAAATTTAAAACTAAATAATTTATTTCGTTGTTAATCCGTAGGTCTTGTTTACATCCACGATAAACAATATACCCTGACCGGGCTCATCCAGCTTCATGGTTTCCCTTATGGACGCAGCTATTTTCTCAGTAAGACTGGTATCAGAAAGGATCAGAACTATTTCCTTTTCTGGCTCAATCTCCATTGAAAACAGCTTCTGATGCTCGTGAACTCCCGAGCCCCTTGCATTTATAATAGTCCCACCTTTGGCTCCGGCCGCTTTTGCAGCATCCATAACCGTCTCTGCATTGCCTTTGTCAACAACTGTAAATATAGCATTATACATTGTTTCTTCTCCACCTTCACGTTGACTTTCTTTATCCTTCATGCAATTGCAATGTCTTGACCCAATCAATCCGGAAATAGGTACTGTAAATGCTATGCCATGATTTGGCTTTTCAAAATTAAACTTTTCATCCAAAGCTTCAAGGGCTTTATGTGCAGAATCTTTTTCAGCAATAAGCAAAACAATCTCTTTTCTTATGTCGGTTATATCAAGAAACTCCAGAAAATTATTCTTAACAGTTCCCTTGCCTATAAAGCAGGTGCCACCCGATATACCGTTATTTCTTGCTACTTTAATCACTTTGCTCCCCAAACCGAAATTAACAATAACACAAACCAGCTCCAGACGACTTTGATCAGAACTGTTCAGCATGGAGCTTATACCTCCTTTTGGGATTTAATCTTAAAAACAAATCCTAATACTTGTAATGCAATTAATGGCGTTAATGCTACCATTGAAATTACTCCAAAACCGTCAATCAAAACATCTGCGTGAGGAGTAAATTCAGCTACACCCTGGGCAAATGCAAGCACAAAAGTTGCCGTCATCGGCCCTGATGCAACACCGCCTGAGTCAAAGGCGATACCTACAAACAATTTGGGAGCAAACTGGGCCATTGCCACCGCAATTATGTATCCCGGCAGAAGATAATGCCACAGGTTAATTTCAGGCACAAGAATCCTTACCATTGACAAGGCAACTGCCACTGCTACACCTATGGACAGTGCAAAAAGCACCAGGCTCCTTTTTATATACCCACTTGTAACATCTTCTATCTGATTTGTCAATACGTGAACTGCAGGCTCGGCAAGGATGACCACTAATCCCAGTACAAAGCCTACAAGTACTACAAGCCATGGTCTTCCCAATGATGCAACTTCATAACCTACAACAGTGCCCACTTCCATGAATCCGGCACCTACCCCTGACATAAAAAGGGTAAGTCCTATAAAAGTATAAAGAAGACCCTTTACAATCTTTGCAACTGCTTTTTTTTGCAGCTTAAATGATACTATCTGGAAAAATACGAATGATACCAATATGGGCAACAGAGCAAGAAAAATCTCCCCTGCAACATGCGGAATTTTATGTATAAAAGGCGCAAAAACTGATGTTGACGAAGAAGAATCTGTTTCAAGGCTTCCGGTTATTTTATCAGAATTAGTAAGTACACTCATCATCATAACCGAAATTATTGCTCCGGCAGAGGCTATGGCAACAAGGCCAAAGCTGTCTTTCTCCGAATCCTTACCATGCCTGTTTAAGGCTGATACACCCAATGCCATTGCCAGCATGAACGGAACAGTAAGAGCCCCGGTTGTAGCGCCTGAAGCGTCAAATGCTATTGCCAAAAATTCCGGAGAGGTAAACAATCCAAGTCCCAGTATTATAAAGTATATTACTGTCAACATTTTATACAGGGGTATGTTGAACAGAATTCTCAACAGACCCAATGCTATCATTACACCAATTCCTATAGAAACAATTACAACAATGCTTACCCTGGAAATAATTCCCGAAGTAACACTCTCAACCTGACTTGCAAGTATATGAAGGTCAGGCTCAGCTACCGAAATGATAAACCCCAGCAATAAGGCTCCTACTGCCACTACCCACAATTTATTGCTTTTTGCCAGGGATTTTCCCATTAATGAACCAATGGGAGTTATTCCTATTTCAACACCGAAAAGGAATATGGTTAGGCCAATGATAATAAAAACGGCACCAATAATGAATCTTAAAAGCAAATGTCCTTCAACAGGAGCAATGGTGAAATTAAGAATCAAAACAATTAATGTCACTGGCAATACCGCCGATAAAGCCTCTTTCAGCTTTTCATAAAGTACGCTCAAATACGTCACCCCTTTTTATCTATCTTTTTTTGCTCGGAGTTCTACTTCCTTGCTAAAAACCAATCCCCCCATTTCCAGAAATAATCGCAATAAGATAAGGCATAGTTAATCTTTTTAATTAAAACAACAACGGCTTTAATTATAGATATAGCCTGCTGCAAAAAGAAAGAATGCAAAATAGTGGCAAACTGCTAAGAATAACGGCACATCATTGAAACCGATATGAGTAAGCTATGCAAAAAAATAGTGAATTCTTATTATAAAGCTTTACTCACAATTAACAGTATAACATCTTATACTGCAAATCATCAAGAAAATAAGCTTATTTCTGATTTTGGAAGCTATAATATGGATGTCTTTCTTAGAGCACACTTATGCATTTCATAATAATATATTTTATTTCTGCTTTTTAGAGCATAAAAAAGCGGCTTCCGACTAAAATTTGTTGAACGGAAGCCGCTTCTTTTATATTATTTCCCTTTCCCTAATTCTGATATCAATCAAATCAAATATTATTTTGACAGTCTTTCTACCAGTTCATCGTACCTGGGGCTCTCAATGAAGTTTTCAATTGCAACAATCTCTGCGTTAGGAACAACGGACTGTGCCCTTGCAGCAAGGCTATGATGAGTAACAACAATGTCTGCATCTTTCGGAATTTCCTCAATAGCAGTGTTTATTACAGTAACATCAAGACCTGCTTTCTTAAACTTGTTTCTCAGAATGGATGCGCCCATAGCGCTTGATCCCATACCTGCATCGCATGCGAATACAACCTTGTTTACAGATACTTTTTTAAGAGGGGCTGTTCCCTTGAGCTCTTTAACGGTAGACTTAGCCTTTTCAAGATCGTCGGTTGAAAGGTTGGCAGATCTCTTAACGAATATAGATGCTACAAGGAATGAAACAGCTGTTGATACAAGGACGCCAAGAATTACAGGAATAAATGATCCCTTAGGTGTCATGGTTAAAAGAGCAATAATGCTTCCAGGTGAAGGTGTAGCAACAAGACCTGCGCCAAGAATGCTGAATGTTAACACACCGCTGGCACCGCCTGCTATAACAGCAAGGAGCAATGCGGGGTTCATAAGTACATAGGGGAAGTAAATTTCATGAATACCACCAAGGAAGTGAACAATTATAGCACCAGGAGCGGATTCTTTAACAGTACCTTTGCTAAACAGCCAGTACGCAAGAAGTACGCCCAAGCCAGGACCGGGGTTGGTTTCAATAAGGAAGAATATGGATTTTCCAAGCTGCTCTGCCTGCTGCAGACCAATGGGGCCTAATACACCGTGGTTGATTGCGTTGTTAAGGAACAATATTTTACCGGGTTCAACAAACAATGAAGCTAAAGGCAGAACACCAGCATTAACAATTGCCTCAACACCTGCTTTTAAGATATTGTTAAGGCCAGCTACAAGGGGACCTATTGCCAAATAGCCCAGTATGGTAAGTAAACCACCAATAATACCTGCGGAGAAGTTATTAACGAGCATTTCAAATCCTGCTCTTACCTTGCCTTCGATGGCCTCGTCAAACTTCTTGATGACAAATCCTCCCAAGGGGCCCATTATCATGGCTCCAAGGAACATAGGAACATCAGTACCTACAATTACACCTATTGTTGCAAGAGTACCTACAACAGCACCTCTGGTTCCGCCAACAGCTTTACCTCCGGTGTAACCAAGAAGAAGCGGCAAAAGATAAGTTATCATAGGTCCAACAAGAGTAGCAAGCTTCTCATTGGGAACCCATCCTGTAGGAATAAAGAATGCAGTAATTAATCCCCATGCTATAAAAGCACCCAGGTTCGGCATAACCATACCGCTTAAGAATCTGCCGAACTTCTGAATCTTTTCCCTAGCTCCCAATTGCGGCGCTGCGTTTGAACTTACATGACTCATTATGAATCCTCCCTTTCAATGAGTTTGAATTTATTATCTTAAACAGTCTCCGGTATGGGACCGTGTTAAGACCTATTATTTACCGATTGCAACGCTCTGACTCAGTTCTACTGCCAAAATGCTCATTTCTTTAGCCGTATTGTTCATTGACAAAGCAGCGTTTTTCTGTTCGTGGATATTGGCATTTATCTCCTGAGTAGATGCGGCTATCTGTTCGGTTGCAGATGAAATGTTGAATATTGCGTTTACCGTCTGGTTCTTGTTTTCCTCCATGGACTCCATATAAGCTTCCATCTCTCTGATACTGTCAAGAACCTCTTCAACACTTCCGGCAAAAGTGTTAAAGGTATTTTTAACTGTATTTACAACCTCATCCTGCTCGGTGATGAACTTTCTTATTGTGCCTACGGTGTTAACTGCATTTGTGAATTGACTTTCAATGTCCTTCATTACTCTGTAGATTTCGTCGGACGCGTCTCGGCTTGAATTTGCAAGCTTTCCCACCTCATCTGCCACAACCGCAAAGCCTCTTCCTGCTTCTCCTGCCCGGGCAGCTTCAATGGTGGCATTTAAGGATAACAATCTTGTCTGTTCGGCAATTGCTTTTATAAGGTTTGTAAAATTCCAGATATTTTTAAGTTCATCTCCGAAATTATTTATTATTTTTATGACTTCATTCAGCTCATTCTTGTTCTTCAGGCTGTTTTCCTCAAGAATGCCTATTGCCTTCTGGCCGTTTTCATTGGCTGACTTGATGTGTTTGATTTTGCTGTTTGTTTCTTGGAATCTCTCATGAACCGAATTGATGTTGTTGGATAAGTCCTCCATCATTTTGGCGCACATATCATTATCGTTTACAAGAGATGTTATGCCACTTGAGATTTCATCTATGGCCTTTGCCATAAATTCCAGTGATTTGCTTGTCTCCTCTGATTCGAAAGCAACTGCTGCAGAGGTGTCAACCAGTTGCATGGAAATCATGTTCACTGCCGTTATTTTGGCCTTAAAGCCCTTTATTTTGCTATTTAGCTCTGAAACATGGTTTTCAAGCTCCTTGCATAAGTGGGCCAGATCTTTTCCGGTATTGTCTTTTCCGCCCAAAATGCCTTCCAGAACCTTTTCCGCATTGCGGATACTTCTCTGATTCATAAAAACCATTGCGATGCATATGGCCAGACTTATTACCGCAAATGCAATTACCGGATTTAAGCCTGAAGCATAAAGAAGGTAAAATACCAATGTTCCGCAAGCAACCTGAATCACCAGAAATAAATGCTTCTTTCTGAAAAATGAGCGCAGAAAAGTAAACATAAACATGTCTTCCTAGCCCCCCTTATATCAAAAAAACGTAATAGTATCATAAAGCTACTTGTTTGTGGCAATTTCTCTGTCCTTTGATATGTAACAGACAGTGGTCAAGAAGCTTACCGCATGATCCAGGCAATATGGTATTGACTTGATTTGAAGCTTGCTTTTTGAGGGTTAATTTAAGCTGCTATTAAAGATTTAATGAAGAGTGTATTGATAAGTACGTAAAATAGTGCGTTTTGGCCAGCAGGCTTATCTCAGAGGGATTGGATTTCTTCCTCAAAGAATTTATTAAGCCTTTCCATAGCCTCTGCTTCGTCTTCGCCTGATATTATCACATCAAAGCTCTCACCGGTTTTTATTCCCAGTGTCATTACTCCAATGATGCTCTTTAATGAAATCTCCTTATTTTTATATCTGATGGATATTTCAGATTTAAACTTCTCAGCTTCGCTGATAAGTATTGACGCAGGTCTTGCATGAAGCCCAATGGGGCATTTGAGAACAAAAGTCTTAGTAAGCATTGGATTCCTCCTTAAGAAGATTAATAATTTTGTCTGTTTCACCTAAGCTGAGTGCTGTTTTTGCAATATTTGCCGCCCTCTCAAAGGAAATATTGCGGACTGCCTGCTTAACATAAGGTATGGACGCAGGTACCATTGAAAGCTCATCAAGGCCAAGTCCAATAAGCAGAACGGCGTATTCGGGATTTGATGCCATCTCTCCGCACATTCCAACCTCGATGCCTCTTTCATGGGCAGCATCAATAACATTTTTGATTAATCGGAGCACACCAATGTTAAGAGGATTATAAAGTGCAGTTATCTTTTCATTCATTCTGTCCACAGCCAGTGTGTACTGGCAGAGATCATTGGTACCTATGCTGAAGAAGTCGGCTTCTTTTGCGAGTATATCAGCTGAAATCGCTGCGGAAGGAACTTCTATCATGATTCCCACTTCTATATCCTTGTTATATTGGATGTTTCTCTCATCCAATTCGGACATTGCTTCCTTAAGAACAGCTTTTGCTTCTCTCAGCTCTTCTATGCAGGATATCATGGGGAACATTACTCTTAAGTTTCCAAAAGCGCTGGCTCTTAATATGGCTCTTAACTGAGTCTTGAAAATATCCCTTTCGGTAAGGCAAATTCTTATTGCACGATAGCCGAGAAAAGGATTTTCCTCTTTGGGAATGTTAAGTAAAGCAGACTGCTTATCCCCACCGATATCAAGAGTTCTTATAATGCATGGCCTGTCTTTCATGACCTCTGCAACCTTCCTGTAAGCTTCAAACTGCTCATCTTCGGAAGGAAGATTATCGCGGTTGAGGTATAAGAATTCAGTCCTGAAAAGGCCGATTCCTTCCCCACCCCTTGAAAGCACCTCATTTGCTTCTTCGGGAGTTGCTATATTGCCTGCAAGAAGAACCTTTCTTCCATCCAGGGTAATTGACGGTTCATCTTTTAAGGATTTTATTTTTTCTACCTGCCTGTTATATTCATTTTGCAGGTCAAGATATTCTTTAAGCACATCCGGTTCAGGATTGGGGATAAGAACCCCTTTAATGCCATCTACAATCAATGTGTCGCCATTGTTTATTTTTTTAAGCTCACTGCCGCATCCTACCAGGGCAGGTATTTCCATAGTTCTTGCAATAATTGCTGTATGGGAGGTTACACCTCCTTTTTCAACCGCAAATCCTTTGACGTGTCTTCTGTCCAAAGATACAGTATCTGCAGGAGACAAATCCTCAGCAACTATAATTGAATCCTCATATAGGTTGGACAAGTCTGCAGGCATATTGCCGGTAAGGCTCATGAATATATTCTTGCCCACATTTTCAATGTCCTCGGCCCTTTGCCTCATGTATTCATCATTCAATGCCAAAAACATTGATTTTACCTGCTCAACGGCTTTAATCAGGGAGCCTTCCGCACAAAGCAATTCGTTTTTTATGAAGTCAGCAATCATGTCCATGAGGATAGGGTCATTCAGAAGCAATTTATATGCCTCGAAAACCTGAATCTCCTGTTCTTTGAGAACTCCCCTGGCTTTTACAATAATTTCATCATAATATTTTGCCGTATCAGCTACAGCCTTGTTGAATCTATCTGTCTCTTTTTCAATTTCGGACTCAAGAATCCTTTTATCAACAAACTTACCCTTATCCTCTGCGGCTTTTAAAACTACCGCTTTGCCAATACCTATTCCCTTTGAGGCTCCTATTCCTTTTATATTCATGAAACCACCCTCACCTGCTATTTACCTCTAAAGGCTTTAAAATAATTTGCCATCACTGATGCGGCAATATGCATCAACAATTTTGTCAACAACGTCCGGCATATCATTAAGTCCGGTAACTTTGACAACGGTATTTCGTATTCCGTCAGTTTTTATCATGTTCTGCAATTCCACTGATTGGGCATCGCTGTCAGCTTTAAAGTGAAAAGCTGCTGCCACCCCTATAACAAGGTTGCTGTATTCCAGTCCATAGCCTATTGCCATTCTCAAGGGCTTTATAAGGCGGTCAGTTTTGGAAAGTTTTCTTATGGGTTCTCTTCCCACTCTGTCCACATAATCATCCAGATAGGGGTTTTTAAATCTGTTGATTATTTTGGTAATGTAATTATTATGGGCTTCTTTATCAAAATTGTACCTTTCAACCAAAGCAGCGCCGCTTTCCTCCATGGCTTTTCTTACACAGTTATATATATTGCTGTCATTAATGCTGCTCCTTATTGATTCATAGCCCAATGCTTTGCCCAGATAAGCAGTTACTGCATGTCCTGTGTTGAGTGTAAACAGTTTTCTCTCGACAAAGGCTGAAAGGTTGTCTGTTGTAATCATGCCTTCAATATTGGGTATTTCCCCTTTAAAGGCAAGCTCGTCAACTATCCATTCAAAGAAGGGTTCAACCCTTACAGTAAGTATATCCTCATTTTCTGGGCGCCCGGGCGGAACTATCCTGTCCACAACTGAGTTGGGAAATCCTATGTATTTTAAGCAGTACTCTTTTTCCTCCTGGGTTAAGCACTCCAATACATAGCCTTTCAACGAATCTGATGCTCCAAACAGGTTCTCGCAGGCTATAATGTTTAAAAAGCCTGAAACATCTTTTTCTTTACGTCTTTTAATACCTTTGGCAATTGTAGAGGCAATTTTGGGCAATGCCACAGGACCAACGGCGGTGGTCACAATTTCTGCTTCCTCAAAAACGTCCATAAGGCTTTCATCGTTTACATGAACTCCTGATACGTTCCTAATTGTCTGAACTTCTGAATCCTCGTCAACAACTACTATTTTATATTCACCGGTAGCATTAAGTCTGTCTATAATATTGCTATCTATATCAGCAAAAACAACCCTGTAGCCGGCCAGGGAAAGAAGGCCTCCAATAAAGCCTCTTCCAATATTACCCGCTCCGAATTGAATGGCAGTTTTCATCTTTATTCCTCCCTGGCTTCCCAAAAAGCTTTATTTCACGGAAAGCCTTATATAGTGCTTGTAAACGCGTTGTAGAGCTTATTCTTGTCTGTGGTTGTAAATAATTCTTTTACGGCTTCTTCATCCTGAACAAACTCAGCAAGATTGGTCAGAATCTGCATATGTTCATTGCCTTTTCCGGCTATGCCAACTACAAGATAAGCTATTTTTCCTTCTCCGAAAACTACTCCCTGGGGATACTGGATTATTGATATACCGCTTTTAAGAATCATATTTTTTGCGGCTCCCACACCATGAGGAATGGCAATACCGTTTCCAATGTATGTAGTAAGCAGCTGCTCCCTTTCCTTCATAGCCTTTATATACTCGGGCAGAACATAGCCGCTGTCTACCAAAAGCTGTCCTGCTTTTTCTATGGCAGCTTCCTTATCAACACTTTTTTCTCCAATTAAGATATTGTCCATAACAAGAACATCGGATTCCTTGCCAGAAGTTTCATTAGGCAATACGTTCTCTGCCTGATTAGCCTTATTGTCATTTTTTTTGAAAAAACCAAATGCCATAATTTTCTCCTCCTTAATACATGGCAACTGCAAAAGTTAAATTATATTGTTTCTCCATTCATCCAGCTTCGCAGCGTAAAGTTCCTTAATAAGATTGTGGAACCTCTCTGAAAGTTCGTTTGTGCTCTCAGAATCAGATAACTTTATAATGAGATTATTTGATATATAATCACCAAAATCTTTGATAATACCCGCATGGCTGTTCTTTAACCTTTCAGGAACCAGAAGTATTATCAAATAATTCAGTGCTCTTCCGCCAAGCTTGTTAATTAAACCTTCTCCTGCTCTGCATATGACAATTCCGCTTTCGGTTATTTTTTTGAGGCTGCATATTGCAACCACACAATGGTCATGCAATATAAGGTTTTCCTTATTTGTAAGGCTTTCCTTAACTGCCGCCTGAACCAAAGGATCGGAATATTCAGATGTCGGAAATTGAGAAGCAAAGTCCTTTTCATTGCTGATTTCAGAATTAACAAGAAGATAATTATTGTTTAATATATCCAAAATAAAGCTGCTGTAGTTTGCTGCATTTCTTATATTGTCCTTTAACCCTTTAGTGCCTGAACTTCCGGCCTCATGTCTTGTCAGAATTCTGTCTGCACCGTATATGATCTGCTTTATATGTTTCTTATCCTCTTCCATAAGAAGGGGATTAACGCATATATTTTTTACGGCGCAATTTTCAATTGGTATGGTTGAGATAACATAATCAACATTATTTTCTATTAAATATTCTCTGCTGATATCCGAGGTTGCAAGTATATCAATGATTTCAAGATCCTTAAATTCTTTTTCAAGCCTTGCTGAAAGAAGCCTTGAAGAACCAATGCCGCTGGGACATGCCACAATAATTCTGTATTTGCTCTTTGCTTCGGTCCTGTTCTTTTCAACCGCCGCTCCAAAATGCATTGCGAGATATCCGATTTCAGATTCAGGTATCTCGGTGGCCATTCTGTTTTTAAGCACCTGGGCCGCTCTCTCACTGATTTTGTAAGCTTCGGGGAAAAGCTGCTTTAATTTGTCAAGGAGCGGATTTCTTATGTCCAAATCCATTTGAAGTCTTCTTAAAGCAGGATCCAGGTGGCATACAAGATCATAAAGAAGCTTTTCATTTTCTGTCAGATTTACGCCAAATTCCTTTTCGGCAACCTTGATCATTTCATTGGCTATGTCAAATAAATCTTTCTTCTCATTAAGGTTTTCATCCCTCATGGTGCTGTTGTAAACTCTGGCACCATTTAAATGCATTGTTATATATCCGATTTCATCTTCGGGAATTTCTATATTGAATTGTTCGGCTACCTCCTGAGCAATATCCTTTGCAAACAGGTACTCGTTAAGCTTTTTGAGCTGTTCGAGCAAAGCCGGGTCAATTGAAATTTTCTCGTTATTCTTTATTCTTTTTATCGCCAGGGCAAGGTGCACCATAAGACCAATCCTGGCACTTTCAACAAGCCTGTAAGGCAATGTTTTCTCCAGCTTAAAAAGGATATTTTCCAGCTTTCCAATGGAATTTCTGTCAATGAGGTTAAGGAGCCTGTTTCTCACGGTGATTTGAGTAATATTCTCATTTGTCTCCATACCTGTGACAGCGTTCTTTACAAGCCTTACAAGGTCTTCTTCACTTAAGTTTTCATGCAGGAGGCTTATCATGGCTCTCCTGAAATCCTTTTCCGTACCTGAGACATATACGCCCAGTCCGGCTTTTCTGACAAGTGTTAAATTGTATTTATTAAGCCATTCTTCTACTTTGTCCAGATCATTGCTTAATGTGCTTACACTCACCCCAAATTTGGAAGTGTAGTAGTAAAGCTTGACAGGTTCCTTGCTTTGAAGAAGTTCCACCAGAAGCATCTTTTGCCTGTCTTTCGGGATATTCACAACTTCCGGAATCTTCTCGTTCAGTATGCTTACAAGCCGTTTTGCGGCTTCTTCACCGCCCTCGAGCATTACACCCTTTCCAGATTTTTTATATAGACTAAATCCATTTTCCTTAAGCCACTTTTCCACACCCTGCATATCCCTTAAAACAGTGCGTCTGGACACACCTATCTCGTCAGCTATCTGATTTATTGTGACTAAGGATGCGGAATTTGCCAGGTAAAGCAATATGGACTTAAGTCTAAACCCAGGAATAAAATTGCTCATAATTAACCTCGACCGGTGAAGATTCAAAAGTGACAATTTCGAAGAGCTCTTGTTACATTTTTATTATAAAACCTGTATAGTGCTTATTTCAACGTAAAGATATCTTGTTTTGGCACTATCCATTGGTGACAAATCCTTATATATTTAGTATGATGTATTTTCAGGGAAACATACAAAAATAAAAGGGTACTGCGCTTAAAACAGTACCCTTTTGTTATCCAATGTGCTTATATACTATCAATGGTTGAATTTTTCGTTGAGTTCCTTTATTGTACCTTCAAATACTACCTTAAGCCCCGGAATATTGTGAAATTCATCGGGTCTAACCAGTGAAAAGCTTTTTGAGAACTTATATATATCGCTGTGGTGAAGCATCTTTGCTGCAAATTCAGCACAGGTGTTTCTGTATTCATTATGAACAGGAATGTTAAATAACACGCCAAAAAAGCCCAGCAAATTGTATTTGTATCTCTTGGCATTCATTTTATACTGGTTAAGAATGGAGCAAAAACGTTCATAGGTTGAAACATCAACATCAATAGAATATACGAGGCACGGTGAATCAGAAAGATCCTTAAAAAGCCCCTCATTGACCACCTCAGTTATAAATCCGCCAATAAGCGGGAAATATCTTAACCTGCGGGCAAAGCTGTAGAAGACCTTAAGCTGAGGATCAATACCTATGGAAACATGATTATATTTTGCCTTTGTATAAAACTTAATGGATTTGCAAACCAGCGTACCCATCTGGGTCAACATTATATATATCTCTTTCATTGCTCACTTCCGTCGTATTTTACTTATAAGATTGAATAACATAGTTAATTATACATAATTAGAACAATAAAAAGCATTACATATCTTTAAGGAAATTGTGTCAAAAATAGCACATATACTGACTTAATAACTGATTTTTTGATTAGAAACCCCATTTGCTTTCTTGAAGTATTAAAAATTTTGATATAGAATTGATATGACTTTTTTATGATGGATTATTATGCGAGTTATAAAGGGTAAGATATGAAAAAATTTAATCAGAAGAAATTTATAAGGAACATGTTACGATTGGTATCTTTGGGACTTGCGGTGTGGGCAATAGTAATGCTTGTTTCCTTTATTACCAGTATACGCCCGCCTGAAGGTAACAAAACATTAAATATAGTTGACCAGGTAAGCAATGATATAGATGACATACCCGGAAGGACTGATACTTCCGGCCAAAGCTCCAATTCCCAACCTGAAGAAAGGTCCTATACCTTTCTTGTTGCAGCAAAGGACAAGGTTGCGGATAATACGGACACCATAATGCTGGTTAAGCTGGATTTAGGCAAGAAGGAAATCAACATCCTCCATATACCCCGTGATACCATGCTTGATACCAACAGAAAAGTCAAGAAAGTCAACTCATCCTATCAGGTCGGCGGTATTGAGCTTTTTGAAAAGGATGTTGCAAGCCTTACCGGATTTTTCGTAAACCGATATGTATTATTCGATATTGAAGGGGTCGAAAAAGCCGTTGATGCAATCGGAGGCGTATATTTTGACGTGCCTCAGGATATGAAATATTACGACCCCACTCAGAATCTAAGCATCAATATCAAAAAAGGATACCAGCATTTGACCGGCGAGCAGGTGGTTAAGGTGGCCCGTTACAGAAGCGGCTACTTTAACGGTGACATTGGCCGTATAGAAGTCCAGCAGAAACTTATAAAAGCTCTTGCAAAGCAGGCATTAAAACCTGAGAATATTTTAAGAATACCTGAGATTGTTGGTATTATTATGGATAATGTTGAGACTGACATTGATCTGGGAAATATGATCTGGCTTGCCAACCAGGTTAAGGATTTCTCCCTGGATAACATTCATACCTATATGCTTCCAGGAATTGACGCAACCATTGACGGACTTTCCTACTGGCTGCCTTATAAGAATGAACTGTTAGAGCTTATAAACGATAAATTCAATCCACTTGATACTCCAATAACAGACGAGGATGTTTCTATCGTGGAATATCCGATTAATAAAGGAAAATAGTCAAAATGAAGTAGACAGAATCAAAATAATGATTTATAACATATAATAGCGGGAATATTAAAAAATAAATTAATATATAGAAAAGGAGACATAGATATGAGAGCATGGATTGATAGAGATGGATGCATTTCATGCGGACTTTGCGCAGACACTTGCCCTGAGGTTTTCAGGATGGCAGATGACGGCCTTGCAGAGGTTTATGTTGAAGAAATCCCTGAAGATTCTGAAGAAATGGCTCACGAGGCTGCAGAAGGCTGCCCCGTAAGTGTTATCCATATAGAAGAAGAATAATAATATCTGCATGGTTAAAAACTTGTGAAATATCATATTAAATGCCGGAGTTTAATAAGCTCCGGCATTATCATTATAAGGATTAATCAATCAAGTTAACTTAATGGATAATTTAGCTTTTAATTGCCAATTCAGATTCAATAACATTATGTTCTTGAAAATACCCAAATAGAAAGGCCAATGGATATTGCCACAAGAAGAGCAGCACCGAATGCTGCCAATTTATTGCCCTTCTTCCATGATTGCCTTGCAAAACTTATGGTATATATTGATGAAAGTATTACATAAAGAAGGCCCACATAACCACTCATTTTTTCTCCTCCTGAACAGGAGCTGTTTCAATAAATCTTCCGGTTCGCCTCAGAGTAAAGTCAACATGAAGCATTAATGATGCCTCGGAAAATTTTTGTCTCCAGTTGTAATTTTCCCATTCCTGAATGGTCCAGAAATGTCTTACAGCTTCTGTGCCATATTCAAAGACATCGGTTTTCAAAGTCTGGCACTTGGCAAATGTCCTTTTTATTCCATCCGCAATATGTTGTGCCACTGCTTCCTCCACTATTCCCTTCATATCCGGACTCTCGTAGTTGATTCCGCTTGGAATAGTCACTATTTCGCCTTCCAAGCTCAGGGTTGTATGAATCATGGGTTTTTCACCTTTAATATCAACATGTGTAAATGGCGGTTCCAATTCCTTTATTTCTATTGGTATATAAAGTTCCGGCTCTAATGGATCGGGAATTGTTAAGCTTGTTCTTTTAAGATTTCCCAATGTTAATTCCACCATCTGGGTTTCAAAACCTGTGAGCTTTCCTACCATGTTACCTAACTCAAATACCGCGGTTCCAAGAAGTTCTATTTCCTGTCCTCCTGTTCTGGGCATATCGCCGGCATAGAAATCGCTTGGTGCTTTGAAGCCTCCGGTGTAATATTGCCCTTTTTCTATAAAATTGTCCCCTTTATTAAGAGCGGCATATATAGTCAATGCCTGAGTATAGGTTGATTTTACCTTGATTGCAAAATCGCTTATTGTAAGTTTAGGAAAATAGCCGGTAATATCTGCTTTTGAAATCAACTCTTCCATAGTTTCGGTAACCAGTGATCCCAAATATGGTCGGGCGGCCATGACAAAATCTCTAGCAGAACCCTTGCACACAATGATTGAAGTATTTCTGCGTATTTCATGGTATCTTAACAGATTCACAACAAATTCTTTCATTTCACCGCTTGAAGCAAAGTCCTCGGAAACAACAACAGCATTTAGGTGCATAAAATTTATTGTTTTTGGGATAAAGGTATCGGCTTCCGCAACTGCTGCAAAGATGGAGGGGGCTTCTACTGTGATATTTTCCTTTTTAGCTCTTTCTTCATCGTCTCCGCCATTTCCTCCTCCACCGCCTCCGCTATCGGACATATTAGTGTTTGTGAATTCCGGAATTTGCAAAGTTAAGCGGATTCTATCGGATACACCATGTTCAATGCCCATCATAACCACATAGGCATAGTCATCAATTTCACGGCTGTCATAGCATGCGGTAAGAAAGACCGATAAAAGTACAAGAGCAAGGAGAAGAGCTATTCTTTTATGCATTGTTCAACTCCCCTTTCTTTTTTCTTAAAACCGCAATTATTAAGACAAGCACAGAAGGCAGGAAATAAAATACCCATCCCCAAGTTCTGAGAGACTGCACAAGTTCTGTTGAAACTTCGTTAAGTCCCTTGGGAATAAGATTAATGCAAAAAAGAATAGTAGTCATGGGAAGTAAAACGGGCCTTCTGTCGGATATCTCGAATACGTGGCAGAACATAACCATTGATGCATAAAAGAATACCGAAACTTCAATAAAGGTTCCGAAGTTCCATAAAAACAGAAATATGGGATCCACACGCTGAAGGAAGGTTCCCAAATTAACCATTGTCGCAAGGGTGTACATTGGGGATACCTGCTCCTGAGCAGTGATATATGAAAAGGCCAGATTAAAAAACAGGCACGCAGAGCTTGTAAGAATACCTGTCAGAAATATGCTTGTATATCCAATTCTTTTAATTTCGCGGGATCCTTGAAGGGATTTGGCAAAAGCCCCCACAAGAGCTATCTCTCCATAATAGGAACTGCGTAAAAATCCGGTAATTAAAGTTTTATCCAACCCATAACCGAACAGCGGAAAAAGTCGATAAAGCCTGAAGTTGGGTATGGATAAAAGAATAACAAGTATATACCCCCCAATTACAATGTAAACAATAAATTTTGCGAACCGGGCAATGGTTTCCAGGCCTGTGGCACAAAGTGCCACGATACATGCGCAAAATATTATCATAATAAAGCTGGGCGGGCTGTCAGGCAATACAAATACTTTCATTACCTCAATAAATTCTCTCATATCTATGCCTGCAACGATGAGGATATACGCACTGAAAAAAAAGGTAAGAAGACGCCCCAGCTTGTTTCCCAGCACGGTATCGTTTATTTCCATCTGGCTCATGTTCGGAAAACGCTTTAACAACAGATACTGGAATGTGAAGAAGAAGGCTGTTGATAAAGCCGATATCAAAGTCATAAGCCAGCCTGAAGTACCTACTATCTTTGCTACCATGGTAGGGCTTGTAAAGAAGACCTTTATAAATATTGTAATAACAAAGATACTTATTGCTTCATGATATCCAAATTTACCGTCCTTGATCATTTTCTGCACCTCCGTCGCCCCTCATCCAGCCTCTGGGTTCTGTGGCCATTCTTTTCTTATCCAGGGTATTAAGGAAGTCAGTTCTGTAGGTTTGTTCACTGATTGGGCCGCGAATAATTTTATCCTTGTTTGAACGTGTAAATGGAGCAATAGGTGCAAAGAAAGGTACTCCAAAGGATTTCATATTAAGGGTAAAAGCCATCAAAATGGTAAATGCAGCCGATATTCCATAGAACCCTCCCATTGCGCCAAACAATATAAGGGCAATCCTGATAATCCTTATAGTCAGTGACATGGAGTAGCTTGGAACGGTGAAATTGCCCAGGCCGGATACTGCCACAACTATAATAAGAACGGGGCTGACCAGCCCTGCCTGAACGGCAGCCTGTCCCAATATTAAAGCTCCGATAATACCCAGGGTATTGCCTGTAACTCCGGGAACACGGATGCCGCCTTCACGGATAAGTTCAAAGGAGAATTCCATAAGAAGGATTTCCAGAACCGTGGGAAAAGGCACAGGTGCCCTTGATGCTACTATGGATGACAGCAAAGATGTTGGTATCATTTCCTGGTGAAACAATATCAATGCCGTATACATTCCAGGAAGGAATGTGGCAAGAAGGAAACCCAGCAGGCGGATTATTCTCAAGAAAGAGCCGTACTGCCAGCGTAAGTTTGAATCTTCCGATGTCTGGAAAAGGTCAAAAAATGTAATGGGCATGGCCAGGGCAAAAGGCGTGCCTTCACATATAATTACCACCTTTCCTTCCATAAGGAAGGATGCCACACGATCAGGTCTCTCAGTTGCAATAATCTGCTGAAAAGGCGCGTTTGTCTTGTCTTCTATAAGCTGCTCAAGCATTCCGCTTCCTGAAATATAGTCTATTTCAAGATTTTTCAGTCGCCGTTTTACCTCATCAACAAGCCTTGGGTTGGTAATGCCGTCCATGTATAAAATGGCGCACAGAAAATTGTTTCTTTTGCTTAAGAACTCAAATTCAGTTACAAGATTCTCGCTTTTTACAATCCTCCTTACCAGGGTTATATTAGTGCGAAGAGCTTCTGTAAAGCCTTCTTGAGGACCGCTTATTACCGTTTCGGTTACAGGGTGGGTGACACTTCTTTTTTCAAACCCCCTGCTTTCCATGATGATGCATTCATCGCAGCCTTCTATGAAAAGGGCTGTCAACCCGCTGACTATCTGTGGATTAATATCATCAAAGACTTTCATCCTCACAAGCTGATCAATGGTCAGCACATTTCTTTCTATATAGTCAAGAATATATTCCTTGCCCGGATCATAGTCTTTAAAATTTGATTCATCCATGAGCTCAGGCAGGGCAAACTGAATGACAATACGTCTGTCAATCATGCCGTCCACGCAGACCAGACAGGCAGGTATCTTCCTGGCAATATTAAATTTTCTGATAATTAGATCCTTGTTTGCAGGTATTTTATAAAGATTTTCAAGGTATTCTATGTTTTCCTTAAGGGAATGACTTACATTTTTCAGCTTCGGCGCGTCTTCGTTTCTATCGTCTTTTTGGTTTTTTCCATTGTTTCCGGCCTTTGAGTTTTTAAATTTTTCCCTCTTCTTTCTCATTGATTCTTTAATCATTTCTTCAACGGTAATGGGTTTATGAGAACGGAGGGTTTTTATTATAACTCGTGGTGTATTTACTTCATTCTCATGGTCGTTGTCATTTTCAGAAATCCTCTTTTCACTATTGGCCTCATTATCTTCTCTCTCATTAGCTTCCCTCTCATTAGATTCGCTCTCATCAGCCTGATTATCACTTTTGTCCCTGGTATCCCTATCATCGCTTTGTTCATCATTTTTTTTGGACTTCTCCTTTTTTTCATCCCGGTTATTCTGAGAATCATTATTGGACCGGTCATCCTTCTTGTTATGCTCGCTTCCTTTTCCTTCATACTCGCTGTCATTGTCATTATTTATATCCTGATCCTTGCCGCTTCCAGAATTATCCATATATTTTTCGAGATTTTCCTGTTTGCCCCGGTATATATCCCATGTTGCGGTTTCACCAGGATTTTCGGGGAATCTGAATTCTCTTTCCTGATTGGAAGGGCTTTCGTATATAAATAACTTTTTTAATTTCTTCAGCATAGAACCGACCATCCCATAATGATTTTGCCTGTGTTTTATCATTATTCGCAAATGATGAGCATTTTATCCATGGAGATAAAATGGTCGGTTTTAAAGAATCGCACTTTTTGCTTCGAACTTTACCCGGCAGTTTTTCACAGGATAACGCAAAGCCTCCCGGACAAGGCAAGAGGCCTCCACTTGGAGACCTCGCAAAATAATCAGGTATTAATATAAGCTTGGGAACTGTCATGGCGGAAAGGAACAATATCAGAACGGGAAGCCTACAGGTTTCAAGGTATAATCAAGACATGGAATTCTCCATTTTTTCATACTCATTTTGGATGCTTACCCATTGATTTAAAACTTCCTCCTGCTTTTCTTCCAAGGTCTTTTTTTCGCTGAGCAGCTCGTTTAAGCGTTCATAATCGGAGGAATGAACTTCCATCTCCTTTTCAATCAGCGCTAACCGTTCTTCGATGGCCGCAAGCTCATTTTCCACCTTTGCCAGCTTTTTTTCAAGGGATTTGGGACTTGGTCTTTTTATCCTGTTATCTGTTTTAGTTTTCTCCTGCACCTTATGATTCTTTTCCAGCTGCAGTTTTTGGCTTTGTACATATTGCTTCCACTGACGATACTCATCATAACCACCGTCAAAATAGTAGAGCATTCCGTCCTCAAGCTCACAGACAACATTTGCGAACTTCCTTATAAAATAACGGTCATGGGAAATGAAGAGGATAGTTCCTTCAAATTCGCTCAAAACTTCCTCAATCCACTCTCTGGATGCAATATCAAGGTGGTTTGTAGGCTCGTCAAGTATAAGGAAATTAACATCCCTCTGCATGAGGATGCAGAGCTTTAATCGGCTTTTTTCGCCTCCTGAGAGGCTGCCCACAGGTTTAAACGCCTCATCCCCGGTAAATAAAAACCGTGCCAGAAGATTTCTTGCGCTTCCCTCATCAATTCTAAGTTCATTTCTGACAACTTCCAGCATGCTCAAGCCTGGCTCATCAAATGTGACAATCTGAGGAAGATAGGCAATCTTCACACTGGGTCCTGTATATACGTGCCCTGAATCTGCCTTAATCTCGCCGGTAATAATCTTGAGCAGGGTTGTCTTGCCTGTGCCGTTATTTCCGATAAGGGCCACATGGTCATCCTTTTTGACAAGGAGATTTATATCTTTCAGGAGCATCCTTTGTTCAAAGCTTTTATGTATGCCTTTTAAAGACAGCACTTCAGTTCCTGAAAAAGTATTGTTGGTAAAGGTTTGGGACAGCTTTCTCTCTTTTTTAGGCATGGGAGTTGCATTGCTTTGCATTCTCTCAAGGCGCTTTTCCATACTAAAGGCTCTTTTATGGAGCTTTGGGTTGTCGGACCGGTTAGCCCAGTCATGCATTCTTTTAACAGCCGCCTCAAGCTGCTTTATCTTTTTCTGTTCCTGTTCGTACTGCTTAAGCTGTTCAATCCTTCTTTGCTCCTTCAAAATGGCATACTTGCTGTAATTTCCTTCATAGCTTATGGCTGTTCCGTCTTCAATTTCAATTATTCTGTCAGCAACCCTGTCAAGGAAATACCTGTCATGGGAGATAACCACAACGGTGCCTGAAAAAGTCTCAAGATAATCCTCCAGCCACTCCACTGCATTAATGTCCAGATGATTGGTGGGCTCATCCAGCAATAGAATGTGGGTATCCATAAGGATTATACGGGCAAGGTTTACCCTGGTTTTTTCTCCCCCGCTTAAGTCCTGAAAAAGTCTTTTTTGCATATCGGAATCTATTCCAAGACCATTGCACACTCTTTTTATGGAGGTTTCAATCATATAGCCGCCCCGGCTCTCAAATTCGGAAAGCAAAGCGCCGTATTGCTTAACATAAACAGGATCATTATCTGCGGCCATTTTTCGTTCCAGCTCATTAAGCCTTTCCCTCATGGAATGAAGCTCATCAAAGGCCGAGTTAATAACATCATAAACCGTTGTTCCCGGCTTATACTCCGGAATTTGATCCAAAACGCCAATGCGTCTTCCACGGCTGATAAATAGTTCACCCTTATCAAAGGTCTCCTGGCCTGAAATTATTTTAAAAAGCGTGGTTTTACCCGCTCCATTCTTTCCTATAAGGCCTACTGCAGTATTTTCGTATATTTCGAGGGAAACGCCCTTTAATACATGATGGGTTCCATAATATTTATGAATATCACGAAGTACAATTTCAGACATTTTGCATTATCCTTCCGGATTTATTGGCATAGATTTTGCCATTGTAAATGGCATAAAATTAAACAGCAAATTGATTTGCGTCCTGGACCTCTCTTATGGCCTGGTCAAAAACGGCAATTGTGTTCTTAATAATGCCGGATAACTCTCTGTCTTCCCTGTTATTGTCAAGAAAAACTGATAAATTGTTATTTTCTTTGGTCAATGCAGCGTATACCAGGGAAAGCTCTTTTTCCGTGCCCAAAGCCACTGTATAGCCCAAAAGAGCCATAGCTTTTGACATCCAGTCAGGCAAACCGTCAAGGGCTATGGTTCTATTAATCAAGCGCTTTTTAAGCTCCTTCCAGATACGGTGCTGGGCAACCCCGTAATGGGTGTGCTTTCTAATCCTTAATGAATAGAGGAAAAGTGCAAATCCCACCGGCAGCATTAAATAGCCTGTCCAGATAGATAAGGAAACAGGAATAATGCAGCCAAGGAAAAACAATACTGCCCCAATAATCAGGCCCAAATCACGGTAGAACAGAAGGGTTGTACCCAGTATGTCTCTGTCGGAGTACTCAAGAAAAACCTTATGTTCCCATTGGTCCAGGAAGGTCCTTAAATCTGATGCACTGGCTGTTCTGCGAGCTTTGTCAGTCAAAATAACAGGATTGAATTCATTTTTATTGTCAGTCATGCCGGAAAGCCACTCTAAAAGAAGATAGTCGGAATCCTTAAGGTTGGAATCATTAATGCCTTCATTAATGTCTCCGTTTATATCTCCGTTTATCTTAAAAGTCATGACCTTATGGCCGTTTTCTGATACTCCCAACGTTAAGCGTCCCAGGGAAACAAGTTTAAAAAGGCTTCCCAGGACAGCCCTTGCACCAGTTCTGCCGTTAAAAACAATCATGCGGGCTTCGGCAGGGCTTAATTCATCAATTCCTTTGAGGTTCATGGGTATGGGTGTTTTTTGAATCTTACCCAATTGGCTCTTAAGTCTTATAAACATATATATGCCAAGTATGGAGGCAATAAGCGAAAAACCGGCTGCAACCTTCTTTGCCCTTTGGGTCATTTTTTGAGCCCAGGCTTTTCTTCCGGCTTCTTTTGCAGCATCCTCCCTTGCCTTAAGAAGGTCGGATTTATCGCTTTCATTATATTCCTCTTCTTCCTCCATTACCTTTGGAAGATGATTTATTGCCTCTTCAAAGGGAGCGTTGAAGATTAAATCCTGAGGGAATACAATACGCGTCTCAACATATTCTCCAGGTACAGTATTGGGGATTATAAAGGTTATGGAGCTGTCCTGCACCTTTTTATATCCTACAATAACACCGTGGAGAAAAGGCTTTATTTGCGATATTGAAGTTTTAAGGGGAAGGTCCACGTTAATACTTATATTTGAAATGTGTTCGCCCCATTTTTTGAAAATGTGGGTTCTTCGGAACTCGGCCACATCATTATATCGCCTGACTGCGTTTTTAACGCTGTACTGCACTACAATTGACCCATAGCGCCTGCTGAAGGTGCCGTATACTTTCAGCCTTATCATATCAGGCTCCTCAATTACGCTATAGGTTCCTGAAAAGGCACTGATATCCCATTGTTCAGATTCAAGCCTGGTGCATTCGATATAGCCTTCTTTCTGAAGCATATAAACATTTTTAATCTCAAATTCCTCTCCCTCTTTTTTGTCAAGAAGGAGCAGAATATTGTTATACCCTGAAAGAGAGGAATACCTTATGTTCTCAGTAACATCAATGCTTCCGTCAGTATTGATGCGAACTTTCACATTGTAATCTGAGATTGGACTCTCAGTACCAGAATCGGCACAGGCGGAAACTCCCGTTAATAAAGATAAAATAACGGATAAAATTATAGTTAATATGCTTCTACCCTTCTTTGCTTTCACAGGAGTCCCTCCTCTACTGATTAATTGCAAACACAAGCCTAATGTCCAGTGTCTTTTTACACAATTGATTTTCTCATTATTATGCTTTTCATATGGTTAAACAGCGGGCGGTAATCGGCAAAAAGCAGAACAGGAGCCACAATTGCCGCCCTGTACCTGTAGTAGGTATCCGCCACATTCTCACTAACCAGGGCATTTATAAGGCTGTACGAGACTATAAAGGCAAGAAGCCCCAAAAGATATGAATCGAATTTTAAAAGACATTCCAGGATACCGAACAGGGCCATTATCATGCATGCATACCATAAAAGCATCTCTATCCGAACCAGTGTTATCAACGAGTAATATCCGGCAATATCGGATATATTCTGAACCTTGTCCAGATGGGGTTCTGTAAAGAAGCCGTTGATGGATTGTGGAATATCCTTGCTTAGGATTATATCCAAAATAGTGTTGACTTCATTGTCAAGGGTATCATCCCCCTGTTGGCTGCTATCCATAGGAAGGGCGTGATAATCATGCAAGTTGGCATATACGGTGGTATAGGCTATCACACAACTGAAAATCAGGATCGTGACGCCAAAATACAGAATAAACCTGCGTCTTGTCTTAAGATAATGGAAAAACAGGCAAACAAGCAAGCCACCTCCTAATGTAAAGAGCATATAAATGCGAAGGAGGGTGCTGAGCCATAAAAGAAGACATATGGCAGCAACGTATGCGATACGCCTTGAGGTGGGCCATTCACGCTCTTTAAGAAGCAGCAGGTTTATATGCCAGATGAGTATGGCAGCAAAAAAGGTCAGCGATTCCTTTCTTGTATCGGTGGTCCATACCATCATGCTGGGCATGAAAATATACGCGAGCCCTATAAATGCCGACTTTTTGTAGGTGAACTTAAGGTTTACAGCAATGTCTGTCAGATAGAACCCGGACAGAATGGCAAGAAAAGCATTTGTAAAGGATGCAGCGTATCGATTGACTCCAAATATGGCATACTGAAGACCCACAAGGACGGTGTACCAGGTAAACTTATACTCAACATTAAAGATTGGTACACCATCCCATAGCTGGTTTGCCACATTCTTTGCAACCAGATGATAAATAAGGCCATCTGTTCCAAGAGTTTCAGTGCCATTGTAATATATGGCGAAAACAAGGGCAAAGCGAATTAAAAGGGCAACTTCGGCTAAGATGACATACCACAGTTTCCCTCTCTGCCTTCTTGTGAAATTAATGCCAACTACTGCTGTCAGCACTATAAAAAACAACATCCACAAAGCATTTTCCAACATTGCTGCTTATCAAACCTTTTAGCTAAATGTGCCTTTACTTCTTATTTTTCACCACTTAATGTACTTAAATAAATTTACCTTTAATTAATGATGGAACAATCTTATTCCTGTGAAACACATAACCATGCCATAGTTGTCACACGCCTTAATAACATCATCATCCCGCACCGAGCCTCCGGGCTGGGCAACATACCTGGCATTGCTCTTGTAAGCTCTGTCAATATTGTCCTTAAAAGGAATAAAGGCATCGGAAGAGTATGCAACACCATTAAAGGTGCTTATCCACTCTTCCTTCTCTTTTTTAGTAAGTTTTTCAGGGACAACTTCAAAAAGTGTTTCCCATTCCTTTATTTCAACATCAGTAATATCATCTCTGAGATAAAGGTCGATGGCGTTGTCCATAACGGGCTTGGACAAGCCTTCCTTAAACCTCATGGACAATACTTTGGGATGCTGGCGGAGCATCCATATATCGGCCTTGTCTGCCGCAAGCCTTGTACAGTGAATGCGTGATTGCTGCCCCGCCCCGCAGCCTATTACCTGTCCGTCATAGGCAAAGCATATGGAATTGGACTGGGTATATTTTAAAGTAATGGTTGCAACTATAAGATCCCTGATGGCTTCAGCAGGCAACTCCTTATTTTGAGTCACTATGTTTTCGAAGGTCTTTGCATTGATTACAGCATTGTTTCTCAGCTGTTCAATGGTTATTCCAAATATGTCGCGGCTTTCAATGTCTTCCGGAACATAATCTGCATCAATCTTCATTATAACGTAATTTCCCTTTTTCTTGGCCTTTAAAATGGCTAACGCATCGTCATCATATTCGGGAGCAATTATTCCATCCGACACTTCTTTTTCAAGAAGGCGTGCCAAAGAAATATCAACCTTATCGCTAACAGCTATAAAGTCCCCGAAGGAAGACACTCTGTCGGCTCCCCTTGCCCTTGCATAGGCGCATGCAACGGGTGAAAGTTCCAAATCTTCGCTTATGTGATAGGCTTTTCTCAAGGTGTCATTTAAAGGTACTGCCACAGCTGCTCCGGCAGGGCTTACATGCTTGAATGAAGTGGCAGCAGGAAGATTTAAAGCGCTTTTAAGCTCCTTTACAAGCTGCCATGCATTTAAGGCGTCTGCAAAGTTTATATAGCTTGGATTTCCGTTTAATATTTCTAAGGGCAGCTCGCTGCCGTTCTTCATATAGATTCTTGATGGTTTCTGATGTGGATTGCATCCATATTTAACGGTAAATTCACGCATTTTTACACCCTCCGTAAATTAGCTGTGACGGTTTTTTATTAATATCTCAACTTGGCCTGTTTTTATATCAATGGTCTTAACAAGAAGTGAAATTCTATTGTCAGGGTTCAGTAAATCCCAATACATGTCAAGAGCTTCCTGAGCACTATCAGGAACAGGCATCAGATAGGGCTCCCCTTCAAAAGACGGCAATGGATTGCCATCGCCTGCGTAGGTATGGATGCAGTGTCCAACCCCCGGAATGGGTTTTTCATAGTGGAAGAAGTTTCTCACGCAGGTTTCGGGGTTTCCCAACTGTGTTTTGACAATTGCCAGGGAATAAATATTCCTGCCGTTAAGCTCAATTATTCCAGTAATTCTGGGTGTATAATTGGGTGCATCCGGTTCAAAGGTTCGGCTCATCAAGGCTTCTTCAAAGCTTGATCCGGATTTGAGAAAATCGTAAACAGTGTCTGTTTGATCTCCGTTTGAGATAATATGATAGTTTCCAATGGCCTTTAATGGATAATAAATTATAAGGGATGGGTCAGTCAGTTTGCTCTCATCATAAGCCTTTGTTCTGACAAAATCATCATCCCTTACAAACACTCTGTTTCTGCTATTCTCACTTCGGCCCATAATCCAATAGATCTGAATAAGCTTTTTGCCATCACTGGCAGCTCCCAGAACTATACCACGACCGGGATACGGGTTAGCTTTGAGCCTTTCGGCATTTTTTCCGGCAATTTGACTAAACATGACGCCCTCCTCCAATGACAAATTATTGACAAATTTAATTCTACATTAACCGCTAAACTGCAACAAGAGTGAAAGGCACCAATAATGACAGGGCTTTAGGCTCCTGCATTAGTCATCTTTTTAGTCTAAATGCTTAAATGCCTAAGGCTTTTGCTGACCCGCCAATAAACTGCTTAGCCTTTGTACAGCATTCCGGACTTTATCTTTTCAGCAAGTTCCTCGCCTTTTATCAGCTTAAGAAGTGCAAAGGCAAAATCAAGGGACACACCGGGGCCTCTTGATGTGACAAAATTCTGGTCAACAACCACTTTGTCCTCTGAAAGAATTGCACCATCCAATTCCTTCTCGCATCCTGGATAGCAGGTAGCCTTGACACCTTTGTAGAAACCGAGCTCTCCAGGAACAGTTGGGCCTGCGCAAATTGCTGCCAATAAGCCTTTATATTCCTGATGCTTAATAAGGAGATCTTTCAGAGGTTCGCAAGCCTTAAGATTTTCAACACCTTTTCCTCCTCCGGGAAGCACTATCATATCATCTTTTTCAACCTTAATTTGGCTTAATAATGTATCAGCCACTACAGGAACATTATGACCGCTTAAAACCACCTTGTCGTTCTTTACAGATACAGTAACTGTATCTACTTCTCCCCTTCTTAATACGTCCACAACCGATAAGGCTTCTATATCCTCAAAGCCATCGGCAAGCATAACATATACTTTCATCTTCGTTCCTCCTAAACTTCATATGTAATTTTATAATGACAATTAATTCTATTTATATTATAGCCATAATTAAAAGAGCTTCAATCATTAGGGCTGTTCCATAACACGATATTCTTCTTCCAGAGCATGCTAATTTTTTGCCTTATAAAGCACAATAAGTGGTATAATTAATCCAGTAGCCTTTTTTGATTTAAAAAAACTATTTAATTAAGGGGTAACAATGGACAAGTATAGGGTAAAGCTTATAAAAAACGATACCAGGGGCGAATTTTCCCCACAATACACAGTAACCTACAAAGCCAAAAATGAAGAGGCAGAAGCGGGATACTATATTTTGTCCCGCCTTAAGGCCGACAATGACATAGTTATTGAATTAAACAGTTCCATGATTTTCAGTGCAAATGTGAACACCGAAAAGCTGGTTATGGATTTTCTTGAAGAAATCAGAAGCATGAACCTTGAATACAGTCTAAGGCAATCAACCGTTCCTCAGAAGCCTTCAATTTTTTCTTTCCTTTCAGGAAATACTAAAAATACTGTACTCTACGAGATACTTGCCTATGTTCCTGATAGGGTGTGGAAGGAAAAATTCTCAAAAGATAATATTCCCTTGCATGGGGCGAGGTATTTCATTCCCCACGAAAGTGAGGATGCCAAAGAGCTCATTGATAAAATGGGAAAAATGACCGATATGGAGAAACGCCAATATTTTAAGCTTGTGCTGTTCCATGCTGCCATGATTGGACAGATGGGCATTGAAACCACCCAATTAAATGATACTGAAATAAAAGCTTTGCTGGGTATATAAGGCATGCTCTGTAAAATATCTGTTTGTACCTTTCCATTTTCTTTTATCATGAAGATAATTAAGTATTAATGCCTGAACTTCATTAATACCGCCATTTTGAAAACTAAAGGTTCTATAATAAATGTTGGGGTTACCAGAAGCTAAATAACAAAGACAGCTTCGGTACTCCAACATTTTTTGTAAATAAAATGAGCATGGAGTTGGAATCTCTAGTAAAATGAAGTTGCCGACACCACATTTTAAAAGGA
>JAAYAD010000094.1 GCA_012719545.1 Clostridiaceae bacterium
TTTTGGTATAGTCTTGTTGTAGTGATATTGGATTCACAACTATATTCTACCGCATTTGACGGGTCTTTTGGACCTGTCTTTTGTGTTTTTAGAGATAAAAACAAGGAGCTATCTCAATGTTATTTTGAGACAGCCCCTTATTAAAAAATAGGGTTTATTCAGGAGGAAGGCACACGGCTAACTGAATTTTTCCATCAGTTTTAACAAGAAAACTGTTCTTTGCGCAATGAGGAAGGAAGAAATAGCTTCCTTTATGGATTTGGCGGCTGTATCCTGGACCTGAAAGACTGCCTTCGCCATCTATAACAATGTAAATGGCAGGTGCGGTTTCAAGGGCAACTGAACTATTGAAAATTGTGTGACGCTCTACGGCAAAACAAGGTGTATCCTCAAAGCTTATGAGGGATTCGTGAAGGTGGCCTGGTTTATCCGATATTACTCTGGGCTTCTTTTTTGAGCGCAATATGCTCTCAGGACCATAAAGACCGTAATCAAAACAGTCCAGGGCAACACTCTTGTCAAGGCCGAGATACATTTCATAATCGCTTAAAAGATAATCATCACACCAATATTCAGGCTGTACTGTAAAATCGGTTGGTTCCTGAACCTCCAGTATCAGGCACCCATACCCAATTGCATGGACGCATTTGGCAGGAATAAGATAAACTTCTCCCGGTTTTACCGGCACCTTGTTAAGAAGAGGAGAAAGTGCATTCTTATCTTCCCGGCCCCTCTCAATTGCCTGTGAAAATTCTTCCTTTGTAAGCTTGTCTTTAAAGCCAAAGCATATGTACGCATCTTCGCGGGTGGCAAGAATAAGCCACATTTCTGTTTTGCCAAAGTTGCTGTTAAAATGTTTTCTGGAAAATTCCTTGTCAGGATGTGCCTGAAGGGGAAGCCTTACAGCGCTGTCCAGTACCTTTACCAATACGTCAAAACTTTTTAAGTCTCCCAAAAGGGACTCACGATACTGTTTCAGAAGACCCGCAAAGGTAATATTGGTTCCTTCTACAATGCTTAAGCCTTCCAGAGGGTCGGTGCTGTCCTTGTTAAGAGCCCGTACCGTTGATGCAACCCATTCTTCAGGTTGATATTCATCTACCGGTTCATCACCGAAAAAATCTCCGAAGAGCTTACCTCCTTTGTATACCCTTCTGACTCTGTTTCGCTCAAAAAATATGGGTTTATTTATTAAACCTTCTATGGCCGCACTCATTGTCATGATTCCTCCTTATATTTGATAAGCTTTCTTGCCTCATGCGCTCTTATGCCGCATGACAGGCATAAGGCCATCAGTGCCATTCCGTAGGACGCTTCCTCTTCATATAATGGGATGCATAAATCCATATTGAAGCGCTTACTGAAAATCTCTTGAAGAAGAGGACTTTTTCTTATGCCGTTTCCTGAGCCTACAAGCTTTTTATATTTCCTTTCCGGCAGGGACATGGAAGTGTAAAGCTGGTAAAGCTCTTCACATATGCCTTTTAATACTCCCAATGCCAGGTGCCCTGGTGTAAAATTATTTGTTCCAATATTGGCTATGCTTCCTCTTAAAAAAGGATCATGCCTGGTTCCCATAAAACGGGTATCCACAATCAGTTGATTTTCATCATAATATGCCGCCTCAGCTTCCCGGTCCATTTTTGAATATAAATCCTTTGCTTCAGTTCTCAGCATTAATGCGACTTTTTCAAAGAAGCTTTTAAGGAGGGCATATGCATCACCTCCGCATAGCGGGCAGCCAACGGCTATCATGCTGTCTTCCAGAAGGGGACGGGTTTCTACCCCGCAAGAGTCAATCTTTTGGCCTATTGCAACAGAAATTTGGCTGCTTGTTCCAACGTTTACAAGTATGCTTTCGTCATCGGATACCGAACCCAAAAAGCTTGCCTGATTGTCTCCAATAGCAGTTGAAACTATTTTTCCATCCTTGGTTTTACCTAAAGGCAGCAGCTCTTTTGTTACCTTTGGCACAATATCAGGAGCAATGCCAGCTTCCAGGAGAGCATATTCATCAAAGGAATGGTACTGAAGATTAAACATCCCTATACTTGCGCCATTGCTGGAATGAAGTATGGGAGTTGAGTTTTCGGTCAAAGACATAGCAACAAAATCGCCGATAGTGCATATTTTGTCTGCTCCTGACGGGACAAGGCCATTTTTTATATTGTAAAAATGTGTGGTAAGGCCAAATCCGGTGGCCATAGGATATCCGGTTATTCTGCTTAGCATTTGTGAATATGTAACTCCTGGCTCAATCTCAAGATTGCCTCTTCCGTCCTGCCAGCTGTATAAGGGACTAAGAGGTGCCCCTTTTGAGTCAATATATAGGATGCCATGCATCTGTCCTGTAATTCCGATAGCCGAAACATCCGTGCTTTCATCCAGTAAAGTGTTTAAAATCTTTTTGCATAGCATCAATATTGTATTAGGGTCCTGAAGTCGCTCATAAGGCTTTTGGGAAGGAATTGCAGAGGTGTTTGGCAAGGTCAGCTTCTTTTTTACTTCACCTGTTCTGCCATCAACCAACACACCGCAAATTGTTGTAGTTCCAATATCCAGGCCAATTGTATGCATATTTTTTCCTCCTTGCAGGTTGTGGATTCTTCATCCAGCCTGGCATATGTCTTGCTTAATTTTAAAATCGGAGCAAAGATAGTTTGTATAAGTTAATAGGAAAAGCATTATATAATGTTGGGGATAAGATTTCCAGCGAACGAACCAAAGTTGTTTAAGCAAAAAATCATCCTGGAAAATCCTTATAATCCAACTGTGATTTAAGTATAAAATTAGCAACTTAATTTGTCAATCAATTTAACAAATGAGTTTTTTGACTAAAAATGCGCAGAAAATCACTGATATAATGGTTAAATTGCACATAAAAACTGGCTATTATGTAGAAATGACCTTTGACAAAACTTCTATACAAAGATATTCTATAATTGCCGACGGTGAAATGAAAAAAGCTGGAGAAAGATATTCATGAGGAAAAGCACCCTTAATGCGGCTGAAATGCGCAGGTTCAACAGAAGTCTTGTGCTGGAACATATACGAACCGGCGAATGCTCTAGAATAGAGCTGGCTAAGAAGACCGGCCTTACCCGGGCGGCTATCAGCTTAATTGTCGATGAGCTTTTGGAAGAAGGAATTTTGCTGCAGGGAAGCGCCATAAGCAGTTCTGTTGGAAGAAGAGCTGTAAGCCTTCTTCTCAATCCTAATGCATTTTATGTTGTCGGCCTGGATATTTCCCGAACCCATTATGCTTTGGGAATTTTGGATTTTTGCGGGAAATGTCTTAAGCAGGTAAAGAAACGTATTGACAGCAGAATTACTGCCAAGGATGTTCTGGATGAAATAAAAAATGAGATGCTTGTTATGCTCGAAAATCCCCCACAGGGAAAACTGCTTGGCATGGGTATAACCGCTCCCGGACCATTGGATGTAAATGAAGGAAAGCTTCTTAATCCGCCTAATTTTGAAAAGTGGCATGGGATTCCTTTAGTTGATTATTTTAAAAATATACTTGATTGTCCCGTTGTACTTGAAAAGAATTCAGGAGCATTGGCTTTGGCTGAGAAAGTTTATGGTGCAGGAAGGCAGTATGATAGCTTTTTTGGCCTGGTTGTAGATACAGGCATAGGAGGGGGATTTGTAAACCAGGGAAGACTATACCGGGGAAGCTTTGGATTTGGAGCGGAAATAGGGCATACCTCAGTTGATTGTTTTGGTGATATGTGCGATTGCGGAAATAACGGGTGTGTCGAATTGTATGCTTCAGTACCCCGGATTTTGGAATGGGCAGTTTCTTTAGATTCAAGTTTTAACGACTGGAAAGTTATAATTGATGAAGCAATGGCCGGAAATTTATTGGCCTTAAACGTTGCAGAACGGGAGGCAGAATATTTAAGCTGCATTATAACAACCATTGTTCAAGTTTTGGATGTGCCGGCTGTTGTAATATTTGGAGATCTTACGTATAAATTTGAGTTGATTCAGAATTTAATTCGTGAAAAAGTTAACAGCCGAATTCTTTCCCGAAGCCTCGGAGGTGTAGAGATAAAAGCTTCCCGGCTGACCGATGCCCCTGCAATTTTGGCTAGCGGAAACCTGATAATTGAAAACTATATTAGGGCAGGAGATACAATATGATAAGGGTTATTATTGCCGATGACGAACCCAAGGTGTGCCAGCTTATTCAAAACATAACCAACTGGAACGACTATGACATGGAGATAGTAGGCATTGCAAACAATGGCGTGGACGCCCTGGATATGATAGAAAAATATTCTCCGGATCTGGTTGTAACGGACATAAGAATGCCGGGCTTTGACGGGATAGAGTTAATCAGGCGTGCAAAAGAACTTAACCCCAATATGGATTTTATTATCATAAGCGGGTATCGTCATTTTGATTATGCTCAAAATGCCATTCGCTACGGCGTAAGCGATTATCTCTTAAAGCCAATCAAGAAAAATGAATTGGAGTCAACCTTGGCAAAGATGGCTCAGCGTTATAAAGAGCGCTTAGGAAAACTGTCTGCCGAAGAAGCCTTAAAGCACAGAAGAAAAATAGATATTGAACGGTTAAGGTTGGTATTTTTTAACGAGCTTATCCAGAATGCTTCCAAGGACAAAACCCATTATGAATTAAGCAGAGTCAACAGCGAGTACCATTATAAATTCCAGCAAGGTTGTTTCCAGATTATTGCCATAAAGCCCGACATAGGGTACAAATCCAACTTTGATAACAGAGGTAAATTCTTAAATGAAAAGATAAAGCAGATTGTTGAAAACTCATTCAGTAGTGTATGCCATGACCTGCAGCTGTTTTCCAATGAGAAAGAGGTCTACTGCTTATTTAATTTCCAGCCAGAGAACAAAGATATCTTAAGAAAGCTGTATCGCGGCCTAATTGGGGAAATTCTCCTAAACAGCAGCATGTTTGAGCATCTTGAAATAACTGTGGGTTTGGGGGAACTGGTGGACTGCCTTGAAGCGGTTCCCCAATCCTATGAAAGTGCTGTTGCCGCCATAAAGCAAAGAATTGTGGACGGAACCGGAAGAGTAATCGAAAAGCCGTGCCATACAGGGAAAAATAATATAAGCTCATTGATAAATCCCGAGTGCACCAAAAGGCTGGGAACCTTAGTGGAGCTTCTTGACAGAGATGCTGTCAACGACTTTATCAGGAAACTAAAAACCGATGTGGAGGCCTTTGTTCCCCTTATTGGTCAGGATGTATTTTCTTTGGTTACTGACTTTTTCAGGCTGTTTTTATACCAGCTTCTCAGTAAAGGCTATAAAGTATCTGATGAAAAGGAACTTTTTGCAGAGTTTAGCCAGAAAGCTGATCAATGCAGTTCCATCAAAATGCTCTTTGAGTATCTGGAAGCAAGTGTGGACAGTATATTAAGAGATTTGATAAATGATAAAATACAGTCCGTTGTACGCCCCATCAGGCAGGCAAAGCAATACATACAGGAAAATTACATGAAGCCCATTACCTTGGATGAGGTAAGCAGCCTGGTAGGTTTCAATGCTACATATTTCAGCACAATTTTTAAGAAAGAAACAAACAGCAGCTTTGTGGAGTATCTTACCCAGGTTCGTATGGAAGCTGCAAAGGAGCTTTTAAGAGAAACACGCTTAAGTGTGGCGGAAATATGCGAACGGGTTGGATACAGTGATTTAAAGCATTTTACCAAGAAATTTATAAGTATTGCGGGTGTTAAGCCCTCTGAATACAGAAGGCTATACTCATAAGGAGGCTAAAATGAAAAGTTTCCGCTTCCTTTTAACAAGAATCAGGGTTTTCGTTTTGCTGCTCATTATCCTTTGCGCTGCTTTGCTTTTTGTCATTTTTATCTCAGCAACTGCAAGGCCTGAGCTTTTTACAGCCTTCCTTTTAGGTGGAGGCCTTCTGATTTTGATTATTGCCGGTCTATATCAGTTTGTACATAAGCCATATAAAGGTACATCCAGATTACTCAAGCTTTTTGCACAGGGCTATACAATGGAACGAGTTTATGATATGCCCAATCCCATAAGCCCTGAAATTACCGATGCCTTTAATAGATTCAAAGAACTGGTAAACACTACCGAGCTGATAAATCTTTCGGTAAAACAGTCCCAGTATCTGGCCCTTCAGAACCAGATCAATCCCCATTTCCTTTACAATACCCTTGAAGGTATAAGAGGAGAGGCTTTAAGTGCCGGTGTGACAAGCATTGCACAGATGACAGAAGCTCTTTCTACCTTTTTCAGATATACCATTTCCAATGTGGACAGATTGGTCACTTTGGAAGAGGAACTTGAGAATATTGAAAACTATTGCATCATCCAGCAGTATCGTTTTGGTGACAGGCTTTCACTTTCAGTTGAGGTGGATGATGAAGATACGGACTGGATATTGAATTGCAGGATGCCAAAGCTTACTTTACAGCCCATAGTTGAAAATTCAATATACCATGGGCTTGAGCCTAAGCTTGGAAAAGGCAACCTGAAAATAAAGGTTGAGTCAACCAAGAGCCGGCTTATTATCACTGTTTCCGATGACGGCTTGGGATTTGAGGAAGAACGCTTAAGTATTTTAAATAACGCTTTAAACGGAATATCCGTGGATTATGTAAAGCCGGACAGCGAGAAAAAAGGCGGCATAGCCCTTATCAATGTCAACAGCAGAATTAAGCTGCTTTTTGGAGAGGAGTACGGCCTATATATATACAGCTCTCCGGGCGCCGGAACAGATGTCCAGATTACTTTGCCCATATTAACTGAAAACGTGAATATCAACTGAAAGGTAATACCATGAAATCTGAGATTCTAAGACTTCAGAATGTTACAAAAGTATCCTCAGGGGTTACTTTGCTTGATCAGTTCAATATGATGGTGTACAAGGGCGAAATCATGGGTCTTCTGCCTTTAAATACCCATGGCATCAGTGCATTCCTGGATGTAATCTGCCAGAACACCCCCATATCCAGCGGATGCATCTATTTTAACGAGAAGGAAAAGAATTATCCCGGATATATTACTGAGTCTCCCAACAAAGTATATGTCATAGAAAAGACAAGCTCCCTTGCAGGCAATCTCACCGTTTCCGACAATATATTTGTTTTGCGCAAAGGGTTTAAAAAGTATTATATCAGCAATAAAGTACTGAAAGCCCAGACTAAAATTCTGGCTGAAGAAACGGGAATTCATATTGATCCCGGCGAGTATGTGGATCGTCTTAGCCCCCTTCAGTGCTGTGTTGTGGAGCTTTTAAAAGGAATGGCAGGAGGAGCAAAGCTTTTTGTGCTCAACGAACTTGCCAGCTTTTTAAGCTCGGTAGCCTTAAGCCAGTTTCATAAAATACTTCTTCACTATAAAGAAAAGGGGTATTCATTTATTTACATAGGAAGCCATCATGAAGATGTATTCAAGATCTGCGACCGTGCCGCGTTAATGAAAAACGGAAGAATAATCAAGGTGCTGGATAAAAAAGAATTTCTTTATGAAAAGCTTATGCCATATATTCTGGACTATCATCTGGCCACGCCGTCAAACTTCATAAAAGGAAAATCGCCGCTTCTGGAATTTGACAATGTCACAACAGAAAATTTAAATTCATTATCTTTTACCATGCTGCCCGGCGAATGCGTAGTGCTTCTTGATATGAACAACACTGTTATAGGCGATATACTTATGCTGATGAATGGCCAGAAACAACCCCACAGCGGAAGCATCATGTTTGACGGGCGAAAATTTGAGACGCGGGACGGAAGAAAAGCCCTTCAAAAAGGAATAGCCTTTATTGAAGAAAACCCCACAAAAACAATGCTTTTTACTCAGATGAGCTATCTTGATAATTTGTGCTTTCTTGTAGATAAGAGGGATAAGGGCATAAAGCTCACCCCCAAGATAAAAAAGAGCATTGAAAAGGAGTATTATTCCCTTTGCGGTCCTGATATTCAGGCTGTTGATATTACACGGCTCAGCGCCAAATCCCTTTATAACCTTGTGTATTACAGGATACACCTGCATAATCCAAAGCTTGTTATATTAATTCAGCCTTTTTCGGGGGCTGATATGTATCTTAGAAAGCATCTGGTATCCCTGATAGACAGTTTGAAAAAGAGGGGAATGGCAGTGCTGATTCTGGCGGTAAACATCGCAGACAATTTAGCCGTAGCCAACCGCCTCATAATAGTTCAAAAGGGAAAAAACATAAGGGAATACAGGCAGGAAGTATTCAGAAGTATTGATCCCCATGATTTTCTGGTAGGGCAGAATGCATAAAAAGAACCAGTTTATTGGAAAGTTATTAATCAAATATAATAAAAACTTCCGAAAAATATCCCCGTTAATCCAAAGTTAGCTCCCTTTTTTAGGTTCAGAAAGGGAGCTATACTTTTCTTGAACGTAAGGTTTCCGTTAAAAGTTTTCTTAAAGAAAGGTTTCCCGTACAGAGGACAGGTGTTTTTAAATTATGGAAGAATATATCGTTGAGTTTAAACATTTGTGCAAAGAGTTTCCGGGCGTAAAAGCTCTTGATGATGTATCCTTCAACCTGAAAAGGGGAGAAGTTTTAGCCCTTTTGGGTGAGAACGGTGCAGGAAAGTCCACACTTGTAAAGATTTTGAGCGGCATTTACACAAAGGACAGCGGAGAATTCAGGCTTTTTGGCCAGGAAATACATAATCTGACGCCCAAGAGAGCTCAGGAGCTGGGCATAGCCATAATCCACCAGGAACTTAATATGTGCAATCATCTGACAGTTGCCGAAAATATTTTCCTTGGAAGAGAAAAGGTCCGCTTTGGCATGCTTTCCAACAAGGAAATGAATGCTGAGGCTGCCAAAATTCTTGGTAAGCTTAATATAGACATATCTCCAGAAACCATAGTTGGGGAGCTTCCTGTTTCAAAGCAACAGATGGTGGAAATTGCAAAGGCGCTTTCTACAAACGCTAAAATCCTAATCATGGATGAGCCCACAAGCGCCCTCACATCCAGGGAAATTGAGGAACTTTTCAGTATTATCAAGTCATTAAAAAAGCAAGGGTACGGTATTATTTACATATCCCACCGTCTAGAGGAACTTGAACATATCGCTGACAGAGTGACAATTTTAAGAGACGGCAAATTTGTAACTTCAATGAATTTTAAGGATACCACCCTTCAAGAAATCATTTCCCATATGGTTGGTAGGGAACTCAAGGAGAAATATCCAAGGATAAGCTGCCCCAGAGGCAAGAAAATTCTCGAAGTCCGAAACCTCAATGCAGGCAAAATGGTGCGCAATGTCAGCTTTGACTTGTATGAAGGTGAAATTATAGGCTTTGCTGGACTTGTAGGGGCAGGGCGCACCGAACTTACCCGTGCGCTTTTTGGAGCTGACCCCATAGACAGCGGAGAAATAATACTTGATGGCAAAAAGTTAAATATAAAAAGCCCTATAGACGCTATTAAGGCCGGAATTGTAAGCGCTCCCGAAGACAGGAAGAGGGAAGGACTTTGCATCAAGCTCAGCATCCGTGAAAATATATCTCTGCCCAATCTCGATTCTTTGTGCAACAAGTTAGGCGTAGTAAATAAGAAAAAGGAAAAAGAACTTACCCAGTCCATAGCAGAAAGGCTTCGCATAAAGATGCCCAATGCTTCCGTTAATGCGGAAAGCCTGTCCGGCGGCAATCAGCAGAAAATTGTTGTGGGCAAATGGCTTGCAAGAAACTCCCGTGTGGTAATCTTCGATGAGCCCACCCGCGGCATAGATGTGGCTGCCAAGGTTGAAATTTACAATCTTATGAATGACCTTAAACGGCAAGGTATAGGAGTAATGTTTGTATCGTCCGAAATGCCTGAAATTCTGGGAATAAGCGACAGGATTCTGGTAATGTGCGAAGGCAGAATCACAGGCGAACTTGATATTAACGAAGCAACCCAGGATAAAATCATGGAGTATGCTACCAGGTTTGAGAAAAAAGAAATAAATAGCCGGACGGCTTAATTGCAATAAGAGCTTTTTATAGCTTAAGGAGGCACAAAATTATGCAGGTAAAGGAAAAGACGAATTTTTTTAAGAATATTATTGCCATGAGGGGAATGGGACAGGTTATTTCGGTTTCATCCGCACTTGTGATGATGTGCATAGTATTCAGTATCCTCAATCCCAACTTCTTTTCAGGCAAGAACATAAGCAATCTTTTAAGACAGGTAGTACCAATATTAATAATAGGAATTGGCCAATCCTATGTTCTGATTACAGGAAACATTGACCTTTCAATTGGCTCCATTGTTGGTATGAGCTGTATGATTTCAGCAACTTTAATGACAAGGGGAGTAAATCCATGGGTTTCGGCATTGATTGCAATGCTTTGCTGCCTGGGTATGGGACTTATAAGCGGGCTTCTTGTGTCCAAGGCAAAACTTCCTCCATTCATCGCAACTTTGGGAACCATGATTGTGGCAAGGGGTATTGCCCAGATATCAAATAACAATTACAACACTGATGCGATAGGAGAAGGCGCAAGAGGCTTCAGAAACTTCTTCTATTACGGTCAGACTTTGGGTCTTTTCAATACAGTCTGGATAGGACTTGTGGTATTCATTTTCTTTGATTTCATACTGAGCAGAACAAGAACCGGACGCCATATATACGCAATCGGAAGCAATATAGAAGCTTCAAAACTTTCGGGTGTCAATGTAGTATTTACAACCACCATAGTGTACATAATCAGCTCCTTCTGTGCGGCGCTGGTTGGACTTATAACCACAGCAACAGGCGGTCTTGGAACTATGGATGCAGGAAACGGTTATGAGCTTAATGCAGTTGCAGCGTCAGTTATAGGAGGAGTAAGTACCTTAGGCGGACAGGGTATTTTGCTTGGTACAGTAGTAGGTTCATTTATCTGGGGGGTTTTAAATAACGGCTTACAGTTTGCCGGAGCTCCTGTGGCAATACGAAACATAGTAATAGGAATTGTTGTAGTTGTGGCTGTATTAATTGACATCATTGCCCGCACTGGCAAGGTGAAAAAGGCGAAAGAATAATCTTACATGTATTTAAAGCTATAGCTTTAATATATTTTAACAATCAAGGGAGGAAACATTATGTGGAAAAAGATTATGGCAATTGTTTTTGCAGTAGCTCTTTTGGCTACAATGTTAGGGGCATGCGGAAAGAGTGAAACTGCCGGAACTACCACTCCGACACCTCAGACACAAGATAACACATCCGAAAATGAAACACCCAGCGGCGGCGAAGAAAAAAAGAAGGATTATCTTGTATACCTCATTACCATGGACTTAATGGATCAGCATTGGGCATCAATGGATCAGGGAGCTAAGGCTGCTGCTCAGGAACTTGGCCTTAACTACAAGTGGACTGCTCCTACCACAGGTAAAGATGATGCGGCACAGATTGAATGTATCAATAATGCCGTAGCAGACGGAGCGGATGTAATACTTCTGGCATCAAACGGACCAACTACCCAGGTTGCAACTCTTGAAGAAGCATCAAAAGCTGGTGTTAAGATTATTTACGTTGACTCCCCCGCAGATTTCCCTGCAATCCAGACCCTTGCAACCGACAATGAAAAGGCTGGAGAAATTGCAGGTCAGGAAATGCTGGCAGCTCTTAATGCCAAAGGCATTACTTCAGGTAAAATTGGTATTGTAAACGTAAACAGTGCCACAGCATCCACTGTTGCAAGAGAAAAAGGCTTCAGAAAAGCATTCGAAGGTACGAATTTTGAAATCCTTGCTACCCAGTACGGCGAAGGCCAGGTTGATAAATCACAGCAGATTGCAACCAACTATATTACCGAAGGCTGCGTAGGTATATTCGGAGCCAATGAAGGAAGTACTGTTGGCGTAGGTAATGCAATTCAGGAATCTGGAAGTGATATAGTAGGCGTTGGCTTTGACAAATCCGATGCGGTTCTCCAGCTCATTGAAAGCGGTGCATTGCTTTGCACCATGGCTCAGAACCCATATGATATGGGATATCAGGGAATGAAAACCGCATATGCGGCTCTTACCGGCGGCGATACCGGTCCTGAATATGTTGATACCGGCGTAACCGTATTAAAAAAGAACTAATATATACGGGGGATTAACATAGAAAGAGGCGGCTTATTTATGGCTGCCTCTTTTATGTACACCATGTGAAGGAACAACGCCAATATAGGTTACCCCATAAACATCATTCCAATAAAATAGCATCATTTTGATTATGGCTGACCACCATTATGGGTTTTAAATTAAATTTTTCCACACTAATCTTTTGCGGGATAAAACCCGCTGTATAAAAGAGTTTTAAAGTTTTAATTATTTAATAAGCATAGTGTAAAGTTTTTGTAGGAATAAAAAAGCAAGTTACCTTCACAATGTGGTATAGTTTCAAGAGACCAATCAATCAACTATAAACCAAAAGGAAAGGTAACTTGCAAATATGATTGTACGCGAAATTTATGAAAAA
>JAAYAD010000098.1 GCA_012719545.1 Clostridiaceae bacterium
GTAGTGATGCCCGGCCAACCAGCCTAACATGCCATGTACTCATTGTCAACAGCTTTCGCGGCATAAACGCTTAGACTATTGTTTGATTAGCTACTGCTTTGATGACCGAGGTATTTTACACACAAATTTGGACTTGACTGGTCATACCAAATAAAGTAAAATGATTCTTTATATTGTCATTAATTAGGAGTAAAATTGTATACGGAAAAATAGAAATACGAAAGAAGGGTGATTCATGGGAAGCATAATCCCAACCAGGGAACAGGCACTGGAATTACTTAAGAAGTATAATAAAAATGAAAGCCTCCTGCGCCATGCATACGCTGTTGAGGCTGTCATGAGACATTTTGCTGAAATGCTTGGAGAAGATAAGGAAAAATGGGGCATAATAGGACTTGTCCATGACATTGATTATGAAATGTATCCTGATGAGCACTGCAAAAAAGCAAGGGAGATTTTGGAGGCCGAAAATTGGCCCAATGACTATATCAGGGCTGTAGAAAGCCATGGCTGGAAAATCTGCACTGATGTTGAGCCTGTTGAAAAAATGGAGAAGGTGCTATACACAATTGACGAATTAACAGGCCTTGTTAATGCAACGGCTCTTATGCGCCCAAGCAAAAGCATTTTTGACACAGAAACAAAGTCTGTCAAGAAAAAGTGGAAGCAGAAGGGTTTTGCGGCAGGCGTAAACCGCGAAGTCATTGAAGAAGGCGCAAAAATGCTGGGTATGGAACTTGATACCGTTATTGAAGAGACTATAAACGGCATGAAGGCAGTTGCAGAAGAAATAGGTTTAAAAGGTTCATTGACACTGTAATCAGATTTGATAAAATAATCTAGTGGTATTTTTATCGTGATGCCTAACGTTGACATATTGGGGGTTATCGACATGAGAGAATTTTACGAAATTAATGTGGCCGGCCTTAAAAGGCAGTTGCCTTTATGTCCTATAAATGACGACTTGTATATTGCTGCATTCGTCCTTTTTGGTGACGTGGAGCTTACGGTTGCCTGTGCAAGGGAGTTGTTAAAAAAAGCTCCGGAGTTTGATGTGATGATTACTGCCGAAAGCAAGGGTATCCCGCTGGTCTACGAGATGGCAAAACAGGCAGGTATGAACAAGTACCTCCTTGCCAGAAAATCGGCAAAGCTGTATATGCGTGATGTGGTGTCCGTAGAGCTGCAGTCAATTACAACTGCAAGAAGACAGGTTCTCTACATTGACAGAGATGATATCCAATACATGAAGGGAAAACGCGTGCTTATAGTTGACGACGTTATAAGCACCGGTGAATCTGTAAAGGCAGTTGAGAAGCTTGTTACCGAGGCAGGCGGCATTATAGCAGGCAAAATGGCTATTCTTGCCGAAGGCGATGCATATAAGAGAGATGATATTATTTACCTTGAGCATTTGCCCCTTTTTAACGGCAAGGGAGAAGAAATATAGCCCATAATAAATTTATCTTCTAAATATCAAGTTAGAAAGCTGCTCTTTTGGTTCTACGTCAATTGTTGGGGTGGAACAAAGTAAAATGAAGTAACGTATGTATTGCTGGCAGATGATCATATTTGGTTGTCTGCCAGTTTTGTATGTAAAGGCTTATGCCATAACATGAAGTATTCTGTTCCTAAA
>JAAYAD010000014.1 GCA_012719545.1 Clostridiaceae bacterium
AATATGGTAGGAATTAACAAATTACTGGCAGCAATGTAGCCAGTAATTTCATTTTTTTATTAAAAAACTATTTTATTTTTAGCGGTAAAAATAGCGAAAACCCTTTCTACGAAAGGGTTTTCGGACAAATTGTGGCGGAGAGAGAGGGATTCGAACCCTCGGTACCCTGTTCGGGGTACACACGATTTCCAGTCGTGCGCCTTCGACCAGCTCAGCCATCTCTCCATAATCACCATATTAACTACATGCACAACAGTTTTGCATGCTTGAAAATTGTAACACGGAATGAACCACGTGTCAAGCAAATAAAAATGCCAAATAAGAGAAAACAATAAACTTTGCAAAAATATTATTTGACCTTGTTCCAACAGGTATAACAATGATATCAATGGATAACAATCAATACTAACCTTATAAATACCTGATAAATACTAAGATATAAAAAAACAAGAAAAATGTAGATAAAACTACTGTAATTTATACCCTTTATTGGTTATAATATAAGACATAAGGATTTACGAAGACTCCCTGTATTAAATAGTTACAACGTCTTAGGATGGCGGGCGGAATTTCCAAAATATTTAGGTTGGCTGTAAACCGCTGGTAATGCGCCTTTTATTGACAGGGGGGTTGTTCAAACCGCTGATAGTGTATAGTTCAAAAGAACTATTTTTATAAAATTTAATAAAAAATATGGCTTTTTTTGTTGATTTATGAAATAATATGGGTATAAATAATTTTGGCATGTTATGCCAGAAATATCCGAAAGGAGAGTAAATATGAATAAGGCAGATCTCATTGATGCAATCGCCAAAAAGGCAGAAATGACAAAGAAGGATGCAGGAGTAGCTCTTGACGCTATCATCGACAGCATCAGCGGATCATTAGCGAAGGGTGAAAAGGTAACATTAGTTGGCTTTGGTACCTTCGACGTAAGAGAACGCAAGGCACGCACCGGCGTTAACCCTCGCACAAAAGAAAAGATTAAGATTCCTGCATCAAAGGCTCCTGTTTTCAAGGCAGGTAAGGAATTAAAGGAAAAAGTTGCTGCAGCTAAGGGTAAGAAGAAGTAAGATGACATAACATATTAATAAAAAGCAGTCCGGGAAAGACTGCTTTTTATTTTGCTTACATATTTAAGTTTTAACTTTTTAATATCTGTCAGCGTTAAAATAAACCGACAGGCATGAGCAAGGTATAAATGTTCTGGTAAACTTCATACATCAGCTCTTCATATTCCTGCTGGCCTGCTGTAGAAATATCAAGAGTATTTGATGGGTCAAGGCCAGGCAGCTCTACCTTTTTGCCATATTCAGTCTCGGTGTTGGCAGTAAATCCTAAACCAAAGTTTACAGGATCAATATATTCACCATAGATGTTAAAACTCAAATCTCCATTATAGCTGCTCTTAGTTACAAGCTTCTGTGCGTTCCTGGTTTTATTTCCGCTCATTTTTAATACAAAGCGTGCTCCCTGACCATAACCATCGTCAAATACAAATTGGGTCATAAAATTATGATCAATGACGTTGCCTGATGTGAGGGATTCATCCGACTTAATATCAATTGATGCAAAAGCATCAGGAGCGTCTAAATCCATGGATGCTGTAAAGTCAGTCGTATCGGAATTCTTGTCGTAGTCACCTCTTAACCTTAAATTAAAGTAGGCAAATTCGCTTCCGTCGTATGCGGATAATATGTAGTTAACGTCAAATGACAGATCGGTGACTTTTTGTTCAACAGTTATTATTACTTCATCGGCTGCGCCTAAGGTATATTCATACTTAACTATGTCATATCCGTTTAAGTACAGCCTTGCTGTGATTTTTTCAGGGAAATCCTGAGCATTTATCGAGTTCTTAAGGTTCTTTATGGCATTCTTGTAATTTTCCTTGCTAAGATATGTTTCAGTATCAAATCCGTAAAACAAGTCACTGTACATGTTGCCGTAAATATCAAGGAGCTTTTTGAAGTTTCCAATAACCAAATCGTAGGGTCTGTTGTCATTTTCGAGCTTTGTAAGAATATTGGTAAGAATTTTTGCCTGATCCTTTTGGTCAAGCTCTATTGTGATTTCATGGCATTGTAATGTACTTCCGAGAACTTGAGTCTCCTGACCTCTCTTAATGGACATATCACCTGAATCTATGCTCTGAATGAGCACTTTTGAATAGTCCTTAAGAACCTTCTTGAGTTCATCCCTGTCAAAAGAAATCTCCTCCTGAAGGCGTGCAAATTGCCATGGATCCATGGATTCATAGGTTTCAAGCAATTCTGAAGGAATTTCAGGGAAGGTCTCGGAGAGCTTGCTTAAGTTTTTCAAGTCGCCGGTTATTGTTTTGGAAGAAAGCTCGGGAATACTAAATCCAAAACGGGTACCGTCCAAAAACATATTCAGTTTTAAGAATGGAGTGTCCAGGACGTTTATGCCCAAATTGGCGGTTTGTTTCTTACCCTTTACATCTGTCACAGTTTCGGTTGTAAAGGATATGCTGTTGATACCCTGAATCAAATAGCCCAATTCTGAGTATTCAAGTCCTGAAAGTAATGACTCATCAGCGGTAAGGCTGAGTTCTGCCTTCTTTCCAAATGAGTTTTCATATAATGGCTTAAGCGTTTTATTTTCATAATTTGACAAGTATTTGTCTATAACATCATAAATGTTATTGGGTGACCTGAAGTTAGCATAGGCCAGGGTAAGCTTGGCAGGCAAAAAAGTATGATATCCCAGAACAGCTGCTAAAGGTAAAAGCGCTGCAACTATCACAACCGCAATAAGTACCTTCAAAAGAGGGAATTTCTTTTTAGGCTTTTTGCCCGAATCATTGGAAACCTCAGCGTCAGACAGCTTTGTTTCAGGTTCAGATTCATAATTGCTATTGGAGATTTCAAAGCCGCTAAATCCTGCTTCATTTTCGTCAGAGCTTTCTACGGTATTGTCAATTGGGCTTTCAATTTCTGCATCAGGATTTTGCCCTTCATGGGCTTCAATGGGAGTTCCGCAATTAATGCAGAAATTTGCTTCATTTGGCAAGTCCTTGCCGCAATTAGTACAAATCATAAAATCTTCCTTTCTGGCAATACTCTGCACAATAATTGATTTTTCGTTACTCCTGGTCATAATACCATAAATTTCAATCAATTAAAATATTATCTGTTACAAAAAAGTTAAGGAAAGACGGGACAATTCTGGCGTACACCTCTTTATTGGAGCAAATCAGCCTTCAAAGCCAACGTAATAAAACAGAAACACATTATTAACACAAAAGGAATGTCTTAAAGGAAAATTTTGTGTTAAGCTTTTTCTTAAGAGATAACTTATGTCACTTATGGCTTTAGTCATAGGCAAATAAGTTATTTATCCAGGAGGTTTTTTACGTGAGACAAAAGATTAAGAGAACGACAGAAAAATTCTTGGCATTCTTATTATCAGCTTTGCTAATCTTCTCTCTTTATTCCGACAATGTTCTTGCATACATATCGGATTTCAATTCAACAACCATTTTTTACAATGAAGAAAGGGAAATAGCCAAAGGGGTGTTCTTAAACGACTGGCAGGGCGTAAATCCTGACGGTACACTTAAGAACGGGCGCACAATAACTTTTAATCCCAGAACCTCTGATGCAATGGTTCTTGCCGCCTATGGAAACAGTGTGCCCAGCCGTTTAACACTAAGCAGCCTTTCATATCTTACCGAACAGCAGGGTGTTTCGGTAATAGGCGGAATAAACGGGGACTTTTATCATCTTAATAATGGCATACCTGTAGGAATATTAATTCAGGATGGAAGACTTATTAGCCATAGCACCACAGAGTGGAATGCTATTGGTTTTAAAGAGGATGGTTCTGTTGTCATTGGAAGTCCTCAAATAGAAATGAAAGCCATCATAAATGAAACAGAATATCCATTTGTAAACTTCAACAAGGCCCAGGGCGACTGGGGACCATACCTGTACAGCGAGGATTTTGGACCCAATACAGGTTCCACCGAGCCAAGCATTGAAGTTATACTTGACATTAACTTTGGCGAACCTTCCATGGGAAAAGTCATGGTTGCCACAGTCAAGGAAATCAGAAAAGATACCAAATCTACTCCGATTGGCAAAAATCAGCTTGTAATGTCTGCAAAGAACGGAAAAGTAGGCCATTATGCCTTATCCCAGTTTAAAGTAGGGGATATAGTATCCTTCCAGTTCAATGACAAGACGGGTCAGTGGAGCGACGTAAAACAGGCAATTGGCGGAGATAAAATACTTATAAATAATGGCGTTATAACAAGCGGATTGCCCACTAAAAACTATGATCCATCAACAGCCATAGGCGTTAAGGCAGACGGCGACGTGGTTCTTTTCCAGGTTGACGGACGAAGCAGTGCAAGCCAGGGTGTTTCAAGCTATGAGATAGCACAGTTCCTGCACAAATTGGGATGTGTAAAGGCAATTCAGCTTGACGGCGGCGGATCCTCTGCCATGATTGCCAGAAAGCCAGGATATAAAAGCCCAGGCCTCATCAACGTTCCTTCCGACGGAAAAGAAAGAGCCAATACAAACGGTATACTTTTAATTTCAAAACAGAGCGTAGCTATTAAAAACGGAACGGCGCAGCCGGGTACAACAGCCAGCAAGCTTCATATATATCCGGGCACTGTTTATGCACTGCCAAAGGCTGTTGTACAATACAGCGCACTTGCTACCGATGACTATTTCTTCCCCGTGGCAGTTCCCCAAGAACTTACATGGATAAGTGATGCAGGTACCTTTGATGAAAAGGGCAACCTTACGGTAAATGCAGCACCCGGCAGCTACCAGGTAAAAGTATATGGGGATTATGCAATTGGATCTGCGGAGCTTAAGGTGGTTAACACTATTACTTCCATCAAACCTTCCAAAAGTTCTTTCAGCATAGCTCCCGGTACAAGCATAGATTTAAGCTGCGAGGCGTATTACAGGACTATTAAGGTTGCAGCAACCGATGAAGCCTTTACCTGGGAGGTACAGGGCGGTATAGGCTCAATAACTCCTCAGGGCGTATTCACAGCACCTCCCGGAGCTTCCGGAAATGGCAAGATTATTGTTAAGTATGGCGATCTTTCAGCCAGCATAGATGTTCAGATTACATCTTCACCGGACATTGTGGAGGATTTTGAAAATGGTTCCAAATGGGGAAGTTCATCTGACAGAGCCAAGTCAGTTGCAGCTTCCATTGTAACCAACCAGGAACTTGCAAAATCCGGTTCAAACGTCCTGAAGGTAGATTATGACTTTACATTGGCTGAGGGAGTTCAGAAGGGCGTAGCAGGTGCCTATGCCTTTAAAGTAAATCCCACAACAGGAGCCAAAACGGGAATAACCCTTGACAGCAGTACTGTCGCAATAGGCATGTGGGTATACGGAGATAACAGCAAGACATGGCTCAGGGCAACTTTAAAAGATTCCAAGGGAGAGACCTTCAATATTGATTTCACTCCCGAATACAGAGTTGATACCCAAAAGGGCGGTATTGACTGGACCGGATGGAAATATGTTGAGGCGTCAATTCCTTCAGATAAAAAAGGACCATTTACTCTGGAAACACCTATACGCATCATGTGCTCCAGAGATGATATGAGAACCAAAGGAACCCTGTACTTTGACATGATTCGTGCCGTTACAAGCGCAAGCAAGAAGGATACCCAGCCTCCTGTGCTCAATGTAACGTCACCTGCTGATAAAGCGACACTCAATACCAACAAGTTTGAGCTTTCTGCAGCACTTTCAGATCCATCGGGCATTGAAGCAAAATCCATCAGCGTACTGCTTGATGGCGCACAGGTTCCTTTTACCACAGGCACAAGCAACGGAACTGTTACAATAAAAGCTTCCCTGGGTTCAGATCTTCCTCTGGCAGACGGATTACACAGACTTACATTTAATTACGCGGATCTGTTTGGCAATGCCGGAACCAAGACAATTACCTTTACGGTAGAAACAGGCCAGCCCCAGATAATAGCCTCATCCAACCCCACCGTTAAAGAGGGGGGAACCTTTAAGACCACATTAAGTGTCAAGAATCCAAAAACCTTGAAGAAGGTATATCTGGATTTAAGATACGATCCTGAAAAAGTGGAGCTTGTGGATTCTGACCCCAATACCGCAGGAAAACAGGTGCTTTTGGATGCCTGGGTCAAGAAGGGCAAGATAATAACACATCTTGTGGATGAAGCAAAGGGAAGAATTGTCCTTGAAATAGACAATCTTGCAAATTTAGCAACCGGAGTTGAAATCCGGTTTGGAGAAATTACATTTAAGGCTAAGAGCACTTTGACGGATTCAACAAAGGTTTATCTGAACCTTGGAGCCATGATAGTGGGTACAAATCCCAAGAGCCAGCGCTTTGGACTTTATGATATGGAAACAAAGCTGGAACAGGACTTAATCCTTAAGGTTACCGGAACCAAAGAAGGAGAACTGACAACCATCACTGTTACCGACGCAGCAGGAAACCCTGTAAGCGGTGCGGGAATACACTTAAATGACAGTTCCATACCTTTCTGGCTGACGGATGAAAAGGGACAGGTTACATCCGGAATTCTGACAAAGCTGGCTCCCGGAACCAAGATAACCTTAAGGGCAATAATGAATGAAAAGCAAAGCAACAAGGTTACTATTGAAATTGGAAAATAAAAGCACATAATAATGAACCTTAATAAATGATGCTGCCGCAAAAATGCGGCAGCATTTATTTATTATGTTATCGTTATTGTCAATTTTTTGGGCGAAGGTGAACTGACAGCAACCTTCGGGTTTGAAACAAGTTAACAATTCCTGAATATAATTAGAATATACCGGAAATCACCCATGGGAGACTTGCGATGAATTACCGAAATCCGCATTTTGACATTGAAAAGCTTACATTAATAGGGGCTATTCTTGTTCTTCTGGGCGATTTCATAGAGGTTCTGGTCGCTTACCAGGAGTACTGCGACAACATGGATAAAAAGAGAAATGGAAGTCAACTTTTGGAACAGGAAAGGCTCGCGAGACAGAGAATCCGTTTTGATTTATAAAAACGGGTTCTTCTATAGATTATGTTTTTATTCTTCATATCCTTTTCTACATTCCACCTGACACATCTAACAGAATCCTTAACCGTTAATTTGTGCCATAAATCTTAGCATTAACCATTGATTTGTAAAAATTGTATTAAACAAATACTGTCAATTTATTAATATTGTATAAACTTACTGATGCTTTTTTTGAGAAGATGTATATTATGCAGCTTTTTTATAGGGCTGTCAGCTGATACAATATATAAGATGTCATAATAGGCATTCTGATTTGTATTATTGTATCTGCAATTCAGTTTATATATTATTCCAATTGTTACAGGAGTTGAAAGAATGAGAAAAACAAAAATTATTTGTACCTTGGGTCCGGCGGTTGAGGACGAAAAGACCATGCTTAAGCTTGCTCTTTCAGGTATGGACGTTGCCAGACTTAATTTTTCTCACGGAAGCCATGAAGAGCATTTAAAAAGAGTCAACCTGCTTAAGAAAATAAGGAAAAAGATCAATAAGCCCATAGCGCTGCTTCTTGATACAAAAGGACCTGAGATAAGGCTGGGAACCTTTGAGAACGGAGGCATAACCCTTAAAGCCAATGACAAGTTCATACTGACCACAAAGGAATGCGTTGGAAACCAGGAAAGAGCATTTATTACTTATTCCAACCTTCCGGCTGTCATAAAAAGAGGGGACAGGATACTTATTGATGACGGTCTTGTGGAGCTTGTAATAGAAGACTTTAATGAAGTTGATATTGTTTGCAGGGTAATGAACAGCGGCGTTATCAAGGACAAGAAGAGCGTTAATGTTCCTGGCGCAAAGCTTGACATGCCATATCTTTCAGAGAAGGATGTCAAGGATATCCTGTTTGCAATTGAGCATGATTTTGATTACATTGCTGCATCCTTTACCAGAAGGGCTGCAGATATTATAGATATAAGGAATTTGCTTGAAGAAAACGGCGGAAGCGATATACAGATAATTGCCAAAATTGAGAATGCCGAAGGCCTTGAGAACATTGACGAAATTCTCATGGCGAGTGACGGCATTATGGTTGCACGCGGCGATATGGGTGTTGAGATAGATTACAATGAGCTTCCCAGAATACAGAAATTGCTTATCAAAAAAGCAATCAGCCATGGCAAGAAGTCAATTACCGCAACTCAGATGCTGGATTCAATGATTTCAAAGCCAAGGCCAACCCGTGCCGAAATCAATGACGTAGCTAATGCCATCTATGATGGAACAAGCGCCCTTATGCTCTCCGGAGAGACATCCATCGGACAGTATCCTGTGGAAAGTGTAATTACAATGGCTAAGATTGCTGAGAGCACTGAAGCTTCAATTCATTACAAAAAGCGCTTCAGACAAATGGCTCTTGATGAGTCTCCATTAAATGTTACAAATGCTATAAGCCATGCTACATGTACCACAGCCATGGACTTAAATGCTGCGGCAATTATTACCGTTACCAAGACTGGTACCACAGCACGTATGATATCCAAGTACCGTCCCGACTGCCCCATTGTCGGATGCACACCCAGTGAAAAGGTATACCGTCAGCTGGCTATGTCATGGGGAGTAATACCGATATTAATTGAAGAAAAGCATAATACCGATGAACTTTTGCAGCATGCTGTGGATAAGGCTTTCGAAGCAGGAATAGTAAAATGCGGCGACCTGGTTGTTATGACAGGCGGATTCCCCATTGGAATACCCGGAATGACAAATATCCTTAAGGTTGAGATAGTTGGAAATATTCTGGTAAAAGGTACGGGCGTGAACCAGAAAAGCGCAATAGGAACCCTCTTCGTATGTAAGAATGAGGAAGAGGCGCTGAAGAACTTTAACGGCGGAGAAATTTTGGTTATTCCCGAGACCTCCAATAAGCTGATGAATATTTTAAGAAGAGCCAAGGGAATTATTACGGAAAAAGGAGACACCACTTCCCACGCCGCAATTGTAGGTTTGAGCCTGGATATTCCTGTTATTGTCGGGGCTGAGCATGCAACCGATGTGCTCAAGAGCGGCACAACGGTTACAATTGATTCAGCTACAGGTATGGTTTACTCAGGAAGAGGCCCTCAGTGCGATAAGGTCTAATCCTGATTAATTCTGATTTCTGTAAAGCACCATTGCTGATCTGGCAGGAACTGTGACATTATGGCCTGTAATGGTTTCAAGGATGTCCAGTCCTGCCTTATTTTCATTTACAACAACATGCCATGGTCCTTCCTTGGGAAGATTTATTGATTCAGCATGAACACCCGCATTATATACTACAAAAATAGTTTCCCAGGGGTCATTGTTGGCATGATTATCAATATAGAAAGCTATCATCCATTCAGGGCAGTGGCAGAAGGTAAGGTTGCGCCTGATATTGTCGGCATTTGCCATCTGGAATGCAGGATGGGCTTTCCGCAGGGCAATGAGCCCCTTGTGATAATTAAAAACATTATAGTAGCGGCTCTTAAGAGTCCAGTCAATCTGGTTAATGCTGTCGGGGGATTTGTATGAATTGTGATCCCCTTTTTTTGATCTCATCATGTCGGTGCCAAGCATCAGAAAGGGTATGCCCTGGGATGTAAAAACTATAGCTGCAGCAAGGTTTACAAGCCTTACATGATCCCATTCGCTTAAATCAGGGCGGCTTGCCAACAGCTTGTCATAAAGGGTGAGATTGTCGTGGGAAGCCGCATAATTGACACAATGCCAGGCATGGCTTGCCCATGCAAAGCCGGAATAATTTACTCTTGAATAATCTATTCCGGGATGGCTTACTCCGCCTACTACACCAAATTTGACACTTTCCTTGCATGAAAGATTGCCTGAAATAAATCCTGTATTTTCTGCATGGAAGGCATCACCTTTTATGCCGTCACGGGTATTGTCGTTAAAGAAGCCAATCCTGTCAAGTTTAGGAGCGTTGCTCTTTGTGGCGGCTTCGCTTCTGTCCAGAAGGGAAGGCCCGCCGGTCCAACCCTCGCCGTAAAGAAGGATTGAAGGGCTTATTTTGTCCAGTTCGGTGCGGATTTCCCTCATTGTATCCAAATCCAGAAGCCCCATGAGGTCAAATCTGAAGCCGTCTATTTTGTACTCGGTTGCCCAGCGCTTCACTGATTCCACAATAAAGCGCCGCACCATTGATCTTTCAGAGGCTATTTCATTGCCGCAGCCCGAACCGTTGGAGAAGTTGCCGAACCTGTCGAAACGGTAGTAATATCCCGGCACCAACTTGTTGAAGTCAGAGTCGCAGGTCTTGTAGGTATGGTTGTAGACAACGTCCATAACAACACCCATACCGCTTTCCTTGATGGCCTTAATCATTTGCTTAAGCTCACTTACTCTCACGTACCCATTATGGGGATTGGTGGAGTATGAGCCTTCAGGAACATTAAAGTTTAATGGGTCATAGCCCCAATTGTACTGGTCATCCAGAGGCTTTTCCTCGTCAATGGTGACAAAATCGAAGAATGGCATGAGATGGACATGGGTAACACCCAGCTCCGCCATATGAGAAAGACCTGTGGGAAGGTTTTCGGGGGAGCGGGTATCCTTTTCCGCAAGGCCTAAGTATTTTCCCCTGTGGGTTGCCCCTGAGCTGGGATGAATAGTTATGTCCCTTATGTGAACTTCATATACAACAGCAGCGGTAGGGGAAGAAAGGTGCTTGTGGGTAAGGTGTTCCCAGCCTTCCGGATTGGTCTTGGAAACATCAACTACCATGCTCCTTAAACCATTCACTCCTGAAGAGCGGGCATAGGGGTCTGCAACCTCCCAGGTTTTGCCCTGGACCATGACGCTATAGGTATAATATATCCCAGAAAGGTCTCCCGGAACACGCACTGTCCATACGCCTTTTTCCTCTTTTTTCATTTCGATTGATTCACGGAAGGTGGAATCTGTGCCTGAATTGTATAGGTTCAGAAACATGGCAGAGGCTGTAGGAGCCCAGACTTTAAAAACCGTGCAATCCTTGCTCCAGTTGGCTCCCAGGTCATCACCTTCGTAGGTAAAGAGCTGTTCAAATTCAGGAGTGTCATAAATCATGCCATAATCCACATGCCCCAGCCTGTAGCCAGGCTTGTATACCATATATGAACAGCCGGGCTTCATATCATCCTCAAGGGAGATAACAAAATCCCTGTTGCCCCGGCGGGATGTAACATGGCGGACAGGTATTTCCCGGCCGTCTTCATATACCTGGAATGGTTCGATTTCATGCCCATTCTTGCAAGGAGTCTGAAGCCTTACGAAAATTTCTCTGAAATTTTCAAAAACAACCGTATTGAATCCCGGACAAAGGCAGATTTTATCTTCCGAATCAAATATTTCCGGGGTGTCCTGAACAAGGTATATGTCAAAGGAGCCATTTCCAATGTTGTCGGGAAGAGTGATATAGCGGTCATAATTGATATCCTTTTCACTCCAGCCTCCCCTGCGGACAATAAATCCAATTTCTCTGTTGTTAAAACTTGATACATCTATCTCAGCAACCTTGGCAACCTTCTGGTTGTCAGCTTGTAAAAGTTCCTGGCGGTTAAATAAATAAGCTTTGCCTTCGCGTCCTTTTTCCCATAGCCATAAGTCCCAGCCTGAGTAATCCTGATCGTAGCGGTAGTAATGTATCCTGAGCATTGTTGCCTCCTATGCAGGTTTGCTATTTATTATGCCTATTATTTTTATATAGTTTTAAATAATTTAATAAACAAGGATTAAACATAATATTAAAATAACATAACCTCGGACTCAACACATTATTTTTTTTACCTCTGGATATGATAGGAATTGTAACATGCGTTTATTCCTAAGGAGGGACTTATTTGAAAACGAAAAGCCTGCTTCCTTTTATACTTGCGTTATTAATTGCAGGTACATTGTCGGGCTGCAATAATTTAGATAACAGGGGTCATATTACGGACTATTTCAACACGGCTCATCCAGCTTCACCATCACCTACAGGGAGCCGTTCAGCAGTGGCCATTGAAATATATCACTGCAAAACGGAATTTAAGGATGCATTGGAAAAAGCCGCAAATAAATTTATGTCTGAACATGATAATGTCATTGTAAAAACTAAATATACAGATGATATGCAAAACTACAGCCAGACTGTAAGGACTATGATTAATTCCGGGCAAGGACCCGATATATTTAATCTTATGGGGCCTTCCGATACTGATGAGCTTTTGGACAAGCTTGCTGACCTTACTGACATGAAAGTTATCCAGCATGTCCTGAAAAGATATACAAAATGCGTTACCGTTGAAGATAAAATATATGGCGTTCCATGCAGCATTGAAGGTTATGGCCTGATATACAACAAGGAAATCTTTGAGAAGGCAAAAATTGATGTACGAGAAATAGATTCATACGATGCTTTTGTAAAAGCTGTGATGGAAATTGACCAGATGAAGGAGCAGCTTAAGCTGGAAGCGGTATTTGCTTTTCCTGCCAAGGATACCCGAAATACAGGCGAGTATATGTCAAGCATCTTCTTATCCGCCGAGTTTAATGGAGACTCTCAGAAAGCATATCATGAAAAAAATCTTGAATTTAAATATGCGGAAGCTTTTAAGCAGATGGTGGATCTTCAAAACAAATATTCAATCCAGCCAAGCAAGGATATAGATGCTGAAAAACAGGCTGAATATTTCGCAAAGGGAAAGGTAGCCATCATTCAGCAGAGTAATTGGATATTGCCCATACTTAATAAAATAGACAGCGAATTTGCAAGCAGCAAAATTGATATAATGTCTTATCCCATTCCTGGCATTGACAGAAATTTCAATGTATTAGGGGCTAATGATTACTGGGGAATTAATAATGCTTCAGTCCATGAAGAAGTGGAAACAGCAAAAGATTTTATCAACTGGCTTTACCTTTCTGAAGAAGGTTTGGCCGTCCTTACGAAAGAATATAAACTTCTTCCTGCCATTAAGGGGATCTCAGCAGATTATGGAGAAGACCCGATTACTAGGTATATCATAACCTATGCGGCATCTGAAGATACCAATGTATGCATATATATGGGCTATCCCAAAAACTGGGGAACCAATGTTCTGGGAGAAAGTATAAGGCAATATGTTGGCGGCAGGCTCAGCTGGGATGATGTAGTCAAAAACGCAAAGGCTGCCTGGGAAAAGGCAAGAAAAGAACAATCGCAATAGAATAAAAAGAAGGTAATCCTAATGGCTTACCTTCTTATATTTTGGATATTACATTTCATTAATTCTCTTCTCAAGAGCAGCAAGCTGGTTAGCAAGCTCTTTTGGCAGACGCTCGCCATAGCTTCTGTAGTGCTCTTTAATGGACTCAATTTCTCTGAGCCATTCTTCCTTATCAACCTTGAGAAGCTCTGCCATTGTAGCTTCGCTTACATCGAGGCCCTCGGTATCGATGGCATCGGGAGTAGGCATATAACCAATAGCGGTTTTAACTGCCTTTCCTTCTCCGGATACTCTTTCAACGATCCACTTAAGAACACGGCTGTTCTCGCCGTAGCCAGGCCACAGGAAGTTGCCGTTCTCGTCTTTTCTGAACCAGTTAACATAGAATATCTTGGGCAGCTTGCTCTCGTCGGTCTTTTCGCCCATATCAAGCCAATGCTGCAAGTAGTCGCATACATGATATCCCATGAAAGGCAGCATAGCGAAAGGATCGCGGCGAACCTGACCAATTTTATCAGAGATTGCAGCAGCGGTAATTTCTGAACCCATAATGGAACCAAGGAATACACCATGTTTCCAGTCAAAGCTCTCGTGTACCAGAGGAATGGTAGTAGGACGGCGTCCGCCAACAAGGATTGCTGAAATGGGTACACCGTTTGGATCCTCCCACTCAGGAGCTATAACAGGGCACTGGCTTGCAGGTGCAGTAAAGCGAGCATTGGGATGAGCAGCCTTTTCGCCTGAACCAGGAGTCCAGTCATTTCCGCGCCAGTCAATGAGGTGATCGGGAGCGTCGTAGCCAATGCCTTCCCACCATACATCACCATCATCGGTTAATGCAACGTTGGTAAATATGGTGTTCTTTTCAATGCTTTCCATAGCATTGGGGTTGGAATCGCGTGAAGTACCGGGAGCAACGCCAAAGAATCCTGCTTCAGGGTTGATTGCGTAAAGACGTCCATCGGGACCAAACTTCATCCATGCGATATCGTCGCCTATTGTTTCAACTTTCCATCCGGGAATTGTGGGAACCAACATAGCAAGGTTGGTCTTTCCGCAGGCACTTGGGAACGCGCCGCAGATATATTTAACATCGCCCTTGGGGCTTGTGAGCTTGAGGATGAGCATGTGCTCGGCCAGCCAGCCTTCATCACGTGCTATAACGGATGCGATACGGAGAGCGAAGCACTTCTTTCCTAAGAGAGCGTTTCCGCCGTATCCGGAACCATAGGACCAAATTGTCCTTTCTTCGGGGAAGTGGCTGATGTACTTTTTCTCCATGGGAGCGCAAGGCCATGTGGAATCCTTCTGACCGGGTTCCAGGGGAGCACCGATTGAGTGCAGACAAGGTACGAAATCGCCGTCTTCGCCCAGAACATCAAGAACCTGCTTGCCTATTCTGGTCATGATGCGCATGTTAACTACAACATATGGGCTATCGGTAATTTCTACACCAATCTTTGATGCAGGAGAACCAACAGGACCCATTGAGAAAGGAATAACATACATGGTACGACCCTTCATGCAGCCCCTGTAAAGATCGGTCATGGTCTTTTTGAGCTCAACAGGATCAATCCAGTTGTTTGTAGGACCCGCGTCATCTTTGGATTTTGAGGCTATAAATGTTCTATCCTCAACGCGAGCAACATCGGATGGATGGCTGCGGAATAAATAACTTCCAGGGCGCTTTTTGAGAGGAATTGCCATTCCGGCATCCACCATTTCCTGAAGAAGACGCTGATTTTCCTCTTCTGAACCATCACACCAGTAAATCTTGTCAGGCTGGCACAGGTCAGCAACTTCTTTGACCCATGCTTCCAATTTCTTGTTCATAACAGTATCCCTCCTGTTTGTAGTATTAAAAGCAAATATAGTTTGCTAATTTTTAAACAATTTGATTTTATTATAACCTAACCATAATGAATTTGAAAGGTCATTTGTACAAAAATTCATAAATTAAATAATTAGAATAACCACTTATGTATTTATTAATGCACAAAAACTATAATGAATTCAATTATATTCCATAAAAAAGGCATTACTTCATCGTGTTAAAAAGGTTGTGAAATTATTGACAATAAACGATTTGCAAGATATAAGCTTCAATATTTCATATTTGAATATATAGGTGATCCTCTTAGGTTATTCTCTTTTGTTTATCTTCAGAACTTACTTTGGGCACCTTTGGGTTGATGTTAAAATGAAAAACAAATACAATAATCATAAAAAACTTATGGAATGGTTGGTCTGTGATAGATTTTTTCAATGACTTAAAAAATAAATACAGCATTTGTCTGAATGAACAGCAAAAAGCAGCGGTAGAAAGGGTAAAAGGACCTGTACTGGTTCTTGCCGGGCCTGGTTCCGGTAAAACAACAGTCATTATTGCGCGCACTTTCTACCTTGTATCCTGTTTAGGTGTTAATCCTGATGAAATTCTTACTGTTACCTTTAATAAAGCGGCTCAGCTTGAAATGAAGAGCCGGTATGAAAAGGTATTTGGAAGTGTCAGTAAAGCCACTTTTTCCACTCTCCACAGCTTTTGCTATTCGGTTGTGAGAGACTATGAAAAAATGCAGGGAAGAAGGCTAAAACTCATTGAAGGCGAAAAGAGCGATTCTGTTGGAAAGCAGAGAATTCTTTCTGATATCTACCGGGAAATAAACGGAAGCAATATAAATGAGGAAGATCTTGAAACTCTGGCAAATGAAATAGGCTTTGTAAAGAACAAAATGTTTAAAAGCCTGGACGGGTTAAAATTTCAGACTCCCAATTTTGAGAAGATTTATAATGCTTATGAACGTTACAAAAAAGACAATCTTCTTATAGACTTTGACGATATGCTCACATATTGCCTTGCCATTTTGAAAAAATTTCCCGATATCCTTGCCAGTTATAAAAGCCGGTTCAGATATTTTCAGGTGGATGAGGGGCAGGATCTTTCAAAGGTGCAGTTTGAGATTCTTAAAATTCTTGTGGAATCGGAAGAAAACAATCTCTTCATAGTTGCCGATGACGACCAGAGCATATACGGGTTCAGAGGTGCCGAGCCAGGCCACATCCTGGAGCTTGAAGGTATTTACAATAACCTTCAGTTAATTAAGCTTGAAACCAATTACCGTTCAAGCCGGAACATAGTTGAAATAAGCAGCAAATTTATCAAAAACAATATAGAAAGGTACGACAAGGCTCATAATACCAATAATCCAAAAGCCCTTGACCCTGTGATAAAAGGCTTTGAAGATTCGCTATCCCAGCTTGATTTTCTTGTTGAAAAAATTAAGGAACACCAAAAGGAGAATTCCCAAATAGCAGTCCTTTACAGGAATAACCTTTCAGCTATAGCTCTGGTTGAAAGACTAAGCCGGGAGGGTATATCTTATAAACTTAAGCAAAACAGGGTATATTTTTTCAAACATTGGCTTATAAAGGACATCCTTGCCATATTAAGATACGCAATAAATCCCAGGGACAATGATGCCTTCATAAGAATATTTTCAAGAATAAACCGGTACATATCCGGAGCAATGGTTGATAATGCCCTTAAATACGCCTTTGATATCCCAATAATAGATGCAATTATTATGAGCAATGACTTAAAGCCTTTTCAGGTGGCAAAGTTCCATGAACTTAAGGAAGAATTCAATAATCTTTCTAAAATGAGTCCTAAAGATGCCCTTAATTATATTGAGAAGGAATTCAGGTATTTTGGAAGCGTAAGGGATTTCAATAAAAATACAGGGGCCTCAATGGAATATCTGTATAATTTGCTCGGAATATTAAAGACTCTGGCAGTAAGACAAAAAAGCGTAAGGGACTTTTTGGTTCTAATAGATAAGCTTGAAGAAAAATTTGAAAAGGGTTCAAATGCAGGTGCAGATGAGGGTGTGAAAGAAAAAGCCAATCCCGTTATCCTTTCCACCCTTCATTCAAGCAAAGGTTTGGAATTCGATGCTGTTTTCATGATTGACCTTGCTAACAGGGAAATACCAGGCGAAAGTGCCCTTAAAAAGGCAGGTGCTGATAAGGATGACAGTCTTATGGAGGAGGAAAGAAGGCTCTTCTATGTTGGCATGACCAGAGCAAGGCGTTGGCTGTATCTTTTATACCCTGTGCACTCTAATGATATTCCTGTACCCCGCTCAACATTCGTTAACGAGGTTTATTCTGTAATAAACGGGGAAGCAACAGAAAAGATAACCCAGGGAGCGGTAATTTTCCATAAGATTTACGGAAAAGGCATTATAACTTCAATCAGAACCCATTTGGGAAGGGACGTTTTAGACGTTGATTTTACCGGACGGGCACGAACACTTGATCTTCAGATTTGCCTTGAAAAAGGGATAATAACCTTTTAAAAATTTTGATATCACTTGACAGCGTAATGTCATAATATTAAACTATATACATCATTTATTTATCACTTTAAAGCAATGAAGTGAAAGAGGTAATTCCCATGAAGAGGTGGAACCTTTATACCCCTGAAGGAGTACAGGATATATTATTCGATGATTGCCGCAGAAAGCGCATATTGGAAGGCAGGATACGGGATTCATTCAGGCTCAACGGCTATAAAGAGCTTGAAACTCCCACGATTGAATTCTTTGATGTTTTCGGAAGTGACGGGGGCTTCATCAATCAGGAAAGCATGTACAAATTCTGTGACTCAAAGGGAAGGCTTTTGGTTTTAAGGCCGGATCTTACCATCCCTGTTGCCCGTATTGCGGCAACAAAGCTTAAGGATGAGGATTTCCCCTTAAAGTGCTTTTATATAGGCAATACCTTCAGTTTTGACCAATTGGGGGGCGGCCGCCAGAATGAATTTACTCAGGCAGGCTGTGAAATTCTGGGGGTTAACTCCATAGAGGCAGATGCCGAGGTTGTGGCAATGGCCATTGAAATTATAAAAACTACGGGTATAGAGGAATTCCAGATTGATATAGGCCAGGTGGAGTTTTTTAAAGGTATCATGGAAGAGTCCGGGCTTTCAGAGGATGAGGTTGAAGAGGTCAGAGAGCTCATTGACTTAAAGGATTTTGTAGGCGTAGAGCAGGTCATGGACCAGCATAAGGTGAGAGCCGAGCTTAAAAACCTTATACTTGATCTTCCAAGACTTTTCGGTTCAAAAGACATCCTTAACAGGATTGACTTAAACAGAGTGGGAGAAAGGGCGGCAAAAGCCCTGTTGAATATAAAGGCTATCATTGAGATACTTGAGGACAGAAATCTTGACAAGTACGTATCAATTGACCTTGGAATGGTTCAAAGCATGAATTACTATACCAGCATAGTTTTCAGGGGCTATACCTATGGCGTAGGCTTCCCTGTCTTAAGCGGAGGACGCTATGACAAACTGGTGTCAAGGTTTGGCAGGGAGTGCGCGGCAACAGGCTTTTCATTGGGCATAAACATGGTCATGATGGCCCTTGAAAGGCAAAGAAAGCTGGAAGACGTCGCGGAAGGAGGCTTTCTTGTAACCTATGAACCCGGGGCAAGGAAACTGGCATCCTGCTTATGCCGGGAGCTTATTGAAAAAGGGCTGCCTGCCCAGATGGACATTCAGCTTAAGAGCCTTGATGATACCGTACAATATGCAAAAAGAAAGGGAATAAGCCGGGTTATTTGCGTTAAGGAAGATGGATCAAAAAAGGAGATAGTCCTATGAGATATATTACCATTGCCCTTGCCAAGGGAAGACTTGCGGAGCTGTCGGTCGAAATACTGGAAAGAGCAGGAGTTGACTGCTCAGAGCTTAAAAACAGTTCAAGAAAGCTCATACTTACCGATGAAAAGAATAAAATCCGGTTCTTTCTTGCAAAGCCCTCGGATGTTCCCGTTTATGTGGAATATGGAGCGGCTGATATCGGAATTGTGGGAAAGGATACCCTTCTGGAAGAAGGGAGGGACCTTTATGAGGTCCTGAACCTGGGCTTTGCAAAATGCAAAATGTGCGTGGCAGGCCCAAAGGAGCTGGAAGGGCGCATGGACTCCATAACCATAACAAGGGTGGCCACCAAGTATCCTGAGGTTGCAAGAATGTATTTCAGGCATAAAAGAAAGGAATCGGTGGAAATTATAAAGCTTAGCGGCTCGGTGGAATTAGCACCATTGGTGGGCCTTTCGGATGTTATAGTGGATTTGGTTGAAACAGGCCGCACTCTAAAGGAAAATGGCCTTGTTATTCTGGATACCATAGCCGATATAAGTGCCCGAATGGTGGTAAACAGGGTAAGCATGAAGATTGAAAACGAGAGAATTACAGGGCTTATTGAGGCTATACGGAAAAACTTATAGTCATTACACCGTAATAAAAACAATCGTATTTGTGCGCAGAAAACTGCAACATATCATGGATAAGATAAGACAGTAAAAGGCTAAAATTGTATATCGATCAATCTTACCGCGGCTTTGGCAGTAATACTGCCAAATGGCGCATTAGGAGAATAGATATGAAAATTTATAGAGTTGGTCAGGACAATTTAAATGTACTTTATGAGCAGCTTAACAGAAACAGCCCCGGCATAAGGAAGGATGTTGAGGAAGCCGTCCTTGGCATATTGCACAGTGTAAGAGAACGGGGCGATACTGCGCTTTTGGAATACACCTATAAATTTGATGGTGTGTCAATTGACCTAAATTCTATTGAGGTTTCAAAAATTGAACTGGAAGGGGCCCTGCTGTCGGTTGATAAAGAGCTGTTAAAAATCATGGAAAAGGCAGCAGATAATATAAGAGCTTTTCATGAAAGGCAGAAGGAAAATTCCTGGTTTATGACGGAACAGGACGGAATAATCCTTGGCCAAAAAGTTACTCCTTTAAACAGGGTGGGGGTTTACGCCCCGGCTGGCAGTGCCCCGTTACCGTCAACAGTATTGATGGATGTTATACCGGCAAAAGTTGCGGGAGTTAACGAGGTTATCCTGTGCTCGCCGCCAGATAAAAACGGCAGAATAAATCCCCTGATACTGGCCTGCGCAAAGCTTGCGGGAGCCGACAGGGTGTTTAAGTCCGGAGGGGCACAGGCAATTGCCGCCATGGCCTATGGCACAAAAACCATACCTAAAGTGGACAAGATAGTGGGACCCGGCAATATATATGTTGCGACCGCGAAAAAGCTGGTCTTTGGAACCTGCGGCATTGACATGATTGCAGGACCAAGCGAGGTGTTGATTATTGCCGACGAAACTGCCAATCCCCGTTTTGTGGCGGCAGACCTTCTGTCCCAGGCAGAGCATGATGCATTGGCATCGGCGATACTTGTCACCAATTCCGAAAAACTTGCTCAGGAAGTAATAACGGAAGTTCAAAATCAGCTTTTGAACCTTTCAAGAAGCAGCATTGCGGCAAAATCAATGGAGGACTATGGAGCGGTTGTGGTTACCGAAAACATTGACCAGGCGGTTGAAATTGCCAATGAAATTGCTCCTGAGCACCTTGAAATTTGTACTTCTGATCCCTTTTCCATTTTGCATTCCATAAAGAACGCCGGCGCCATATTCCTTGGAAACTACTCTCCCGAACCTTTGGGTGACTATTTTGCAGGGCCGAATCATACCCTTCCTACATCAGGAACCGCCCGATTTTTCTCGCCCCTTGGAGTATATGATTTTGTAAAGCGCCAGAGTGTTATATCATACAGCAGGGATGCCTTCATAAAAGCGGCGCCTTGCGTTTCAGCCTTTGCCAAAGCGGAAGGCCTTACGGCACATGCCAGGGCCATTGATATCCGCATGGAGGAGGTAAAAAAATGAGCAAGTTCTGGAATTCCAATACACTGACTTTAAAACCCTATGTACCCGGCGAGCAGCCAAAGGACAAAACTACCTTCATAAAACTTAACACCAATGAAAATCCATATCCCCCTTCACCTTTTGTTATGGAGCAGATAAAGAATTTCAACCTTGGTGATTTAAGGCTCTATCCAAATCCCGAAGGTGCCAAAATAAAAGGTGCTGTATCGGAATATTATGGAGTATCTTATGATGAAGTCTTTGTTGGCAATGGTTCCGATGAAGTGTTGGCACTGCTTTTTAAGGCTTTTTTTGACAATAATACATTGATTGCATTTCCCGATGTTACTTATAGCTTCTATCCTGTTTACTGCTCCCTTTATGGAATACCTTATACGGAAGTTCCCGTTAATGAGGATTTTTCCATAGATCTTTCAAGTTATCCCAAAGAGGCAAGAGGAATTATATTTGCAAATCCCAATGCTCCCACCGGCCTTTATATAAAGGTAGAAGACATAGAAAGGCTTCTTAAGGATAGACCGGACACTCTTATAATTGTGGATGAGGCGTATGTGGACTTTGGCGCCCAATCCTGCGTGCCGCTAATAAAAAAATATGACAATCTTTTGGTTGTTCAGACCCTGTCAAAATCAAGGTCCCTTGCAGGATTGAGAATTGGTTTTGCCATTGGCAACAAGGATTTGATTGAAGGCATTAACAGGGTAAAGAATTCCTTTAATTCATACCCTCTTGATACCATAGCCCAGATTGCGGCAGAAGCAGCCATAAAGGACAGGGATTATTTTGAAAGCGTAAAGGCTAAAATTATGAAAACCCGTGACTGGACAATGGAAAGCCTTAAGGTACTTGGTGTAGAGGTAACTCCTTCTCTGACCAATTTTATTTTTGCCAGAATTCCCGGTATACCCGGACCAATTGCTCAGGTAAGGTTAAAGCAGGAAGGAATATTGGTCAGGAATTTCAATTCTCCCAGAATTTCTGACTGGATAAGGATTACTGTGGGAACAGATGAAGACATGAAAGCAGTTGTGGAAGCAATTAAAAGAATAATGACGGAAAATGCTTAAAATGCTATAATACCAGTATCTTTGAACTATCGAGGTAAATTTATGAGAGTTGCCGAATTAACAAGAAAAACAAAGGAAACAGATATTTCCCTGACTCTTAATCTGGACGGTCAGGGCATGAACGAAATCAATACGGGCATAGGTTTTCTGGATCACATGCTCACCCTGTTTTCGGTGCATGGAAGATTTGATTTAAAGCTTTCCTGCAAGGGGGATTTGCATGTTGATTCCCACCACACGGTAGAAGATATAGGAATAGTTCTGGGGAAGGCAATCGCGGAAGCTTTGGGAACAAGGGAATCCATAGCAAGGTACGGAAGCAGCTTATTGCCAATGGATGAATCCCTGGCCATGGTTGCCCTTGATTTGTCCAACAGGCCATTTATTTACTTCGATGTTCCTGTTTCGGCTAGGAAAGTAGGAGAACTGGATTCTGAAATGCTGGAGGAGTTTTTCAGAGCAGTTTCGGTTAACGCCGGAATGACATTACATATTAAGCTTATGCACGGAAAGAATAATCACCATATTATTGAAGCCGTTTTCAAGGCATTTGCAAGGGCACTTAAGGAAGCCGTAAAAATTGACCCTGAAATTAAGGGTGTTTTATCTTCCAAAGGTTCTTTGTAATTACTGTTTGTAATTTCGATTCTGAGGCATACTCAAGAAGCCTTATTATAGATGGGTTTTAATATTTGGAGGTACGTTCTATGCTTTTGAGAAATACTGATTTTATTGAATTGCCTGTTTTTGTCAAGGGCAAGGTCAGAGATGTTTATGAAGTTGGCTCCGATATGCTCCTTATGGTGGTAACAGACCGTATATCCGCCTTTGACGTTGTGTTTGACGATCTCATTCCCAACAAGGGCAAGGTCCTTAACGGCATATCCGAGTTCTGGTTTGATTATTGCAAGGATATAATAGGTAATCATGTTGTAACAACCGACGTTTCAGAGTATCCAATGGGCCTGTCCAAGTTTAAGGAAGAATTGCAGGGCCGTTCAATGCTGGTTAAAAAGGTAAAGATGATAGAGGCAGAATGCATTGTAAGAGGATATCTGGAAGGTTCCGGCTTAAAGGACTACATAGCAACGGGCAAAATAAGCGGTATTGAGCTTCCCAAGGGGCTTAAGCAGGCCGACAGGCTTCCTGAGCCAATCTTTACTCCTTCCACCAAGGCAAAGGAAGGCCATGACATCAATGTCAGCTATGATTATGTAAAGGAACAGATTGGGGAAGAACTGGCCGAAAAACTTAAGGAAAAATCCATTGAGCTTTATAAAAAGGCAAGCGAATATGCCATGACCAAAGGCATAATCATTGCCGATACCAAATTTGAATTTGGAATTCTTAACGGAGAGCTAGTAATAGCCGATGAAATGTTTACTCCCGATTCTTCACGCTTCTGGGAGCTTTCTGATTATGAGCCGGGACGAACCCAAAAGAGCTTTGACAAGCAGTTTTTAAGAGAGTACCTTGAAACCCTTGACTGGAACAAGCAGCCTCCTGCACCCAAGCTTCCCCAGGATGTAATAGAAAAAACATCGGCAAAGTATATTGAAGCTTATGAACGTATTACCGGAAAGAAGTTTCAGGCATGATTGCAATAATTGATTACGGTTCAGGAAACTTAAGAAGTGTGGCACGTGCCATAGAAAAGGCGGGGCTAACTCCTGTAATCACATCCGACAGGGAGGACATTTTAAACAGCCATGGTGTTGTCCTTCCGGGTGTAGGTGCCTTTGGCGACTGCATGGAAAGTCTTAAAAGCAAAGGCCTGGATGAGCTTGTGGTAAAGTCAATTGAAATGGGAAAGCCCTTTTTGGGGATATGCCTTGGCTATCAGATTCTTTTTGAAGAAAGCGAGGAGCATAAGGACGGGGAGCCCGATATAAAAGGCCTTGCCGTATTTAAAGGTAAGGTAAAGAGATTCCCGTCAGATTTGGGTCTGAAAATACCCCATATTGGCTGGAACAGCCTTGCTTTCCCAAAACCCTCTCATTTTTTTGAGGAACTTACAAAAGAGCCCTACTTTTACTTTGTTCACTCCTATTATGTTGATGCTGAGGATAAAAGTTTGGTTGCAGCACAGGCAAATTACGGAATAACTTTTGATGCGGCTATCGCAAAGGACAACATTCTTGCCGTTCAGTTCCATCCTGAAAAAAGCGGGGATTTGGGCCTTACAGTTATCCGTAATTTCTTAAAGGTGGTGAAGGGCTCATGATAATATATCCGGCCATAGATATACGAAACGGCAAGTGTGTCAGGCTCACACAAGGAAGATACGATGACATGACCGTCTTTTCTGACGAACCGGTCAATACTGCCATTAAATTTCAGGAAGCGGGAGCATCATGGCTTCATGTTGTGGATCTGGACGGCGCAAGAGGGGATGCCAATAATCGCGGACTTATAATTGAAATTGCTTCAAAGCTTAATATTCCTGTCCAGACAGGAGGCGGAATCCGTACTCTGGATGATATTAAGGAACTTTTGGAGTCGGGCATAGCAAGGGTGATACTTGGGACGGCTGCCGTAAAAAATCCCGAACTTGTAGCCAAAGCCGTAAGTTTATATAACGACCGTATTGCCGCAGGCATTGACGCAAAAGACGGGTATGTGGCAATAGAAGGCTGGGAGAAGGTAAGCCGCATAAAAGCCCTGGACCTTGCAAAAACCATGAAAGAAGCGGGTGTTAAAACCATTATCTATACGGATATTGCCACCGACGGAATGTTGTCAGGGCCTAATATTAACGCCATGGCAGAGATGGTTGAAAAGGTTAATATGGAGGTTATAGCCTCGGGCGGTGTTTCAAAGGTTGAAGATTTACTTGCCTTAAAAGAGACAGGTGTTCATGGCGCAATTGTGGGTAAGGCTATCTACACCGGCTCGGTGGATTTAAAAGAAGCCCTGGCAAGGCTGTGCTAAATGAGTATGTAATGCATTCCTGATATTCTGGATTGTTATTCAACCTTGATATTGGGCACAAATAAGGGGTAAATATAAATATAAGTATTCTTGCCTTGCCCCAAATGAATATAGAAGGGTTATACCCTCATTTTCTTTTTTGGAGGATACTGATGCTGGCAAAGAGAATCATACCATGCCTTGATGTCCATATGGGCAGGGTTGTAAAAGGAATACAATTTGTAAACCTGGTTGACGCAGGGGATCCTGTGGAATGCGCGGCCGCTTATAATTGGGCTGGAGCAGATGAATTAACCTTTCTTGACATAACCGCATCCGCCGAGTCCAGAAGTATAATGCTTGACGTGGTTAAACGTGTGGCAGAACAAATTTTTATCCCCTTTACCGTCGGCGGAGGCATCCGGACGGTTGAGGATTTCAGGCAGATTCTTCTGGCAGGAGCCGACAAGGTGGGAGTAAATTCTGCAGCCATAAAAAGACCCGAGCTTATTAGCGAGGCGGCCATGAAATTTGGTTCCCAGTGTGTGGTTGTAGCAATTGATGCAAAAAGGCGTAAAAATGATTCCGGCTGGGAAGTCTATATAAACGGAGGACGAATAAATACCGGAAAGGATGCCATTGAATGGGCAATTGAAGCCCAAAGACTGGGAGCCGGCGAAATATTGCTCACCAGCATGGATAAAGACGGAACAAAGGATGGCTATGATATTGAGCTTACCCGTGCAGTATCGGAGGCCGTCAATATTCCCGTCATTGCATCTGGAGGTGCAGGAACATTTGAGCATTTCAGGGATGCCATAATCCAGGGAAAGGCAGATGCCGTGCTGGCAGCTTCCCTCTTTCATTTTGGTGAAATGAAAATCACGGATTTAAAGCAGTATCTTTTAAGTCAGGGCATACCGGTAAGACACGATTAAAAAACTGTTAAATACTTTAGAATTGACAAAAAAATAACAAAATGTTAATATTGGAAAGGGTTAAATTTTGTATATTTTAACCTAAATATAAGATAAGGCGGGTAAAGATAGTGAGAAAAAAAGAAGAAAAGAAGATTTCTATTGCTGTTATAAGAAGGCTTCCGAGATATTTTCGTTATCTTTCAGACCTTATTAAGCTGGATATCAAGCGCATTTCCTCAAAGGAATTAAGTCAGCGCATGGGTATAACTGCTTCACAGATTCGTCAGGATCTGAATTGCTTCGGCGGATTTGGTCAGCAGGGATATGGCTATAATGTGGAGCTTCTTTATGATGAAATAGGAAAGATACTTGGCATTGACAAGCGCTTTAGCTGCATAATCATAGGAGCAGGTAACATGGGTAATGCTCTTGCCAACTACCAGAACTTCAGGAACCGCGGCTACGATATAGTTGGCATTTTTGATGCAGATCCGCGAAAAGTAGGGACTGTTATAAACGATATCAAAGTATATCATATAGATGATCTTGAAAGCTTTGTTGCAAAACAGCATGTTGATATTGCAATCCTGACTGTTCCTGGCAGCAGGGTAAACGAAGTTGCTTCCAAGGTAACAGCTTTAGGCATTAAAGGAATATGGAACTTCTCACCTACAGACTTAAAACTTGGAAGTGACATTGTTGTAGAAAACGTACACTTAAGCGACAGCTTAATGGTTCTAGGATACAGGCTTCGTGAAAAACTGAATGGTTCGGAACAATAACTCAGGCATGTTTTAAAGCCACTAGAAATTCTAAGGTTAATGAGTGTATTATGAATTAACCTCAACACGAAAAAAAATAAAGTATAACAGCATAAAAAACCGCCCTTTATGAAGTGAACCCCTTTTGTTAGACAAAAGAGCTAACGAAAGGGGTTTAATAATGTCAGGAAAAAAGAAATACTCTAATGAGTTCAAGTGTGCGATTGTTAATGAGTATTTAAACGGGTATACAGGAGGCTATCGTGTTTTAGC
>JAAYAD010000089.1 GCA_012719545.1 Clostridiaceae bacterium
CGTGCTGCGCGGCGCGCTCGCGCTCGTACGAGTATTCTCCGCTTTCATATGCGCGCGTTACAATGTACATCCACGCATCATACGTTTTGTCGCAGAGCTCGTTGTACGGTTTTATCGCTTCGATCATTTCGCAAATGCTTGCTGTTCGCCACGGAATCTCTCTTTCGTTTGTAGGACGAATCTTTTCCCGGCTTTTTCCGGTTAAAAAGTCCTCAAGATATTCATAGGCGCGAAGCAGGATATCCCGATCCTCAATCGTCAGCCCGATATACAGGCATCGGTTAATGGCTGTCATGGAGGTCGGAAATTTCGCTTTTACCGAATAATCCTTAGAATAGAGCCGTCCCCAGCCGCCCGAATAGTCCTGTTCTCTGTACAGCTCCTCGACAATATCGCTTTTTAAAAACGCTTCCCGCAATTCGGTTAAAGAAGGGTCGTCGTAAGGCGTGTCCAGCAGATGAAAAAGGATTTTGTACCGAACGGCGGGGTATTCACAGAATTCGTATAGCCGGTCAACCGACTTTCTGAATTCGTCCCTTAAACTCATACGTTTACTTCCTGCAGCTTCAGCTCTTCCATCAGCGCCTTTGAGAACTGGTCGGGGCAGGATGTGCGTTTTAAGCCGCAGCAGATGCCATCAAGTCTTTTAATGATTTCTTTTGCGCTCATGCCTTCGCACAGCGCCGCGATGCCCTTCAGGTTTCCGTTGCAGCCGCCCGAGAAGGAAACGCCGGAGATAATTCCGTTATCGTCTATGTCAAAGCTGACGGAATAGGCGCAAACGCCGGATAGTTTGTATGTCTTTCTCATAAAGGCTCACTTCTTTTTATGTTTTTTGCTTCTATAGTGATAAATTCTTCAAAATGCAGGTATATTATACCAAACATATCCCAAAAATGCCAGATGAAATTACAAAACGTCGTTAAAAAAGGCCTTTGTTCACGAAATGTTTACATTTGGATTTTTCCGGACCTATTGCATATGCGAAATATTTGTGGTAGAATGACGTCTGCTTGGTGTGCGTTGAAGCGGGAGATTGCTGCTACAATAAGCAGGTAACTTCCGTGGAGTATGTCCGACAATCGGGCGAAGGTATGAGCATTTTTTAAGGGGCGAAAATGAAACGCCCGGAACAGTGTTCAATACTTTGCCGCCATTAACAAATTCATGTTTTAAGGAGGCAAAAAACACATGGCAAAAAGAAAAGAGAGAATCAGGATAAGACTGAAGTCTTATGACAACACGCTCATCGATCAAGCGGCTGAAAAAATCGTAGAAACAGCAAAGCACAACGGCGCTACCGTATCGGGTCCGATACCGCTTCCGACCGACAAAGAGATTGTCACCATTCTGCGTGCGGTTCATAAATACAAGGACTCGAGAGAGCAGTTCGAGTACAGAACGCACAAACGTCTTATCGATATCATTAAGCCGTCGAAGGCTGCGGTGGATGCTTTGATGAGCATTGATCTTCCTGCCGGCGTAGATTTCAAAGTCGAACTGTAAGATTGCTTTTTTAGGTTTAACAGTGCTTTTAAATAATGGTCACGTTAATTGCGCACACCGCGATTAACCAATAACCAAGGAGGAATAGAAAAATGAAAAAAGGTATCATCGGCAGAAAACTTGGTATGACTCAGATTTTTGATGAAAAGGGCAACGTTGTACCTGTTACTGTCATAAACGCAGGCCCCTGCGTAGTCGTACAAAAGAAAACGAAGGAAAAGGACGGATACGACGCGGTACAGCTCGGATTTTCCGACGTTGAAGAGAGAAAGCTGAACAAGCCGCGGAAAGGACATTTCCTGAAAGCGAACGTTTCCTTCAAGAAATACCTCAAGGAATTCAGACTCGAGGACGCCGCATCCATGAACGTCGGCGACGTAATCACGGCTGACGTATTTTCGGCAGGCGAAAGAGTGGATATTACCGGTATCACCAAGGGTCACGGATTCACCGGCGTTATCAAGAGATGGAATCAGCATCGTCTGAGAATGACGCACGGTACGGGCCCTGTGCACCGCGAAGTTGGTTCGATGGGCGCGAACAGCGATCCTTCAAGAGTTTTTAAGAATAAGAAAATGGCAGGCCAATACGGTAATGAACGCGTAACGATTCTCAATCTTGAGATTGTGAAAATCGACGCCGACAAAAACCTCATTGCCGTAAAGGGCGCAGTTCCCGGTTCACGCGGCGGAATCGTCTATATCCGCGACACCGTGAAATAAGGAAAGGGAGGAATAAACGATGCCGAAGTTGAATGTATACAATATGGAAGGCAAAGTGTGCGGCGAAATCACGCTTTCCGACGAGATTTTCGGGGCGGAAGTCAACAAAACCGTGCTGCATACTTATGTCAGAGCATATCTGCTTAACCAGAGACAAGGTACGCAATCTACGCTGACAAGAAGCGAGGTTTCCGGCGGCGGAAGAAAACCGTGGAGACAGAAAGGTACCGGCAGAGCAAGACAGGGTTCTATCCGTGCTCCCCAGTGGACACATGGCGGTGTTGCTCTTGGACCGAAGCCGAGAAGCTATCGCGTAACCATAAACAAGAAAGTAAAAAGGCTGGCTATGATTTCCGCGCTTTCTTCCAAGGTCGAAGCAGGTGAACTGATTGTCGTTGACAATATCGCACTTGACGAGTACAAGACCAAGAAGATGGTGGCGTTCCTGTCAGCAGTCGGCGCCGATAAAAAGGCAATGATCGTGTTGCCCGAAAACGCGGACGAGAAGGTTATCAAATCCGCTGCGAATATTCCGGGCGTAATTACCGCTCCTGTCAATGCGTTGAACGTATATGACATCTTGAAATACGACAAGTTTATTATTGCGAAGGACGCGGTTGCTAAGATTGAGGAGGTATATGCGTAATGAGAACTGCATACGACATAATCTTAAAACCCGTCATCACAGAAGCTTCTATCGAGAATATCCGCGACAAGAAGTATACCTTCAAAGTTGCGAAAGACGCGAACAAAACAGAGATTAAAAAAGCGGTCGAGGAGATATTCAAGGTTCAGGTTGAGAAGGTTACCACCATTAACATGAAGCGGAAGCCCAAGAGACTGGGCTATCATGTAGGCACGACGAGCGAGTGGAAGAAAGCGATCGTTAAGCTTACGCCCGATTCAAAGACCATCGAGTTCTTCGACAGCCTGATGTAAGCGAAAGGAGTTTAATAATGGCGACGAAAACTTATAAACCGACAACTCCCTCAAGAAGAAACATGGCTACTCCTTCTTTTGAGGAGATTACCAAGACAACTCCTGAGAAAAGTCTTGTAACAATACTCAAGAAAAAAGCAGGCCGTAACAACACCGGTAGAATCACTGTTCGCCATAAAGGCGGCGGAAACAAGAGAAAATACAGAATTATCGACTTCAAGCGCGCTCAGAAAGAAGCCGGCTCGACGGTATTAAGCATTGAGTATGATCCGAACAGAACCGCTTACATCGCGCTTCTTGCCGATGAGAACGGCAAAAAGAGCTATATCATCGCTCCGCACGGATTAAAGGTCGGCGACGTTCTTTATTCTGGCCCGCATGCGGACATTAAGCCCGGAAACGTGCTGCCGATCGCGCAGATTCCAGTCGGTACTTTTATACATGCGATTGAGCTTTATCCCGGAAAAGGCGCTCAGCTGGTTCGCGCTGCCGGCGCCGCCGCGCAGCTGATGGCAAAAGAGAACGGCATGGCTCAGATCAGACTTCCCTCCGGCGAAGTAAGACTTGTTCGGCTCGACTGTACGGCAACCATCGGACAGGTCGGCAACCTTGATCACGAGAACATCAAGCTCGGCAAGGCCGGTAAGTCCAGACACCTCGGCATCAGACCTACCGTCCGCGGTTCCGTTATGAACCCGGTTGACCATCCGCACGGCGGTGGCGAAGGTAAGTCTCCGATCGGCAGACCGGGTCCGGTTACTCCTTGGGGCAAACCTACTCTTGGCTACAAGACAAGAAACAAGAAGGCTCGTTCGAACAAGTTTATTATCAAACGCAAGAACGACAAATAGGGTAAAGGAGGATTACTACTGTGAGCAGAAGTGTTAAAAAAGGACCGTACGTCGACGCCAAACTGCTGAAGCGTATCCAGGAAATGAATAAGAACGGCGAAAAAAGAGTGATTAAGACCTGGTCCCGTGCTTCGACAATATTCCCTGAATTTGTCGGACATACAATTGCGGTTCATGACGGCAGGAAGCATGTTCCTGTTTATATCATAGAGGATATGGTCGGTCATAAGCTCGGAGAGTTCGCTCCGACAAGAACGTTCAGAGGACATTCGGGATCCAAGACCTCGAACACAGGAAAATAACGGCTGATTGAAAGGAGGCACAATACTGTGGAAATAAAAGAAGCAAAAGCTTGTCTGAAGCAATTGCGGATTTCTCCCAGAAAGGTAAAAATCGTACTTGACCTGATAAGAAATAAAGATGTGGCCCAGGCAGCCGCTATCTTGAAGAATACAAACAAAATTGCATGTGAA
>JAAYAD010000095.1 GCA_012719545.1 Clostridiaceae bacterium
GGGTTTCAACTTATGTTACAAAAGCTATAAGAGTTGATAAGCAACTGCATCTTAATTAAGGAGGTACTAGTTTGATGTGGAGAAAGAGTGCTATCTTAGTGGGGATTTTGCTGGTGACTTTTTGCTTTTACAATTCAGCTTCTGCTGATACGGATTTGATTACATACGGTGTAGGAGTAGATGCCACAACATTAGACCCACAGATGGTTGATAATGTGCCTACGGCAAACGCGGTGATGCACATCCATGAAACTTTGACCACTTGGGATAAGGACATGAACATTGTGGGAAAGTTGGCAGAGAAGTGGGAAGTCGCTCCAGATGGTAAAACATGGACATTCCACTTGAGAAAAGGCATAAAATTCCACGATGGAGCAGATTTTAACGCAGATGCTGTGAAGAAAAGCTTTGAGCGTATACTCGACCCTGCTACAGGTTCTCCACGCCGCTCCATTCTTTCCATGATAGTTGAAATGAATATTTTGGATCCGTATACTATTCAGCTTGTCACGGCTGAACCTTTTGGTCCGTTTCTTTCTCAGCTCGCTACATACAATGCTTCTATTTTAAGTCCGAAGGCTATTGATAGTTATGGCAAGGACTATGGGACTCATCCTGCCGGCACAGGCCCCTTTGCTCTCAAAGAGTGGCTTCCAGGAGAACAGATTGCATTTCAAAGGAACGAGGATTACTGGGGAAACAAGCCTAAAACAAAGAATCTTGTCTTCAAGGTAATTCCAGAGATGACGACTCGTGTTATGGCCCTTCAGACGGGTGAAGTGGACATTATCTCTAATGTTCCTCCGTTTATGGTGGAGCAATTGAAGAAAAGCAAGAACGTAGAGGTAATTGTGGCTGAAGGTTTTAGAACAATTTACATAGGTATGAATATGGAAAGGCCCCCATTCAGCGACATTCGCGTTAGACAAGCCCTTTACCATGCCATAGATAGGGATACCATAGTTAACAACATTTTAAATGGCCTTGCTACAAAAGCTGTAGGTCCTGAGTCTACCTCTATTCCTGGTGCGGCAAAAGACCTCAAAACGTATGAGTACGATCCACAGCGCGCTAAAGCACTGCTTGAGGAAGCGGGATATCCAAATGGAGTAAAGGTGGTTTTTATCTCCCCATTTGGACGTTATAACATGGATAAGCAAGTAGCAGAGGCGATTCAGGCTCAGATAGCTGAGAGTGGCTTTAAGGCAGATCTCCAAATACTTGACTTTGCAATCATCACAAATATTCTCCGGGAGGGGAATTGCGATATGTTCTTAATGGGCAAAGGATCTCCTTCGGGGGATTTGGATTTTACCGCCCAGATTTGCTGGAAAACCGGAGGATCGCTCAATTATTCAGGCTTATCGGATCCCGAGATAGATAATCTAGTCGACGAACAAAGGCGCACCGTTGACCTTAAGAAGCGTTATGAAATTTTGCATAAAATGCAGGAAAAGCTTCAAGAGTTACTCCCTTGGGTTCCTCTTTATTACGAAAAGCAAATAGCTGCTAAGAGTAAAAACCTAACGGGGGAGTTCATCTGGCCCAATGAGTTTATAGATCTCCGCTATGCGGAAAAGAATTAGAGGGATTTGAATCTTTTGAGGGTCTTTAAAATTAGAAAGACATGGTGTTAATGTCCTTTTTGAGGAAGGAGCAGTTGCATTTATGTTGAAATATGCGCTTCGCCGCCTGGGATGGCTTATACCTCTTTTAGTCATCGTTTCGGTTTTGGTATTTTCTATAGTTTATCTGATGCCAGGTGACCCTGCCGTAATTATTGCAGGGGAAGGAGCTACTAACGAAGACATAGAAAACGTAAGACATAGCCTTGGCCTTGATAAACCTATATACGAGCAATATCTTATATGGGTCTCTCGGGCCATGAAGGGAGACTTCGGGAGATCTATCCGCACGGGGAGACCTGTTGCAACAGAGATAAGCTTTCGTTTTGCTAATACCATGCGACTAAGCATAGTATCTATAGTAATTGCTGCTATAATTGGACTTGCTGCTGGTATAGTATCTGCCACACGCCGTTATTCTTTAGCTGACAATGTTGTGATGGCATTTGCCATGATTGGCATATCAATAACTCCATTTTACTTGGGTTTGATGTTAATGCTTTTCTTCTCCGTAAAGCTCGGATGGTTCCCCTTGATGGGTTTTACTACATTGGGCAGTATGATTTTACCAGCAATAACGCTTGGAGCACGCCCTATGGCTATGATAGCTCGCATGACTCGTTCAAGTATGCTCGAAATCATGGGTAAAGATTATATTTTAGCAGCTCGAGCTCAAGGTTTGCCGGAAAGGCTTGTTATATTTAAATATGATTTGAGAAATGACCTAAATACGGTGATTACTGTTGTAGGATTACAGTTTGGTAGTTTACTGGGAGGTGCTGTTATTACAGAGACTGTTTTTGCATGGCCCGGCATAGGACGTCTTGCCGTAGAATCTATAAGAGCAAGGGATTTTCCTGTGCTTCAAGCTTCAATACTTGTTATAGCTGCATCATTCGTAGTCATAAATTTAATCAATGTGACTAAAAAATTTGTGATTAGTGAGGCATCTAAGAGAGAGCTTAGCCGCCAGTGGTATCGTTTTAGGAAGCGCCCTATAGCTGTTATTGGGTTCTTCATAGTCTTGATTTTTATAGTGATTGCCTTTGTTGCACCATTGATTGCACCGTATGATCCATATGCGACGGATTTTAAAAATATGTTGGCCAGGCCCTCGTCTGCACATCTTTTAGGAACAGATGAACTTGGGCGCGACATCTTGAGCCGGATCCTTTATGGCTCCCGTATCTCATTAGCGATAGGCTTGGCTGCTGTTGGTATTGCCATGCTAATAGGTGTCCCCTTGGGGCTTATTGCAGGTTACTATGGTAGAAAGTTAGATAACTTTATCATGCGAACCATTGATATCTTAATGGCATTTCCCAGTATACTCTTGGCTATAGTTGTAGTTAGCATACTAGGTCCTGGCCTCCAAAATACCATAATTGCTGTTAGTGTCTTTTCGGTAGCGAGCTTCGCTAGGCTTGAAAGGGGAGAAGTTTTGAATATTAAAAATCAAGAGTTTATAGAGGCATCGCGAGCCTTAGGAGATGGGAATGGATGGATAATTTATTGGCATATTCTCCCAAACACCATTTCGCCGCTCATTGTTTGGACCACCTTGAATGTAAGCTCTGCCATACTCACTGCTGCAGGCTTAGGATTCCTCGGGTTGGGTGCCCAACCACCTTTGCCTGAATGGGGAGCTATGTTAGCTAAGGGAAGGGAATATCTGTTAATAGCTCCTCATATAACCACTTTTACAGGGCTTGCTATTCTACTTTTGGCACTTGGTTTGAACCTCTTAGGCGACGGGCTCCGAGATATTTTAGATCCACGCTTGAAGGAGTAAAAAGTCATGAATGATCTTCTTTCCATTCACGGCCTTTATGTGGAATACCATGTTTTTGAGGGAATTGTAAGGGCTGTAAACGACTTAAATCTTGAGATTTCAGAAGGTGAATCTCTTGGTTTAGTTGGAGAAACTGGAGCAGGTAAGACTTCAACGGCTCTTTCTATCCTCAGGCTGCTTCCAAAACCTGCGGGTCGAATTGCAAAGGGAAGCGTGATTTTTAAAGGGCGTGATCTGCTTTCTACTCCTGAAGCGGAACTTAGGCATATAAGACGCAGTCAGATTTCTATGATCTTCCAAAACCCAATGACTTCATTAAATCCTGTTTTTACAATAGGGGAACAGATTGCAGCAGTGATAAAACAGCATCAACACCTTGACAAGAAAATGTCAATAAATCGAGCTAGAGAGATGCTCGAACTTGTCGGCATTCCGGCTTTCCGCGCAAGCGAGTATCCACATCAGCTCAGCGGAGGGATGCGCCAGAGGGTGGGAATAGCCATTGCGCTATCTTGCAGACCAGAGCTTTTGATCGCCGATGAGCCTACTACAGCTCTTGATGTCACTATTCAGGCGCAGGTATTAGCCCTTATGAACGAACTCAAGGATCATTTCAAGATGTCTCTCATCATGATTACCCACAATCTTGGTGTTGTGGCAGAGATGTGTGAAAGCGTGGCAGTTATGTATGCGGGAGATATCGTAGAAAAAGGCTCAGTAAGCGCTGTATTTGCTCACCCTTTTCACCCTTATACGAAAGGCTTGTTTGGTTCGTTGCCTGATTTAACTAGCAAAGTTAGTCGCTTGAAACCAGTTGATGGAGTTATGCCTAACCCCCTATATTTGCCCTGTGGATGAGCTTTCCACCCACGCTGCAAAAGTGCGATGCCAA
>JAAYAD010000092.1 GCA_012719545.1 Clostridiaceae bacterium
AAGGGGCTGTCTCAAAATAAAATTTGAGATTAGCCCCTTTTCTGTGCCAAAAAACACAAAAGACAGGTCCAAAAGACCCGTCAAATGCGGTAGAATATAGTTGTGAAGCCAATATCACTACAACAAGACTATACCAAAAATAGCGGAACAATTCAATTAGTTCTGCCAATCGCAACAGAAATTCTTATCCCAGCGAATGATTCAGTGAGACTGCTAAGCCAAGTATTGGAGGAATTAGATTACACAAAGTTGTATAAGGCGTACTCCCATAAAGGGAGAAATCCTGCAGTGTCACCTAAGAATCTATTCAAAGTACTGGTATATGGATATATGAGCGATATCAAAACATCACGGGCTCTGGAACAAGCATGTCGAAGAGACATAAATTTTATGTGGCTACTGCAAGGAGAAAAAGCTCCTGACCATAATACCATTGCCCGTTTTCGGAGTGGACGGGTTAAAGAAGCTGTTGAAGATCTTTTTCATCAGTTTGTGAAAAAGCTTTATCAACTTGGAGAGATAGGCTTCGAGAACATTTTCGTGGATGGAACGAAGATAGAGGCTTGTGCGAATAAATACAGTTTTGTGTGGAAGAGAGCAATATTAAAAAATGAGGCTCGTCTACAAATCAAGATTCGCAAGCTATTGAATTCATTGGGGTATTTGCAGGATAATGGGAAGCCAATTTCTGTTGAATACCTGCAGGAGATTCTCAAGAAACTTCTAGAAACGAAAAGTGAAAAAGGTATTGTGTTTGTCCAAGGAAGAGGGAAACATAAAACTCAGCTGCAGCGGGATATTGAGGCCCTGGAAGCTTGTATTTCACTGCAGCAAAAATACGATAGATACAATGCTTTGTTTGATGGACGGAATAGCTTTTCTAAAACGGATACCGATGCAACCTTTATGCATATGAAAGAAGACCATATGCGAAACTCCCAGCTAAAACCGGGGTATAACGTACAAATTGGAGTAGAAGCTGAATATATTGTGGGAGTAGATATCAGCAGTGAGCGTTCCGATCAATTAACCCTTATCCCCTTTATGGAAAAGATGAAAAAAGCATATCCCATCCAATACAATAATGTAATAGCCGATGCAGGATATGAAAGCGAGGAGAATTATGTATATCTAAAGAATAACGGATATACGTCCTACATCAAGCCTCAAAACTATGAGCAGATGAAATCCGCCCAAAAGTCAAAAAACATTGGGAAAGCAGAATATATGGAATATGACTCTGTTCAAGATACATACAAATGCAAAGCTGGCAGGTTATTGAGGGCAGTAGGCTCGGGACAAAGAAAATCAAAGTCAGGGTATATAACTGAACTTACCCGATATGCGTGTGAAAGTTGTGAAGGCTGTACGTTGAAAGAGAAATGTACCAAAAGCAAGGGAAACAAGCAAATGGCTATATCCCGAAAATTCCTCAATCTACGGGCAGAGTCGGCAGCCAATATTACATCACCACTAGGCATTATTCTGAGAATGAATCGTTCGATTCAAGTCGAGGGTGTGTTTGGGGCCATCAAGGAAGATCACGGATTCAGGCGGTTTCTTCTTCGAGGCAAAAAGAATGTTCACTGCGAATTCCTCTTGATGAGTTTTGGGCATAACATCAACAAATTACATAACAAAATACAAAGTGGTCGATGTGGCTGCTTCCTACACAAAAAAGAAATAGCTTGATCAAATAAAAGTTGCTAGACCGGTAAGGCCGGTCTACTTGTCGTGCCTAAAATTAATAAGACTTCTTTAAATCTCTAGTTTTTTATCTATAAAATATCGAACCAAACACATAGAATATCAAAATTTGAGGTGAAAAAGGGAACTGTCCCAAAATTTAAACTAATTTTGAGACAGCCCC
>JAAYAD010000049.1 GCA_012719545.1 Clostridiaceae bacterium
TAAAATGTGGTCTTTAGGTACTAGGTCATCAATACAAAGATATGTTACTTGCTTACGATTATCTTCCGTCTTTTTATTTAGCGCATAATCACCTTGAAATCCTTATTACATGAGCGTTTCATGTATTTATATTATACCATGATTGTTATGTCCTTAACTACTCTTTTAGATAAAAAAAGCCCACTTTTCAGTGAGCTTTGTCTTCAGTCTGAAAGGGGGTATTAACCCCCTTTAATTTTTAGTCCACATCCTCAACTACCGTTTCAGGAGGATTTTCAAGCACCTCAGGGTGTTTTAAAAGGTTCCTGTACAGCTTGAAGGCGGAGGCATAATAATGTCCGTCCACAACTCTTTCATCAGTACTGACGCATACTTTTACATACTTTTTCTCGACTATCTGGTTATCAGACCTTATAACCTTTTCCTTCATCTTTAATCCAAAAGCCACAAAAACACTTGTTGTACCAAATTCATAAAGGTGGTGATAAACAGGCTGAATACCCACTGAGCCAAGGTCTGTCACAAATACGCTTGCGTGGAACGGGCTGGCTCTGTTTATAACCTTGGGCATCATCCCTATGTAGTCCAATTTTTTCATCAACCAAACTATAAACTTCACCAAAAAGCCAGGCACCGACATGATAAGCTTTGCCACCTTGTCGGTATCATTTTTTGCGTCCATGCTTTTATTTTCTTCAATTGCCTTATTTACTTTTTTCACCACGTCCCAAAGGGTATCGGTGGGTTCAAATATTACCTTAAGAGTGGTCTCAGGACTCTCCTCAGTGAGTTCCTTCTTCATGACAAAGGTTATTGATATTTCATTGCGGGCATATATTTTTTGACCTGCAATAAACCTGTTAATACCTGGCTTTTGGGATATTGTCCTTACCATTGCGGCAATAACCACATGAAGAAAGGAAAGGGGCTCGTCAATTTCGCGCCTCTTTTTTCTTATAAAAGCTTCGGTAGCGCTTATATCGATTTTTTCCTCAAAATAATTCTGGGCATCGGTACGAGTCTTCATTATATAAGGAATTATTTTATAAAACGGGTCCAAAGATCTCAACCGTCTGCCGTCATAGCGGTCGCCGAAGCGCCTTTTAGCCTGAGCCATCTAAATCCCCCTTAATAATTTTCATATTATGAATCAATAAATTATATTATAACAAATTTTAGCCAATAAACAAAAAGGAGTTGCCTTTTTGCGGGCAACTCCTTTTTGGGAGAAAACGCTATTTATTTCTCGTTTTCGTTGCTGCAATTTTCATTGCGGTTTTCTTTTCTATTCTCTTGGTTATTGTTTTCCTTATTTCTGTTCTTTCTGTTTTCGTCCATGATGAACTTTTCTCCTTTCCTGAAAATTCTAGATTCTTAACGTTGTTTATTGATTTTTGCTAAGCATTTCCTCGGCCATCTGTATCATACGTTTTACCATCTGACCACCTATGGGGCCACCTTCACGCCCGTTCTGACTTGAAGGAAGATCACCCTTGTAGTGGTCATTATTTTCCTTACAGAATTGGAGACGGCCGATCTCTTTGGCACACTCCAGCTTGAATTTTGTCAATGCTTCACGGCTAGAAGGTACGATGGGAGTTTTTGGTTTTGACATATTTTTCACCTCCTTACCTAAAGTACTGACAAATTCAAGTGTGTCCATTGAATATTTTTCTCCGATAATCAATTTTTTTTACATAAAAATATTGGAAATGAATTTTTATGTTTTCTAAATAGAAAAAGGGCCGGGCTTATGCTCCGGCCAGGATGGTAATATGACAAGCATTTTTATTTTTATATACATAGTCTAAATTACACAATGAATCGGGAAACTGCCTCATGTAGCTTAATGGACATCTCATTAAGTTCTTTGGCAAATTTGTTAAGCTCTTCGGATCCCGCCATCTGTTCTTCTGAGCTTGCGGCCACCTCCTGAGAGGTTCCCGCAGTTTGCTGGGATACAAGCGATACATTTTCAAAGATTTTTAAGGTTTTTGCCTCCGAGTCGATGATATTTCTGACTGAAAGCTCCATATTGTCGATTTGCTGAGATACGTCATCCATGGAAGAGAGGATTGTCTTGAAAGCTGCTTTTGTATCCTCGGCGGCTTTAAGCTGCTCACCTATTATTTCACCGGCATTCAGGGTAGCTTCGGTTGTGGCTTCGGTTTCTTTCAGGATTTGGTTTATAATCTCGCTTATCATCTGGGGAGCTTCACTGGTCTTGTCGGAAAGCTTTCTAATCTCCTCGGCAACTACGGCAAAGCCTAATCCGGCGCTTCCGGCACGGGCAGCTTCAATTGACGCATTCAAAGAAAGCAGGTTGGTCTGTTCTGCTATGTTCTTTATTACATTTATTATTGTTTTTATTTCCTTCATTTTTGCGTTGAGGTTATTCATATCCTCAACAATTTTCTTATTGACGTCATAGGTTGAAAGGGCCTTTTCCTCAAGGTCAGATACCTTTGATAAGGTGGATTCGCTGAGCTGTTTGGTAGCTTTTACAACCGAAAGGACATTGGCGGTTTCATGGCCTACAGTCTGAATCCCCTCCGACAGCTTACTCATGCATTGCATGCCTTCAGAAACATCTGCCGCCTGCAGAGCCGCTCCCTGGGCTATCTCCTGTATGGTTTTTGATATTGTCTCTGAAAATGCGTAGCTGTTATCTGAAAGAGTTGCCAATTTTGAGGAGGAGGCAAGTACCTGCCTTGCGGATTCGCCCACTGTCATTACCAGCAGTCTGATATTGGACACCATGTGGTTGAAGCTGTCAACCAGTTGTCCAATTTCATCCTTATGGCTATCGGTTATGCTTAAGGTAAGATTTCCTTCGCTGGCTTCCCTCATGCATTTGGCAAGATTATTCAGGGGCTTTGATACTCCTCCGGCAATGATTATTGAGAAGATGAGGGACAGTATAAAGCAGCACAGTGCAATAAACAGAATCTGGGTAAGTATCGTCGTTGATTCCCTGTTAAGATAGCTGTAGGGAACCCTTCCTACAATATACCAGTCAAGAAGCTTTCCAAGCCTGGATGCGGTATAAATACTGTCATCTATGGATTCTACCTTTACTTCGGAATATTCAAGATTTTGCATGGACTCAATTAGCTTATTGTTGTCATACTGGGTATTTGATACTCCCGATGTACTTGTTACAATAAGCCCGTCTTTTGAAATAATAAATAAATCTGACCCCTCACCCAGATCGATATTTTTTATAACCTCTCTAAAGCCCTCTTCGTTAATCAGTGTGTAGAAAACACCTACGGGACGGCCGCTGCCGCTGGAACCTTCAGGTATGATTTTTCTGGTAAGAACTATTGCGTTTCCTTTGTCTGGAAGCGTCAGGATGCTCCATTTGGGCAGGGCATCACCTTCTATATTGCTGTCGTAGAGTTTGTCTATAAATTCCTGATTGGATGTCAGTCCTGAAACCGTATCATAGGAAACAGCTTTTTTACCGTACAATATAATGCCCAAAGACCAAAGATTTTTTAACGATGATGCCTTTTTCCTGAAAAGGCTCTGGACAGCATTTATTTTTACCTGCTGATCCAAAGTGTCCCTGTTTTCCAGATAGTTTAAGTCATGTATTTCCTTAGACATCTGGAATTCCATGGACATCTTTTCGTATTCTGAAAGCACGTTCTGGATATTGATGCTTAGCTGGCCAATAAGCTGCTGGTTGGAATTGTCTATCTTTGAAGTGATGGCCTGGCTGGAGGCTTTATAGGAAAAGAAGCCTGCAGCAACGAGGGGCAGTAACGACAGTATTAAAAATCCGGCAATCAATCTTGTCTTGATTCGGGTATTTCGCAGAAAGCTGAATCCCTTTTTAGACTTACTTCCTGCCTTTTTCTTATTCATATTGGCATACCCCCATTAGATTAACCAATAATAAAAGGCAACAAAAATCAATAATTTATTTAATTGTCGTTGTCCAGCACAATGTCTATATTTATTTCATGTTCCTTAAAGGCATCAATATCCTGTCCGGGTATTCTGACACTTGAAGAATTGATTATGTATTTGTCAAAATTAACACCGCAGATCTTAATCCCGGAAATTTTATAAACCCCGTAATCCAAGCCCTTGGAATTAACATAATTCACAGTGATTCTTCTGCCTCTGAAGTTTGCTTTACAAGAAGCATAACCCCTGGAATCAAACTGCCCGACTAAAAGCTTAGGCTCTATGACAAGATTGCCAAACTCGCCTCGTATACCATACATTTGGGTCAGAACAGTCATAAGAAGCCAGCTTGCAGAACCTGTAAGGTAATGGTACATGCCTTTTCCTGCCGAATTGAAATATTCAGGTATTCCCGGGTATATGCCCGAAACCGTATAGTTGTTGGACAGTTCAAACAGGGAATTGAAGATATCAAAGGCTTCTTTGACAAAACCTCTTCTGTAAAGGGCGTTCATGTACATTACAGCCATATGGCAGAATGTTGCACCGTTTTCCTTCTCACCATAAGCAAAGGCAAAGCCTCTTCCAAAGTTAAGCTTGTTGGGGCCTAAGGGCGTATTGAGCCTGTATCCTCCTGTTACAGGATCCTTAAGGTATTTTCTGCAGGATAGATAGCTTGCCTCAACCTGGTTTTTGTCGGCAAGACCAAACATGGTGGTAAAGACCTGGGCAGTGAGATTCATTCTGACGCCTTCAGGGAAATCCCCGTCAACTCTTTGCCCGTCATTGTTGTAATATCCGTTAAAGAAGCCGTCCCCGTCCTTTGTGGTTATAAATTCGTATTTGCGAAGATGGTCGAATATCCATTCTCCCTTTGTTCTTAAGTCCTTAGCAAGATCCTGAACACTGACCTTTACGGTTCTTCCCGATAATCCTTTGCTTACAGTCTTAAGATAATCCTTTAGAAGCGCTTTTTTATAGTCAATGCTGTCGTAATCAGGGCAGGAATTTAATGTGTCCAGAAGCATTGCAAGCTCTTCAAATACTTCCACATATTCCATTCCAAGACGATTCTTTGCTTCAGTTATCAATTCAGCCAATCCAATGAGGTTACTTCCGTAAAGGGCGGTAAAGGCTGTTGACTCGCCCCTCTGACGGGCCATGTCAAGGGTATCGTTCCAGTCGGCCCCTTCAAGAAGTATGATATTGTGCTCGCCAACATTGAAAAAGCTTGCAAGATGCTGGACAAGCATGTGCTCTAAAAGGATACCGGTATAGACAGAGCCGTCATTGCAGCGCTGCTTTAGTCCATAGCTTTCATCCCAGGATTCATCCCTTGAAGAAGCACGAAGAATAAGGGCATCCCGGAAATAGGTCTGCTTTTCATTAAGGATTTCAAAGTCACCGCTCTGGTCGATATAAAGCCTGGTTGTAAGATAGGGCCAGGTTCCATGATCCATCCAGACTCTGGCTATGTTGTTTCTGTCTGCAATAAACTCACCCGGCTTTGTGCCAATAATGGTGGCATTGGTACCATCCACCCTGACTCCGCCGAAGTTGTCAATAAGTAAATGCCTAACATCATTTGGGTCAAGAAGAATCAGTGAGAGACAATCCTGCCAGAGATCACGCCAACCTCTGCCGCCCCTTCCGTAGTCATGGTAGGGAAGAAAGGAGCATCCGTAAATTTTTCTGAATACGGGCTGAAGGCTGACCCAACGCATCCATTCAGTAAAATTATCAATGCCGGATGAAAATGCGGTTTTGTCCGACAAGTCCTCCCAGTACTTCCTGTTCTCAGCCAATGCATTATTAAATTTGTCCAGGGAACAGTATTTTTCTCTTATGTCATCAATAGTGCCGAATTGGTCGCAGATTCCTGTTATTAGGATATAATTCTTTCTTTGACCGGGTTTTAAGGTACAATCATTAAACCTTAAAGCTCCCACATACTCCAAGCCGTCTATATTTTTATCCTTGAACAAATCAGGGCTTAAATTTGCCACAACAGCCTCAGGCCAGTCCAATGTTCCAGCGCTTCCAATAAAATCCTGAAGTGAGCCAATTGAACCTATAGGCGGGGTTCCTGATTCTTCTGCCCCAATGGTGTAATAGATGGTGTTATTGTATTTATGGCCCCTTTCATCAAATACTATCTCGGGTTTTACCGCAATTCCGTGTTCAAGGTATGTCAGACGGTTAACAAGGGAAGTCACATGCCTGTGGTCCCTTAAGTTATCTGCTGACCTTGCGTACAGGGGAATCGCAGATGTAGGGGTAAAGGTAACCTCATCTTCACCATTGTTTATGATGCTTATGCACATAAGCTCAGCCAAGTCATCATTTGCAGGCACAAAACTTGTTATTTCAAAGGTAAGGCTGCACAATGGCTCATGATAAATTAATTTGTGCCATAAAGGGCCTGCCTCTATGGTTCTTTCTGATTTGTCCTCTCCGGTAAATCTTAGGCTGTTCTGCCTTGCAGAATTGCCTGTGGCAGAAAAAGCACCCTTGCCATGAACATACACCCAGAAGTTTCTCGCAGATCTGGTGTTGTGAAGATCAACTACGGAAACAGGTGCAAGGGCAAAATGATGCTGATCAATTTTTATGTCTCCGTGGAGAGTGGGGGTGACGGACGACATGAGCCCTGATTTATTGCAGAGAGGAAAATATAGTTCATGAATATTGGTTGGATTCTTAAGACGAAATGAACCAAATTCATCAATAAACTCAATTTGAGGTATTATTCTATTCATGACCAATAACCTTTCATTTCGAAATGTTAAGTTTCTGCATGTTAATTGCGAAATCTTCGGGGTCAATCCTTTTAAGGAAAAGATCAGTGACAAGGTCTATATGAGTTTGTGAATCGGATCCCGACAAAAATGTGTCCCATGCAAGGAGAAAACCGTCCCGATCTTCAATCAGCTTTGAAATCTCATTAGCCAGGGGACTGATTTTTGCACCGCTGACATCAAATTTCCATGCAGGAAGTCCTGCGCCGGAAAGGTAGCTTTCTTTGCAGAAGTTCTCCAGAATGGACACCATGGCATCAACAGCTTCTTTTTTATATTGCGTTGAGGCACTTATCATGAAATTATCAATAGCCCCTCCAAGAAAACCTTTCTGGTCCCCGCTGGCTCCTTCAAGAACAGGGAAGTTCCTGACAATGACCTTGCCCTTAACGGCGCAGTCATCCCTTTCCATTGACCCTGCCGCCCAGCTTCCGCCGTAATACATGGGGATTTTGCCGTTTAAGAATTGTGATTCGGCTTCATGCTGGGTAAGCTGGGTGCACTTTGAGTCGAAGGCTCCGGCATCAATGAGCTGAACGAGTTTTTCTGCCGATTCAATAAATTCGGGCTGAAAGAAGGAAATTTCCTTGTTGAGGGCTGCAGCGCATTTTTCGATACCCGCAGTACGGACAGCCAGTATATTCTGATAGAATATTCCAGGCCAGCCGTCTTTAAGACCAACAGCCATTGGAGTGATTTTGTGTTTTCTGAAGGCGGCTACTGCATCCAAAAGCTCATCAAAGGTATCGGGAATTTTAATGTCGTAGTTATTGAAAAGCTCCTCATTGCAGTAAAAGATTCCTGCTATCATAAAGGTGGGAAGTGCGTATATCTTGCCGCCGTATGTAAAGTTTTCAAGGCTCCCGGGAACCAGCTTGCTCTTGACATTTTCATCAATATATTCGTCAAGAGCCAGAACCTTTCCGGCTTCCACGAAGGGTTTTGCAAATCCTGCCCCCCAGCAGAAGAAGATATCGGGAGCCTCATTTACAGCAATGGCTGTCCTGATCTTTATTTTATATGTTTCACTTTCGGTGGCGTCAGTTACAATGTGTATTTCCGGATGAGAATCATTCCAGTTTTTCAATGCCTTTTCAAAGGGCATTTTATTGGAATCGGAATCTGTAGCCCATATATGCCAGAGCTTTAAAGTAATCTGCTGATTTTGAGGAGCAGCCTGTTTTTCTCCGGTTTCCTCCGATGCTTTTGATGAATAAACCGATGGTACGCAGGCTGTTAATGCAATGAGTGAAATTATTAATAAAATCAGCATTATACGTCTGAACACTCTTATCATAATGGGTTACCTCAACGCAGGATAAATTGTCTGTTTATGCCTTTACAGCACCGGCAACAATTCCGTCCACGATGTACCGCTGCAGGAACACATAGGCGATAATTAGCGGAGCCGCTACCATAATAAGGGCTGCCATTTGCTGGGTCATATCTACCTGATACTGACCCTGGAATACATACAATCCTCTTGTTATAGGATACAACTCCTTGCTGGAAAGATAAATTATTGCCCTGATAATATCATTCCATACCCCTATAGCGGTAATGATGAACATTGATACCAATGCCGGTTTCATAAGGGGGATAAGAATTGTAAACATGTATCTGAAATATCCGCAGCCGTCGATGGAAGCCGCTTCGTCAAATTCCTTGGGTATTCCCTTTATATACACGTAGAACATAAGCAAAGGAGTACCTCCGCCGCCTATCATACCAATCATATACCCCAAACGGGTATTATATAAACCTAATCTTAACAAAAGTTGGAACTGGGGTATGGTACCGTCAGGCAGAAACATGCTTACAAGAAATAGTCCGAATATTATTGATCCGAATTTTAAATAGCCTCTTGACAGTGGAAATGCCAAAAAGGTTGCCATCAACATTGAGGCGGTAGTGCAAACAAGCATGTAGAACACGCTGTTGCCGATATATGCAGATATATTGGCCTTTTTAAATGCTTCCACATAGTTTTCAAAGTGTATGCTCTTTGCTATTGATATCGGATCCGACATATACTCAAGCTTTGTCTTAAATGATGTATTGAGGGCGTAAAACAGGGGAAAGAGATAAATAAACATTATAATGGCTATAAAGGTATATATTAAAACCTTGGCTCCCAGTTTCTTTGTCATGTCAATTCTTCCCTCCTTTTCATGGCACGGACGTAGATCAATGTTGCCGTCAGTATGAACACAAACAGGAACATAGCCCATGCAGCACCATATCCCTGCCTCATGGCAGCGGCGCCGGATCCGGCATTGATATTGAAAGCATAGTAAACTACACGTGCTGCCAAAGTCTGGGTTGCCATATTTCTTCCGCCGGTTGTGAACAGTATTATCTGGAATGACTGTAGGGATCCTATAACGGCTAAAAGAATATTAACATTGATTGTCGGCCATAAAAGCGGGAAGGTTATGTAGCGGAATTTCTGCCAGCCAGATGTTCCGTCAATTTCTCCTGCTTCGTAGAGTTCATTTGGGATTGACTGCAAACCTGCAAGATTTATAACCATTGAATGACCCATGGCCATCCATATCTGAGTGAATATAACACATGCCAGAGCCGAAGAGTTGGATTTAAAAAATCCGCTCTGAAGTCCAAACAGGCCTATAAACTTGGCAACGGGACCATCCATAGGATTTAATACACAAAGCCATACCAGGGACGTTACAAGAACACCCAGAACGCTGGGCATAAATACCACCGAACGGTAGAAGCTTCGCCCACGTATCATCTTGCTGTTTAATGCAAGAGCTATGAAAATGGCAATCAGATTCTGGATTACCGTAACTGCGACACAGAATATTATGGTGTTTTGTATAACCTGAATAAGGTCGCGGGAATTCTGTTGGAAAAACAGTTCCCTGTAGTTGGCAAGACCAATGAACTTCCAGGGAACGCCCTTAACACCGCTTATATCGGTAAAAGAAAGAATAAAAGTGGCTATTGACGGCCCTATACCCAAGGTAAGCTGAAGAAATACAGCAGGAATAATGCCCAGGACCAATGACCACTTTTTAAAAGATGTTCTTGATGCTTGCATATTATCACCCTTTATTACTCTGATTCCTGTGCCAAGAGGCACAGGAATCAGAACCAAATAATATTAAGTTAAATTATTGTGCTGCTTTAGCTGCTGCTACTGCTGCTTCCCAGTCCTGCTGAGCCAGGTTTGCAAGCTCTTCTACACTATCAACTGTTCCGCCCAGAGCTTTGAGAAGATTGATATTGAAGCACTGACCTGCAGCGTACTGACCGATTCCCTTAGGAGTGATGATGAATTTTTCCCATGCAAGGCTGAAATTCTGGTTCTTGTCAGCCAGTGAGTTTACAAATTCATTGGATGTTTCAACACCGGGCATTGTGGGGAAGAAGCCCAGAGCGCTTACAAATGGTCCGTATACTTCCTTCTGAGAGAGGAAGTCGAAGTATTTAAGAGCCCAGTCCTTATGAGGGCTGTTTGCGTAGATGTTAAACTGCATATCGTACTTGCCCTGGAGCTGATTGGGTTTGCCGTCAACATCGCCCGGAATTGGGAAGTATCCGTATTCGAAATTAGGATCAAGATCTTCTATTGCAGCAGAGTTCCATGTACCGTCAATCATCATGGCGGCTTTTCCGGCTACAAATCTACCAGGAGCATCGCCGTAGCTGATTGCCATACAATTGGGCTCAAGCCAGCTTACAAGCTGCTCAAATCTCTTCCAGAGCTGCATGCTTCTTTCGTCGTTGAGTTTTCTTGTTCCGGTCCACAAACCTTTTGCATATTCGTTCAGGTCTTTTTCAAAGGCTCCAACCATAGCGCTTACGCCAACGGAAGTAAGGGGCCATGAGTCAGCTCCGCCAACAGTGATGGGGGTTATATTGTTTGCTTTCAAAGTATTGCAGATGTTTTCAAATTCTGCCCATGTACCGGGTTCTTTAAAGCCGTACTGATCAAAGATCTTCTTGTTGTAGAATACTCCGTTGAAACCAACAGCACCTACGTCAATGCCGTATACTCTGCCTTTGTATGAAACGGCATTTGCAATCATGTTGGGATCCCAGTTCTTAATAAAGGGCTGATCGGTTATATCAAGATATGCACCGCTCAAAATGAAGGTTTCCCATGCCGGTTTGTCAGCACCAATTGTGAAGTCCTGGGGATATGTATCAAAAGCGGAAAGGTTAGTTATAATGTCAACGTCTCCGGCTGTAATTCTGGTGTTCTGCAAGGTAGGATAGTCGTTTGCGTTAACTGTGTCTACTACGAATGATACGTTAGGATACTTTTCTGAAAACTTAGCATTCAGTTCGGCAATTGCTCTCTCGTTTGACTCCTGTACCCAGGTGATCATTCTCAGGGTAACTTTTTCGTCTGAAGGCTGAGTCTGAGTATCAGTATTGTTCTGGTCAGAAGACTGGGCAGGAGGCGGAGTAGTTGTTGCCTCTTTTGCACCACACGAAGCAAGGCTGAACACGAGTGCAATGATTGTGACAATTGCTAATAGTTTTTTCATGGTATTCCTCCCGATAAATTTATTTGGTGGTAAGCCACCTTACAAATTTATGATAAGGGGAACCATAGCAATATTAAATTAAGTGGTTTTTCTAAAAAGGTTAATTATTTTACTTTTTCCAGTTCAGCCTTTTTAAAGTCATTTATTGATAAGCCAGTCCACTTTTTAAAGCAAATGCCGAAATAATGAGGGTTTGTTATTCCCACTTCCTCAGCAATCTGGTATGCCTTAAGATCGGTTTCTTTAAGAAGCTTAACCGCCTTTTCCATTCTTACCTTTGTAAGATATTCAACAAACGTATACCCGGTTTCCTGTTTGAATATTCTGCTTAAGTAGCTCATGTTCATATAGAATTTTCGTGCAGTGTTTGACAAAGAAAGATCGGGGTCAGTCATGTTTTGCTGGATATGTTCTTTCACTTTTTCGACAATCTGGCTGACCTTTCTTGTTTGGGTGCTCTGTATGCTGTTTATAGCCTTTACGGCAACTGTAAGAAGGTAATCTTTCATTTCAGGAAGCGTATCTATCATGAATATCCGCTCGTAGGGCTGGCTGCTGTTGGAGAATATATCCGAAAAATTAATCTCTATTTCGGTAAGAACATTGATAATTATGGATATAACATTTGAAGCCAGTGCACGGATGGACTCAATACGCATATTCGAATTTTCACATGCGCCTAAAAGGATATTCTCTATAAATTCAGATGCCTTGCTCTGCATGCCTGCCTTCAAATAAAATGCAAGGGTATCAAAATTGTCATTCTGCAAAGCAGGCTGCGACGGGTTTGAAAAGTTAATTTCATTATAGCTTATAACCTGGTTCTTTCCGGCAATTATCTTGTAGTTTAAAGCATACATGGCTTCCTTATAGGAGTTCTTTATACGGGAAAGACCCGTATATATTCCACCCACGCCTGCCGATACGGCGCATTTTAATTTATTAATGAGCATGGTTCTGAGGGACTCAAGGCATTCGGAAAAATCAATGCTTTTTTCACAGCTTAAAATAACAATATTTCTGTTGTTGTCCCTGAAAATATGTACAAGCTCATCCTGCCTGAAAAATTTAGTTATCAGATCGTAGCATTTCATATTGAGCATAAGAAGCTCTTCCTCATGGGGAAAATCATCCATATCGGGTAAGGAAGCTTCAATGACTGCCACCTGGATATGTTCAGGGTTAATTTTTATCTTAAAGTAATCAAGCTGATGCATAATATCATCAATTTCAAAACTTGATTGAAGCAACTGGTTTAAAAGCCGCTCCCTAAGATAGGGGAGGTTTTCTTCAAGCTGCTTTTTTATCCTTGTGTATTCCTCCTGATGGTCTCTTTCCGATTCTATTTTTTGCTTGAGATTAATGGCAACTTTTCTTATTTCATCATCGTTAATGGGTTTAAGCAGAAAATCGGCAATTCCGATTTTTATGCTTCTTTTGGCATATTCAAATTCCTCATGACCAGTGAGCACCACAATTTTAATATTGGAGTACTTTTCAAATACGATTTTTCCAAATTCCAGCCCGTCCATAAAAGGCATATAAATATCTGTAAAAATAACATCGGGTCTAAGCTCTTCTACAAGATCCAGGGCTTCGTGGGCATTTGAAGCCTCGCCCACTACTTCATATCCTATCTCATTCCAGTTGATGCAGTTTCTTAGAAGGCTTCTTACAAGATGCTCATCATCTACAATTAAAACTTTTAATAATTCAGACATTTTATGCCTCCTCCTTGGCGGGAATAGTTATTATTACCTCGGTTCCCTGGTTTTTCGCACTTCTGATTGATACGGGGTTGTTGACGCCGTAGTAGATTCTTAAGCGTTCAATGGTGCCTTTAAGTCCAAAGCTGGGCTTGGTGTTTTCATCATTGTTGTTGAGAATGTTCAATGCAATTTCTTCATCCATTCCTACGCCGTCATCAATAACCGAAAGCTCAATATATGGATTCAGGTATCTTGTTCTGATTTGAATAAGGCCTTTTTCTCCTTTAGGCTTTATTCCGTGGTAAAGGGCATTTTCTACCAAAGGCTGTAGTACAAGCTTGGGTATTTTGTAATTTAAGGTGTTATTGTCTATGTCATACCGGATATCAAATATATCGCCGTATCTGACATGTTGAATGGACATATAGTTTTTTACCACTTCAATTTCTTCCTTGATGGTTATAACTTCGCTTCCCTTGCTTAAGCTGATTCTGTAGTAGCTGCCCAGAAATTTCATAAGCTGATATACCTGTTCGTTCTTGCCCGATAAGGCAAGGGAACTTATGGCGTCAAAGGTGTTGTAGAGAAAATGGGGCTTTATCTGGGCCTGGAGAATATCAAGTTCTGCTTTTCTTTTAATTTTCTGCTCCTTAACTATCTTGTCAATCAGGTTCTGGATTTCTGTTATCATTATGTTGTAGGCATCACGAAGGCTTCCTATCTCGTCATTTCCTGCCTCAATGTCAACCTTTTTGAATTCGCCCTTCTCAACGCCTTTCATGGAGTTAAGAAGTTTTGTTATTGGAGTTGATATCAGCCGCGATATGCCTATTGCTCCAAGAAACATGAGAAAGGCATTTAAAATAATAATTGAAAGGGCTGCCACATTAAAAATGTAGGATTCCTTTGAAAGCTCGTCAAAGGGAATCATGCTTATAATGCTCCAGTCATACCTGGACATCTTAAGGGAAGATACTAGATAATCCTTGCCGTTTATATTTTCCACAATGGATTCTCCGTTTTCGGAAAATACCATTAATCTTCCGATATCGTCAACCTGGATGTCTCTGAAATCAACAACAGTCCTGCCTTCCTCGTCCAAAATCATAATGTCGGTTCCGTACTCGTCCAGAATATCCTTGTAGGAATCTGAAAAGGCACTGTCGGATATGTTGAGGATCAATGTGCCAAGGGTTTTCTGAGTGTATATGTCGTTAATTATTCTTATAAGGGATATGTACTTTTCTCCTTCAAGATCCTCGTAGATATCGCCTGCGTTAAGCTTAAGTATAAAGCCGCCCTGTGCCGCAACTGCGCTTTCATACCAGCTTGCCTCGGTTATGCTGTCAATCTTAAGTGCCTTTAAGGGCAGCCTGTCTATGCCGTAGCGCTGGTCGTTGGCATCAAAGATATAAATTGAGGAGATAAAGGGGAAGGCTTCAATAAACCTGGATATATGGGTATTAATTATACGCTGTGATTCGTCGTGGGAAATTTCGTGATCATTTACCTTTCTTAGGGACTGCTGTATTTCATCACTGGCAAGTATAACTTTTGACAGGTTTTTTGCGTTGTCCAGCATGGAAAATATATTTGAACTGATTGAGTGGAGAGTCTGAACAGAAACTTCACTGACCTTCTCGGACAGGGTATGATTGTATATTCTCTGATATATATAGGCGCTCAATAAAACCGACAATATTAATATTGCGCTATAAAATGTCAGAATTTTGGTGCTGATTTTAAGGTCCCTGTATTTGTTCTTTATTTTTATCAATATGTTTTTGAACATTTTATTCAACTCCCAAAGATCAGACAGCGCAATAATTAATACTAATATTTACAACAATTATATAAGAAAAAACAAAAAATAAAAATAAGTTTTATGGTGTCAGAAAAATCAATTTTATGCTCACATTAATTATATTAAAAAAGCAGAAAAAAAGAAAATAATAATCACTTCCATAATTTTTAGTCCGTATTGTTTTTAGAAAACTGTCACAAACTAAGAAAAATTTACAAAGAAAGGAGATGCGCTTTGTGAATGCGCCTTACTGGATATTAAGCTCAGAAGGAAAGCAGTATGAAACCCTTAACGAAGATTATTCAACTGATTATCTTGTAATAGGAGGAGGCCTTACAGGAGTAACATGTCTTTTCCTGCTTTCCAGGGAAGGATATAATGCGACTTTAATAGATGCCAACAGAATCGGTCATGGCTCTTCCGGCAGGAATACGGGAAAAGCAACGGTCCAGCACGGATATATATACTCAAGGATTGAAAAGAAATATGGCTTTGAAAAGGCAAAGCAATACTATGAAATCAATAATAAGGCAATACAGTTTATTGAGGATATGACAAGGCAGTATAACATTGACTGCCAGTTTAAAAGGCTTCCTGCCTATCTTTTTACAAGGGATGAAAATTTCGTGGAGAAGCTTAAAGAGGAGTTTGCTGTATATCAGAAGATTGGCCTTGACTGTTCCTATGAGAAGGAGCTGCCGGTGCCCATTAATGTATTGGGCGCAATTAAGCTTAACAATCAGGCACAGTTTCATCCCAAACGATTTTTGGACGCTTTGGCAAATGAAGCAGTAAACATGAAGGGACGCATTTTTGAAAACACCCGTGTAATTGATTTTCATCCGGGCGAGGAATGCGTGGTTGAGCTTGAGAACGGCAAAAGGATAAGAGCGAAAAATGTAATAATCGCTTCCCATTATCCCTGCTATGACGCAAAAGCCTTCTATTTTGCCCGTATGAGAGCCGACAGAAGCTATATTGTGGGATATGAAACCGACAATTTTCCCGAAGCACATTTTATCAACATTGAAAAGCCCACCATATCCCTTCGCTATATACCTGAGGAAAAGGTTCTTTTATTGTCCGGCGAGGGACATAAGGTAGGACATAATGACGGCGACCATTATGAGAATCTAAAAAGTCTGGCTAAGGAAATCTTTGGTTTTCAGAATGCCAAATATCAATGGTCGGCCCAGGACTATATTACCCACGATTATATTCCATACGCAGGCTATACCAGCGTGGAGTACAAGAATATTTTTATAGCCACAGGCTACAGAAAATGGGGACTTACAAGCAGCATAGCATCGGCCATGGTAATAATGGACTTAATTAAGAAGCAGGAGTCGGAATATGAGGACTTGTTCTCCAACCTGAGGGTTAAGGACATCATATCCCTTAACTTTTTAAAGGAAAACGCAGATATGGCCGTACAACTGGTTGCTGGAAAGCTTACTCTTGGAGAAAGCGAAATACCTCAGGACAGAGGTGTGGGCATAGTTGTAAATATTGAAGGAAAACGCTGCGGTTTTTACAGGGATGAAGAGGACAATATTTACCTTGTTGACATAACCTGTACCCATATGGGCTGCGAGCTTAAGTGGAATTCTCAGGAAAAGTCCTGGGACTGCCCCTGCCATGGCTCAAGATTTGATTATAAAGGCAATATCCTGGAAGGTCCGGCAGAGTATTCTCTTAACAGCTACACAGAACTAAAGAATAAGATAAACCCTCAGATTATGTAGCATGAATATGGTATATATTATGCTGGGTTTTGCATTAAGAATATTGACAAATTCAGGTATCCTATAATATAATATGCTAAATTAAACCGCTGACGGGGAAGTAAAACTGCATTCATGTCTCATAGAGAGCCGGGGATGGTGGAAGCCTGGCAGATACATTGCAGACAAATGGGCCTCTGAGGGCGGGGCGAAAGGAAACGAGTAGCCTCCGACGTAGTGCCGGCGTTAACGGCAATGGGTGTGATGGCACTCTGTATGAGAGGATGATTAAAAAATCATCAATCAAGGTGGTACCGCAGGTTAATGCCTGTCCTTGGACAAAGGACAGGCTTTTTTGTTATCCCCCAGACAGAGAACCCATTAAGAAATAATTAATTATTATTTGCGAGGTGGGAACTTATGAAAAAAATGTTATCCGTTATTTTGGCAATCACAATGCTTATGTCTTCAATTCTGTTGCTTTCAGGATGCAGCGGGGCAGGCAACGTTAAAAAGATTGGAATTGTGCAGATTCTGGAGCATCCGTCACTTAACACCATAAGAGAATCAATAATTAAAGAACTTGAAGCAAATGGCTACAAAGACGGGCAAAACATCAGGATTGATTATCAGAACGCCCAGAACGAACTGACCAATCTTAAAACAATCAGCCAGAAATTTGTAAGAAACAAGTATGACCTTATTATTGCCATTGCTACTCCTTCAGCTCAGACAGTCAAAAACGAAACAAATGAAATTCCAATAATTTTTTCTGCCTGCACCGATCCTGTAGGAGCGGGAATCGTCACAAGCCTTGAAAAGCCGGGAGGAAATGTTACCGGCACTTCCGATGCTGTTTCAGCTGAAATGATTATGGAGCTTGCAAGAAAAATTACACCAGGCATTAAAACAATAGGTGCTCTGTACAACTTAAGCGAACCAAACTCGGTATCCGTTATAAATGATCTTAAGAACTATGCAGGCAATAACGGACTGACAGTTGTTGAGGCTACGGTTACAAGCACTGCAGATATACAGCAGGCGGTAAATTCCCTGACAGGAAAGAGCGATGCAATCTTTGTTCCCATTGACAACACCGTTGCTTCTGCTATGAAAGTGGTTGCTGAAACCGCCACTAAAGCAGGAATTCCCGTATACGTTGGGGCAGATTCCATGGTGAAAGACGGCGGTTTGGCTACATACGGCATAAATTATGAAATCCTGGGCAAAGAAACTGCGAAAATGGCTATAGAAGTCCTTAATGGCAAAAATCCGGGAGACATTCCTGTAAAACTTATGACCGATATGGATATTTACATAAACCAGGATACCGCATCCAAGCTTGGTATCAATATACCCCAGGATATACTTTCAGAGGCAACAATACTGAATTAACGGGTATTAATTTTAAGAACATAAAAATAATTTCATTGAAGTAATTTCTGTTAAATGCAGGATGACAAGTAACCAGGGGGGTCAAAATTAATGCTTACAGACATAATGCTGTTTCTTGAAAGGCTTCCCGGCATATTTAAGGGTGCCGGCGAACTGGGAATTATATATGCAGTACTGGCTCTGGGAGTGTTTATATCTTTCAGGACCCTGAACACGCCTGATCTTACCGTCGACGGAAGTTTTGTTCTGGGTACCGCTGCCAGCGCTGTTCTTGCAGCCACAGGGCACCCTTATCTCAGCCTTATTGCGGCATTTTTGATGGGAAGCATGGCAGGCTGCGTAACATCCTTGTTAAACACAAAGCTTGGAATTCAGCCTCTTCTTTCAGGAATATTGGTTATGCTCGGACTCTATTCGGTAAACTTAAGGGTAATGGGCGGAAGACCCAATATTCCAATTTCAAGGGACAGCACCATATTCTCAATTCCATTGCTTGAACCTTTGGGAGATTATAAAGAATTGGCTTTATCGCTCATTATACTTGTCATAATTTTGGCTCTCCTTAGCCTGTTTCTCAATACCAGATTCGGATATGTGCTGAGGGCAACAGGGGATAATGAGGGCATGGTAAGGGCAGCAGGAGTCAACACCGATGTAACCAAGCTTTGCGGCCTTGCCATATCAAACGGCCTTGTTGCTCTCTCCGGAGCCATGATTGCCCAGTACCAGGGATTTTCTGACATAGGTATGGGAACCGGTATGGTTGTAATAGGATTATCCTCGGTTATCATTGGGGAGGTAGTTTTCGGTTCAAAACCGCTAATAAGAAGGTTAACGGCTGTCGCTCTGGGCTCTGTGCTCTACCGGCTTATTATTTCCATTGCTTTTGAAATCGGAATGCCTCCCACAGACCTTAAGCTTGTTTCTGCGGTTATTGTAGCCATAGCCCTTTCGGCTTCAAAAATCGGGGGCGGTCTTGCAAAAATAAAGAAGAAATTTACAACTGGTGAGGATGGAGGTGCCTTGAATGCTTGAGTTGTGCGGAGTTTCCAAGACTTTTATGAAAGGCACAGCCAATGAATTGGATGCATTAAAGGATGTAAGTTTTACTCTTTCACAAGGCGAGTTTGCCGCCATAATAGGGGGCAATGGCTCAGGAAAATCAACCCTTTTAAACTGCATATCGGGTGTTTACATACCAGATGGCGGAAGCATAAAGCTTGACGGTGAGGATATTACTTATAAGCCTGAATATAAAAGAGCTCATGCAATAGGCAGAGTTTTTCAGGACCCGTTAAAAGGTACGGCCTTTGATATGACCATAGAGGAGAACCTCGCCATTGCATGGTACAAGGGAAGGCCAAGAAATCTAAGATGGGGAATTACCCGCAAGGACAGAGAGCTTTTCAGGGAAAAATTATCCCGCTTTGAACTGGGACTTGAAGACAGAATGAAGGATAAAGCAGGACTTTTATCCGGCGGGCAGAGGCAGGCACTCACTCTTCTTATGGCCATTATTGTAAGGCCAAAGCTTTTATTGCTTGACGAGCATACGGCAGCACTTGACCCGGCAACATCCAGAAAGGTTCTTGAGCTTACCAAGGTATTTGTGAAAGAAGAGGGTATTCCAACCCTCATGGTCACCCACAACATGAAGGATGCCATTGAGATGAGTACCAGAATATTAATGATGAATAAAGGAAAATTGGTGCTCAATGTCTCTGGAGATGACCTGAAAGGCATAACCGTTGATAAACTGGTTGATCTCTTTGAGGAAAAAAGCGGTGAGGTTCTGGATAACGACAGGATTCTTTTGGGGTAACATTAAGATTATCCGAATTAAACCCGAATATTAATATTGTAAATTACGGATTTGTGGGGGAAATTCATGAATACCGGCAGCAAAAGAATAGCATCACTTGTTATGTTGGCTCTGGCAGCAACCTTGTGGAGCATCGGAGGGTTGCTGATTAAACTGGTAAATGCCCATCCCATGGCTATTGCAGGTATAAGATCTGCAATTTCAGGGCTTTTTGTTCTGGCATATGTAAAAAAGCCTAAATTTACATGGTCCTTTCCCCAGATTGCAGCAGCCGTGGCCTATGCCTTAACGGTTATTACCTTTGTGTCGGCCAACAAATACACCACCGCCGCCAACGCCATTTTGCTTCAGTATACGGCGCCAATATATGTGGCAATTTTCAGCGGCTGGCTCTTAAAAGAAAAACCGCTATTGCTGGACTGGCTGGCAATTTTCGCTGTTTTTGGCGGAATGGCTTTATTTTTCATGGAGGATATTGATTCAAGAGGGCTTTTGGGAAATATTCTGGCAATAATAAGCGGTGTGGGGTTCGGGCTTTTTCCGGTATTTATGAGAATGCAAAAGGATGGCTCGCCCATTGAATCGGTGCTGCTGGGAAACGCCCTTACGGCAGTTGTTGGTATTCCGTTTCTGTTTGTTTCTGCCCCCAAAACAGGTACTGAATGGATTTATCTTGTGGTATTAGGCGCAGTTCAGCTTGGAATTCCATATATCCTGTACAGCAAGGCAATTAGATATGCCACAGCCATTGAGGCAAGCCTTGTAACTGTGGTGGAACCAATCCTTAATCCTGTTTGGGTACTGATATTTTTGAATGAAAAGCCGGGTATCCTTGCCATACTGGGCGGCTTAATTGTTGTGGGTGCCGTAACCATAAGGTGCGTTATTGAGCCCAACCGCCCAGCTGACAATGCTGAAAGTCTTGAATCCTGTTAAGACTTGCTGAAGTTGCGGATAAAGAAGTTGTCCCTCTCCAACAGGTCTGAAACTTTCTCAAATCCAAGCTCATTTAATAAATGGATAACATGGGGATTGTCAATTGGAGTTTTAAATGTTGCACTGTCGCCATATTCCTCGACATGTTTTGTTCCTTCATCCCTGTGAATTATGGCTTTAGGGCCGCCTACGCATCCTCCTACGCATCCCATTCCTTCAATAAAGTTGGCGTTAATTTTTCCTTCGGATATCTCTTTTAAGAGCAGTTTGCATTCCTTAGCCCCATTTGCCTGTGTTGCCTTTAAGGGTATTTTTCTGTTGGGAGACAGCCTGTCAAGTGTGGTCTGTACAGCCTTGCTTACGCCTCCTGTACGGGCGTATATGCGGCCTGCAGTTGAGGAATGGTCCCTTTCATCCTCCGGCATATCGGCAGGATTGATATTTGCCAGTTTGAAAAGGTCGTCGATTTCCTGGAATGTAAGTACATAATCAACAGCATCCTTAATGTCGGGTTCCTTAGCCTCAGCTTTTTTGGCAATGCAAGGCCCTATAAATACCGTTATGGCGTCGGGCTGGAGGTGCTTTATGGATCTTCCGCAGGCAACCATGGGGGAAACAGCCGGGGGCATGTGGGGGATAAGATCATGATAAATATGTTTTATCATGGCAACCCATATTGGACAGCAGCAGCTTGTCAGAAGGAAGTCCTTGTCATCGTGAATGGATCTGTCAAATTCCAGGGCTTCCTTAAGAGTAAGAATATCTGCAAACAATGCCACCTCAACCATGCCGTCAAAGCCTAATTTTTTAAATGCGGAACGCAGCTTTCCCGCAGTAACGTCCAAAGTAAACTGGCCGTTGAAAGCAGGAGCAATCATTGCATATATTGGTGCCTTTTTTAATTTAAGCTGTTCAATAACCGGCAAGACGTCCTTTCTCTCAGCAAGGGATTTACTCTTGCAGGCATCGACACAGTGCAGGCACCCTACGCAATGTTCAGTGTCAATTACAAGGTTTCCGTTTTCATCACGTTTTATGGCCGAAAAAAGACAGGATGCTTCGCATTGAGGAGTGCCTTCCTCACAGCCTCCGCATTCATCCACTTTGATTACGCAGGCTTCTTTTTCAGGATTTAAGAGACATCTTAAATGATGCTCGTTATATTCTTCATATTTTTTTATATGTTCTACTTCTTCCTGTAGCCTGTTGTTCCATGAAGCTTTAACAAGCCTCTCATACAGTTCCCTGAAAGTTTCCAAATTCCATAACTCCTTTTTTATTTAATTTTTCTTAGGGTAAAGCAGAATATACCCTACCATTTGTGACAATAATTTATGTAGCGAAATGGATATGAAAAATACGGTGAATAATAATTGCAGAGATTTATTTTGTTAATTATTATTTGTTAAGACAATGATAATATATTTAATTTTTTATTTCAATTATATGCAGTCATGTTATATAATTAATTAAGCTATTTTGGCAAAAAACCTTGAATTTCCAGGGAAGGTGCTGGGTATGAAATATGAAAATCTTTATCCTGTAAGACCCATTAAAAATCTTAAGGATATGTTAAATTCAAGTGCTGAGATTTATAGCAGCAAAGCTGCATTTCTGTCCAAACCCAAGGGGCAGTCCGACTATGTTCCCATTAGCTATACACAGTATAAGAAAGATGTTGACGCGTTTGGTACAGCACTAATTGATTTAGGCCTTAAAGGAAGCAAAATTGCACTCATTGGAGAGAACAGGTATGAGTGGTCCATATCCTATCTGTCAATTGTAAATGGAACAGGAATTGTGGTTCCACTGGACAAGGAACTTCCTCCAAATGAGATAGAAAGCCTTATTGAGCGTTCAAAGGCTGAAGCAATAATATATTCAGGCTCTGTGGCAGATAAGGTTAATACTCTGATGGACAAGCCAACCACAATTAAATTCTTTATTGGTATGGATGTGTCAGAGAATAATGGCAATGTGCTTTCTTTTGAAGATCTTCTAAATAAAGGCCGTGATCTGGTTCAAAAGGGTGACAGGCGCTTTATAGATGCCGAGATAGATGAGAATGCAATGAACATGCTTCTGTTTACCTCAGGCACCACTGAAAAGGCTAAGGCGGTCATGCTTTCCCATCGCAATATTTGTGAAAATCTCATGAATATGTGTGCAATGCTTTATATTGATGATAAGGATACCTTCTTGTCAATCCTTCCCATTCATCATACATACGAATGTACCTGCGGCTTTTTGTGCCAGATTTACAGGGGAAGCACCATTGCTTACTGTGAAGGGTTGAGGCATATTCTTAAAAACCTTAAGGAATCCAAGTGTACAATAATGCTTGGTGTTCCTCTGGTGTTTGAGTCCATGTACAGGCAGATAATGGGCCAGGCAATAAAACAGAAAGGCAAATTTGCCGTCAGATTTGCACTTGGCCTTAGCAACACCCTGCTTAAATTAGGAATTGATATCAGGAAAAAGCTCTTTAAGCAGATACATGATGCTCTTGGCGGACATATCAGGCTGTTTATAAGCGGAGCCGCCGGAATAGATCCTCAGATTGCTAAAGGATTCAGAAGCCTTGGCATAAATCTGGTACAGGGATATGGGCTTACCGAGTGCGCACCCATTGTAGCATTAAACAGGGATATATGGTACAAGGATGAAGCTGCAGGACTTCCGCTTCCAAACCTTGAAGTTAAAATCCATGATCCTGATGAAAATGGAATCGGAGAAATCATATGCAAAGGCCCCAGCGTTATGCTTGGCTATTACGAAGACCCTGAAGCCACAGCAGAGGCGATTAAAGACGGCTGGTTCTTTACAGGTGACAGCGGCTTTATTGATAAGGATGGTTTTGTCCATATAACAGGCCGCAAAAAGAATGTAATAATAACCGGAAACGGCAAAAACGTATATCCTGAGGAAATAGAAACCCTTTTAAACAGAAGCCCGTATATTAAGGAATCTCTTGTTTACGGCAAGGGCGAATCCGACGGGGATACAATAGTATGCGCAAGAATTGTGCCTGACAGGGAAAAGATTGAAGAGGATATTAAAAACAATGCTGCACCCGGAACCACCGCCGAGGAGATAATTGGCCATGAAATTAAAAAGGTCAACCAGCAGCTTGTGACATATAAGCATATTAAGGACTTCACGTTACAGGATGAGGAATTTGCAAAAACCACCACAAGGAAAATTAAACGCTTTATTGAATTAAAAAAATAAATATTCAGAATATTAAATGCAAAATATAATTTCAGCTTTATTGAACCCCTTTGGTTAGATGCCAAAACTAACAAAAGGGGTTTTCCAATGTTAGGGAAAATATTGAAATAAAGAAATTGTAACGTATTGAAAGTGTATTTTGTATTCAGGCAATAACGCGGGAAATACTTTAAAACAGTATGAGCAAGAAAGGGCTGTTTGTTAAATTTACGTTAATTGTCGTTAATTCATGATTTTTGTCTTTTTACGTTAATGGTACTTTGGTATAATGTTAAGGGTCTGTTAAGAAAAAATTAAAAAAATCATTCCACCACTGCTTGGGAATATTAATAAGAGACCTTAGGAATGATTGCTGGTCAAGTATATGAGGGGAGAAAACTGATGGTTTCTTTATACGTTGTTTTGCTACTGGTATGCGCTTCAGTTTTTGTCAACGGGTGGACGGATGCTCCTAATGCCATTGCAACAGTCATTTCTACACGTGTGCTGAGTGCAAAGGCTGCTATCTTCCTTGCTACAGTATTTAATCTTGCTGGTGTTTTTATGATGGGAACAGCTGTTGCTAACACGACAGCCAATATTGTTACCATTGGCACAGGAAGAGGTGCTCTTATAACTCTGGCCGCAGCTCAGCTGTCAGTAGTTATTTGGGCATTGTCTGCATGGAGATTCGGTATTCCCACCAGTGAAAGCCATGCCCTTATTGCCGGCCTTATGGGTGCGGGAATTTCCTTCAAAGGTATTGAGGCTTTCAACTGGGAGGAATTCAAGAAGGTTCTTATCGGGTTGGGGGTTGCAACGGTATTGGGATTTATTGCTGGCTATTTTACAACAAAGTTGATAGTCTTCATTTTCAAGAGAGCCAATCGCAGAAAATCCAATACCTTTTTTTCATGGGGCCAGGTTCTTTCGGCATCCATGATGGCTTTTAACCACGGAGCTCAGGACGGGCAAAAATTTATGGGTGTATTTGCTCTTGCACTGGTTGTTGGCGGAATACTGCCCACAAGCGAGAGTTTAATAGTTCCCGTATGGGTAAAGCTTCTGGTTTCAATATTAATGGCCGTGGGAACCTCAATTGGAGGTTACAGGATTATTAAGACCATGGGAATGGATATGGTCAAGCTTGAAAAGTATCAGGGCTTTGCTGCCGAAATCGGTGCTTCGGCCTGTATGATGGGAGCAACAATTTTGGGTATTCCCTTAAGCACAACCAATGCCAAAGGAACCGCCATTATGGGAGCCGGCGCAGCCAGAAGATTTTCGGATGTAAACTGGAATATTGTTAAGGAAATGCTCATTGCATGGGCATTAACCTTCCCGGCTTGCCTTGTTCTTGGATATATCATGGCCAAGCTTTTCAATTTTTTATTCTAAGGAGGACTAAATTATGGGTATTTTTTCAAACAAGGATACGGATTGGTTTGAATTGTTTGTAGAGTCCATTTCATATTCTAGCAGGGCTGCTATGGCTCTTAAGAAATCCTTTGAGGATGGCCTCATTGACTACAAGGAAATGCAGAATCTGAAGGACATTGAACATGAAGCGGATATCCATGTTCACAAATGTCTTAAGCTGGTTGAGGAAGCATTTGTTACACCCATAGACCGCTCTGATATAGTGGAAATCATAAACGAAATAGAGAGCATTACCGACCATATCGATTCAATTGGCAATCATACCTACATGATGTGTGTAAAGCAGGTTGACGAGGCATCAAGAAACCTTATGGGACTTGTTGTTGAAGCTTGTTTAAAGCTTGAAGAATTAATGAAGAACCTCAAGAATTACAAGAAAAATTTCAAGGCCATCAACGACCTTATTATTGAGATAAATCAGATTGAAGAGCTTGGAGACAAAACCTACCTCAATGCTATGAGAACTCTCTTTGAATTTGAAAATGACGCAAAAAAGATCGTTATTTACAAGCAGCTCTATGAAAAGCTTGAGGACGCACTGGATCAGTGCGAGGATGTAGCTGACAGCGTGCAGAAAATTATTATTTCAAGAACCTGATTTTAAATGGGAAAGTATTAAAAAACGAGTCATATGGCTGACTCGTTTTTTTATTTCCCTGATTTTAATATATTATTATTTCATTAGAAAAATTAGAATTGATTTAGGTATGTTGAAAATCAGCTTAATATTGGAATATAATTATCTAAAATTCGAATGCACATGGAGGGTTTAATATATGGGCTTGGTTATGGGTCAATTCAGCGAATCTTTTCCTCCCATTATGGATGGAGTAGGAAATGTCGCAAAGAACTATGCTTACTGGCTCAACAAAAAATATGGCTCATGTTATGTTATAACTCCGCATTTCCCTAACCATACCGACAATGAAGATTTTGAAGTTTTAAGATACAGCTCTATAAGCATACCTACAAGATACCCTTACAGAACTGGAATTCCAAAGCTATGCGCACCTTTTATGAAACGACTTAAGCAAATTTCCTTTGATATAGTACATGCCCATACTCCTTTCAGTTCGGGAAATATTGCTCTTGATACCGCAAGAAAAAGGGGAATACCCATTGTGGCATCCTTCCATTCAAAATATTATGACGACTTTCTGGAATCCTTAAAATTTGAAGGGGCCGCAAGGTTTGTTGTTTCAAAGGTTGTGGATTTCTATAACAGTGTGGATGCGGTATGGACTGTCAACAGATCAACCGCCGAAACCTTAAGAGAATATGGTTATAAGGGCACTATTGAAGAAATCCCTAACGGAACCGAATATGAAACTGTCGAGGACAAGGAAAAAGAGTGTGAAAAGATAAACAGCCAATTTGGCTTTACGCCGGATCAGCTCGTGTTTATTTATGTTGGCCAGATGATAAGGCAAAAGAATACCCGGACTCTTATTGAGTCACTGGCTCTTTTAAAGCAAAGGGGACTTGATTTTAAAATGCTTATGGTAGGGCAGGGCTATGCCCTTGAAGAGCTGAAAGCTTTATCAAAGAGCCTTGATCTAGATGACAGGGTTAGCTTTCTTGGCCCCATCTACGACAGGGAATATTTAAAATCCCTATATTGCAGGGCAAACCTTTTGATATTTCCATCCCTTTATGACAATGCGTCCATTGTAGTAAGAGAAGCCGCCTCCCAGTGCTGCCCTGCTGTGCTGGTGGAAGGCTCAAATACTGCAGAGGGAATTACCGATGACTTCAACGGTTTTCTTACCAAAGACGGCGCCGAAAATATTGCAAACCGCATTGTAAAGGCCGTTGAGAATCCACAAAAGCTTGTTGAGGTAGGCAGGAACGCCAACAAAACAGTATATACCAATTGGGAATCAATTGTTGATGAGGTTTACGGACGTTATATGGAAATTATTAAAGTCTTTAGTAAGATGAGGGCATAGGAATGAATAGCATAAAATTTCCCGCTTTTTATGCAAAACCAGCTAGGAAATTTTTCAAAATTGCATAATATTTTAAAATATTGTTGCAGTAATTACCATATTGTGGTACATTATCATCAAGGATATATTGTCTTTGGTGGGGGGGTCAAAGACAATAGTGAATAGGGACCTGTAGGTCCCTATTTTTTGAAAGGAGCATATCAAATATCATGGGTAAGTTCAAAAAAGTTGTATCCATCATTCTTCTCATCGTTCTTGTATTCAGCAATGTTTCAGTTTATGCCTCAACTTCAGGTGCGGATTATGTTACCAGGGAAGAGGCCGTAGCAATGCTTCTTGACACTATTGGTCTTGGAACATTGAACGAAACCGTTAATGACTTGACAAGCTTTCATGATGCAGCTGAGGTAGATGCCAAATATGCCGATAAAATTGGGATTGCCGTTACAAACAATATCCTCGTAGGAAATAACAGCAGGATATTGCCCAAGGATTATATCACCAGAATTGAACTTGCAATGGTAATAAGCCGTTCAATAAGAGAATTGCCGGATATTAAGCCGGTCGAGACTTTTTCCGATTTGACCCAGTCCCAGGCTGTAACTGTTAACAGGCTTATAAAAGCAGGGTTGATGTACGGATATGGAAACGGTCTGTTTGGTGCCAATGATTATGTTACAAGGGACCAGTTATCTGCAATTCTTTCCCGTATTTCAAACCTTTCAAATACAAGGCCACAGGATGACTTCTACTACGCAATGAATTACAAGTGGCTGACCTCTACCAGGCTTCCTGACGGCTATCCGTCTTATACAGCCTTTGATGAGGTTAACCTTTCCAATACCAATAGGCTTAAGGAAATTGTAAATGACGTTGTTTCCAAAGCAGACCAGTGGAAGACTGGAAGCAAGGAGCAGAAAATGGCTGCTTTATACAGCACCATTATGGATGTTGAAAACCGAAATAAGCAAGGTTTTGAGCCTATAAAACAATATCTTGATGCAATAGATAATGTTCTGTCAGTCAAAGAACTTCTGTCTCTTTCTGCCACTATGGAAGAGAAAACCGGTCTTAATCCATTGTTTACTTTCAGCCCTTCGGTGGATTTAGTGGACAGTACCCGTTACAGCTTATACGGCACGGGTATCACGACCGAACTTCCCGCTGCTTATCTTACCAGCGGCAATCAGCAGGTTGAGGCTCTTTATCAGGGATTTATTTCTGAACTCTTTAAGCTTTGCGGTGAAGACGAGGCTGGTGCTTCTGAAGTTGCCAAGACAATACTGGATTTTGAGAAGCTTATGGCCCAGCATACCATGAGCAATGAGCTTGCAAGCAAGGTAGAAAACATATATAACCCCTATGATATAGACGAACTTGCAAAACTTTTCCCTGAGGTTGATTTAAAGGCGTATTTGGCCCAACTTGGATATAGGGATGTAAAAACTATTGTAGTTACCGATCCCGGGCTTATGGAAAAGACCGGAGCTATTCTTAGCGATGAAAATATTGATACGCTTAAGGTCTATGCAAAATATCGCGTTATTGTAAATACTGCATCTTACTTATCCAAGGATCTGGAAAATGCTTTGATTGTATTTAACAGCACATTCCTGGGGATAGGAAGCACAATAAGCGAGGAAGACAAGGCCTTTACCCTTATCAATGCAGTTATGGGCAACTATCTTGGCAAAATATATGTAGAAAAGTATTTTACAGAGGAAGCCAAGAAAGATGTTGAGAGCATTGTAAAAGAGATTATAGGCGTTTACAGGAAACGTATAGAAAATCTTGACTGGATGAGCGAGACTACAAAGAAGGCAGCTATCAAAAAGCTGAATGCTACAAAGCTAAAAATCGGGTATCCCGATAATTGGCCTGATCCATTGGCGGGTATCTCATTAAGGACCTATGAAGAAGGTAGCTCGCTTCTTGAAAATATCTTTGCCGTTAGCTCTGCTGTTGTGAGAGAATCAAAGCAGCTGCTTAACAAAGCAGTGGATAAATCAGGCTGGATAGTTCCGCCCCATACCGTAAACGCTTTTTATAACCATACCAGTAACGAGATTATTTTCCCTGCTGGAATTCTGCAGCCGCCTTTTTACGATGTTAATGCCTCAAGGGAGCAGAACCTCGGAGGTATCGGCACAATCATCGCCCATGAAATTACTCATGCCTTTGACAACAATGGAGCCCAATTTGATGAGAACGGCAATATGAGCAATTGGTGGACACTTGAAGATTATGAGACCTTCCAGCAGAAATGCCAGGCTATCATCGACCTATACAATATAGAAATTGGGCCTGACGCTGTTGTAAGCGGTGTCCTGACATTATCAGAGAATGTTGCCGATATTGGCGCCATGGCTTGTATACTGGAAATTGCAAAAACCATTCCGGATGTAGATTATGAAGAACTCTTTGAAAGCTACGCAAATATCTGGAGACAAACTGCTACCAGTGCCATGTACTCACTATTAACAGTGCAGGATACCCATGCGCCAAATAAGTTGCGTGTTAATCAGGTTCTGCGCATCTTCCAGGAATTCTATGATACCTATAATGTTACTCCTGATGATGTAATGTATCTGGCCCCTGAAAAGAGAGTGACAATCTGGTGATGAGAAAAGACCCTTCCACGCAATATGGAAGGGTCTTTATTATTTCATGCAAACACACGAGTAATCGTTTCTTCGGCGTTTGGAAGCGTTCATTTATAACCTTGAATTAAATTCATATGTCCATCAGTTCAAATTATACTAGTTAGAGCTTTTCTCTAAATATCTTAGTTCCAGTACTCGTAACATACGGTAAAGCATTTCGTTCACCGGTGTGGGAATGCCATGCTTTTTACCCAGGTTCATAACTGTAAAGGCAAAGAGCTCAACCTCAGTTTTACGGCATGCCTCAACATCCTGAAGCATGGAAGTCTTGCCTTCCGGAGAGATGGTATCAATTATCCTGAAGTATTCCTCTATATCAGACTCGGAAAGTGCTATGCCTTCCTTATGTGCTATGGCAATAACCTCCCTGCAGGCAGATGCCATAAGTTCTCTTGCCTCGGCAATTCTCTGAAATACTCCGTAGGGGGCTTTAAGAATTGCGGAAGTCTGATTTATTCCAACATTCATCATAAACTTCCACCACATTTCCCTCCGAATATCATCAGGAATCTTATAGGAGATGCCGGCACGGCTGAATAATTCGGAAACAGGCAAAGCCTTTCCTGCGGCTTCCTTATAATATTCGCCAAAAACTATCCTGCCGCTATTGGAGAAGCGAACCTCGCCATTTTCCCTTGTGGAATCAAGACCAACACAGAATCCATGAAGAACCTTATCCCGGCCAAAAGCAAGGCTTAATTCCTCTTCACTGGTAATACCGTTTAACAGTGAAAGGATAATGGTGTCATCACCAACCAGAGGGGCTATTGACTCAATTGCCCTGTTAAGATGGTGAGCCTTTACGGCGATAAGAATAAACTGTGCTTTAGGGTCACCCGGTTTGGGCGTCACTAAGTCAAATTTATACCTTTCACCGTTAATCAGGACTCCTTCTGAGTAGCGGTCAATCCTGTCCTGGCCTAGTATCACCTTAACGCAATGCCTGTCCATTTTATATAGATAAGAAGCATATGTGGCGCCGACGGCTCCAAGCCCAATAATATGAACGGTATTGATACTCATGTTTCTCTCCCTGTCGATGATTAAAAGTTATAAATCTTAGCCCGGCAAGCCCGATAAATATTAGCCGTGGGAGAAAGGCTCTCCTGCAGCTCTCGGAGCCTGTGAGCTCTTGGCTGACAATATCAGGGCGATGAGAGTAACTATATATGGGAATATCTTAAGATATACACTTGGAATCTCCGCAAGTTCAGGAATAACTCTGGAAACATTGGCGATGGTGCTGGCAAAGCCGAAGAACAGGGTAGAGGCCAGTATTCCGAAAGGCTTCCACTGTCCGAAAATCAGGGCTGCCAGGGCAAGAAATCCCATTCCGGCTACATTTCCGTTAAACTCTCCGGAGTATGTTACAAGTATAATTGCACCGCCCAAACCTGCACAGGCACCTGACAACATGACTCCTATATAACGGATTCGGTATACATTGATACCGGCTGAGTCGGCTGCGTGAGGATGCTCGCCGCAGGCACGGAGCCTCAGACCAAAAGAAGTCTTATATATTACAAACCAGCTTATTATCAGGACAAATACTACCAGCCAGGTTGTTGCATATGTCTGCTTGAAAAACAGGTCGCCGATTATGGGTATATCCTTCAGAATTGGTATGCTGTAGCGGGATTGAGCATTTATGCGTATATTTCCGCTTCCGGTAATATTCCTTGCCAGAAATACCGTAAGAGCGCCTGCAATCATGTTGATGGCGGTACCGCTGATAACCTGGTTGGCCTTTAAGTTAATGGATGCGAAAGCATGGAGGAGTGAGAAAATTGCTCCCACTATTGTTGCTGCAATCAGCCCAATCCAGATTGCGGTGTCATGCATGGTTGGCTGAAGGGCATTAATTATAATGGCGCCTGTAAATGAGCCTACAATCATCATGCCGTCAAGTCCAATGTTAACAACACCGCTTCTTTCCGAATAAAGGCCTCCAAGGGCGGTAATAAGCAGGGGGACAGTGTAGGCTATTGCATAGGGAGATATGGAAGTGATTACATCCCACATGTTTATTTGGCACCTCTCTTTCTGCGCTTTAAAGCATCCAGCATTCGTTCAATGAATATGCTTGTGGCTGAAAAGTATATTATAGTTGCAATTATGGTATCTGCAATTTCGGGGGGAATCTTAGTCATGGCGTTCATAAAGCCCTTTCCGGAATGGAGCAGTCCGAAGAATATGGCAGCGCCAAGGACTCCGTATGGGGTGTTGTTACCCAAAAGGGACACGGCAATTCCGTCAAAACCCTGGGAAGGCATAACGCCAATCTGCATATTTGATGCATATCCAACGTAGAATGCCGCTCCGGCAAGCCCTGACAGAGCTCCTGCAATCATCATGGAAAGGATAATGTTTTTATTTACGCTTATACCTGCATATTCGGCGGCATGACGGTTGTAGCCCACGGACTTTAGCTCATAGCCAAGAACCGTTTTATCAAGTATAAAAGCTATAAGTACAACAGCAACTATTGCCACAAAGAGCCCCAGGTTAATAAATGAGCCCTGGAAGAGGCTGCTGAGCCAACCTACCTTAAGAGATGCGTTTGCAGGAATCATTGCTGATTCTGTTTCCAGATACTCTGCTTTAAAGTACGTGGGAATTATATAATATACAATCCAATATGCTGTCCAGTTAAGCATAATGCCCGATACAACCTCATGGACATTAAATTTGGCCTTTAAAAAGCCCGGAACAATTGCCCAAAGGGCTCCGCTTAACATTGAGCCCAATAAAATAACTGGAAGGAACAAATACTGGGGCAAATTAAGGGTTAATGCCAGTGCCGTTGAACACAAACCACCCATGAGCATCTGCCCAGGAGCACCAATGTTAAAAAGGCCTGTCCTAAATGCAAATGCCGCTGAAAGGCCTGTGAAAATCAAAGGCGTTGCGGTGGCAAGGGTATTTCCTATGCGCTCCAGGTTTTTAAGGCCGCCGCTTAAAATAAAGTAATAGCCTGTAATTGGGTTTTTGCCAATGGCTAACATGTAGATGGCTCCTGCAATGAGACCGAACAGAATAGCAAGAAGCGATACAACTAAGTTTCTGTTGCCCTTTATTCTTACCTTTTTAATCTTGCCCGTTTCAGTTAAACCTTCCATCTCTTGATTATTTGGCTTATTTTCAAGGTTGCTCAAGCGCGCTCCCCCTTCCTTAAACCGGCCATCATGAGGCCTATCTCATTTTCGTCGGTCTCAGATGCATTAACAATGCCAATTAATTCACCGTTATTGACAATTGCAATCCTGTCGGAGAGATTCATTATTTCATCCAGTTCAAGAGATACCAGAAGTACCGCCTTGCCAGCATCACGCTGTTCAACCAGGCGTTTATGGATGTATTCAATAGAGCCAACGTCCAAACCGCGGGTTGGCTGAACGGCAATAAGTATATCGGGATCAAGTTCGATTTCACGTCCGATGATTGCCTTTTGCTGGTTACCGCCCGACAAAGACCTGGCAATTGCCTCGGGCCCTTTACCTGAACGGACATCAAAGCTTTCAATTATTTTTTCGGCATGCTTTCTTATAGCAGCAGGATTCAGTATGCCATTCTTTGAATATGGGGGAGTGTCATAGATCTCCAGAACCATATTGTCTTCAATGGAATAATCCAAAACAAGTCCTCTTTTCTGGCGATCTTCAGGAATATGGGCAATGCCTGAACGAATACGCTTTTTTATAGGGAGGTTTGTAATATCAGTACCGTTTAGGAATATCTTTCCTGATTCAACCCGGCGAAGACCAGTAATTGCTTCAACCAGTTCAGCCTGGCCGTTGCCTTCAACTCCGGCAACTCCAAGTATTTCGCCGCGGTGTACCGAAAGTGAGAAGTTCTTGAGCCCTAATACTTTTTTGTTGCTTAATACGTTTAAGTTCTCAACTGACAAAATTACATCGCCTTTTTCCTGAGGCTTTTTATCTACTTTAAAGGAAATTTCGCGGCCAACCATCATTCGTGCCATCTCTGCCTCATCGGTGGACGCAACATTGACGGTGCCGATATATTTCCCTCGTCTTATGACAGTGCAGCGGTCTGCAACAGCCTTTATTTCCTTTAGTTTATGGGTAATAAGTATAATTGATTTGCCCTCGGAAACCAGATTCTTCATAATTTTCATAAGCTCTGTGATTTCCTGGGGAGTCAATACTGCGGTGGGTTCGTCAAATATAAGTATTTCCGCATTGCGGTACAGCATTTTTAATATTTCAACTCTCTGCTGCATGCCCACGGATATGTCTTCTATTTTGGCGTAGGGATCAACATTTAATCCATACTTCTCAGAGACTTCCTTGATGCGCTGAGCAGCTGATTTTATATCAACAAACAACTTTGCTTTTTTCGGTTCCAAACCTAGTATAATATTTTCAGTTATGGTAAAATTATGAACGAGCTTGAAATGCTGATGAACCATTCCTATTCCCAGATCATTGGCTACATTGGGATTGCTGATTTTTACCTCTTTGCCACGAATCTTGATTACCCCTGAATCAGGCTGAATAAGACCAAAAAGAATGCTCATCAGAGTTGATTTGCCAGCTCCGTTTTCGCCTAACAGGGCGTGAATTTCACCTTTTTTCAGATTAAAGGTTATATTGTCGTTGGCAACAATTCCGGGAAAGGCTTTTCTAATGTTTTGCATTTCCACTACATATTCCATTGAAGCTGCCACCTCGCTTCTATTATTTCAAATCAAAAAGTAAAAATAAAGAAAGGGCGGTATCAGGTTATATGCTTATCCTCAACCCGCCCTATAATTCAGGGAAAAATAACCAAATTACTTAATCAGGCTGCCGTCATTTGAATCGGCTACCTTGATTTCTCCACTCTTAAGTTTTGCAGTTACATCATTCACACTCTTCATGACATCGTCAGAAAGGTTGGGGTTGGTTGCAGGAATTCCTACACCGTCATTAGATACGTCAAAGGTGAGGATTTTTCCGCCCTGGAACTTGCCATCCAACTCTTCCTTAATCATGGTATAGGTAACAGTATCAATCTTCTTAACAGCGGAAGTCAGAATTACTGAAGTCTTTCCGTCCTTCAAAAGGCCTTCGTGGTATTGGTCAACGTCAACACCGATGATCCATACCTTTTCGCCTGTTTCATTACGCTGCTTAGCTTCATTGATGGCACCTACGCCAACGCCACCGGCTGCACAGAAGATGGCCTTAACGCCTCTGTCAAACATTTGAGCAGCCAGTTGCTGACCTGCGTCAATTCTGTCAAAGGAGCCTTCGTAAATAACATTTTCAGGCTTTATGGAAATTTTGGTGCCGAAGTTATCGTTGGCATATTTTATACCCTGCTGGAAGCCCCAGTTAAACTTCTGAACAGCTGGAATCTCCATACCACCGATGAAGCCAAACTCTCCTTCTTTAAGCTGGAGACTTGCGGCAACACCTGCCAGGAATCCTGCCTGATGCTCAGCAAAGTAAATAGCAACAGTGTTTGAGGTTACCTTTTCCTCAAATTCGTTGCCTTCTTTGCCGTTATTGGGAGCAGCGTCAATAATTACAAATTTAGCGTCCTTGTACTTTTCCTGAGCTTCATAGATAGCAGTTGAGAACTTGAAGCCAGGAGTTACAATGAACTTGTAGCCTGCATCATAGAGATTGGTAATCTCTTTGATGTAGTCAGCGTGAGTAGTTCCGCCGGGTTTGAGGTAGTTAGCCTCAATTTTGAAGTCCTTCTCTGCTTTTTTGATGCCCTCCCATGTACCCTGGTTAAAGGATTTGTCGTCAATGGTTCCTGCGTCAGTAACCATTCCGACTTTCAATCCTTTGCCTGCGCCGGTGCCGCATCCGGCCAGAACTGTTGCCATAAGTACAACAACTAGAAGGAGAGAGGTGAACCTTTTCATGTTTGAAAACCTCCTTGATTTTTGGTTATAATGAGCAGACTCTAATGCCTGCGAATTGATTATATGCTAATTATTAACTATAATCAATAACAGTATAATTTTTTTATATTTTTTTATATATTATTTAATTTTTTTAGGTCTTTTAGTTTTCCAATTTCGTTTATCAAAGTTTACAGCTATAATAGGGGTGGAATATATCAGCGACTGTCATAAATACTCGGCAGGCTTTTAAAATTGCCGTTTTAAAGCTGCCACAATACATAAGAAGGGTGATAGGATATGACTAAAAAATGGTGGAAAGAAGCAGTTGTGTATCAAATCTATCCACGCAGCTTCAAGGATAGCAACGGTGACGGCATTGGTGATTTAAGGGGGATTATTGAGAAGCTTGATTACTTAAAGGAACTGGGAATTGACGTAATCTGGCTTAACCCATGCTATGCTTCACCCAATGATGATAACGGATACGATATTTCCGACTATTATCAGGTTATGCCTGAGTTCGGCACCATGGAAGATTTTGATGAACTTTTGGCTGAGGCTCATAAACGCGGAATTAAAATTGTCATGGATCTGGTTGTAAACCATTCGTCCGATGAGCACAAATGGTTCATAGAATCAAGAAGTTCTAAAGACAATCCTTACAGAGACTACTATATATGGCGTGATCCCAGGGACGGAAAGGAGCCTAATAACTGGGGTTCATTCTTTTCACCTTCAGCCTGGGAGTATGATGAAAAAACCGGCCAGTACTACCTGCATCTTTTCTCAAAGAAACAGCCCGACCTTAACTGGGAGCATGAGCCCTTAAGGCAGGAAGTTTATAAGATGATGAATTTCTGGTTTGATAAGGGCATAGATGGTTTCAGAATGGATGTAATAAACCTCATAAAGAAGCCGATTGGTCTTCCTGATTCAAAGCTTCCTCACAATACTGCCGAAGGCTATGTGTTTGATCCCGATCTTTATGCCAACAATCCCGGCCTTTTGGAATTCCTGCAGGAGATGAACAGAAACGTTATGTCCAAGTATGACTGCATGACTGTTGGCGAGACGGTAAATGTTACTCCTGAAATAGCCTTAAATTATGTTAAGGAAGAAAATAAGGCGCTTAATATGGTATTCCACTTTGAAATTATGGAGATTAAGGAAAATTTTGACCTTGTCCGCTTTAAGGAAATCCAGCAAAAATGGTACGACGGGGTCATGAAAAAGGGCGGCTGGAACAGCCAGTATCTTAACAACCACGATCAGCCAAGACAGGTATCCATATTCGGAAACGACAAAGAATACAGGCTGGAGTCGGCAAAGCTTTTAGGTACTATGCTTCACACTCTTCCCGGAACTCCTTATATCTATCAGGGCGAAGAGATAGGCATGACCAACTGTCAATTCACATCCATTGATGAGTTTAATGACATCCACGCACGTTATCTCTACAGCCAGATGCTTAAAAAGGGAACAAGCAGTGAAGAAGCACTTTCATGGCTTAATAATTACAGCCGTGAGCACGCAAGAACTCCTATGCACTGGGACAATACCGAAAATGCAGGGTTTACTACCGGAAAGCCCTGGCTTAAAATAAATCCCAATTACCATAAGATTAACGTGAAGGATGCGTTAAAGGACCCCAACAGCGTTTTCTATCACTACAAGAAGCTCATTGCTCTGAGGAAGGCAAATGAGGTAATGGTTTATGGAGATTTCCACGACCTTACCCCAACCCATAAGGAAATATTTGCCTATACCCGCTCCTTAAACGGCGTGGAGTGGCTCATTGCGCTCAACTTTACATCCGACAATAAAGAACTTGACCTAGGACGCAGCGTGGAAGGCAAAGTTGTGCTCTCCAACTATCCTGACTATCTTGGTAAGGGTCAGACCCTGAACCTCAGACCTTATGAAGCAGTTATAATCGAAAAGTAATGGCGCAATAGGAACTGTTCAAAAGAAAGACAGGCAATCAGCCTGTCTTTTTTCATCTAAAAATATCATCAGAAAAAGTTGTGTGCTTTTTACCGTCGTATCGGATAGGGTTTGCCTTTTGCTTGGTATGTTTGGCTTTACCCTGCAGTTCCGGCACCGGAAAGACTTCGTTTTTATGAAAATGCTGTTTTTTATTGCTTTCTGTTCCGTGGGGCTCTTCAGGATCCGGACGTCTCATTCCTTTTTTTGCCATATCAAGCACTCCTTTTTATTTTTTAGTTTTCTACCGTCATTGATGTTCAATACCAATCAAAATCAGGATACTTTTTCAAAAAAAATATTGGTGGACAAACAGTAACAACTTTGGACGAGCATGAATAGTATGGTATTGAGCTTGTTCGACAAAAAAGACAAGCCTCGAAAATATGAAAAGAAAGGAGGGAAAGGATGAAAAAGAAGATTCTTCAGGTTCCGGTTATCGTAGGTAAAGGCTCTGCTCAGTTTTTCGTTGAGAAGGATGTGACAATTTCGCCTCCCAGTCCCCCAATTTACAAGATTGAGGAGATTGACAAGAAGGTAATTGTTACTGAAGCTCACGTAATTCCTGGCAAAGTCATTTTTAATGCCGTACTCTGGAAAAACATCATCTACAAGACCGTGGAGGATGTTTGCGACGGTATAGTCAATGGACCTCTCTTCCATGCTACATTTAAGACCGATTTCGGCGGTTTCGTGGAGATAGACCCCATTGGCTGTGAAAAGGTTAAGGAAGGCGATATCGCTGAACTCCTGGAGGCTTATGTAGAGGGCGAAAAGGACTTCCTGCATGGCGAGACCTATTGCAAGGGAGTAAAGGTCTTCGAAAAGCTTCTTGAGAAGGACGTGATAAAGATTGCCTTCAAGGTTGTAAGGTACGAGCACGTCGCTGTTGAAACAGAAGACGAAAAGGAAGACAAGAAGGATAAGAAGGACGAAAAGAAGGACAAGTACGACAAGAAGTACGAAGAGTATGAGGAAAAGAAGTGCGAGAAGGAAAAGGAGGAAGACAAGCGCTACGACTGCCGTGGCGACTACTATGCCAAGTATCGCGGCTTCTATAAGTAATTTCCGTTAGCACTTAACGGAGTCCCTGAAAAGGGAAGGGGCTGTCTCAAAATAAGTAAAAATTTTGGGACAGTTCCCTTTTTTACGTCCAAGTTTAGAGAAAATCCATACGAGTTTTCTGAAAATACACATGAAAAACTAGATATTTTGAAACTGCCTTGTTGTTTTGGGCATGA
>JAAYAD010000061.1 GCA_012719545.1 Clostridiaceae bacterium
CAACGATAATTTCCAGAGCCCCAGCCTTAAATATACCGGAAAAACAGGGGACGGATGGCTTCTTGAAGGGTATAACCAAAATCAGGGCGGATGGCTGCTTCTAAAAGGTGATATACTGGCATATTATGTTGACAAGCGTGCAACAGATGATTATACAGGTGCCGGAACACATTAACTGCAATCAGACAACTTTTAATTTTTGAAAAAGGAGCTGCCTCAAATTTTATTTTGAGACAGCCCCTTTTCATTTATGTCGTTTCTCTTTCAATAAGTGTCACAGGGAAGATAACGTTTGATGGAATAGTCTTGTTATCTGTTTTGTGAATTATGCATTCTACTGCGTACTGGCATATTTCTTTTACAGACTGTCTTATTGTTGTGATTGCCGGACTGACCAGCGTGCAAAGATCGATGTCGTCATATCCTACTACCTTTATTTGCTCAGGTACTTTTATATTTCTTTTTCTGCAAATCCCCACTACCTGTGCGGCTATAATATCGTTTGAAGTAAAGATACCGTCAACATCTGGATAGTTGTCAAGTATCATATTTATTATATCTTCATAGTGCATTGAAAGGAACTGTTCCTCTGTTGCGTCCACAACATTATAAGGTATGCCGTTTCTCTCACAAACTTCTTTAAAACCGAAAAAGCGCTTGTTGCCGTCCATATTGAGATTTGTGCTTCCGCTGATGTGCAAAAGCTTTTTGCATCCTTTATCAATAAGATGCTGGGCTGCAAGAACACCACCCTGATAGTTATCAGAGCAGATGGACGGTATTGTCGGGGATATGACACGATCAATAGATATAACCGGGGCATCTATAGCTATATTTTTGTCTATGTTCTGAGTACGGCTCGCGATGATCACACCGGCAACCTTATTTGCGTTCAGCATATTAAAGTATTCTATTTCTTTTTGCGGTTCGAGATTGGAATTACAAAGAAGCAGTTTGAAACCGTTCTTTGAAACGAAATATTCTATATAATCTATTACCTTGCAGAAATACATGTGGCTGGCCGAGGGAACTATCAATCCAATAAAGTCGCTCTTCTGACGGGAAAGAGCGCGCGCGAATGCATTGGGCTGATAATTGAGTTCTTTCATTGCCTGTCTTATTTTCTTTTTGGTTTTTTCACTGACATACCCTCTGTTATTCAACATTCTTGAAACAGTGGTAACTGTAACTCCGGCTTTTTCAGCTACATCTTTTAATGTACTCATCAAAAACCCCCAAATTTATATCTTAGTATATTAAACGGTAACATATATTGTGTTTTGTGTCAATTATAGCAGTTCGACAAACAGAAAATATGTAAAGAAAGTCACATATGACATATATCAAAAACTTGTTATTTTTGCCAATATGGTTAATTTTTACTCGCTTTTTTGAGTGGTGGTGTCCGGTACGGCGTGATAATAAGGGACAGTATTAAAACTGATATGACTAACAGGCGAGTCAATAAAACTCCGCTATTTGCCAAGGCAACTGTTTCTGATGTGCTGATTGACATGGGCATGATCTGCAGTACCATGTAAGTCATTAATCCGGCTATAATGCCATGTGTCAGCTTTCCAAAAAACAATATCCTGTAATTAGCCTTGATGTCCTTCATTATTCCCATAATCTGAGTATGTACCGAAAAGCCTGCAAAGCCGCAAATCAGCGAAACCGCGGCCAGTTTTAAATATAATGAATAATCCTTAAGCCCTGAGATAGCCTGGGACCCCGATGTAATTTCCATAACCCCTCTTAATACTGCCGATACAAAATCGGAACTGTCTTTCTGAAATACTCCTGAAAGGAGCAAGCCTAAAAGATTTCCCAACAGCGTGAAAATTCCCAGCTTTGCCAATAGCTCAGCCATAACTGCGAAAAGAACAATATAGCCGGTAACTTTTATAGAAAGGATGGCAGCCTCCTCAACGGCAGCAGGGAATACCCATGCAAGGCTTTTTCTTTCGGAAACCTTGTTCTTTAAAGAAAGCCTTGGCGCTGTTATTGCATTGTCGGAAACTTTCATCCTTCCTATAAAAAACGCCGCTATAATGCCTGATGACCAGTGGATGAGAAGGAGGAGGAAACCTATTTTTATGCTGTGGAAAAGCCCGGCTCCTATTGTTCCTATGAGAAACAGAGGGCTGCAGTTGTTGGCAACCGCAATGAGCTTGCTTGCCTGCCTGCTGTCAAGTAGTCCCTCGTCAATCATGTCATGGGCAAGCTTTGCTCCCGTGGGGTATCCGCTTAAATACCCTAAAATTATTGAAACCAGCGTATAATAGGGAAGGCCAAAATATTTTTCGACCAGCTTCTTTAGAAATTTGGGGCACGAAAATCCGGAAAGGTATGGAGCTGTAATCCTGGATAAAACAAAGAACGGGAACAATGAAGGTATTACAACATCCAGACATAAATAAAGGGCGTTTCGTGCCGCATATGAGGTTTCCTTGGCATAGAGGGAAAGAATTAATGCCGCGGCGGGAAATGCATAGCCCACGGCTCTTTTTATAATTCCATTGCTATTATTCATAGACTCTCCAAAAATGTTGGGTCGTATTGAATACATATTCTCCAAATTGGCTAAAGTTGCATTGAATCGTAGCTGGATGATATAATAAAATTACTTTTATCCTTATGCGGTCTGGTTTTGACTGCCTGTACAGCCATATTTGAGAAATATGCCGGGAAAGGTGAATGCCATGCAGGAGAACGTTAACATGGATATCAATATCGATCAGATTGGTGAAATCAAAATAAGCCCTGATGTTATCTCTGTTATTGCCCATACCGTGGCAAGCGAGGTAGAAGGCGTTGCCGGCATGAACCCCAATATAGCTGACAACATTTCGTCAGTTTTAGGACGCAAGAACATACCCAAAGGCGTTAAGGTGGATTTGAACGATAAAAACGTTAATATTGACTTTTACATAGTGGTGGACTATGGCGCACGTATTCAGGATGTAGCCTGGAAGATTCAGGAGCGTGTCAAGTCCGCCGTTGAAAGTATGACCGGATTGACTGTTTCATCCATCAACATACATGTCCAGGGTGTAAGCTTTGAGAAAGTTAAGGAAGAATAATTGCCATGTTCGGATACGTTGAGCCTGACAAGCCGGAACTCAAAATACGTGAGTTTGATGTGTTCAGGGGCTATTACTGCAGCCTTTGCAGGACCATCGGGCGCTTATACGGTCAGGTGCCAAGAATCTCATTAAATTATGATCTTACATTTCTTTATGTTCTGCTGGATTCCATAGATTCCGGCAAGATAACAGGCACAATTGAACGCTGTCTTGTCCATCCCACAAAAAAGCGTTTTATAATTGCGTCTAATTCATTTGCCGAATACTGTGCAGACATGAATATTATTTTAACGTATTATAATTTAAAAGATAAATGGCAGGATAAAAAAAGCCTTGCGGCTTATGGAGGACTTGCAGCTTTAAGAGGTGCCTTTAAAAAAGCAAGAAAGAAGCATCCTGAAAAGTGCGACGCAATAGAAAAGTGCTTAAATAAGCTTTCAGACCTTGAAAAGAACGGCTGCGACACAGTTGATGAGGCAGCCGAGCCATTTGCAGAATTAATGAGAGAACTCTTTGAATGCGGGTATATTAAGGATGAAGGGGATAAAAAAGCTTTAGGATGGATGGGCTACAATTTAGGCAGATGGATTTACATTCTTGATGCCTATGATGATTTGGAAGAAGACATAAAAGATAAGAATTATAATCCAATTCTAATGCAATATGATTATAATGGAGATGATATCGAAACTTTTAGGACTTCGGTGCGGGATGCAGTTAATTTTAATCTGACTTTTTCCATGAGCGAGGTTGAAAAATCCTATACCTTGCTTAACATTGAAAAAAACAAGGGATTAATTGATAATATTATATATTCCGGCTTATTGGCAAAGACCGATAAGGTATTGCAGGGGAGAGGTAAGGAAAATGAAAAAGAATCCATATAAGGTATTAGGCATTAAAGAAGGAGCAAGTTATGATGAAATAAAACGAGCTTACAGAGAGCTTGTTAAGAAATATCATCCTGACAGATACAGAGACAATCCTTTATCCGATCTGGCCGAAGAAAAAATGCGTGAAATAAACGAGGCATATGAATACCTGATGAAAAATGCCGGCGGAGCATATCAATACCAGACGGAGTATGAAAGTGCTTCTGAATCCAGTGGCTCTTACAAACAGCAGTATCAGAGCCAGCAGCAATATAAATCAGGTTCGCAGAGCAGCTACGGATACCAGTATGCCAATGACACCGAACTCGAAAATATGATAAGGTCTTATATAAACAGCGGAAATCTAAACGAAGCTCAGAAACTCCTTGACAGGATGCAAAACAGAGGCGCGGCATGGTATTACCTTCAGGGACTTGTTTTCTTAAGGCGAGGATGGTATGACAGGGGTTATTCCAATATTCAGAAGGCTGTTAACATGGATCCGGCCAATTTTGAATACAGGAACGCCCTTAATAATCTTAACCAGCAGTACACAGGGTTCAGACAGAACTACTATTACGGAAACAGCTTCAGAAGGGATCCTGATATGTGCAACCTGTGCGTTAATTTATGGTGTGCCGACACATTATGCGAATGCATGGGCGGCGATTTGATAAGCTGCTGCTGATTTCAGCTTACCTGATGTTTAGATACTTAAAAGACTTTTACAGCGGGTTTGGAGGTTAGTTGCCTTGGATATAGAAACAGGCTCCGGGAATTTGAAACAGCATGGAAAAAGTACAAGAAAGCTTGCCTTGTCGGGAATCTTGTCAGCATTGGTTATTATTGCGCTGGTTCTTGAATCCATTGCTCCCACGGGAAGGCTCGGTTTTTATGTACTTGCGGCATTTATTCTTTCTGTTGTGCTATTGGAGGCAGGAATTGGCTGGGCATGGGGTGCCTATGCCGTAACGTGCGCGGCAGGATTTCTGGTTGTCCCTGAAAAGCTGAACATTGTTCCCTATGTTATGTTTTTTGGAATTTATACAATGGTTAAATTTCATATCGAGTCCATTCGCAAGACATGGGTTGAGATTGTATTAAAGCTGGCGGCTTTTAATCTCTTCCTGTGGCCGGCCTGGAGCATTGCAAAGTCGTTTCTTCCTCCCGAGCTAACCAAAGGGTATGGGGTTATTGCAGGAGGAGTTATAGCCAATATTGCTTTTGTGTTCTACGACTATTTGTTTACGGCATGGATACGCTATTATTTTGAAAAAGTTGCACCACGGATCCGTAAAGCATAAGTATGTCATAGGTTTAAGCCTTGCCAAAGTTTACCCTTGCAGAGCACAAAATCATTATGTAGACTTTAATTGCAAGCATGTCTTTTGAGGATATATTACCTCTACATACGCTCCTGGCTGCGACTTATTAAATCGCAGCTTTTTTTTTCGATAAGATGCTGCTGCCGGTATTGGCGGTGCAGAATGGCAAATGCGATATGGTTATGAGGAGATTAACATGAACGAAAAAAGTTTATCAGTTCTTGAATACGATAAAATAATAAAAATGCTGGGAGAAAGGACAGTTTCATCCCTTGGCCTTTCCTATGCCGAGGCTTTAAAGCCTGTCTCCGATTTCTCCGAAATTGAAGCAAGACTTAAAGAAACTACAGATACGGTTAAATATTTATGGCGCAAGGGCGGAGCTCCCTTTGGAGGAATCCATGATATCCGTTCTGCTTTAAAGCGCGTTGAAATCGGCTCGGTTTTAAGTATTCCAGAGCTTCTTAAAATAGGTGATGTACTTCGCTGCGGAAGAATATTAAATCAGTTTCTTACCAATGACGTACCTTCTGACTGGGAAGGAAACCACGCTCTGGAGCTTGGACGCCAGATTGCTGTTTTTAAGCATGTGGAGGAAGCCATATCTCATGCAATAATAAGCGAGGAGGAGCTTTCCGATCATGCCAGCCCCGAGCTTTACGCCATTAGAAGAAGCATCCGCCAGAAGCAGGACAGCATTAAAGATAAGCTTTCTTCTATCATACGCTCTGCAGAATTTAAAAAGATAATGCAGGATGCGGTTGTAACGTTAAGGGGTGACCGCTATGTAATCCCTGTCAAGCAGGAATACAGAAGTCAGGTCCCCGGCCTTGTCCATGACATCTCCGCATCGGGAGCTACGGTATTTATTGAGCCCCTCTCAGTAGTTGAGGCCAACAACGAAATAAAAGCCCTGCTTATAAAAGAGCAGCACGAAATTGAAAGGATACTTGCCGAGCTTACCTCTAAGGTGGCAGAAATAAGGTCCGAGCTTGAAGTGAATATTGAGATTCTAGGAAAGCTTGATTTTATGTTTGCAAAGGCGAAGCTTGCAAGGGATATGAACGGAATCTGCCCAAGGCTTGTAAAGGAGAGGGCAATAAGGATAAAAAAAGGCCGCCATCCTCTTTTGGACAGGCAGAAGGTTGTACCCATTGATATAGAGCTTGGATATGATTTTTCCACCCTTGTCATTACAGGGCCCAATACCGGAGGTAAGACTGTCACTTTAAAAACAGCGGGTTTGTTTGTTCTGATGCTTCAGTCAGGACTTCTTCTGCCCCTTGAAGAAGGCAGCGAATTCGGTGTCTTTGACGAAGTCTTTGCCGACATTGGGGATGAACAGAGCATTGAACAGTCCTTAAGCACATTTTCATCCCACATGAAGAATATTGTAAAGATTCTGGACAAGGCGGACGAAGGTTCATTGGTACTCCTTGACGAGCTGGGAGCAGGAACTGACCCGGATGAGGGAGCCGCTTTGGCTATAGCCATACTCGACTGCCTTACAAGGCGAGGCATATGCACAATGGCAACCACCCACTACAGCCAGCTTAAAATATATGCCATGACCACCAATAGAGTACAGAACGCTTGCTGCGAGTTTGACGTTGAAACCTTAAGGCCAACTTACAGGCTTATCATAGGGGTTCCCGGCAAGAGCAATGCCTTTGAAATATCTTCAAAGCTTGGACTTGACCCGTATATTATCCATAGGGCAAAGACTTTCTTAACCCAGGATAATATCAAATTTGAGGACGTACTGACAGAAATAGAGAAAAACAGGGTGAAGGCAGAGAAAGAAAAGGAATCTGCAGAAAACCTGAAGATGGAGATTGAGGCCTTAAAGCTTGAAGTTCAAAAGGAAAAGGAACGCCTTGAAAAGGAGAAAAAACAGATTATCTCAAAGGCAAGGGAAGAAGCAAGAAATATTATTATAAACGCAAGGTATGAGGCTGAAAGTCTTTTGGAGGAATTGAAGGAACTTCAAAAGCAGGGGCTTAGGGATAACTTTGACAAAAAGCTCATTGATGCCCAGACAAGCATCAGAAGGCTTGACAATTTGGAAGGTTCAATGGTAGAGTCCTATGAAAAGAAAGTATATGTTGAACCGCCCAAGGATTTGATGCCCGGTGAAAGTGTGCTGATGCTGAACCTTAATCAAAGGGCAATAGTTCTGGAAAAGCCTGATGAGGAAGGCAATGTGATGGTTCAGGCCGGCATTATGAAAGTAAAAGTTCATGCATCCCAGCTCAAAAGAGTGGATGAGCAGAAAGAGTCCCTTGATAAAATGAACAGGGCGCGGGTATCAGGCGTGAAATCCTCCAGCATCAAACCTGAACTGGATTTAAGAGGGCTTAATGTGGAGGAAGCTCTGGACAAGGTGGACAAATACATTGACGATGCGGTTATAGCAGGGCTTCATGAGGTTTCTCTCATTCACGGAAAGGGCACCGGAACTTTAAGAAAGGCTATTCACGAATTCTTAAAGGGACATACCCATGTTCAGACTTATCGCCTTGGAAGATACGGCGAAGGAGAGACAGGAGTTACAATAGTTGAGCTTAATGGAAGATAATTTGCTTTAATAGCTTCTTGACTAAAACTTTAATGATAAAAAGCGAATTGAGGAGCAAAAGATGATTGGACTTGGGACAATAATCAATACTGTCGCAATAATTGCCGGAGGGGCTTTGGGAGTTATCCTTAAAAAAGGTATTCCGGAACGCTTTAAAAACACAATTATGCAGGCAATTGGCCTTGCGGTTGTGATTGTGGGCCTTTCCGGCGCTCTTCAGGGGATTTATTCTGTTACGGGCAGTAAGCTTGACAGAAATTACATAACCGGCATGATTTTAAGCCTTGTCATTGGAAGCCTTTTGGGAGAGGCTATAAAGATTGAGGATAAGCTGGACCGATTGGGCGAATGGTTCCAGCAACGCTTCTCAAAGGGAGAATCAGCCTTTGCCAAAGGTTTTGTTACGGCAAGCCTTGTTTACTGTGTCGGTGCCATGGCAATTGTAGGTTCTCTGGAAGACGGACTGTATGGCAAAATTGACATTCTCCTTGCCAAATCCATGCTTGACGGCATTAGCGCCATTGTATTTGCGGCAACCTTAGGTATTGGGGTTGCATTCTCAGCTCTTCCGGTTCTTGGGTATCAGGGTTTAATTACATTGGCTGCAGGGCTATTAAAGCCCCTTCTTACAGATGCCGTTGTTTCCCAGATGTCCATAGTCGGAAGCATACTCATTATGGCAATTGGCTTCAGCATTCTAGAAATCAAGAAGTTTAAGGTAGGAAACATGCTTCCTTCAATATTTATGCCCCTTATTTATGCTCTTGTTTACAGCCTTATATTTTAATTTAAGCCTTATAAGAGCATTGTTGCATAAGAGCGCACAATAGGCTAAAAAACGCATTTAATTGGCGGGATAATATAAAGTGCAGCAAATCCCGGAATTTTTCGGTCAAAATATTGATTGATTTTGTATTATATGGGTAATAACATATGAGTAATATATAAATTTGTCATTTGATTTAACCGAAATAATTTATGTGATTTATATGAGAGGGGATCGTATATGGCGCTTTTTAAAAAACGCGATGAAGCTGCATCAATTCTGAATTATGCTGAAGACAAGCTTAATGGCAAAGAAGTTCAGGAACCTAAGTTAAAGAATAAGACTTATTCTGCCCTTTTCGGTCATATTGAGAGATTTTTGTCCAGAGAAGAAAAACTGGCTCAATCTGCTGATAAATTACATAATATCAATAACATGGTTGGGGAGTTTAGGGATGAGATAAAGCAGAGAACCCGGCATTTGATAGATTTAACCGGAAACATTGCTGACTCCAGCCAGTCAAGTGTTGCAGACGTTCAGGAAACCACTGCAAGCATGAATCTGGTAAATGAAACAATTGTAAAATCATCCGAATCCCTGGAGCTCCTTACCAGGAACTCAGAAGATCTCATCAGAAGAAATGCTGAAAGCCTTGAGCAGTTAAAGGAAATAAACAGATTAAAGGAAGATGTCTTAAGGTATGCAGGCATCATGAACCAGCAGATAGGAAAATTGGTTGAAATGGCCAATAAGGTTTATGAGATTGTTAACGGCGTAAGCGCCATTGCCGAGCAAACCAACCTTCTTGCGCTGAATGCTTCCATTGAGGCTGCAAGAGCGGGAGAAAACGGCCGCGGTTTTGCCGTTGTTGCCGATGAAATAAGAAAGCTTGCCGACGATACCAAGAAGAACCTTGAGGGCATGACCGGATTTGTGGACAACATCCAGAGTGCAGCAGAGGATGGAAGGGCAAGTATGGAAAATACCATTAACTCAACCAAGATAATGAGCGAGAAGCTTGATACCGTAAGCGGAATTATGGAAGAAAACGTCAGCATGCTGGAAGATACAATCAACCACGTTAAGTTCATAGATGAATCCATTAACGGCATTAAGCTTACAGCAGGCGAAATTATCAAGGCTATGGAAGCGTCGGCACAGGATGCTGAAAAGTTCAGCTCATTAATGCAGGAATTAAAGGATGATGCATCCATAGCAGCAGAAAAGACACAGCTCATTGATTCGGTATATAACGATCTGTCGGCTGTAATAAAAGAGATGGAGGAACTTAAGGCAAATTAGCATAAAGGCATATATGGATTACAGATTACATAAAAACCTGTCAATAAATTTTTAAAGAATGGGCGCCTGATTAAAAGGCGCCTTTCAAGTAGCTTTCAGCGCCCCATTCGCTTATGCAGGGAAATACTGCACAATAAAGCATGTTGGTCGTATACTTAATAGACCAATTCTTGCACATAAATATTCAGGAGGCCTTCAATCATGAAAAAAAGAATTAAGGCAATTATTGCAGCAGTAACAGTCTTTATGTTGGTCTTTGGCATGACATGTTCTTTTGCAGACTCTCTTCCCGGAAATGGGGAAAATGAAGAAAAAGCTGAAGTAGAAGAAAGCATAAAAGATACCCTGGAAGATACAGTGAAAGAGTTAGAACCCGAAAGTAATGGAATTAAACCTTTTGAGCTTGTAGCTGAAAGTAAGGAAGAAATTGAGATTACACTTACAGAGAGGCTTGAAAGATTAACTGTTCTGGCAAGGGAAATAAAGGAAGTTTACTCTGTAAAAAGCAATGGTATCAGATGGGGTTATATCACCTTTGATATATACAGCTTTGAAAACGGGGATTTATACTATTATCTTAAATATGAAGCCTTGGGGGACAAGGGGAAGGATATAGCAATTCTACTTCCTTTTAAACCTGACAACTTTGATTTAAGGATTATTGAATATCCAAAGGGGTTTGATGTATCCACATCCAAGATAGGGCTTTATACGGAACAGACCATTGAAAGAAATGTCCTTGATGAGTTCGCTCCAACATCCGTCTATCTTGACTCGGAAAAACTCAATATGTATTTAAGCTATACAAGTGTCTATACCAAACGTTCTTTTGAAATTCGCGAAGAAGATTATAAATCGGCCAGAAACGTTTTGCTGACAAACCAGGGTATAAAGGTCTTCATGCCTTTTAAAACTGGTGGCTTTTCCGAGCAGTGGGGCATTATATCCACGGAAAGACTAGTGAACTGGGAAGACAAGGATATGTCTGAAGCAGTCAGGATTGCCGATCTTAACCGAGTCAGAAAATGGGGCGGCGACGGGACATATTATGAAATGCCTGTGGGCTATTCACCCTATTATAAAAACGGATTTTACAGAAACAGCGCCAACCATATCGGCAACAAATGCATACAAAGCAGCGGAAGACTCTGTGAGGATTTTGGCTATATTACAATGGACGTCCTTTTAAAGACGCAAAATTACTACGGATACTGGAGCACAACTCCAATAGCGGATTGGCTTTACAACGATTACAAAATTGGCCCGGGATTTTTTGATACAAGATGGGATACGGAAGGTGCCCAGTCATTGCTCAGAGCCTACGTAAGGTTCAAAGAACCAAGTGCTTTGGAAGGTGCTGTTAAGTTTGCAGACTTTTTCTGTGAATTTGCAGAAAACCATTCATACAAAACAAAAAACGGCGGCTTACTGGTTTATGACTATGGATTTACCCTTTATAATGATACTAAGACCCATGTATCTTTGAATCACCTGTTAAATGAAATGAATTTTCTCTTTGAAATATATATAGCAACTGGGAATGCAAAGTATTTAAATGTTGCCGAAAAAATTCTGACAGGCATACGGGATACTCAAAAAAATTGGGTGAAGAGCAACGGAGATCTTCACTATGCATATATGGGGAATGGCAAATACGGACGTGAAGATTATCCTGTACTCACATTCAACGACTTGAGGTATTCCCAGAGCCTCATAAAGAAAATATACGGAAAAGAGGATACGGCTATAGCCAGCCTTGCGGCATCCAAGGAAAAGTATCTTAAAAATCATAATATTGCTTATTAGGACGGTGGAATGGTAATGTTCAACGAAAAGCTTGTGGAAAGCCTTTCAAAATCTTCAATGATTCGTGCCATGTTTGAAGAAGGAGCGCGCTTAAAAAAGTTATACGGTGAAGAAAATGTATTTGATTTCAGCCTTGGAAATCCTGAAATGGAGCCGCCTAATGAAGTTGTTGAAAGCTTGAAAAAGTATATATTAAACGGCGAGCCAGGGCTTCATAAATACATGAATAATGCAGGCCATATTGATGTAAGGCAGAAGGTTGCTGAATATCTGCAAAAGAAAAGCGGCATTCCTCTTACTTATGAAAATATAGTTATGGTATGCGGTGCGGCTGCAGGACTCAATATCGCTCTTAAGGCTTTGCTTAATCCAGGTGAGGAAGTCATTGTACTTGCCCCCTTCTTTGTAGAGTATCTGTCCTACATTGAAAATGCCAGTGGCAGCCCCGTTATCGTAAAAACCATGAAGGACAGCTTCCAGATTGATGCGGATGCTGTTGAGATGGCAATTACAAATAAGACCAAAGCAATTATAATCAACTCTCCCAATAATCCTACCGGAGTTGTTTACACAAAGAGAACCCTTGAAAGACTCAAAGAGGTTATTGAAAGAAAAGAGGATGAGTTTGGTACAAGTATTTATGTCATATCCGATGAACCTTATGTAAGCATTGTCTACGATGGGGTTGAGGTTCCCAATATTTTATCCATGTTTGAAAAAAGCATTATAGTAAATTCCTTCAGTAAATCCCTTGCATTGGCCGGAGAAAGAATAGGCTATATTGCAGCAAGCAGCAGAATACCTGAAGTTGATATACTTATGGCTGCCATGATATCACTTAACAGAACCCTTGGCTTTGTTAATGCTCCGTCCCTTTTCCAGAAGGTTGTGGCGGATAACCTTGAAGTGGCAGTTGACACTGAAGGTTATAAGAAGAAGAGGGACTTGTTATATGGTCATTTGACCAGCATCGGATTTGAATGTGTTAAACCTGGCGGGGCGTTTTACCTGTTTATGAAAACTCCCGTTGAGGATGACAGGGCTTTCTGCCGTACAGCGGCCAGGTTTAATATTCTTCTTGTGCCTGGAAGCGGTTTTGGTTGTCCCGGATATGTAAGAATTGCCTACTGCTGCGACTACTCCATGATTGAAAGAAGCCTTGACGCATTTACAAAGCTTGCCCGGGAATACGGATTATTATAAAAATTTTTAAAAATGCAAGGCCAAAAAGAATTTAATCATAACTTTAAAATTTATAATTGCACAGTTTAATTGCTTTTCCTGCAAATGACCCGGGTTAATTTTGCTTAGAAGTATAAGTTCAGCAGAATTATTATGATTGATGATAGTTTTACAGCCTCAAAAAAGAGGCTGTTTTTGCATTCTGATAAAATTTGCAGGATTGGACTATATAAACTTGCAGAATTTAATATGAATGTGGTAAACTTTTTTGTAAAAGTATATTAAAGTGTATAGTGAAAATTCAATATTTAGTCATTGAATGGAGAATGCAATGATAGAAAATACAAACCTTAGAATTAATGAGAAAGGCCATCTTGTAATAGGGGGATACGACAGCGTTGAATTAGCCAGAGAATTTGGTACTCCCTTATATGTCCTGGACGAAGATGTAATACGCAGCAATATGCGTATGTATAAAAACGCCATGGATAAATATTATGAAGGGAAGGGGCTGGTGCTGTATGCAAGCAAGGCCTTGTGCACCATGGCTCTTTGCAGGATAGCACAACAGGAAGGCTTAGGGCTTGACGTGGTTTCGGGCGGAGAGCTTTATACAGCAAAGAAAGCCGGTTTTCCCATGAAAAAAGTGTATTTCCATGGCAACAACAAGTCGGCAAAGGAGTTGTCCGAAGCTCTGGATGCAGGCATAGGCCGCATTGTTGTGGATAATATCCATGAACTTGTAACCCTCAATGACCTGTGCAGGCAGAAAGGCAAAATAGCCCGGATTTCAGTACGCGTAAAGCCCGGTATTGATGCTCACACCCACGATTTTGTCAGAACTGGCCAAATTGATTCCAAGTTCGGAGTTGCGCTGGAAAACGGCGAGATTTATGAGTTTGCTTCTATGGCAAAGAACTTTGAAAATATTGAATTGGTAGGAGTTCATTGTCATATTGGCTCTCAAATATTTGATCTTGAGCCATTTGAAGAAACAGCCAGAGTAATGCTCGGCATGATTGCCGAATTAAAGGATAGGTTCGGAATTAATATTTCTGAGCTGAATCTTGGCGGAGGCTTTGGAATAAAGTACACCAGTGAAGATGATCCCATTGAATATGACCGCTATGTGGAATCGGTTTCTAAGGTTGTAAAGGAGGCCTGCAAGGAATATGGCATAGAGCAGCCATTCATGCTTATGGAGCCTGGCCGTTCCATTGTGGCGCCTGCCGGAATTACCCTGTATACCGTGGGGGCTGTTAAAGAAATAAAGGGTATCCGCAAATATGTATCGATTGACGGCGGAATGTATGATAACCCCAGATACGCTTTATATAAATCAAAATACACATTTTTAGTGGCAAACAGGGCTGACGCCCCCATAACCCAGGAAGTAACCGTTGCGGGAAAGTGCTGTGAATCGGGGGACCTTTTGGGTGAGAATGTTCCTCTGCAAGATGTAAAGCCCGGTGATATACTGGCTGTTCTGGCAACCGGAGCATATAATTATTCAATGTCCATGAACTATAACCGAAACGGCAGACCGCCTGTGGTTCTAGTCAAAAACGGCAAGGCAAGGATTATCGTAAAAGGTGAGGACTACGAGGACATTGTCCGCAATGATTTAATACCTGAGGATTTGTAATTTTAATTCAATGCAATAAGATTTGATGCTATAAAGAAGAAAGACAACTTTTAAGTGCACCCCAAAGTAGGAAGTAATCCGATATTTGGAGGTGTACTTTTTTGTTAAATGCTTTCTAATGCTTTAAATAAGCTTGATTTGACATAAAATTAACGCTTTAAAGAGCATAAATTGTGGTTAAATATAATCATAGGGTTAATTCGGGGGCATTTCTATTAATTGAGCTAAATATTTTTATAGAATTTCCCCATGTATTTTTGGAAATGGAAGGAGTGCGCTTTAGAAGGTTAATAAGGGTAAGAGCTTTTCTATTAGCGTTTCTTTCCGTCAAGGAGGAATTCTAATGCAAAATCATCCAGTACTTAAAATGATTAAGGAGTCAGAATATCTGCCCAAGATACCCAGGGTATTCGGCGAAGCGCTTAATATGCTGCTTGATCCTTGTGAATTTAATATGGATGAATGTATTGAAAGATTATCACGCGTTCCAAAATTGGAATCTACTTTGATTCAGATTTTAAAATTCAATTCTACACTGAGCCGCAAGATAATAACTTTAAGAGATGCAGTAGTGTATCTGGGAGCCAAGAATACAAGAATGATTGCTGTTGCATATATAACCAAGCTGTTATTGCCAAACAGGAACGGACGGGCCAAGATATTCAACAACAGTACGTACTGGAAGCATTGCATAGCTGCTTCTATAGCCAGTTATATGATTGCAGAGGAAACCGGCCTGTGTGACAAGGACAGAATTTTTACCTACGGGTTAATACATGATATCGGCATAACTGTTATGGACATATGCATACCCGACTACCTGGACAAAATTTATACATTACAGCAGGAAAAAGGTCTGCATCAGATAGTAGCGGAAAAGATAGTGCTAAATGGTATTACACATACTGAAATAGGAATGTGGATATGCGATGAGTGGGGCTTGCCTGACGAAATAAAAGACATTATTGGATACCACCATCATCCTTTTAAAAAGAGCGAAGCTGGTGATGCAGTGAAGGTAATGCATTTGGCAGATTCTATAAGTGCCCAATATTATGCGAAGTTGTTGGGAGATAAAAAATCTTTTATTTATAACGATAAAATAATAGAGCTTCTAAATCTTTCAAAGGAGTTTGTGGAAAAAGTTGCTGAAAGTCTTCCCGGGGAAGTAGAGAAGATATATTATACTATAGACATTTAACATTAAAGCTTTGCAAAATCAGAAAAAAGTTCAAAAAAAGCTTGAGATGCGCACTTCTCAGGCTTTTTATGTTAAAATTAGTCATTGTGTAGAACCATTTGAATATGATTTCTGAAAAATGATGAAAGTTGAGAAAAAACACAGAATCATTGCAAAAAGTTTTAAAATATAGTAAGATAAAAACATTAATAAAAGACTTTTGTGAAAGTTGGGGTTAACTTGGCTACTAAAAGAGCAAACAGCATGGAAATTAAAAAGATTAACAGAAATGCCATATACAAGTTGTTATACAGGCATGAACCTCTTTCCATACAAGAAATAGCATTTACCCTGAACATGAGCTTACCGACTGTAACTCAAAACATTAAAGAATTGCAGGAAAGGGACCTGGTAATGGAAGCCGGTCTCTTTGAGTCCACTGGAGGAAGAAAAGCAAAGGCTTTTGCATATAACAGCGCTGCCAAGTATGCCGTTGGTCTGGATATCACCCGCAATCATGTAGGAATTGTTATAATTGATTTAAGTGGTAAGGTCATTAAACATGAAAGAAGGCAATACCCCTTTGTTAATTCAAAGGAGTATTTTGCTGGTGTCGGAAGTTTAGTCGAAAATTTTATCAAAGAATGTGAAATTGATAACAATAAAATCCTTGGCGTAGGTATTGCTTTGCCGGTGATATTATCCGTTGACAGGCAAACGGTAAGCTACGCTACGGTTATTGATTTTAAAGGCGGAAGTGTAAAAAGCTTTTCCGAATTCATACCGTATCCATGTCTTTTAAGTAATGATGCCAATGCCGGTGGCCTTGCAGAAATGTGGGTGGACGGCAATATGGAAAATGTAGTATACCTTTCTCTCAACAATAGTGTAGGCGGTTCAATCATAACCAATAAAAAAGTATATACAGGAGAGAATAACCGAAGCGGAGAGTTTGGACATATGACAATTGTGCCAAATGGCAGAGCCTGTTATTGCGGACAATTGGGCTGTGTTGATGCATACTGCTCTGCTAAGATTCTTTCTGACAGCACAAATGGCAACATATCAGAATTCTTTAGACTACTAAAAGCTGGCTGCGAGCCTCAGATAACAATCTGGAAGGAATATCTTGACCATTTGATTATTGCCATAAATAATTTAAGGATGCTGTATGACTGCAATGTTATCCTGGGGGGATATGTGGGTGCTTATCTGGAGGATCACATTGACAGTATAAGAGAATTGGTGGCAAAGAGAAACACCTTTGAAGTGGACGGTTCATACCTCCATGCCTGCAAATACAAGCTGGAGGCTACTGCTGTGGGAGCGGCCCTTCAGCATGTGGAGAATTTCATAAACAGCATCTGATAGCTTCTGATTTTCTTTTAAATAACCTTATAACAGCCAACACATTTTACCATCTTATATAACACCTTCTTCTCATTGAAAGGGTTGCCTTAAGCAGAATTTGCTGAAAAGGCAGCCCTTTTTTGCTGTTTGATTGTGCTCAATGCTAGTGATATCAAGGAATTCAGGTTTTTTTATGTTACATTTGCAAAAAAGCAAGAGGATTACGGCTAAAAAAATATTGACTTTACACAAAAAAGAAGTATAATAATATTAAATCCATTTTAAAAAAGTATTATATAAAACACATAAAATAAAGTGATTAAACAATTACAGCTTTTTTCACTTTAAAAACTAAAATAATCTTATTTGAATTTTTTTCCAGCAAATTAGTTACAACTTCCGATTATATTCGGGGAAAAATAAAACAAAATCTTATGGGGGAAGGAATTTGGAAACTAATATCAAACTTAGGGTGTCACAAATTGAAAAGTCCTTTCCGGGTGTAAAAGCGCTTGATAAGATTGATTTTGCCGTAAAAAAAGGTACTGTGCATGTGCTTTGTGGTGAAAACGGGGCAGGTAAATCAACATTGATGAAAATCATCAATGGTATCTATCAGCCTGACAGTGGTCAGATATTTATTGATGAAAAGCCCGTAAAAATTAATAACCCAATGCAGGCAAAGAATCTGGGCATTTCAATGATATTTCAAGAGCTGAATTACGTTCCGGAGATGACTGTGGAGGAAAATGTTTTTCTTGGAAATCTTCCGGTTAACAAGTTTGGAAAGGTTAACTGGAAAGAAGTCAGAGAACGTACAAAAGCGCTTCTTGAGGCAGAGAATTTACCATATTCTCCAACAACGCTACTTAAAGATTTGACCGTATCTGATATTCAAATGCTTGAGATTATCAAAGCGGTTTCCAACAAATCCGAAATCATTATAATGGATGAGCCTACATCAGCCATTACGCTCAAGGAAGTTGAAAAGTTATTCCAGAAGATAAGAGAGCTTAAGGCTAGAGGCGTAAGTATCATCTACATTTCACACAAGTTGGATGAAATTTTCCAGATAGCAGATGAGATAACGGTATTCAGAGATGGCACTGTTGTAGACAGCCGCCCTAAGGATCAGCTGGATATTGAAACAGTTATATCCCTTATGGTGGGACGCAAGCTCACCAATACATATCCGAAGGAAGAAGCTCCTATTGGTGAGAACTTGCTGGAAGTAGAAAATCTCAATTCCACTGGAGTATTCTATGATGTCAATTTCCATGTTAAGAAAGGTGAAATCGTAGGATTCGCAGGTCTGGTGGGAGCAGGCCGTACGGAAGTAATGCGTGCCCTGTTCGGTCTCGATCCCATAACATCCGGCAACGTGAAGATTAAAGGTAAGAAAGTTAACATAAAGAAGGTTAAAGACAGTATTGAAAACGGAATGGTTATGCTTTCTGAGGACAGGCGCAGATACGGAATTATTCCTATGCGTTCTGTAAAGGAAAATACAACTATTTCGGATCTCAAAAAAGTTTTTTACCGTTTCAGAAATCACTCCAATGTTGAGAGAAAAATTGTTTCTGAAATGTTCAAAACATTAAAAGTAAAAACTCCAACCCTTGAAACCGTAATAGCATCCCTTTCCGGTGGAAATCAGCAAAAAGTACTTTTGGCTAAATGGATGTTGAGAAATCCGGACATATTAATACTGGATGAACCTACACGCGGTATTGATGTGGGAGCCAAATATGAAATATATAAGCTTATGAACGGCTTTGTACAGGAAGGCAAAGCAGTCATAATGGTTTCTTCCGAGCTTCCGGAGTTAATTGGAATGTGCGACAGGATCTATGTAATGTCCAAGGGTACCATAACCGGAGAGCTTAAGAGAGAAGAATTCTCACAAGAACTGATAATGAAATACGCTACTGGAACTTTAACATCTAATGAGGTGAAATAAAATGGATTTTAGAAGTAACTTTTGGAGCACATTTAAAAAGAAGTACAGCATTTACATGATTCTGACCATTTTGTTTGTGGTTTGTTCCTTTGCCAATGAAAACTTTTTATCGGTGAACAACCTGACAAACATTTCAAGACAATTGGCGGTAACTACAATTCTTGCATTTGGTGAAACAATGCTTATCATATCCGGAATGCTCGACTTGTCTGCAGGCTCAGTGCTTGCTCTTTCAGGTGTATTCTCGGTATATGTTTATAAAAACGGCGCTTCATTGCTTGTTGCAGTATTGGTGGGTATTTTGACAGGTATTATATGCAACCTTATAAATGTTCTTATGATAAGTACCTTCAAGGCTCCTCCGTTCATCGCAACTCTCTCAATGATGACTATGGCCCGTGGTTTAGCTCTTCTGTTTACCAAAGGACAGAACATTCTTCAGCTTGGCGACTATGTAATATTGGGACAGGGTTCAATCGGCGTTATTCCTATTCCGGTTATTTTCTTGGCAGCGATTGCCGTTCTCACATGGTACATTCTTAACCACACCAGATTCGGGCGATCCTTGTATGCTGTCGGCGGAAATGAGGAGGCTGCAATTGCATCAGGTATTAACGTACATAAGGTTAAATACCTGGCCTTCGTAATCAATGGTATCTTTGTAGGTCTTGCAGGCGTTCTCTTCATGTCCCGTGTTAATGCTGGTCTTCCAAACGGCGCTATAAACTATGAATTTACTGCTCTTACAGCTGCCATCATTGGTGGAACCAGCTTCTCAGGCGGTATCGGTACTGCAGGTGGTACACTTGCCGGTGCGTTCATCGTAGGCTTCTTGGATAACATCATGAACCTTACAAACGTTGACTCTTACGTTCAGCAGATAATCAGAGGTGCAATCATAGCATTTGCGGTTATCTACGATATCCGTTCCAAGAACAAGAGAACAAAGAGCATGCTTGGAAGAATTGAGGATAAGCAGCCTGAAAAGAAAACTGCATAATCCTGTAATCCTATAAAAGAATATATATTGGATCACTATCAATAATACAAAATAAATAAATTAATTAATTGCTTTTATTAAGTGTGAATTAGTCAGCAATAATGCTGATTAATATAAAAAAATAAAAATAAAAGGATGGGAGAAAGATGAGAAAAAAGTTATTGAGTCTGATTTCAGTACTGTTGGTAATTGTTTTGCTTGTCGGTTGCGGCACAGCCGGTAACAAAACACCATCAACAACAACCCCAACACCTACCAGCCAAACCGGAACTGGCAACGAGACCAAGACATACAGAATTGCATATATAGCTCGTGCTCAGTCCGACTCCTTTGCTGCTTGGCTTGCAAACGCAGTTAAAGAAGAAGCTAAAAAGTACCCCGACATCAAGCTTGACGTGTTTGACGGACAGGCAAGCGATGACAAAGAGAACTCCATGATTGAAAACGCTATCACCAGCAAGTACGATGTAATTATCGTACAGCCCAACAACGGTGAAGCTCAGAGACCTTACGTTGAAAAGATTGTTCAGGCCGGTATTATAGCTATTACAACAAACGCTAGAATTTCCGGTATCGAGGGTGCTTCTTCAGTTGACGCTAACCCTTATGAACAGGCTGCAGTAAATGCACGCATGGCTGTTAAGCAGATTCCTCAGAACGCAAAAGTTGTTGTTCTTAACGGACCTTCCGGTAACTTCCATGCTGATGAAAGACGTAAGAGCTGGCAGAAAGAATTCTTCGATCAGCGTCCTGACGTTCAGATAGTTGGCGAACAGATTGCTAACTGGAACAAGGACGAAGCTATGAAGTACATGGAAGACTGGGTACAGGCTAACGATAAGATTGACGCAGTTATTTCTATGAACGACAACATGGCAGCTGGTGCAATCGAAGTTGTAAAGGACAATCCAAAGTACAAAGACCTCCTTGTATACGGTGTTGACGGAACAGCTGAAGCTTGCTTGCTCATTAAGGAAGGCAAAATGACATCTACTTGCTTGCAGAACGCATTTGAGCTTGCTGAAAAACTTCTTGATACAAGCTACAAGCTCTTAACAGGTCAGGAAAAGCAGATAGATATAGACATAGGAAACCCTCTTATTACTAAGGAAAACGTTGATGAGTATATTGAGTTATTGAGGAAAGCAGGAGCAATCCAATAATAGTAACAAGCTAAAAATATAGAGCTTTAAAATCACTTAATGTTCAATAGAAAATATGCGTGGACACAAATGTGTTCATGCATATTTTCTAGAACAGTTTTTCCGGCAGATAAATTTGCCGATTTAAATTGCCAGGGAAATATAATGCGTCCAATTGCTCTTTCTCATTTATAGGTTATAAATAGGGATAAACGCTTTGGAAGCTTGATATAGATGTTCTGTTTGATAAATAACTTCCTCAACACAAAGAAATAACTACAATACGGGCTTTAAAAGTCGCTTTAAAGGTCCAGAATTGTACCAGTACAACTTTATATATCTACCTGATGGCATGAGATTTATGAATTGATTTAACGCTTAATTTGCATTAAGTCAGGATTACGCAATTCATATGACGGCACTTATGACTGAAACAAGCAGCAGATGCTGTCTAAAAGGACATGATTGTACTAAAAAAAACTAATAATCCCTAATGAAATAATTTAAAAAAATTAAATTTTGTTAATTTGTTATCAATTACATAAATGAGAGTGTAAGGTTGTAAACCTTTCAGCACTTGGTAAGGAGGATATTTTCATGAAAAATAGAGCGGCTTTCATGACTGGTCTTAACAAAATGGAAATAAGGGAAATAGAAGTTCCCGTTCCAAAGGAAAAAGAAGTTCTTGTAAAACTTGAGTATGTCGGTATCTGCGGCTCCGATGTGCATTATCTGGAACATGGAAAAATCGGTGATTTTGTAGTTGAAGGCGATTTTATCCTTGGTCATGAATGTGCGGGTACCGTTGTTGCCGTTGGTTCTAAGGTAACAAGCCTGAAAGTAGGGGACAAGGTTGCCCTCGAACCCGGTGTTACCTGTGGTCAGTGCGAATTCTGCAAAGGCGGCAAATACAATTTGTGCCCTGATGTTGAGTTTCTGGCTACTCCGCCGTACCACGGCAGCTTGATGAACTACATTGCTTTCCCTGAAAATATGGCTTTTAAACTGCCTGATAATATATCAACAAAAGAGGGCGCTCTTGTTGAGCCTCTGTCTGTTGGTATACATGCCGCAAAACAGGGTAATGTCTCTCTCGGTGATTCAGTTGTTATTCTGGGTTCAGGCTGTATCGGCCTTGTAACTCTCCTTGCATGCAAGGCTTTTGGCGCAGGCGAGGTTACTGTTGTGGATGTTATTCCCAAGAGACTTGAATATGCTAAGAAATTGGGAGCTACCAATGTAATTAACGCTGCTGAGACCGATGTTCTTGCAGAGATTGAAAAACTCACCAACGGCAAAGGCGCGGATGTAGTAATAGAAACCGCCGGCTCCGTTAAGACTGTTGCTCAGACACCCTATATCGTAAAAAGCGGCGGCACCATCGTTCTTGTTGGTATGGCTCCTAAGGATATCATTGAATTTAATTTTGCTAAACTTATGGCCAAGGAAGCAGAAGTAAAAACCGTATTCCGTTACAGAAACATCTATCCTATGGCTATAAAGGCAATTGCCAACGGAACAATCGATGTATCAGGAATTGTAACCCACGAATTCTCATTCGATGAAGTAGCAAAAGCCTTTGAATTTGTAATCAACAATAAGACCGACGTCGTTAAAGCGGTTATCAAGATTGATTAATAAATCCTATCAATATACCAGCTGAGGGCATGATTTTATGCCCTCAGTTTTTTAAAGCCAATCTCTATATTTTTTTTACTATATTTTTGAAGGCTAAGAATAATTAAAATGCATATTAATTCTGAATTGAATTTGCTTCCTGTTTTTTAGCGGGAAGTTTTTTTAGTTCTATTGCTGTTAAAGAAAGAGCAAAATGAATGTTTTACTTCAAAAAAATGAGGGAAAAATAGAAAATAGAAGGAAAACTGTTGATTTATGCAGAAATATTATGTATTACGTCAATACATAAAGAAACGGAGCAATATTATTTTATGCACTTAAGAATTGAGTTTCAGGGAAATGGTGATATTACTCTGCCATTACAATATAATCATCTTTTGCAGGGGTTTATATATAAGACTATAGATGAAAAAATGGCAGATTTTCTTCATAACCGTGGGTATGGAGAAGGAAGAATTTTTAAACTCTTTACTTTTTCCAGGCTTATAGGAAGCTTCAATAATAGGTTAAAGCCCAACCATATTGTTTTCAAAAGTAATATTTTCTTGGAACTTGCATCTCCTCTTGAAGATTTTTGCGAGTCATTTGCGAACGGACTGTTTAAGAAGAGTCTTAATATTGGAGGAAATGAGCTTAATGTGGTCGGCATCACAATAGAACGTCATGAAATTCAAGGTGAATTTGCAACATTAGAGTCCTTGTCCCCAATAGTGGTATACAGCACCATGACAAAAAGTGATGGAAGCAAATATACATGTTATTTTCATCCAGGTGAAAAGGAGTTTGAAAAAATAGCAACAGAGAATCTGAGAAAAAAGTATCAAGCATTGACGGGAAAACGCATTGATGATGAACTGACAATCCGCTGTGAATCTCGGCCTAAATTGTGTGTTTTGGACTATAAAAACACAATTATAAAAGGATATATGGGAAAACTGTCTTTAAATGGTCCCAATCCGCTGATTCAAATCGCGCTTGATGCAGGGCTGGGCAGCAAGAACAGCCAGGGCTTTGGCTGCATGAGATTGGCAGAAAAGAAATATTAACTGTTACCTATAGTAATAAGGTTACTAATATTTTTCCGTCGATCTCCAATAACGCAAAAATCCCTGGAGATCGACGAAAAAGTTATAATTACTAAAATTCTTATAATTAAAGGGTTTTTGAGTGATATAATAATTTTTATAAGTTGTAAGTTAAGATTTTAATTAATTTTACAATGTGGTATTTATGCGGGTCAAACGGGTTTATAGATTACCTATAAGGAATTGAAACTATGTCAAAGGTTGAATTCCCGTGCTTGGATGTAAGGTTTATAGATTACCTATAAGGAATTGAAACCCAAAAGCATCAACGACATAGTTCTTTTGTGTTAGGTTTATAGATTACCTATAAGG
>JAAYAD010000074.1 GCA_012719545.1 Clostridiaceae bacterium
ACAGGTGATATGATAACTTAGGAAATCAAAAAGGGGCTGTCTCAAAATAACATTGAGATAGCTCCTTGTTTTTATCTCTAAAAACACAAAAGACAGGTCCAAAAGACCCGTCAAATGCGGTAGAATTTTGAGACAGCCCCTTTTTTGATTTACATATTGGAGTCAGGGCTATCATCATTATTTTGATTGTTTTGAATACAAAAAGTGCCGCTTACATAAGCGACACTTTTGCAACAGATATTTTTATTGGATTTAATTATGTTTAGGCTTAAGTAAATGTATGTTTTATGCTTAATTTCTCCGCTTTATGCGCGAGCCTTTTTCTTAAAGGCAACGGTTGCAATCAAGGAAGCTATCATCATGATACCAAGTACAATTGCCATGGTGTCTGAACTTCCGGTCTTGGGTGTTGCCTGTGTTGAGCCTGAAGAGGCTGCTGAAATGGTGGGGGCAGCAGAATCAGAAAGGAATACTTCCTTAACGGTGTAAACGCTGCTTCCTCCGTCAAGACCCATAAAGTTAACCCATGAAACCATAGGGATATCTTTTTCCTGAACAGGAAGAACAACATCCTGGTACTCTTCTGTAAGAGTAATGCCTAAATCAGCCAGTTTGAAGGTATATGTATCGGATACGGCAATCTGTGCGTTAGCAGTATTACCTGTAGCCTTTACAATTACATGGAGATAAGGAGCATCAACCGGGTAGTCTCCGCAGTTTATCTGTGTCCAGTTTCCCGGACCTTGAACTGTACCATTAACAACTTCACCTGCATTAACAAAGCCGCCGTTTGGGAATGTACCGTCTTTTAACAGCTCAGTAGTTGCGGCAAATACACTTACAGACATAGCAGCTACCAAAATCAGAGCAGTAATTACAGCAAGAAATTTTTTCATAACCGATCCTCCTCATTACATAGAGTTTAATGTAAAACTCATAATTTAATAAAGTTAATAAAGAAATTAATTGTAAAAAACTAATAAGTTTTACGTGCAACCTTATAGTAACATTATGGAAATGATATGTCAATATTTATGGTAATTTTTCATCCGACAAGTTGCCTGGTTATTTTACAGGATAACTTTACTATCCTTGCAGGACAAAAGTATAATTAAGTTAAATAAACATGATTTATGTTCTTTTTTCTTTCCGGGGCATATCTTTTAAGCTTGGAGGAGATTTGCCAATGCCCATAAAGGGAGACACCAGGGATAAATCTTGTAATAAATACTCTGCCAAAAGTTTCTCTAAAGGCCTTATGGATAATATAGCGGCTTTGTTTAAGCGTTCCTGTGATAATGTCTCACCAGATAATAAAACGTTTGGAAAAGATAAGAATAACGGCAACCCACAAAAGCACCAATTATACAGATATCTTCAGATTATTTCTCTGGTTATTTTTATAATCTCAGCCTGCCTTTTTGCTAATGAAACCATTATACAGCCATATCGTTCAAAAAAAGTGGTAGAAAAGGTCCAAAGTTTGTATCCTGAAAGTTCTGTCATTTCAGAGGAAACAATCCCTGCTGTTACTTCCCATTCCAATGACGACCAAAGTTCAGATCCGGCCCTTCAGCGCGACAGCGAAGGCCGATTTATCAAGTTCCATAATCTGCTTAGAGTCAATACCGATGTTAAAGGATGGATAATTGTACCCGATTCAGAAATTGACTATCCAGTTTTGCAGTCATCGGCAGAAGATCCTGAATATTATCTTGAACGTAATATTTACCGTGAATATGACAGGCAGGGAAGCCTTTTTATCGACGTCAAATCATCTGTTGAGAAGAATTCCAAAAATATAGTAATTTACGGGCACAATATGAAAACAGGGGCTATGTTCCATGATATTGCCCGGTATCAGGACTTAAATTTTTACAAAGAAAGACCCATCATATATTTTGACAGCCTCTATCAAACCGGCATATGGAAAATATTCGCCGTAATAATTACAAACGGTTCGACAAAGAATGGCGACACCTTTTTTGATTATACCAGGACTGAATTTCAGGATGAAAGCGACTTTCTCAATTTTGTCCATCAGTTGAGAGTCAGGTCTCTGTATAATTTTAACGTGGATATTAATGAAAATGATCAGCTCCTTACTTTATCCACCTGCTCATATGAACTTCCCGATTACCGTACTGTTGTTGTGGCAAGAAAAGTTCGCGACGGAGAAAATCTGGATGTAGATGTAGATGCATCCAAAAATACCCCTCTTTACCCTCAAAGCTGGTATAAAACATATGGCGGAGAACCACCGAAAGTTTTATCTTTTGAGGAAGCATTGGAAGCAGGAATGATCAGCTGGTATAAACCTTAATTTGCAATCATTCTTTATAATTCTTGCCCCTTCATACCCCAGATGTTAATATATAAAAGGCAATATGAGCGGTATTAATTGCATCTGACTTAGTAACGGCAGGGGATATGTGATGAAGAAAAGGATTCTCATTATCGGAACCGGCGGCACAATTGCATCCAAAAAGCACCCTACCGGCTTAAGGCCGGAGCTTGAGATTGATGATCTTATCAGGCTTTCAGGTATTCCTCAGGATAAGTGTCACATTGAAGGAATAACCATAATGAATATTGACAGTACTAACATGACTCCTGACAGATGGATTGATATGGCAAGGTGTATTCAGAAAAATTACGAGAATTTTGACGGCTTTGTAATTACCCACGGAACCGACACCATGGCCTATACAGGAGCGGCTCTCACCTACATTTTTCATAATCTGAACAAGCCGGTTATAATAACAGGTTCACAATACCCTATTACCGAGGAATATACCGATGCAATTCAGAACCTCACTGATGCAGTATATTTTGCCATGGAAAACATCAAAGGTGTTTTTATATGTTTTGACGGAAGCCTGATTGCAGGCACCCGCGCCACGAAAATAAAGACCAAATCCTATGATGCTTTTGAGAGCGTAAACTTTCCAATTGTTGCACGTATAAAGCATCAGAAGGTTCAATATGACAGCCGTGTCCTGGGTCAGTTTTTACCCGATGATGAAACTCCGCCCCTTGAAATCAGAACATCATATAATGACAGGATTCTAGTTATAAAAATGATTCCCGGCATGCATGCCGATATTTTCGATTTTATCAGGGAGCATTATGACGGAGTCATCATTGAGAGCTTTGGACTTGGCGGTATCCCAAATAATGAATACAATATCGCAGGTAAAATTAATGAGCTTGTTGAGGCAGGAATAGTAGTTGTCTTAACAACCCAGTGCCTTGAGGAAGGCGTGGAATACGGCATCTATGAAGTGGGAAGCCAGCTTCCCCAGGACAAAATAATTATAGCCGGCGATTTCAATACCGAAACCCTTGTTGCAAAAACCATGATTGCTATGGGAAGCTTTAAAACTATTGAAGAAATAAAGGAGTACATTGAAACGCCATATACTATACTTCCCGAATAAATCAACACACCTGTCCTTTATGTATTAAATCAGCAGCTGACGATTTGCTGAACTTTTATATTAAAAGCTTGTCCGGTACAGTGGGATAACGTTTATAACCTGCTCCTCATAGGGATGCACCCGTTTTATCGCCTCTATGGTCAGGTCTACATTCTTCCTGAGGCAAGTGACCTCGACCTTAAGCTCCCTTTCCGTGCAGATTTTGTTTTCTTCGCCTATATAGGGATTGGTACCGGGCAATGGCCGCCAGCAGCTGGTTACTTCGCTATACGACATGCAGCAGTCATAGTTGCCAATGTGCCCTGCGTCCACGCTCTGCAGTGCACTCTGCAACTCTGAAAGATGAGTAGCCGGAATAAATATCTCCAGTTTGCAATAGCGAAAATCCATCATAAAGCCTCCCGCTCACTTTCAAAATAATGCTTCTCTTCCTTAGATATGGCCTTTGTTATACTCTTTCAACAATTTTTCCTTCATATCCCACAGGGACTTTGATAAATCAACGTAGTATTTATGCGGGTTTTCAAATCTTTTTACCTCTTCCCACAATGTATCTATCTGCTCTTCACAATACTTTCTGATATCAGTTAACTTTGGGCTTTCATATACACAGGTACCTTTATCGAAAATTCTGGTCAAAAGCTTTTTAGCAGTAAAATTGGTCACAGTCTTTCGTTTCCATGTAAACTCAGGATCAAACAGTTCATAGGGTTTGCTTTCATCAATGGTCTCGTCAACCATTGTAATTACATCTGCAATAGCTTTATTGCATTCATTGTCAAAAAGCCTCCAAACCTGTTTAACTCCGGGATTGGTTATTTTGCCTACATTTTCACTGAGCTTTATCTTAGGAATTATTCCGCCCTCTTCTTCAACAGCCGCCAGCTTATATACCCCTCCAAACACAGGCTCAGACTTTGAAGTAATAAGGCGCTCCCCAACACCGAATAAATCCACCTGTGCGCCCTGAATAAGCAGATCCCTAATAACAAATTCATCCAGTGAGTTAGACGCCACAATTTTACAGTCTTCAAACCCTGCGTCATCCAGCATCCTTCTTGCCTTTTTTGAAAGATATGCAATATCTCCGCTGTCAATCCTTATCCCCTTGGGTCTGAAACCTCTTGGAACAATTTCTTCTCGAAATACTTTTATTGCGTTTGGCACACCGGATTTTAGAACATTGTAGGTATCGACCAGCAAAGTACAATTGTCCGGGTATGTTTTTGCATAGGCCCGGAATGCCTCCAATTCTGACGGAAACATTTGAATCCAGCTATGGGCCATTGTACCGATCGCCGGAATGCCAAATTCTTTTTCGGCAATTGTACATGAAGTGCCAATACATCCGCCTATATATGCAGCCCTGGCACCAAAAATCGCCCCATCGCATCCTTGCGCCCTTCTTGAACCAAACTCCATAACACCTCTTCCCTGAGCGGCTCTGACTATACGGTTTGCTTTGGTAGCTATGAGGCTTTGATGGTTTATAGCTATCAGAATTATTGTCTCAACTAATTGAGCCTCAATTACAGGACCTCTTACAATTACTATAGGCTCGTTGGGGAATATGGGAGTACCTTCTGGCATAGCCCAGACATCGCAACTGAACTTAAAATCCTTAAGATATTGTAAAAATTCCTCACTGAACCCTTTTTCTCTCAGGTATTCGATGTCTTCTTCATTAAATTTAAAGTTTTTTAAGTAGTCTATAAGCTGCTCAAGCCCGGCCATAATTGCAAAGCCGGCATTGTCTGGAACCCTCCTGAAAAACATATCAAAATAGACTACTTTGTCCTTTAAACCATTTTTAAGATAACCATTTGCCATGGTTAATTCATAAAAGTCAGTAAGTAGGGTTAAATTTATCTTTTCCATTACAATTCTCCTGTACCAATCGGAATTCAGTCTCCCGCTTAAATATTGATCCAGATAGATTTATTTATTCATACGAAAAACTGCATGAGATACTCAATCTTTCCGTAATTATTATACCCCTTATAACTTTCTAAGTAAAAAAAACACACACCGACCTCAAACGGTGTGTGTCAACCAAGTTTATATGCTTTCATTACTTCTGTTCCTTTACAATTCTTAATTCATAGTCCCATATTGCTTTAAGGAAAAAATAAGTACTTACTGCAACCAACCCTAAAACGAATACCTGTGTCATAGCCATCTCTCCTGACTTGTGGGATTGTTTATTTATTATCAATCTCTGTTAATAGTTTAACACATATCGTTAATTATTTAACATATGCGTTTTGCACAAAGTTGTTTTTACTTTTTTAGATATTTTGTTATATTTTTAACGACCTTGATATAGGTTTGAGCATATCTTACGAAAGGTATTTCTCGATTATTTCTAATAAAATGACTCGGAATAATACAGTTTAATATATATACCATGAAGAATATTGCAACTGATAGCTACCTAGCCATATGTACTAGCATCAAACTTAATATAAGCAAATCAAAAAGTATTCACAAAATATAATTCTATACCCCCTCGTATATGCTAAGACCCTTCATTGTTTTCATGATTAAGTACAAAAAACATATGGTATGTTTAAATACTTTCTTTATGTAATCAAACTGCACAAATATAATTACCGTGCAGTTTTTATTTTATATAACGAGTTTGAACTATAAGCAAACTGATTATTTGAGCGTGTCAGAAGTTTTGTAGTTAGGTTTAACAGATAATTAATACTATAGCCTAGTTAACATGATACTAATAGCTTGTCAGTTACATTTTATTCCAATATAATGATTTTAACATCACGTTCATTATTGAATTAGGAGGTCCTTTGTATGGTTAGAAATCACTCGCTAATAAAAAAATTAATCATATTGGCATGGGTTATAATAACATTAATTATGCAAATTGTTCCAGTGTTTGCATCTTTATCTGAATATGTATTAGTTGCAGATTTTGACGATGTAAAACAAAGCGATTGGTACTATAAGGACGTAATGGAAGCCAGAAAATTAGGTTTAGTGGTAGGCGGAGCGAATAATAAGTATGCTCCAACTGAACCTATAAGTTATGCTCAATATATTGCTGTTATGTTGAGGGTAATTGAGCCTAGTATAGAGTTAAGGGATAGTAAAGGGGTATGGTATGAGAAATATATTACAAGGGCTAAAGAGTTAGGTATCATTGATAAAAATGAGAAGATAGACCCTGTAAAAGCCATACCAAGAGAAGAAATGATTAAGTATACTTGTAAGTCTTTGGGTATAGCACCCTATGAAGGTAATGCGGTAGTCTTCCAAGACGTAAAGCCGGCAGACGCAAAATATATCAATGCAGCTTATTATGAGTATTTAACAGAAGGAACAAAGGTATTAGGTAAAGATAAGAGGAATTTTGGTTTTGGTGAAACTGCAACAAGGGCGCAGTTAGCATCAATGGCATTGAGAATTCAATCTTATAAGAATGACCCACAGGCTTATAAAGAAACAGCAGCGGCTGATAGGGTGAGAATGGAGCAAGAAGCGCTTGACAGGTATAGCATTACGGAGAGGGATATAGAAAACAGATATGTGAGCGTTGAGAAATCAAGGATACTTATTGAGGAAGTTCTTAAAAACGTAAAAGTTAATAAGGATATGACAGTGACTATTACTGTACCAGACATCCTTCCAAAAGGATGGGAATGGAGGATGATAATTATGTGTACAGAAAAGACAGGTAGCATAGACCCTGTGTTTACAGAAGATATGATTGAGGTAGGAAAAACAATCACAACTAAGTTATTCACTAACTCAAACAATATAGCTGAATATACAATAAAGGTGGAATTTGATAATGGACTTCCGGGAAATAATCCAAATAGCGTAGATTCACGTATATACATTTCAAAAGATTTAATTAGTGGAATTACAAGAATATACGATAAGAAACAGCATACATTAATTAGTTTTGCAAATTGAAGTGTTATGGGGCTACAATAAGTAGCCTCCTAATTATCTTAGGAGGGTAGGATACATGAAAAAGAAGATATTAGCTATATTATTGACAGTTAGTATCATACTGACTTCATTATCATTCACTACAAACGCTGCAACTCAGCCTGACGGCGAGCCATCTATAGAAGATGGGTGGCAAATAATAGACTTTACTAAAAGTGTGAAGTATACTGGTGAGTCATATAAAGTTGCAGTATCTACACTAGCAGAAGCGTGGCACCATTCAGATAACTATTGGAGTTTTACATGGAATAACGTGAAAGATACATTCAAAATTAGTGACTCTGAAATGAAACAGTTATCTGCCGGCAGACTACAATCTGACAAGATATCAAAGTATATAACTGCTGAAATTGAATTACCTTATCAAATAAAAGCGTATTTAAATAATGGGGGAAAGCAGACTGATATAAAAATACAATTTGATTCAGGCACTATAGAACCTGATGAAATTTTCAGTGGTAAATGCTACTATAAGATAGAAGGAACAAAATTGAAAGTGGCTTTTAAACCAGTATTTAATGTATCTGACAAGCCAATATATGGTAAAATACAAGACCCAAAAATGCAGACCATGATACCACAAGGAAAACCAGGCTACAGTTTTACCACTTATGCAATCTGGACAAAAGATGGGAAAGATATAATGATACCAGAAATTAAGACAGACAAAACGGCCAAAATAAGTTAGTATGGAACTATGGAAAAGAGAAGAAATTTTACACCGGAAGAAAAAGCAAAAATAGTGATTGAGGTCTTAAGGGAAGAAAAAACGCTGAATG
>JAAYAD010000025.1 GCA_012719545.1 Clostridiaceae bacterium
GAGAGGACCCACCTGTTCCCATACCGAACACAGAAGTTAAGCTCTCCAGTGCCGAAGATACTTGGCTGGAGACGGCCCGGGAAAATAGGTCGTTGCCGGAACTATCAGGACCCTGAGTTAATAGCTCAGGGTCTTGTTTTTTTGTTTTCAGATTTTAATTTCAATGAGACCAAATATGTCAGAGGCTTCTGTCTGAATAAACCAATCGTATTCCTTCACGGTCTAACCATCATACCGCCATATAAAAATCATCATAAAACATCCCGGAAATGATATAATACTTTTGACTTTGGTATAATGAAAAGTAAAGTCAGCTTTATCTGTAGTTTTATATTCACTGTTATAAGTTGTCATCACTATATCATCACTATAAGAAAGGGGTTACATATGGATATTATTTGTGTTGGAGAAATGCTTATTGATTTTCTGCCCGGGGAAGAAAGTGGTGTATATATCCGTAAAGCCGGAGGTGCACCTGCCAATGCAGCTATTGCTGTTGCAAGAAACGGGCTTAAAGCCGGTTTTTGCGGATGTGTTGGTGATGATGACTTCGGACGATTTTTATTTGATACTTTGAAAGAGAATGGCGTAGCCGTTCTTTGTCCGGATATGATTAAGGAAGCCGTAACTACTATGGCTTTTGTGACATTGAACAGCGAGGGTGAAAGAAGTTTTACTTTTGCAAGAAAACCCGGTGCCGATATGTTCCTTACAAAAGAGCATATAGATAAGGCAAATGTAACACAGGCCAGAATAGTCCATGCCGGGTCATGCTCTTTATCAAAAGATCCTGCTGCGGAAGCAACCGTGTATGCTATGGAGCAGGCGAAAAAAGCCGGAAAGCTTGTCAGCTTTGATGTCAATTACAGAAATCTTCTGTGGGATGATGACAGACAGGCTGCCAAGACAGCAGTGCAAAATATACTGCCACTGGTAGACTTTCTTAAAATATCAGAAGAAGAGTGTGACTTTATAGGCGGTGAAGAAAACATCTTTAAGACAGCCAGGGAAAACGGCATAAGTGTTGTTGTTGAGACATTGGGTTCAAAGGGAGCCCGCTGTTATTGGAAGGACAGCGTTATTTCAATTTCGGGAATGAAGGCTCAATGTGTAGATACCACTGGGGCCGGTGACGCATTCTGGGGCGGATTTTTGGCATGTCTATTAAAGTCAGGTGTAGAAAGTCCTGAAGATTTATCTTTGGATACTATAAATAAAGCGCTGCAATACGGGAATATTGCAGGATGGCTTTGCGTCCAGAAAAAAGGAGCTATTGAGTCTTTACCAACCTCTGAAGAAATTGAATCTATCAAGAATAAGCTTATGAGTTAATCTTAAAATCTGTATGTATAAATTATGAGAAGGATACTGACATAGTACGTTTTATAACTTGCATGAGATATTTAATACCTGATTTAAAGATAGCAATGTGCAACAATCGTATCGTCCAAGTTTGTGGAATTGCCGGTGCTGGTTCAATATGGACCGATACATATTTATTCTTGAAGTCTCAGCAAAAAGTGTGATTGTATATTTTGAAAATAACAGACACATTTAAAAGATAGGATTGATTATTAAAAGATAAGATAATATAACCTGATAGCCCCACACATCTGTAAGCCGGATAAATATATGATACGGTATCTTAGTTAAATAAATTATGGCCTGCGAACCTTAAAGTATCGAATGTGACATGGGGTAGGTACCAACTACTTTGCTGAAGTGCCTTTATGCCTGAATGCCAAAAGTCATTCTTTATTCTGATTGCTTCTCTATCATCAAAAATTAGACACAAAAGCTGAATTTATAATAATATTTGTGCCGGGAATTAATGTAACGTGTATGATCAATCAGTGCAAAGCCTTGGGGGGACAAGCCTTCTGGGGAAATCTGGTGGCCAAAAAAGTTAGCAAAAAAGATAGAAAAAAGCTCTTGACAATATGTATGGACGGTGTTATGATAATAAAGCTGTCGCCGCTGACGAGCCGAATGAGCTTGATAGGCGGTGCGGGGAAGAAGATGGACATTGAAAATTGAACAGTGTATGAAGCATCATGAAAATGATGGCGGAACTCGTTAAGCGAAAAGCTTTGAGTAATTCAATCTGCTTTAGAAAGCGGATTAACGGAAACGCGAAGAATAGTCTAGCGA
>JAAYAD010000045.1 GCA_012719545.1 Clostridiaceae bacterium
CATTCAACAATCATAAATATTACAGGAAAGTCATATAGAACCAAGGATAAGTTGATAGTTCCTTCAAAACAACAAGTACAAAATTAGTACCCGAAAACGACATTTTCAAAAGGCCCTTTTTATGCATTTTGGTATTGACTTCTACAAAACAACTGCCGAATGGTACATGACTGTCGCAGAATATCAGTGCTTTCCGCTCCTGCCTTATCTTAGCAGGGAAGACCTGAAACACTTTCATGATCTTATGCTGAAACGCGTGCCAAAACGAATGATGTACCCCAGGCAAAGGCAACTGGTGGCACAAATGGAAGAGCTGTTGAATGTTAAAGAGTAACTAGGGGGATAAATAGTTTATATGATTTCCCTGTGGAATTATTTCCGCAGGGATTTTTTAATGTACTACATAGCACATTAAAGCTGGCTGTGCTTACATTAAGCCAAGAAATGCCCTGATGATGAGAAATATATATCCAGAGTAATGGGTACCCACAATAAGGCATAACGTGAAGTTGGTGGCAAATCCTCAACCCTACAGGATAGATGAAGCGTTTATGATATAATAAATAAATGGATAAAATAATGGCTAGTTGCAGACAAGCGAGATGAAAGTTATAAGTGAATTTGCCCAGGTGTTTTTGGAACGGTTTCAGAACGTGGCAGATAAAATAACTGAATATATCAGCATCTTTTTTATTAACTTTGAAAAGTTTGACTACATTTATACTCATGTGGTGCGCATAATACTTCCTGTTCTGGCCGCCACAATATTTCTGCGCTGCATTTTTCCGCTTTTAAGGAACTGGAAGCAAAATACGGCATTAGCTTATCTCCATATGCCCGATGGAACAAAGACTCCCATCAGACACTGGGAGAATTCAATAGGAAGAAGCAAGTTGTCCGATATTGTAATAAACCTTTCCTTTGTTTCACGAACCCATGCCGTTATCACATACAGAAACGGCGGATGGCTGATTTCAGACCTTGGCTCCAAAGGTGGGGTTAAGGTTAATAACCAGGTTGTAGAAAAATCAATGCCTGTCAATGATGGGGACACAATTTCCATTGCAGGGTATGATATGATTCTTGACTTAAGCGGTTTTTCACAGAATTTTGACGAAAGCAATTTATCTGATGAAGCTAAAATGCCTTTGTATAAAAAAAAGATTCTCAGAACGGGTCTTACCTTCATGCTGATTTTGCTTTTCCAATGCCTTGGAGGCATTCAGATACTGGCTTCAGCGGGTGATGAACTAAACAAGGCAGTGCCTCTGACTCTTATTATGTTTATTGTTGTTGAATACACCTGCTTTGTTGTTTTTAAATCTCTTGGCAAAAGATTTATGGAACTTGAGCTTTTAACCCTTTTCTTATGCGGCTTAAATCTGTTAATTCTATCATCCGCTTCACCCGATTCCCTTTATAAACAGCTTGGAGCAATAGTTGCCGGCATTATTGCTTATTTTGTTTTGACATTGATTTTAAGCAATCTTGACCTGGCAAGAAAGGTAAAGTATCTGCTTGTTGCCGGAGCCCTCGGGCTTCTGGTTCTTAATCTGGTTCTTGGTGAAACCCGTTTTGGGGCTAAAAACTGGATTAATCTTGGATTTATCACAATTCAGCCCATGGAGTTTGTAAAAATTGCCTTTGTTATTGCAGGTACAGCAACCTTGGATAAACTTCTCACAACACGAAATATCACTTATTTTATTGGATTTTCAGGAGCCTGCATCGGAGTGCTTGTATTAATACGTGATTTTGGAACAGCCGTAGTTTTCTTTGGAGCGTTTCTCGTCATAGCCTTTATGCGCTCCGGAGATTGGCGAACCATTGCACTTATAACTGCAGGAGCGGCACTTGGAGCAATAACGGTAATTTCCTTCATTCCATATGTGGCTTCCCGCTTTAAAGCCTGGGGCCATGTCTGGGAATATGCCGACACAAGCGGATTTCAGCAGACCAGAACCATGATTTACGCTGCCAGCGGAGGGCTTTTTGGTGTCGGAGGAGGAAACGGATACCTTAAATATATTGCGGCAGCCGACACGGACTTAGTCTTTGGGGTAATCTCCGAGGAATGGGGAATTTTAATTGCTGTCATGGTCTTTTTAATCATAGTGTTCTATGGCATATATGCGGTATTTCTCACCAAAGGGTGCCGTTCCTCATTTTATGCCATTGCTGCCTGCGGGGCAGCCTCCATGTTTCTTATTCAGACAGCCTTAAATGTTTTTGGTTCGGTGGATATTCTTCCGCTTACAGGAGTAACACTGCCTTTTGTGTCAAACGGAGGCTCATCAATGATGGCATCCTGGAGCCTTCTTGCCTTTATAAAATCAGCGGATCACAGAATCAGGCCAGAAAAGGTGGATGCACATAAAAGGAAAGGAGTAAGAGGATGAAGCTTTTACTTAGCCGGGCAATTGCGGTTCTTGTCCTTTCCATATTGCTTGTGACAGGTCTTGTTGTGTTTGGAATAAATTATGTCAATAAAGCTTCCACATGGGCGCAGTACCCTGTAAATGCCCACTTGTACAGGGATGGGCTTCTTAAGGTATCAGGGAAAATCTATGACAGGAAGGGAAATATCCTTTTTCAGATACAGGATGGGAAAAAGAAGTTCAGTACCAACAAAAGCGTGAGAACTTCACTTATGCATGCCACAGGAGATTTGTACGGAAATGTGTCTACGGGTGCCCAGGTGGCATTCAGAGGAAGACTAAGCGGCTGGAACATAATTAACGGAGCCTACCGCTTTAATCTGAAAAACAATACACAGGGGCATGATTTAAAGCTTACCCTCGACTCCGACCTGTGTGTGACGGCCTATAATGCCCTCAACGGAAGAAAGGGAACGGTGGGAGTTTATAACTACAAGACAGGGGAAATTATATGCATGGTGAGCTCGCCGTCCTTTGACCCTGAAAATCCCCCGGATGTATCAAAAGATTCTGAAAAGTATTCGGGAGTATACTTGAATCGCCTACTTTCGGCTGTGTATACTCCGGGTTCTGTTTTCAAGCTTATTACGGCTGAAGCTGCCATAGACAATATAGCAAACATTACTGATGCTGTTTACCACTGTGAAGGGGAAATTGAAATAAACGGAGTAATGGTAACCTGTCCTTCCAAACATGGGGATGTTACTCTTGAAAAAGCCCTTGCCCATTCCTGCAATGTGGCATTCGGGCAGATTGCCCTTGAGCTTGGAGGAAAAACCTTGCAGAAGTATGCTGAAAAAGCCGGATTCAATAAAGAACTGAAAATTGATGGAATAGATATCGCAAAGGGCACTGCGGAAATTTCTGATGCTGAAGGAGGAGATTTGGCCTGGGCGGGCATAGGGCAGTATACATTAACTGCCAATCCCCTTAAAATGATGGCTTACGCAGGTGCAATAGCCAATGGAGGTATAGGTGTTCAGCCAAGGCTGATTTATAAGGACGACAACTCCTTAATACCAAACCTTTCTCTGAATAAGCGAGTGCTTAATGAAGATACAGCCCAAACCCTGGGCAAAATGATGCGGAATGCTGTAATAACCTCCTACGGAGAAGATAATTATAAAGGGCTTAATTTGTGCGCCAAATCGGGTACTGCCGAAGTGGGGGAAGACAAAAGACCCCATTCCTGGTTTGTTGGATACATGGAAAGGGAAGATTATCCTCTTGCCTTTGTTGTGGTGGTAGAAAACGGAGGTTCAGGAAGCAAGGTAGCCGGGCAGGTTGCATCAACTGTCATAAAAAAGGCAGTTAGCAATTGATTTTGAAGTAGAAAAGCCTTGTATTTGAGCTGCGTGCCTGCTGCCATTTATGATATTTTAATGCTTATAAAGTGTGTTGTTTTACGGGGCGATGGGTGGCAGCAGGCTGCAGCAGTTCGAAGATTTATTAAAGTTTTAACTACCAATTAAAATTATTTTTTACAGCAGCTATCGACAGGAATGCATTTTCTTTCAACCACGTCAAATGGTCTCATCATATCATGATCCTCATGCTCAAGTATATGGCAGTGGTATACGTATCTTCCGGTATATGGCCCGAACCTCATTGCAACACGTGTGATTTGTCCGGGATATGCCTGGACGGTATCCTTCCAGCCTCTTTCATTTGCAGGGGGCAGCTCAGGCTCTCCTGTGAATCTGATTCGTCCAGTCTGATTATATACAGCCGTATCAAAGGGTGTCCTGTCAAGAACCTGGAACTGAACCTGGTGAATATGGATTGGATGGACGCCAAGGCCGGCATTTATTATTCTCCAGCACTCTATGTCGCCGGCTGCAGGATCTTCGGTAACCCCGTCAATAAAGTCATGATTGTTAAGCAGGAATAATAGACGGGTATACTTATCGGTACCAACGTCAAGAGTGATGTCCCTGGTTCTTACTATATCGCACTCGTCAAATCTCTTTATGTTGGTTAGGAATTGCGGTATGGAGCTGGTATCCTCAGAAGTTCTGGGTATTACCCTGAACTGCATGATTCGTCCGTCTGTCAGGGGATTCGGTTCCTGACCAAAGTCAAATGGTGTTCTGGCAGTATTGGTGAGTATGATACTGGTACCAGCGGGCTGGTTTGAAAAATCTATAATAACATCCGCACGTTCAGCAGGGCCAATTACAATTTCTTCAAGCCTTACTGGTCTTGGCAGCAGGCCGCCGTCGGAGCCTATCTGAATAAACTCCTGGCCCGAATCAAGCCTCATGCGGTAGAATCTTTCATTGGAACCGTTGAGTATACGGAAACGGTATTTCCTCTGTTCCACTTCAAGGTACGGCCATGCCTTTCCGTTAACAATTATGGTATCACCTGCAAATCCAGGAGTGATTGAAACCGGGGGATACTCTGGCGGAGGATTCTCGACATTTGAGGGGTAGAAAAGTGAGCCGTCCTCATTAAATGTTTTATCCTGTATTACAAGTGGTATCTCATATATTCCTGAAGGAAGGTTCAAAGCGCGTTCCTGTTCGTTTCTTATTATGTACATCCCTGCAAGTCCGGCATATACATTTAAACGGGTAATGCCAAGGGCGTGGTCATGGTACCAAAGGGTAGTAGCAGGCTGATTGTTGGGATACTTATATACCTTCTGTGTAAAACGTGGGCCGCACTTGGCAAAACCATTGGTAAACCATGCATCCGGATGTCCGTCGCTTTCGGGGTCCACATTGGCGCCGTGCAGGTGTACTACTGTCCTTACTTCGGGCATGCCCTCATGGCTTCCGTGAAGAGTGTGGTCAACGGGCAACAAGTGCTTATCCGGGAGCTCATTCTTCCAAAGAATATGCACATTTTCTCCTTCTTCCACCTCTATGGTCGGACCGGGAATTTGTCCCTCATAACCCCAGCAGGTGGTGGGAGGAAGCTTGGAATGAAACTGGTGCTGTATCTGCCGCATGGTTACTTCATAATAGGTTTTGTCTTTTGTTCTCTCCTTGGGCTTAAGTATCCTGGGTATGGGAAGAGGATCTACAAAGGGTTTGAGCTTCATGTCGTGCCTCCTGCAAGCTGGTAATTACTTTTATATATTATGCTTTTAAAGTAAGTTCGTGAAAAGGTTAGCAGTGATTTGAAAAAGATTGACAGAAGGGTCTGTTGCTTTTAAAATCATATTAACCTGCATTTATAGCAAAAACAGGATAAAAATATTCCTTTGAATTTAAGCAGCATAAAGGAGCGGTTAGCATGCCAATTAATATTCCTAGCAATTTGCCGGCTTATGAGACACTGCAGAATGAAAATATATTCGTTATGAGTGAAGAAAGGGCAAAATCCCAGGACATACGCCCTTTGAGAATAGCCATAATGAATCTTATGCCAGTTAAAATTGTTACAGAGACTCAGCTTTTAAGACTGATAGGCAATTCGCCGCTTCAGGTTGATATAGTGCTTCTGCACCCGAAATCATATATGTCAAAGAACACTCCGAAAGAACACCTGAACTTGTTTTATTCCACCTTTGACGAAGTTAAGGACCAGAAATTCGACGGGCTTATTATTACAGGTGCCCCCGTGGAAACCATGCCCTTTGAGGAGGTTGCCTACTGGAATGAGCTTAAAGAGGTCATGGACTGGAGTGTAACCAATGTATTTTCCACTTTCCATATCTGCTGGGGAGCTCAGGCTGGCCTTTACCATCATTACGGTATTCCTAAGTATATGCTTGATAAAAAGATGTTTGGGGTATTCCCTCATTACGTCACAGAAAAATATGTAAAGCTGTTCCGGGGCTTTGATGACATTTTTTATGTACCCCAGTCCCGCCACACCGAGGTAAGGCGTGAAGATATAGAAAAGGTTCCGGGACTTAAGATTCTGTCTGAATCAAAGGATTCGGGAATATATATAGTTGCAACGGAAAATGGGCGTCAGATATTTGTTACCGGACATTCCGAGTATGATCCAAATTCTCTTAAGGACGAATATATCAGGGATATTAACAAGGGCATGGATATTGACCTTCCCAAGAACTATTTCCCCGATGATGATCCCAATAAGGAACCAATAGTAAAATGGAGAGGCCATGCAAATCTCCTGTTTACAAACTGGCTTAATTATTATGTTTATCAGGAGACTCCCTTTGACATTAACAGTATACCTCCCCTATAAACTGCTCATTTAAATGGCTTGAAGACCATTAATGGATTGGATATAATGAGTAATGAATAAGAATTTGCAAATATCACCATAATGGCATATTATATATTTAAATAAATTTTATTAGGCTTAAATAATGTACACATCAAAGGCGATGCAGGAGCAAACTAAGGCTTTCACCTCTTTATCCAGAGAATTGATGCCATAGGCTGAGAGCATCAGTTAAATGTGGGAGTCGAAATTCACTCCGAAGCCGCCGGCCTGAAAATTTACAGTAAGGTTGGCCGGGTAAGCCCGTTACAGCAATTGAGGGCATGAAGGCTTTATGCTTTCATGAACATAGGTGGTACCGCGATGCACACATCGTCCTATGGCGATGTGTTTTTTTATGCCATATGCCATAATTCTTTCAAATTTTTGTGGCATGGGCTTAAGGATAGTAAATAAATAGGATTACAAGAAATAGAGGTGTCTTAAAAATTATGAAGGAGCAATTGGAAGCAATCAGGAAACAGGCTTTTGATAAGCTTGAAGAAATCAATGATATCAGGGAACTTGATGAGCTTAAGGTGCATTACCTTGGCAAAAAGGGTGAATTGACCCAGATACTTAAAGGCATGGGTTCTTTGTCTCCCGAAGAAAGGCCAATAGTGGGGCAGTTGGCCAATGATATTCGTACAGCCCTTGAAGAGAGAATCGCAGAGGTTAAGGAACGCCTTATAAAAGCCCTCAGGGATGAAAAGCTTAAAAGTGAGACCCTGGATGTAACTATGCCAGGCAGAATAAGGCATCTGGGTAAAAAGCATCCTCTGACAGCGGTTCTTGATGAAATTAAGGATATCTTCCTTGGAATGGGCTATGAGATTGCCGAGGGTCCGGAAGTAGAGCTTGACTATAATAACTTTGAAGCCCTGAATATCCCCAAGAACCATCCTGCCAGGGATACACAGGACACTTTCTATATAAGTGAAAATGTTGTTTTAAGAACTCATACCTCACCTGTTCAGATTCGTCATATGAAGTCCCATAAGCCGCCCATACGCATAATCTGCCCAGGCCGGGTTTACAGATCCGATGCGGTGGACGCAACACATTCACCGGTATTCCACCAGGTTGAAGGACTTGTTGTGGATAAAGGAGTTACAATGGGGGACCTGGTGGGCACCCTTCAGGCATTTGCCAGGGGTATATTCGGCGAGAACACCAAAATCCGCTTAAGACCTCATCACTTCCCGTTTACCGAACCTTCCGCAGAGGTCGATGTTTCCTGCTGGGGCTGCAATGGTTCAGGATGCAGAATATGCAAGGGCGAAGGATGGGTTGAAATTCTCGGAGCCGGCATGGTTCATCCAAATGTCTTAAGAGAGTGCGGCATTGACCCTGAGGTTTATTCCGGTTTTGCCTTTGGTATGGGAATAGAAAGAATTACAATGGGCAAATACGGAATTGACGACATGAGACTTCTGTTTGAAAATGACATACGCTTCTTGAAGCAGTTCTAAGGGAGGTTATATAAATGAAGGCGCCTTTAAAATGGTTAAAAGATTATGTTGATATAAATGTCAGTACAAAAGATTATGTAAATGCCATGACCATGTCTGGCTCAAAGGTTGAAGATGTGGTTAACATGGCAAAGGATATTGATAAAGTTGTTGTTGGGAAAATCATTTCCATTGAAAAGCATCCCAATGCCGACAAACTAAGAATTTGTCAGGTTGATACTGGAAATGAAGTGCTTCAGATAGTTACCGGAGCCCCCAATGTAAAAGAGGGAGATTTGATTCCTCTTGCCCTTGTGGGAGCCCGCCTTCCCGGCGGTGAAATTAAGGCTTCAAAGCTTCGAGGTGTTGAAAGCTTTGGAATGATGTGCTCAATAGACGAGCTTAATCTTACCAAAGACTATCTTCCAGATGCGCCTGAATACGGGGTGTATGTATTCACCGACCCTGTGGAGCCCGGTACTGATATAAAGGACGCTTTTGACTTAGACGAAGTAGTAGAGTTTGAAATTACATCAAACCGTCCTGACTGTTTGTCCATCATAGGCCTTGCCCGTGAAAGTGCTGTAACTTTGGGCGTTCCTTTCAAAAAGCCCAATGTTGTGGTTAAGGAAGAAGGCGAAGGGGACATACATTCTATTACATCAATAGAGATAAAGAATCCGGAGCTTTGTTCAAGGTATTCTGCAAGGCTTGTAAAGGATGTTAAGATTGGACCTTCGCCCAAATGGATGCAAAGGCGCCTTGCCGCAGCAGGAATGAGGCCCATAAACAACATAGTTGACATTACAAACTATGTGATGCTGGAATATGGCCAGCCAATGCACGCCTTTGATTTTGACAAGCTGGAGGGAGGAAAGATTATAGTAAGAACCGCCAAAGAGGGTGAAACCATAAAGACCCTGGACGGCCAGGACAGAAAATTGGATCCCAATATGCTTGTTATTTGCGATGAGAACAGACCTGTATGTATTGCAGGTGTTATGGGCGGAGAAAACTCAGAGGTTACGGAGAATACAAAGACCATTCTTTTGGAGTCGGCTAACTTTAACGGAGCCTCTGTCCGTATTACCAGCAAGAAAGTCGGCTTAAGAAGCGAGGCGTCAAGCAGGTTTGAAAAGGGTTTGGATCCTGAGAACACCATATTGGCTCTGAACCGCTGCGCGGAATTAATCGAGATGCTGGGAGCAGGAAAGATTGTTAAGGGCATTATTGACGTTTATCCTGAACCCAAGAAAATGGAGGCCTTAAAGCTTGAGCCCGAACGCATAAACGCATTTTTGGGAACCCAAATTTCCAAGGATGAGATGGTCAGAATCTTTAAGAGCCTTGAATTTGAAGTTGATGAGAACAACATGACTGTAACCCCTCCGAGCTTCAGAAGGGATGTGGAGCAATTTGCCGACCTTTGTGAGGAAATTGCAAGGCTCTATGACTACAACAATATAAAACCTTCCCTTCTTTCAGGCAAGGAATCAATGCAGGGAAGAAAGACCTACAAGCAGCGCATGGAGGATGTTATCAGGAATACAATGATGGGCTGCGGCTTTAATGAGGCATATACCATGTCAATTGTAAGCCCCAAGGTTTTTGATCTTATAAATCTGCCTGTTGAAAGCCCCTTAAGAAAGGCGGTAGTAATATCCAATCCCATGGGTGAGGACTTCAGTATCATGCGTACTACCACCATTCCCGATATGCTCAGGGTTCTTTCAATAAACTATAACCGCAAAATTGATGCGGCAAAACTTTTTGAACTGTCTTATGTATATCATCCGGTAGATGGAGAACTCCTGCCCGATGAGAGAGAGACGCTTACTCTGGGAATGTACGGGGAAGGTGCAGATTATTTTGAACTTAAGGGTGCCGTTGAGGAACTCCTTATGGCAATGGGTATAAAGGACTTTGAATTTAAGCCCGAAGCAAATGAGCCTACGTTCCATCCCGGACGCACAGCAAGACTGTATATTGGGGTTAATAACGAGATGAAGGCATGTGCCCTTCTGGGAGAAATCCACCCCGAGGTTGCTGAGAAAAATGAATGTCCGCAAAGGACATATGTAGCCGTGCTTGATGTAGCTGTACTAATTGAAGCCTCAACTACAAACAAGCAGTATAAACAGCTTCCCAAGTTCCCTGCCATTACCCGTGACCTTGCAATAGTTGTCAAGGATGATTTGTATGTTGCAGACCTTATGGCGGCTATAAGAAAGAAGGGCGGGGAATACCTTGAGGATGTAACCCTCTTTGATGTATATAAGGGAGCACAGGTTCAGGAAGGCATGAAGAGCGTTGCATTCTCACTGACCTTCAGAGCTCTTGACAGAACTCTCAAGGATGAGGATGTGAATGAAGCCCTGGAGCGCATCCTTAAGTATCTTGAGAAGACCTTTGATGCGCGACTGCGCTGAGTGAGCTGCTGTAGCCTTGCAGCTGTTGAATAAAATGTTATTGTGCGGCGTGCCTGCTGCCATTTAAAGCGAAGCATGGATTGCGTAGCGAGCGCGACTTGAAAACCGGAAGTTTACACGGAGCGCTAAATGGCTGCAGGTTACAGCCGTTTTTTATTAACCATTTGTCGTTTCCTGCCATATTATATAGAAGAAAAGACAAGCCGGGAGGTGGCATAATGGGAGAAGACAGAACACAGGCCCTGCTGCAGGACTATTTTATTATTTTAAGCAAAATAATAAGATTGAATGATGCCCTGGAGAATATAAAGCAGGAATTAATCGAAATATGGAACGAAACCCATAATGGCAACGAAACCAATACTGGCGACGAATCCAATACTGGTGACCAAACCAATACTGGTAACGAAGCCAATGACGAAAACGGCCAGAATGAACAGCCCCAACCTGCTGATTAAAATTATTTAAGATACAGAGGCTGTTCTTTAAATTCCGAACCACCGATACGCTGCCTTGGATCTGGATAACCCAGTACATAGGCATCGGTGGAATGTATTTCATTCATAAAGAGTCTTCTTAATTGAGGACTCTCCATTTTTGTATAATTGGCTGCTTTTGTAATAATGGGTAAGCTTACTTTCTTTTTATACTGGGACAATATCTTTCTCCCTCTTTCGTTAAAGCCCAGAATACGTATATATTGAGCATAGCCATGGTGTTTTAGTTCATCTAAAAACTCGCCGGTCATTCCAGTGAGCAAAGCGCACAGGATTCTCTTAATGCGGGATGACGGATAGCGGCTTGTTACAACCTTTGATACAAGTTCCTGAATTGATGTTGAAGTCAATGCAGCATCTTTCAACCTGTTCTCAAGGCCCTCACCAACATAAGGAAGTTTTTTAAGCTCTTTTTCCGGAGTTCTTCTAAGCAGATTCAAAAGTATTAATTCATATGCTTCAGGAAATACAGGCCCCCGTCCTATTGAGAACTCATGGGCTAAGACTTCCAGACTTGTCCGGGGAAGATTTGATTTTAAGAAATCATCCTCCAATATATTCTCGTATCCTGTGAAAGATGCCAGATATCTTCTTATGGCAGTGGCACTGGAGAAGGAAGATGCATGTCTTAAGCTATTGTATCCTTCGCCGACTCTTTCTATTGTAACAGGCTTAATATTGCTTTTTAATCTTTTTATTGCCTTAATATATTCAATGCCCAGAATATTATTGGGCTTATCCAAAACTGAAGAAATGGAGGAAAAATTAATATCTGATGTATTGTCTGTTTTTTGATTAATGCTTTTTAATGCTTCCTGCCTTGCCGCTGCAAAAGATAAACCTTGATCCAAAAATGATTTCAGTGATTTTTTAAAGTCGTCATTTTCATGGGCAAGGTATTGAGCCACCTGTTCTATTTTGGAAAGACTTCCTTCCTCGCTTCCAAAGCAGAGATAATCCACGCATGAAAGGCTATCCAGTATTTTTACGGCGGCCGAGGCGAAATACTCCGCCGAGGCGCAGGAAAATGCTGCAGGAAGTTCAATAACAAGGTCAGCGCCAGACATAAGGGCAATTTTTGTCCTTGCCCATTTATTGATGACGGCAGGTTCTCCACGCTGGACAAAATTGCTGCTTAATACGCAGACGCAGGCACTGGCCTCGGTTATTTTCTTTGCATTTTTCAAATGGTATGCGTGTCCCTCATGAAAGGGATTGTATTCTGCAATTACTCCTACAACACTCATAATAGATAGAATCCCTCTATTAATATTAATTAAGCAAATATACGGATTAAGACATATTTTTGGATTTATGCACATAATTATAACAGCCCAAAATTCAAAAAGAAACGGTACTTTTCTTTATTTGCTACCAATGTGCCTTGAAATAAATTAAACATGGTTTTCAGGCTGCGGACAACTAATTTAAGATAAATAGAAATAATAATAAACTATGGATATAAATGTAAATCATGATATAAAATTTGACACAGGAATGGGCCGATAAGGAACAAAATAAACTTGCAAAGAAAACAGCCGATTCGAATAAATCAGAAAATATTGAGAAAACTTTGTTAACAGTAAATTCAGATAATAATGCTCAGGATGTAATTACTGATAAGCCAGAACTTGAATTTTAGATTTTCATTAAAGGTGATTCTGAAAATAAAAATATTGCAGCTTAACGATAAATATGTATTAAAAGACGGAAATGAGTGCATTTTAATATTAGGAAAGCAAGAGGAGCATGAAAATACCTACTATATAAAAGGCGGCTTTTAGGGTATGTTTTATGTTTTAGAAGATAAAATAATAGCTGTTGATGATAAAATGAAAGAAAGCTTTAATTAAATTAAAAAAATATAATAATATTAAAAAAGCGAAAAAGATTTATTGATTGAGTATTTAAAAGCCTTGAATTAATATTATTTACGGGTTATATTTTTAAAAGACCAGGAATTATTCATGCTTTAATTAATGAAGAAATATGTTGCCTGAGATTTGGTTATATGTTAAAATAAATCTGTTCAGAAACGTGTACATTAAAGAGTGGGGAATTCCCACTCTTTGCATTTGTTTACGGAGGTATAAATGTCTAAGAGCAAAATTGCTGATATAGTAGCTTCCATGGCCCAGCCAATTGTCGAAGAGGCAGGATGTGAGCTTGTTGATGTGGAATACGTCAAAGAAGGCGGAAGCTGGTTTTTAAGAATATATATTGATAAGCCGGGCGGCGTTACCCTTGATGACTGCGAAAATGTAAGCCGTCCATTAAATGATTTGATTGATGAAAAAGACCCTATTCCTCATGCCTATTATCTTGAGGTTTCTTCTCCGGGGCTTGAGCGTCCCCTTAAAAAACCGAGAGATTTTGAGAAAGCTGTAGGAAGCCTGGTTGAGATAAAACTATATAAAGCGGCAGATGGCAAAAAAAGCTTTGTTGGCCGCCTAGATTCCTTTGATGGGGACACAGTTTCACTAAAGACGGAAAATGATGAAATCTGCCGGTTTCATATAGAGCAAATTGCAAAAGCTAAAAGAAAAATTGAATTTTAATATGGAGGTATGTAAAAGATGAGCGCTGAATTGCTTTTAGCTCTTGAACAGTTAGAAAAAGAAAGAGGAATTAATAAGGAGACTTTGATTGAGGCCCTTGAGCAGGCATTAATTTCAGCTTATAAAAGAAATTTTGGTTCCGCACAAAATGTGGAAGTGAATATAGACAGAGTAACAGGCGAGATAAGGGTTTATGTACTGAAAACCATTGTTGATGAAGTTGCAGACCCCGCCACTGAAATTTCCATAGAGCAAGCTAAACGATTTGGCGCAGATTTTGAAGTGGGAGATATTGTTGAGGTTGAGGTAACCCCAAGAAAGTTCGGTAGAATTGCTGCCCAGACTGCCAAGCAGGTTGTCATGCAGCGTATTCGCGAGGCTGAGCGCGGCATTATTTATGACGAATTTTCAAATAAGGAAGAAGACATTGTAAGTGGAGTTATAAGCCGCTTCGACAGGAAAAATGTAATTATAGATCTGGGAAGGGTAGAAGCTATAATGCCGCCTTCCGAACAGACTCCTGGAGAAAAGTACAATGTTCATGATAGAATTAAGGTATATGTAATAAATGTAAAGAAAACCAACAAGAGCCCACAGGTATTCGTATCAAGAACTCATCCAGGCCTTGTAAAGAGACTGCTTGAGCTTGAGGTGCCTGAAATTGCAGACGGTACTGTTGAAATAAAAACCATTGCACGTGAGGCAGGTTCAAGAACAAAAATAGCCATTGCATCCAGAAACGAGGATGTTGATCCTGTGGGTGCATGCGTAGGTCAGCGCGGCAGCAGGATCCGCGCAATCGTGGATGAGCTTCGCGGAGAAATGATTGATGTTATCAAATGGAGCCCAAATCCGGAAGAATATATAGCAGCCAGCCTCAGCCCTGCCAAGGTGCTGCAGGTTGACATAGATGAAGAAAACAAGGTTGCCCGTGTTGTTGTTCCCGATTTTCAGCTTTCACTGGCAATTGGCAAGGAAGGTCAGAATGCAAGGCTTGCCGCTAAGCTTACGGGCTGGAAAATAGACATTAAAAGTGAATCCCAGCTTAAGAACCAGCTTGAGGCGCAGCTGTTCCATCCTGTTGCAGTTCCTCAGGATGATGAAATCCAGGAAGAAGGACTTCAGGAAGCAACAGAAAATAATTCAGATTATGATGTTAATCAGGATGAAGCTGAATAATATATTATTTTGTCGGGCGTGATAATTATGAAGACAAAGAAAGTCCCTATGAGACGTTGCATAGGCTGCAGGGAAATGAAAGAAAAGCGTCAGCTTTTGAGAATTGTTAAAAATAATGAGGGAGAAATCTTTGTTGATCCAACAGGTAAGAAAAACGGGCGAGGAGCTTATATCTGCAAGGATATAAACTGCTTTGAAAAAACCCGTAAGTCTGGTGCATTAAATCGGGAGTTCTCTTGTGAAATTCCTGAGAACGTTTATAATGAAATAAGTAGGCAATTGGAGGAATATGTCGGAAAGTAAAATATACTCTTTTATAGGGCTTGCGAGAAAGGCCGGAGCCGTGCAGACAGGAGAGGAGCTTGTGGTTAAAGCCATAAGACGAAAAAAAGCGTGCCTTGTGATTATTGCAAATGATGCATCTATGAATACCAGAGGAAAGATTGAACATGCCTTAAAAGGAACGGGCATACCGATGTTTCTCTTTGGGGATAAGGAAAAACTGGGGCATGCGCTCGGTAAACCTTTCTTCTCAGCAATAGCCGTTACTGACAATGGATTTTCTGAAAGGATTAAGGAAATGATTGAAGAAACAATGAATTATAACAAAAGTTTACACGGGGGTGACTTAATTTGAATAAACCAAAAATTCATGAGCTTGCCAAGGAACTTAATGTAACCAGCAAAAGGCTCATGGAAAAACTCAACGAGATTGGTATTTATCCCAAAAGCCATATGACAGCCCTTGAAGATGATGAATTGGAGAGGCTGTATAATCATATTGGCTTGGTCAGACGTGACAAAAATGAGAGCAGCAGCCAATCCCGCACAGAAACCGAAACAAAACCACCTGAACATGTGGAAACTGCTGTTAGAAAAAATGCCCCCCGTATTATCAGGAAAACTGAAGTTATAATCCATGATGATACTCCATTGGAGGATGCCAAGGGTAAAAAGAGCAAAAAGCCCTATGTCAGAGTATCTGACAGCAATGACGGCCTTATGGCGGGATTTACACGCGGTACTAAGGACAGTCCCATTGCCGCGATAAAGAAGCATACAAAGCCCAAGGAATCCGTCAAGGAAGAAAAGGAAGAAAATAAGCCCATTTTCAGGCTTGAGGCTGAAGCTATAGAGAAGCCTAAAAAGCCTGTGGATGATATTTTAAGCATTAAAAAAGTAGCTCACAGACCTGAAAAAGCAGAAAAATTAGAAAAAGCAGAAAAAGAGGAAAAAGAAGAAATTATTAACGAGAATAAGGACACCAGACAGGATAGTATGCAGAAAGAAAGTATTGTGATGGAAATTCAAACCAAATCGGATTCCAGGGAAGAAAGTGCAGTAAAAACATTGTCTGAAGCATCCGGCAAAGACAATATAGAAAGCAAAACTGCCGTTGTTGAAACAGAACAAAAGACTGAAGTGAAGGAAATTCCTGAAGAGAAGAAGACAGAAGTGACTGAAAAGAAGAACGAAAAAGCAGAAGAGAAGAAGGAAGATCAAAAAGAAGAAAAGAAAGCGGAATTGCCCAGAGAAGAAAACAAGGCCCCGGCTGATGATAAAAAAGCCGAAGCTGAAAGTTCCGCCGAGAATGCTGCCCAGAATGCGCGCAAGGAGGAAGTACAGACAAAGAATGCTCCACAGCGCAGGCCGGATAATCAGGGCAAGCGTCAGGATCAGGCACAGAATGCACCCAATCGTGCTGATGGCAGGGACAGACGTCAGGGCCAGACTCGCGACGGAAAAGACGGCGGATATCATGGAAATCGTCAGGATGACAAATCCTTCGGTCAGCGTCCTTTTGATAAAGGACGACAGGGAGACTTCAAGAAAGAAGATCGAGGCCCATCAAGGGGCAACAAGGGCCTTGTAATACCCAAAGCCGCTTCTTCAGGCGCTGCCGTGGAAGAAAAGGTATCTACCCGCGGCGAAAGAAGGTCATTCCAGTCTGTTGAAAAGCAGAAGGAGGAGAAGAAGGAGCTTAAAAAAGACTCCATCCGTCCTGTTTCTGTTCAGAAGAGCCATCATATCAGAAAGAAGATTGACACTGTCATTGGCCATAAGGCAAATGTCAAGGACATGATGTCCGACGATTTCGTTATAGATGTCTTCTATGACGACAAGGAAGAGGCAATCAATGCCAAGAGGGCAGAGAAAAAGCTCAAGAAGAACAAGCAGAAGGAGAAGTACATTCCTCCCAAGGCTGTTCTCACTGATATAACAATAGGTGAAACCATTACTGTCAAGGAACTTGCCGAAGCACTTAAAAAGACTGCTGCTGAGGTAATCAAGCGCCTGTTCCTCATGGGAGTAGTGGCTACCCAGAACCAGGTAATAGACTTTGACACAGCTGCCATAATTGGTGAAGAATTTGGTGTCACAGTTCATAAAGAGGTTGTTGTAAGCGAAGAGGAGCTTCTCTTTGATGAATCAGAGGACGCTCCTGAGGATCTTGTGCCACGCGCTCCTGTTGTAGTTGTTATGGGCCATGTTGACCATGGTAAGACATCCCTTCTTGATGCTATAAGAAGCTCCCATACAGCTGAACAGGAAGCCGGAGGAATTACCCAGCATATTGGTGCTTACACTGTTAACCTCCATGGAAGAGATATTACTTTCCTTGACACCCCTGGCCACGAAGCCTTCACTGCTATGCGTGCAAGAGGTGCTCAGGTTACCGATATTGCAATTCTTGTTGTTGCGGCTGACGACGGAGTTATGCCCCAGACCAAGGAGGCAATCAGCCATGCCAAAGCAGCAGGAGTTACAATTATTGTTGCCATTAACAAGATTGACAAGCCAAATGCTGACCCTGAACGAGTTAAGCAGGAGCTTGCACAGAATGGTATTCTGATTGAAGAATGGGGCGGTGATGTAATAGCTGTTCCCGTATCTGCAAAGAAACATCAGAATATTGATCAATTGCTTGAAATGGTTCTCTTGACTGCCGATATACTTGAACTTAAGGCTAATCCCAAAAAGCAGGCAAAGGGTACTGTTATTGAGGCCAGACTTGACAAGAACAAAGGGCCTGTTGCTACCCTCCTGGTACAGAGGGGAACCCTCAGGGTTGGAGACGCAATCCTTTCCGGTTCAACCTTTGGACATGTGCGCTCCATGACCAACGACAAGGGTAAGAGAATCAAAGAAGCAGGACCGTCCATGCCTGTTGAGGTAACGGGCTTGTCAGAGGTTCCCGAAGCCGGTGAGGTATTCTATGTGGTAACCGATGAGAAGCTTGCAAAGCAGCTTGCTGAGAAACGCAAGCAGGAAAACCGCGAGAAGCTGCTGGGAAGAAACAAGATCTCGCTGGATGACCTGTTCAGCCAGATTCAGCAGGGCAATGTGAAGGAACTCAACCTTATTATCAAGGCCGACGTACAGGGTAGTGTTGAGGCAATTAGCCAGAGTATGGAAAAGCTGTCCAATGACGAGGTTAAGGTAAAGGTTGTTCACAGCGGAGTTGGTTCTGTAACCGAATCCGATGTGAAGCTTGCAGAGGTATCCAACGCCATAATTATAGGCTTTAATGTAAGGCCTCCTGCAAATGTAACCGAATTGGCCAAGAGCACCGGCGTTGATATAAGACTGTACCGTGTAATTTACGATGCCATTGAGGATATGGAAAAGGCCATGAAGGGTATGCTTGCACCCACCTATAAGGAAGTGGTGGATGGTCATGCCGAAATCCGTCAAATCTTCAAGGTATCAAGCGTTGGTACAATCGGTGGTGCATATGTTACCGATGGTAAGATAATGAGATCCTCCGATGTCCGCGTTGTCCGCAACGGCATTGTGGTATACGAAGGCAAACTGGCTTCCTTAAAGCGTTTCAAGGATGATGTCCGTGAAGTTGCGGCAGGATTTGAATGCGGTCTTATGGTTGAACGCTTCAACGACATAAAGGAAAACGACGTCATTGAGGCCTTCCATATGGAGGAAGTAGAAAGAACTTAATTGTCAATAGCTTAACTTGTTTTGTACTAAGATCATATATTGATTATGACAAATAAGCACCGTCCCATCCTTTGGGACGGTGAATTTAAATGCGGTATTTATAGGCTTTAGTTTATTTAGCCTCGTCTTCGGGGAAATATATCTAATAGCTTTAAAAAGGGTTGGTGTTTTTTATGGATAGAACAAGCAGAATTGCAGAAGAAATAAAAAGAGAGCTTAGTGACCTTATCCGTAATCATATTAAAGATCCGAGACTTCCGGAATTTGTTTCGGTAACCGCTGTCAAAGTGACAAAAGATTTGAGGTACGCCAAGGTATATGTAAGCGTTCTTGGCGATGAAGGCAAAAAGAAGGATACTTTAGCCGCATTGGAGAGTGCAGCTGGCTTTATTCGCCATGAAATTGGACAAAGAATAAGCTTAAGGTATACTCCTGAGTTTTCATTTAAGCTGGATGATTCAATTGAGCATGGAATGTATTTGAGCAAGCTTATTGAAAAAACAATGGGTCATGATAAAGAATCCAGGCCTGAAGGCGGTCAAAAGGCCGAAGCCGACGAAGAATAAAAGGATGGTTAATATGGCTGATGAGAATCTTTCCAGGATAGCCGAATATCTTAAAAACGCAGGAGATATAGTAATTCTTCCCCATGACCATGTGGACGGGGATGCTCTGGGTGCATCACTGGCACTGGCTCTTGCCCTTAAAACCCTTAACAAGGATGTGGATGTGGTTATTGGGGAGGATGTTCCTGCAACACTTAATTTTCTGCCTGGCCTGGAACTTTTAAAGAAAAAACCCCAAAAGACATACGATGTTGCAATCAATATAGACAACGGAGATATATCAAGGCTTGGTTATCGGGAGTCCTACTATCGCAGCGCCAAAACCACTCTCAGCATTGATCATCATTCCACCAACAAGGTAGATGCTCACTGTTCCTATGTGGATATTACCTCGGCTGCGACCGGTGAGATAGTTTATGATCTCATTACAAAGCTATTGAATGTTAAGCTTGACAGAGATATGGCACTCTGTCTCTACACTGCGATTGTAACCGATACAGGGTGCTTCCGATATACCAATACAACGCCCAGAACGCTGGAAATCAGTGCTGAGCTTTTAAGGCAAAATATAGATTTTTCCTTTGTTATTAAAAAAGTATTTGACATGGTGTCCCTTACAAAGCTTTCACTTATGAAGGAGACCATGAATTCATTAAGGCTTTTGGAAAATGGCAGAATTGCGGTATCTTACCTTACCTATGATTTTATAAGTCAGCTTTCTGCCAAAAATGACGACTTTGAGGGTCTTGTCAATATTGGTCGGAATCTTGAGGGAGTTGAAGTTTCCATTTTCCTTAGGGAAGAGGAAAAAAATCATTACAGAGGCAGCTTAAGATCCAATGAATATGTTGATGTTTCAAAGATTGCAGAGAAATTCAACGGCGGAGGTCATAAAAGGGCTGCAGGCTTAAATATTGACGGAAATCTCGAAGATGTCATAAATTCAATTGTCAATGCTACAATACCCGAACTTTAGAGGGAAAATCTGATGGATGGAATACTTGTTGTAAATAAAGAGGTCAACATGACCTCCTTTGATGTGGTTGCAAGGGTAAGAAAATTAACTTCAACCAAAAAGGTTGGACATGCCGGAACCCTTGATCCGGATGCAAGCGGAGTTTTGCCGGTATGTACCGGCAGGGCAACCAAGATTATTGAATTTCTGATGAACAAAGACAAAGCGTACCGGGTTGAGCTTATACTTGGTAAAGCCACCGATACTCAGGACGCTTCGGGCAATACCTTGTATGAAAGACCTGTCGAGGCTTCTCTTGAAGAAATTGAAAAAACCATTTACAGCTTCATAGGTGAGAAGAAGCAAATCCCTCCTATGTACTCCGCAATTAAAATAAATGGACAAAAATTATATGACCTTGCCAGAAAGGGAATTGAGGTTGAAAGGGAACCCAGAACTGTTTTTTTTCACAAGATTGAAATAAAGGAAATTGAAAGGCTTAATGACAAGGTCAGGGTTCTCATGGATGTTGAATGCTCAAAGGGTACATATATGAGGACTTTGTGCCATGACATAGGTGAAAGCCTTGGTTGCGGAGGCCATATGGCTTCTCTTGTAAGGACAAGGTCAGGACCGTTTTTGCTTAAGGAAGCTTATACCCTTGCTGAATTGGAAGAGTTAAAGAACAAAGGCAGCCTGAAAACCGCATTTAAAAGAATTGATGAGGCATTGCTACATTTTCCGCCCGTATATGTTTCCGCATCCGATGCAAAAAAGCTTAGAAACGGCATGGCCATAAAATGTGCAGGGCTTACTCCAGGCTTATACAGAATATATGATGAAAACGATTCTTTTCTTGCCATAGGAAAGATTTTGGAAAACGGCGATACGTTAAAATCCTACAAATGGATTGAACCTGACAACTTGGGAAAGGATGAATAGGATTTGCAGGTAATATACAATATTCAAAAGAATGATATACAGTGCCCTACAGGAGTGGGACTGGGGAATTTTGACGGCCTACATATCGGTCATATGGCTTTAATCAATACTTTAATTGATGAATGCCATTTAAATGGGTTAAAATCCGTTGTTTATACTTTTGTCAAACATCCGGATCATATGCTCAGAAAGAAGTTCATAAGCCCCCTTATAACATCCAATGAGCAGAAGACAAAAATATTGGCAGCAACTGAACTTGATTACCTTTGCTATCAGGAGTTTGATGAGGAATATTCCCGGTTGTCCCCAGATGAGTTTATTAAAAACATTTTAATAGACAAACTTAAGATAAAGCTTGCGGTAGTTGGCTTCAATTATCGTTTTGGATATATGGGAAAGGGAGATCCCGAATATCTTAAAAAAGCCGGGGAAAAGTACGGCTTCAGGGTTATAGTTGTACCTCCTGTAAAGGTTAATGCCGAGATTGTAAGCAGTACTCTCATCAGAAGCTATATAAAGAAGGGCAATATTGAAAGGGTCTTTCAGCTTCTGGGACGGCATTTTTCCTTAAGCGGCACGGTTGTTTCAGGCAAAAGAATAGGCCGCACCCTTGGTTTTCCCACAGCCAATATTACGGCGAATCCTGAGATGGTGGTACCTGCAAACGGAGTGTATATTACAAAGACCAGAATTGAAGGAAAGTGGCATAATGGGGTTACCAATGTCGGAATTGCGCCTACGGTAAGAGGAAACAATCTTTTCAGCATAGAGACACATCTGTTGGATATTGAGCCTGATGAAGAGCTTTATGGAAAAGAAATTGAGGTTTGCTTTATTACAAAACTTCGTGGCGAAAAAAGGTTTGACAGCGTAGAAGCCCTTAAAAAACAGGTTGCCGAGGATATTAAAAAGACCAGGGATTACTGGGCGGTCTTCAATTCAAATAATAAATCATAAATACTGTCAATATTTAAAACTGTATTTAAAAACACACCTTTTGGAAATACTTCTAATGAGGTGTGTTTTTTTGTTTGAAAAAAGGTATAAATTCATACGTTTCATATTTTTCGTTTTTCTTGCGTTTGTAACAGTAAGACTGTTCGTAATACAGACTCTGAGGAGCCAGGAGTTTTCTGTTAAGGCTGCCCTTCAGCAAACCCGCAATCGTACCGTATATAAGGAGCGGGGTGATATTCTTGACCGTAACGGTATAAGATTTACATCCCGGGAAACAAGCTGGAAGGCCATTTTGCAGCCTGCAACCCTGCTTAATGAACCTGCAAGCCTGCGTATAATTGCGGATCTTTTAAAAGTGCCCTATGAAGAGCTGAAAGATAAGCTTTCCAGCGACAATCTGCCTTTGGTGGCCAATATTTCGCAGGCTCAGGCGATAGCGATAATGGATTCTACCATAAAGGGCATAAGCGTAATGGATACAAGGGTGCGCTACAGCAAAGATACTCTGGCTACCCATATCCTTGGATATGTAGGCAAAAAGGGCGATGAAGGTCTGGCAGGAATTGAGAAGGCCTATCAGAATACCCTCAATACAGGCGGAGCAGTGTATGCAGGCGTGATAGCCGATGCCGGAGACAGCTTTATGAGCGATTTTGGGTATCGGATATGGAGCGACTTGGATAAAGAGAGGCTTAACGTAAAGCTGACCCTTGATTATCACATGCAGCAAATTGTTGAAGAGACAATGGATCGCATGGTGGACAAAGGTGCGGTTGTTGTAATGGACATACTTACAGGGGAGATTCTCGCCATGGCTTCCCGCCCTGATTTTGATCCGTCCAATATAAATCCTTATTTAAATGACGAAAATCAGCCATTGTTCAACAGGGCCCTCGGGGCATACACACCTGGTTCCGTTTTTAAGATAGTTACTGCAGCAGCAGCTCTTGAACAGGGTGTTTCACCGGATCTTACCTTTGAATGTCCCGGATATGTTGAACTTAATGGCCTTCGCATGAATTGCTGGAACTATGAAAAGGGAGGCCATGGCACCATCAACATGGCCCAGGCCTTTGCCCAATCCTGCAACTCATATTTCATCAATCTTGGCCTGACAATAGGATATGATGCCATACTGGAAATGGCAGACCGGTTTGGGCTGGGACATAAAACAGGTCTTGACAAGGCAGGCATTGATGAGCCTTCCGGCCTGGTTCCCAGCACCATAGGCAATGCTCCCGCCGCAGAAATAGGCAATGTTTCCATTGGCCAGGGAAATCTACTTGTATCACCTGTACAGGCTGCCAACATGACAGCCGTTATTGCCAATGGGGGAATATTGAACAAAGTTTCACTGGTCGATTCCATAGTAAATGACAAAGGCGAAAAAATACGCAATATTGCTTCTCCTTCATGGAAAAGGATTATATCAAAGGAGACCGCTGCAAGCCTTCAGGGGATGATGCTTCTTACGGTTCAGTCGGGAACCGGGGAACTTGCCAATGTGAGAGGCTATGGCGGAAGCGCCGGAAAGACGGGCAGTGCAGAAACCGGATGGATTAAAGACAATCGTGAAATACACCACGCATGGTTTTCCGGTTATTTTCCCATTGATGCGCCAAGATATTCTCTCTGTGTCTTTATAGAGGACGGAAAAAGCGGCGGAAGCAGTGCCGCACCTGTCTTTGCTGAAATTGCAGCTAAACTTATGGACTCAGGTTATTAATAAAATCATCTCTGTTGAATATAAATCTATTATCGATAAACTTCGCCATATTTCCCTTATTTCGTTAAGCAAGCATATAGGAATCTGCCTTTTTTATGCTTCTTCTGGTCTCATAAGTCAGGTAATAAAAAAACTTACTTGAAAAATATGGAACAACGCAATATAATGAACACAGTGAGCTAAAGGAGGTTATAGTGTGGAAAACAAAATTCGTGTTCTGGTTGCAGAAGATAATGTCGCTTTCGGCATGATCATCTGTGAATTCCTTGAAAGCCAAAGTGATATCGAAGTAACTGCAAGGGTTGAAAATGGCGAAGATGCCATCGAAATGATTAATAAAACCAACCCTGATCTTGTCATTCTTGACATTATTATGCCAAGACTTGACGGTTTGGGAGTGCTGACCAGGTTTAAAAATGTCAGTCCTTCTGAAAAACCAATATTTATTGTCCTTTCTGCCGTCGGTCAGGACACCATTACTCAGCAGGCACTATCCCTCGGCGCAATGTACTATATTGTAAAACCATTTGACTTAAGTGTTCTGGTTGAAAGGATTAGGGAGCTTGTAAGAAGCCACAGCCCGGCTGTATTGAGAATGGATAATCCGGCTCCTGTTCCAAGCACCAATGTAAAACCCGTATCTGCGGGAGACAGTGTGCAGGCAAAAATAACACAGATAATGAGGGATGTTGGAGTTCCTGCTCACATTAAAGGGTATCAGTACATGAGGGATGCAATACTTATGGCAGTTAAAGACAGAGATATAATAAGCGCCGTTACAAAGAGGCTGTATCCCGAACTTGCCAAGAGCTACAAAACAACTCCAAGCCGTGTGGAAAGAGCCATACGCCATGCAATTGAGGTAGCGTGGAACAGAGGGCGTGTGGACACCATAAACGGCCTGTTTGGTTATACTATAAATACCCGCAAGGGTAAACCTACCAATTCTGAATTTATTGCTATGGTGGCAGATACATTAAGATTAAGTGAAAAAATAGCAAATTAAATTATTTTCTTGTATTATTCAGAGCGGCATGTTATACTAGGTAGGTATTAATGGATTCAATCTTTTTTGACTCTCCTTGATTTTTTGGAGTGGACCTAAAGAAGACCCTGATCCAAAAAATTTAAGGAGGGAAATTCTAATGGCAGATAAAGTATTGATCTGTAAGGATTGCAACACGGAATTTGTTTTCACCGAGGGCGAGCAGGCTTTCTACAAGGAAAAGGGTTTTGAGAATGAGCCCCAGAGATGTCCTGAGTGCAGAAGAGCAAGAAAGCAGGCGCGCAACAACAGATCCGAAAGAGAATACGGCAATAGCCGTTGGTAATTAAAAGATTTGCCCACAAAGCCTTGGCTTTTGGGCAATCTTTTTTCCGGCAAATAAGGGCTGCGTCCATATGGATGGCAGCCTTTCTTTGTTAATGGGCATCATATTTCAGCTTTAAATCTCATTTGGATTACATCGAATATTGTCAAAAAATAAATAATTGAGTAGTATTGTGTCAATTCTTTCTGTTTTGAATAGTATATAGCAGGAGGCTTGTACAAAAAGGAGTGCACCATGTGTTTCTTTAAATTCTGCTGCTGCAGGTGTTGTTGCTGTTGCATCAGGTGTCCTCGCAGAAGGAGGAGAGACTGCGGCAGATTCTAAGTGGGCATAGATTAAATCCCTTATTGGTCAAAGCAGCTTTATTCACTCCCCGGGCCCATGCCTTTTAAATTTTGAGCTCCTTATTAAAGTGAACCCCTTTTGTTAGACAAAAGAGCTAACGAAAGGGGTTTAATAATGTCAGGAAAAAAGAAATACTCTAATGAGTTCAAGTGTGCGATTGTTAATGAGTATTTAAACGGGTATACAGGAGGCTATCGTGTTTTA
>JAAYAD010000042.1 GCA_012719545.1 Clostridiaceae bacterium
AATATGGTAGGAATTAACAAATTACTGGCAGCAATGTAGCCAGTAATTTCATTTTTTTATTAAAAAACTATTTTATTTTTAGCGGTAAAAATAGCGAAAACCCTTTCTACGAAAGGGTTTTCGGACAAATTGTGGCGGAGAAGGCGGGATTCGAACCCGCGCCAGAGTTGCCCCTGCTAACGGTTTAGCAAACCGTCCCCTTCGGCCTACTTGGGTACTTCTCCAGGTGGCGGAGAGAGTGAGATTCGAACTCACGGTAGGCTTGCACCTACGCCGGTTTTCAAGACCGGTGCCTTAAACCAACTCGACCATCTCTCCACATATTAAATTAAGTGACGAACTTTATTCTACAATAGGTATTCAGCTTTGTCAACTGATTTTGGTTTCCAACATTAAGAATATAAAATAACCATAAGGCAAAGGGCATGGTTAAGCCCATGCCCCTCCTATTTTAATACGCCATAGATTCATCCTCACCGGACAACTGTACCCCGCAACAGTTATCCAGGTTGTCCTGCGGAGTTCCTGTTTGCCATTTCGATTGCCAACCTTACCATATTACCGCAATCTCGGGAGGATACCGATCCCCAACCTTCTTTGCTTACCGTGTCAAATACACCAAGTTCTCGGGCAATCTCATACTTCAGACTCTCTGACATTACGCCTTTGCGTCTGCTCATGAATCAATCCCTCCTTCTTGGATGAACCGTAAGCGTACGCTATTATATTCTCCGCTAATTAATGATTTTATACTTGTGTGCCGTTCCATTGTTATCCACAGTTATTCACAGGGGTGTGGATAATGTTGAAATTCTCAAAAACCGCTTTACAAGCCAATTTGATGATATTTTTCCTCGTTAGGGTGTTAATAATGCACTTTTTCTGTGGATAATTTTTTGTTTTGTCCACAAGTCGTCATTACAACCTAACTTCTTATCAATTATACACAGCAAAAACTTATGAATATCGTACTTTTTTGTGAAAAGTATATAATTTTCGATCAAAAAAGTTGTGATAACTCCAGAATTTTTTGTCGAACTATTAGTCTTTTTTTCCTATTCGAAGCGAAGACTAATGTCCATAGCTTTAACAGAGTGGGTTAAGCTCCCTGATGAAACCAAATCCACACCAGTTTTTGCAATAATTTCAGCTTTTTCGACAGTAACATTGCCTGAAGCCTCAGTTAAAGCCCGGCCATTAATATAATCCACAGCTTCTTTCATGGCCTCAGGAGTCATATTGTCAAGCATGATAATATCGGCTCCGGCTTCCAAGGCCTCTTTTACCTGTTCCAGGGACTCTGTTTCAACTTCAATCTTTATGGTATGGGGAATTGCGGCTCTTGCCCTTTCAACAGCGGCTGTAATGCTTCCGGCAGCTTTAATATGGTTGTCCTTTATAAGAACACCGTCTGACAGGCAGAACCGATGATTGGTGCCGCCTCCTGCCCGTACTGCGTATTTATCAAGATAACGAAGCCCAGGGGCAGTTTTTCTTGTGTCCACTATTTTTGTCTTTGTTCCTTTAAGGATTTCTGCAAACCTGTTGGTGGCAGTGGCAATTCCACTCATTCTCTGAAGAAGATTAAGGGCTGTTCTTTCAGCTTTCAGCATTGCCCTGGCATTTCCCGACAAGCGCATAATCAAAGTTTTCGCCTTTACCTTTTCTCCTTCATTAACGTAACGCTCAATGTAGATTTTGGGGTCAAGAAGTGTAAATACCCTTTCAAATACATCAAGGCCGGCAATTATACCTTCTTCTTTTGCAATAAGGCTTGCTGAGCATATCGCATCGGAAGGTATGATGCTGTCGGTGGTCAGGTCCCCCATGGGCATATCTTCCTTAAGGGCACGCATTATAATATCATCTACAATCGTCATATCCAGCATTATATATTCACTCCAAAAACAATGTTTTTAAGCCATTTCTCATCATCAGAAGCCGGAAAATCCGATCTGAAATGAGCTCCGCGGCTCTCCTCCCTCAACAGGGCAGCCTTAACTACATTGCTTGAAAGAAGCAGCATATTTTTAAGCTCCATAAGCTGATTATTAAACAACTCAGCATCAGAAAGCTCCTCATTCATTTTTAATATGCTTTCCATAGCGTAATTCAAACTCTCCCTGCTTCTGATAATGCCAACATTCTGCTGCATTATCCTTTGAAGCTCTTCTTTTAATCGAACAGCATCCAGCTCTTTTTTCTTTCTTTCCTTATAGAACCTAATAGAAGGCTTAATTCCTGAGCATTTTTTAATATCCTCAAGATTCTTTTCAATTTCCCGTCCTATTCTTCTTCCAAATACAAGCCCTTCAAGAAGGGAATTTGAAGCAAGACGGTTGGCGCCATGGATACCGTTGCAGGCAGCCTCACCAACAGAATAAAAGCCCTTAATATCTGATTTTCCCCATTCATCGGTTTTTATGCCGCCCATGCTGTAGTGCTGGGAAGGTGCAACAGGAATATAGTCCTTTGACATATCAATGCCATAAGACAAGCAAGTTTTGAATATTGTAGGGAAGCGATACTCCAAAAAGTTTCTGTCCTTATGGGTTATATCAAGGAAAACATGGTCTGAGCCTGTTTTCTTCATTTCTTCGAATATTGCCCTTGATACCACATCCCTGGGCGCAAGCTCAGCCATGTGATGATAGTGAGGCATGAAGCGCTCTCCATTGATGTTTTTAAGCAATGCCCCTTCACCACGGACAGCTTCCGATATTAAGAAGCTTTTATTTTCCGGATGGAAAAGTACTGTTGGATGGAATTGAACAAATTCCAGATCCATAAGTTCAGCACCGGCTCTGTATGCCATTGCAGCGCCGTCACCCGTTGCAACCTCAGGATTTGTAGTGTGATAGTAGAGCCTGCCATATCCGCCTGAGGCACATACAACCACAGGAGCATAATAAGCCATAAGGGTCCCTTCTGCGTTTACAGCCAAAACCCCTTTGCATTCATTATTTTCTGTAATAAGATCCACAGCAAAGGTACACTCTTTGATGGTGACATTATCGAGCCTTGATACTGCACGCACCAGGGTATCGCATACTTCCTTGCCGGTTGCATCCCCGGTATGTATGATGCGGTTCATGCTATGGGCACCTTCACGGGTAAGGGCAAGACGGTTTTCCTCATCCCTGTCAAACCTGACTCCATAAAGACACAGAGTGGCTATATTCTCTGCCGCTTCAGTTACAAGAACCTTTACGGCATCTTCATCGCAGAGACCCGCTCCTGCATAGAGGGTATCCTGGAAATGAAGATCCGGAGAGTCATGCTGATCCAGGGATACAGCAATTCCTCCCTGAGCAAGAACCGAATTGTTGATTTCTATGGTCTCTTTTGTAATAACTAAGACCTTTGCCTTCTTCGGAATGGATAGAGCGGTATACATACCCGCAATACCGCTCCCGATGATTACTACATCATAAAACTCACAGGGCAGCTCGTCCGTATTAAAGTTAACAAGATATCTGTCTGTTCCTGCAACACCCTGTTCCCTTATCTCAGTCATTTTCTTCACCTTCGCTGGCATATGTGTCACTTAACCTGGAGCATTCTCTCAAGACTTAAGGACGCCTTTCTGATTGTCTCCTCATCAAGTATAATCTCATGCTTCATATCGCGCAAGGATTCATATAAAAGTTCCATAGTTGTTTTTTTCATATTGGGACAGATAAAGCGATATCTCAGCATATAGAAATTCTTTCCGGGATTTAATTTGTGAAGCTGATGAAGTATGCCTTCCTCCGTACCAATTATAAATTCCTTTGCATTGGTCTGAGTACAGTAGTCAATTATTTGCTTTGTGCTTCCAACAAAATCAGCCAAATCCACAACCTCAGGAGGTGCCTCAGGGTGGACAGCCAGCAAGGCATCAGGATGAGCTTCACGGGCTTCTTTTACATGCATGGTTGTAAGAGCGTTGTGAGTGGGGCAAAAGCCTGCCCAGAATATAAATTCCTTTTCAGGAACCTTCTTTGCAATGTACTGACCCAAATTCCTGTCCGGCAGGAACAGAATCTGTTTATTGGGAAGGGATCTTACCACTTTTTCGGCTATGGAGGATGTGCAGCAAATGTCGCACTCGGCTTTAATTGCAGCCGTGGTGTTTACATAGCAAACCACAGCGGCCTCAGGATATTTTGCCTTAAGCTTTCTTAAATCCTCCACATTTGCCATGTCAGCCATTGGGCATCCTGCATCTATGGCAGGAAGAAGCACCGTCTTTTCCGGCGACAATATTTTGGCACTTTCAGCCATAAAATGAACGCCACAGAAGACTATGGTCTTTTTATCTGTTGATGCGCAATATCTGCTAAGGTCAAAGGAATCGCCTACTTTATCGGCGATGTCCTGAATTTCTCCGTCCTGGTAGAAATGAGCAACTATGCAGGCATCACGCTCTTCTTTCAATCTCAGTATTTCACTTCTATAATCCATTTGTACACCACTTTCTATCAAAATCTGCGGTCACGGTTATGCCTGACCTGATCAAAAAATCTCTTACGGTTTTGAGCAACCTGATATTTTAGTTTTATCCATTTAATAAAATCATCCCCAAAGAAGATGAAATAGTTTATAAAGGAAACTATGATTGCGGCAGCCATATGCCATATGCCTGCCCTGATATAATTAAACAACGACAGGATAAGGAATGCGGCATCAATAATGCCCAGCCATTTCACCTTTACCGGCAGCATAAAGAACAGGAGGAACTCCTGATTGGGAAACAACGTTGCATAGGCAAGGAACAAAGACAGGTTAAGATAGTATCCTGTGGTTCCTGCACCGGATATAAATGCCGCAATTATTGAACCAAGCATGCCTGTGAAAAAGTATACATTTAGCTTAAACCGGCCCCAATATAATTCCAGGGATTGTCCTATCATGTATGTTAAATATGCGGTGAAAAATATCCACACAAAACTAAAGTTATCCGGAAGAAAAATAAAGGTGACCAGTCTCCAGATCTGCCCTTTTAAGACCAGTTCAGGTATTAATGCAAAGGCAGAAATGGCGCTATACTCTTTCCCGCCAAAGATTAACTGTGATATAAAAACAATAGCAATATTTGCCACAGCTATATACAAGGTCAAATTGCGGATGGCATACCGGCCATATTTAAGTTCGAGCCGCGACAGACCTTTCATCATAACCACTCCTAATAACAAGGCATTGCATTTACCTTATTATACGGCAAATCAAATCCAAGTACAATGCCATGAATCAGTAATCGCCAACATAGGTCGACATCCATATTCTACTCACTTCATCACCGGTAAATTCAAGGTTAAGAGTATCGATAAGATCTGATGAAAGATCATCCTCTGCGGCCTCGTGCCTTACTATGTAATAGGTCCAAAGCCGGTCTTCGGTAAACCCACCGTCAGGAAGACCATAGGTTTCAATAACCTTCTGGCGGGAATCACCAATTGAAATGCCCTTTTTGGTAGAAAGGCCGGAATTTGCGTCGTAAGAAAGATAAGTGATGCGATCTTTTGTAATTCCTATTAAAAGACCATCTTTCTTTATAAGAACACCTGCATTTAGCTCATCGGAGGTGTAACTTTCAAGCTCCTTTTTTATAGATGGGTCCAGTTTATCCGTATTATCATTTAAAGTAAATTTATCAATTGAAAGATCCCCGATAGTTACATTTGAATCTTGTACTCCCTCGTACTTGGGTTGACCTTCCACAGATATTTCCTGCCATTTCCCTGAGGCTTCATACTTAAATTCCTGTATAACCTGGGCTACATCACAGTATGTTCCATAAGAACCGTCAATAAAATTATAATTGTCGGAAAGCTTAAGCTGTACAATTGCTCTTACCTTTAACGCAAGAGAGTTATCTTTGCCTTCCGGAGTTATTTTAAGATTTATTCGCACCGCATCACTTGAGTTTCTTCCCTTTACGCTGTTAACAAGCCTTTCGGGCACGGGACAAAAGTGAAGTATATTCTTTGATTGATTTACCAGGACCACCTTGTCTCCTTCAACACTGACACGCAATTCTTCTTTAATTGAATCTAAATTATCCGGCAAAACCGATATTAACTTTTCATTGTCCCATTTATATACATATCCTTGCCTGGCTCCCAATGTCTTAACCAGAATAAGATTTTCATTTTTTTGGTTTATTACTTCAAGCTCGCATTTTCCTCCGAAATATTCAATTTCGGCCTTACTGTATTGCCCGCTTGCGCCGTCAACAACCATTATCTGGCCATTATAGTTCATATCCTCGTATGCAACGATTTTTTCAGGCTTTCCATCGCCGTTGAGATCCCGGGATATGTAAGCTCCTGAATATATGTAATAAGGAATGTTATCCAGCCAGATAGTTGAGGCAGTTCTGTTTATCTTGTCAAATTCAATTGAAAGGTTATATTTATTAAAGACATATGTATCGTAACCCTGGGATTTGTTCTCATAAAGCCTAAAATCGCTGCCCAGGACCTTCAGAGTCTGTTCAAGGGTAAGAGGCATCATGTCAAATATTCCAGGAAAGGAAGTAACATAGTCTTTCTCAGGAAGCTTCTCCTTATCCTGTACATAGCTCACAGGATCAGCTGATATATTGTCTGCCGGAAGCTTGTTAACCGGATTATTATTGTCGGAAGCAACCATATGGATGGCGGGTTCTGGCATAATGCATACAATAAACATTATACACGCAGCAACAACAGCCAAAATTACGGTTGGTTTTCCCGACATATTATCATCCCTTGTTTCCTTTTTTCTACATTATATATTATATTTCAACAAATCGGAACACTTCATGTCAACAATTGTATGTATATTTATTCTATAAAACAGGCTTTAACATAAAGCATTTCTTGCAATTATTAGGAACCCTGAAAAACATTAAAAAAGAGATTTGAAAAATAATAAAACCTTTTTGTGTATAAGTATCCCGCTTATTTTAAACACTAGATTAAAGCGAACAACCAAATTTGATATCTGCCTCTGTTTTTGATGCCACAAAATTAAGGGAATTTTCTAAGATATGCAGGTTGAAAAAGAGGTGCAAAAAATATGCATGCAATGTGGAAAGGCTCAATAAGCTTCGGTCTTGTAAACATTCCTATAAAGATGTTTGCTGCAACCGAAGACAGGGATATACATTTTAAATATATTCACAAAAAATGCAAAACACCTGTGAAAAACGAACGTGTCTGCCCTACCTGCAATGAGAAAATTACTTCTGCAGATATTGTAAGGGGCTATGAGTACGAACCGGGCCAATTTGTAATTGTAAAAGACGAAGATATAGAGGCAATAAGGCCTCCTTCGGCTAAAACCATTGAAATACTTGATTTCGTTAATTTAAGCGAAGTTGACCCTATATATTACGAAAAATCCTATTATCTGTCCCCTCAGGAGAACAACGGTTCCAAGGCTTATACCCTTTTACGGCAGGCCATGAAGGAAACAGGCAAAATTGCTATAGCCCGAATAACCATAAGAGACAAGCAGTCATTGGCGGTACTGAGGGTTTATAACAATGTACTGGTACTTGAAACAATCTATTTCCCTGATGAGGTAAGGGATGTAGTGCAGATTCCCGGAATCCCCCAGGATATAAGTCCCGATCATAGGGAGCTTGAAATGGCAAAGCAGCTTATTGAAAACCTCACGGCAGAATTTGATCCCACAAAGTATAAGGATGAATACCGCGAGGCACTTCTTGAAATGATTCACAAAAAAGCTGAAGGCCAGGAAATTGTATCTGCTCCCGAAGCGCCGCAGCGCAATGTAATTGATTTAATGGCTGCCCTTCAGGCAAGTCTTAAAAAGGCTGAGGAACTGAGAAAAGAGACAAAAGGACAGGAGCCGAAAAAGAAAGCCGGGCGTCCTAAAAAAGAAAAGGTTGGGGTAGGTTAAGGAAAATAAATGGAATGGATTGTGCCAATGGAACCTATATTGGTTCCTAAAGTTCCGGAAGGAAACGAATATATCCATCAGGTAAAATGGGACGGCATTAGAGGACTTTGCTATTTGGAGGATGGCAGGATAAGAGTTTTTACCAAAAAGGGTAAAGAACGAACCGAATTTTATCCTGAACTTTTGGAACTGCCTTCTTTAGTCAATGCAAAGAGTGCGTGTTTTGACGGGGAATTAATTATTTTAAATGAAGAATTGCGGCCTTCTTTTCAGTTAAGCCTTATTCGTGAACGGGTTAATGATCCCCGAAAAGTAGAATATTACGCCAAAAGATACCCTGTTATGTATATAGTTTTTGATTTATTAAGCCTAAATGGAAAGTTGTTAACAGAAAAGCCGTTAAAAAAACGCAGCGAATTGTTAAGAGAGCATTTAAAAAACGGAATCAGCATTGCCATTACAGATGATTTTACAAATGGTGATGAGCTCTATTCATTAATGAAAAAAAAGCAATGGGAGGGCGTGGTATCCAAAAATATCAACAGCCTGTATTTACCGGGGAAGAATCATAAGGCATGGTTCAAGACAAAACTTTCAAGGAGAATGCTTGCCATTGTGGCAGGCCTGATATTAAAGGACGGAAATCCTAACTCGCTTATTCTGGCGCTATGGGGAAATGAAGGCCTTAGCTATATTGGAAGAGCATCTGTTGGGCTTACCCAGGAACATCTTAAGCTCCTTAAAGAGAATATATCACGTCTAAAATCGGACAAGAATCCATTTCACCTGGAAGATAAAACGGTAAATTCTAAACTGGCACGGGAATTAAAGAATGCTGTCTGGTTCATACCAAGTCTCACGGTCTGGGTAAGCTTTTTAGAATGGACTTCTGATGGTGGATTGAGGCACCCCAAAATCCTCGGGTTTACTTCCCTTCCCCCTGAAGAAGCAACTGGAAAAGAATACGTAGAGTAATTAACAGGTGGATTATGCCAGAAACAATAACCATTGAAGGAAAAAAACTTAAAATCTCAAATCCCGAAAAGCTTCTGTGGCCTGAGGCGGGAATAAGAAAGATAGATTATCTTTCAAGGATGATTGAGCTTTCTCCCTACATCATTCCCCATGCCCAAAACAGGCTTCTTACAACCATACGTTACCCCCACGGCATACATGGAGAGTCCTTCTTTTCCAAGAACCTGCCGGACTATGCCCCGGAATGGATAAACACATATGAATGGAATGACACCCAATATGCAATTCTGGACAGTGTTCCTACGCTGGCCTGGTTTGTAAATATGGCGGCTCTGGAGTTCCACACATCCTTCAATACCTATCAGAACCTGGATTGTCCAACTTCCCTTGTTTTTGATCTGGATCCATCTGAGGGCCAAAAGTTTGAGGATGTAGCAGAAGTAGCCCTTTTGATAAAAGAAGTTCTGGATTCTCTGGCCATTACATGCTACATCAAAACATCAGGGGCAACAGGAATGCAGATATATATACCCACAGGAGGGAAATACGACTATGAAACTGCCCGTAAAGTTAATGAGTTTTTCGGCAGCTATTTTGCTCAAAAATACCCTAAAAAGATTACCATTGAACGTATGGTGGAAAAAAGAGGGCACAAGCTGTACTTTGATTATCTCCAAATGTGGCAGGGGAAAACCATCACGATGGTTTATTCTCCACGGGCAAAGGAGAAAGCCACGATTTCCATGCCTGTAACCTGGGATGAAGTCAAAAAAGGTATAACCCCGGAGGATTATACCTTAAATAATGCTTTGGAAAGGCTTAAGTCAACTGGTGACCTTTTTGAACCGCTCCTTAAAGCCAAAGAACCGGAAAAAAGCCTGGACGAGGTTGTGAAGCGGATCCTGGAAAGCCAGTAAATTTATCCGCACTTTGAGTAACCACAGTTGCGGCATACCATGCAGCCGCCTTCGTGCTCTACCTTGCTGCCGCATTCGGGACAATCGCTTTGAGCCGCATTCTGTTCATCATAATTGGCTACCTTTGCATAGGGCCTTGGCACAGTTACTGTTGCGGCAATAGGGGGTTCCGGCTTATAAACATCACCGTTTCCGTTGCGGTGGTTCATAACTTTCTCAATCATACGGCCTATGGCATCCGGACAGGACAGTACCTTAAGTCCCTTCTGGCGGATGGTTGAAGGACAGCGAATTCCTTTAAGCTGTTCAACTATCGCCTTTTCGTCTATGCCTGCCCTGAGGGCAATGGACACAAGACGGCTTGTTGCCTCGGACTGGGAAGGACAACCTCCGGCACGTCCTGTATTCGTAAACACTTCACATATTCCTTTTTCGTCATAATTTACGGTAACATACAGATTGCCGCAGCCAATCTTTACTTTCTCAGTAAAGCCTGTGGTAATATCCGGTCTTGGTCTTGGCACTATATGACCATAATCGCATGCCGCGTCATCGGCACATCTTGGGCAAGAGCCAGCGAAAGCGGCTTCTGCCTCCACCTTATCCTTACCTTTGACGCTGCCTATATTGAGAACCTGCATATCACGGCTTCCGTCACGGTAAATGGTTACGCCTTTGCAGCCTGTGCGGTAAGCAAACCAGAATACATCGGCAACATCCTCAATAGTGGCCTCATTGCGCAGATTAACGGTTTTGGACACAGCGTTGTCGGTATGGCGCTGGAATGCTGCCTGCATCCTTACATGCCATTCAGGAGAAATATCATGGGCAGTTACATACACATCCCGTATATCATCAGGAATATTGGGAATGTCATGGAGAGAACCTTTTTTGGCTATCTCTCTCATGAGCTCATCAGAATAGAATCCTCTCTTAATTGCCGCTCTCTTAAAGTGCGGGTTAACTTCCACAAGCTCTGTGCCATCCATAACATTCTTAATGAAAGAAATGGCAAAGAGGGGCTCAATACCGCTTGAAACACCGGCAATAATGCTTAATGTTCCAGTGGGTGCAATCGTTGTGGTTGTTGCATTTCTCATCATTCTTCCGGAACCGGCATAAATGCTCTTGTCATAGAGAGGGAAATTGCCCTTGATTTGTGCAATTTCTTCACTCTTCTTCTTTGATTCATAATCTATAAAGCCCATAACCTCATCGGCAAGCTGTTCTGCCTCCAGTGAGTTGTAGGGAATTCCCAGAATCAAAAGCAGGTCTGCCCAGCCCATAACACCAAGGCCAATTTTCCTTGTTCCACGGGTCATGCTGTCAATTTCGGGCAGAGGATAATTATTAACGTCTATAACATTGTCAAGGAAATGAACAGCTTTGTGGACAGTTTCACGAAGCTTGTCATAATCAATCTCAGGACCATTCGGGCCTTCCTTTACCATAGCGCTTAAGTTTATGGAGCCTAAGTTGCAGGCCTCATAAGGTAAAAGTGGCTGCTCTCCGCAGGGGTTGGTGCTCTCAATTTCGCCCAGGGCAGGAGTCACGTTATCCCTGTTGATGCGGTCAATAAAGACAATACCGGGCTCTCCGTTTTTCCATGCCATATTGACCATTTTTTCAAATACTTCACGGGCGTTTAATTTCCCGCATTTTTCCTTGGTTCTGGGGTCAATAAGGTCATAGTCCCTGCCTTCCTCAACGGCTTCCATAAAGTCTTCTGTAATGGCAACGCTAATATTGAAGTTGGTTATATCGGCATTATCCTGCTTAGCGGTAATAAACTCCATGATGTCGGGATGGTCAACTCTTAAGATTCCCATGTTTGCGCCACGGCGGGTTCCTCCCTGCTTAACTGCTTCGGTGGCGGCATTAAAGACCTTCATAAAGCTTACAGGGCCGCTGGCAACTCCGCCTGTGGAGTTGACACTTGAACCCTTTGGGCGAAGCCTGCTGAAGGAGAAACCTGTTCCTCCGCCACTCTTATGAATTAATGCAGCGTGCTTGACACTGTCAAAAATACCCTCCATGCTGTCTTCAATGGGAAGTACAAAACAAGCTGAAAGCTGTCCTAAGGGTCTTCCGGCATTCATAAGAGTAGGTGAGTTGGGCAAAAATTCAAGTGATGTCATCATATCGTAAAAGCTCTGCTCAATCTCCTTAAGTTTCTCTTCGGAAACATAGGGTTTGTCAGCAGCAGCTACAGTTCTGGCAACTCTTCTGAACATATCCTCGGGAGTTTCTAAGACTTTTCCGTCCACGTCACGGGCGAGGTACCTTTTTTCCAGTACCTTTATGGCATTTTGGCTAAGCGGCATGGCTTCATCCTCCGTTTCTTAATGTTTTTCTCTTAAAGAAAATTAATATATATTGTATGTATCGGATAAGTTGGTAACAATATGTAGCGTATATTATTATAACCGTCATGGAATTGTCTTTCAATACCAGGAGTTTTACAAAGCTTCTATTTTATTGATATAGGATACGTAATTTGGGATTTTAAGCACTTCGAGCAAAATGAATCTGGTCAAAAATTTACCTTTAGAATGGTAATTTGGTATGCCCCTAAATCTGCTGCAAATCCACATATAAGCTTAAGTTGCCCAAATATCCAAGAAAAAAATTTAGACATAAATATATGTAGAGGAAAATCAAAAGATTTTATTATGTTGTCATGGCTACATCAAAAAATTATATTGGATAGAATGTTGATACGAAAAAACAAGCCCCGAAAGTTTTTACTTTCAGGGCTTTGTGGTGCTCGAGGCCGGACTCGAACCGGCACGGATGGTTAGTCCGACGGATTTTAAGTCCGTTGTGTCTGCCAATTCCACCACTCGAGCTTGTAAAAAAGAAGCATAACCATTTTACAATAGCTGATTAGGGGTGTCAATATACCTTTTTTGGCAATATATTATTTCAAAGCACAAATGCCTAACCCCTGACATCGGCTATAAAAAATATATTCAACTATTGCCTTTTAAGCTTAATGTATCAAATAAATTCCGATATATGTACAGCAAGATATTTTAGCCAATTAAGGAGTTTTAAGAACAACGGCCTTAAGCTATTAGCTTTCAGGCCGTTATAAAATCACTTTTTAATAAAATTATTTATTCTGTCAGTCAATGCCTTATCCATTTCAGCCTCAACAATAGAGGCAGTCTCACTATAGTCAACCGAAAGGACTTTACCGTTTTCATAGAGCCACGGAATCACCCAGCCTTCGGTAAAAGGAACCTCAAGGGTTACCCTTATCCGTGAGCCATACAAAATATCTTTAAGGGCCTTTTTAAGTTTATCCAGTCCTTCACCGGTTTTTGCCGAGATTTCAATAACCGTCCGGTCTTTGGTTGGTATGTGCAAAGGTCCTGTTACCTTGTCTATTTTGTTATAGGCAATTATAGTCGGCTTTTGTCCGGCTCCCAGCTCGTTTAATATGCCGTCAACTATCCGGATATGATCTTCCACATATGGGTCCGATGCATCGGCAACAATGACCAATACATCAGAATATACTACCTCTTCCAGAGTGGACTTAAAGGCATCCAGAAGGTGATGGGGAAGCTTTCTTATAAAGCCAACCGTATCGGTTATTAAAATAACATTATTGTCCTCATCAACAAGCCGCCTTGTTGTAGTGTCCAGTGTTGCAAAAAGCTTGTTTTCGGCATAGACATCTGCACTGCAAAGAGCATTTAGCAGGGACGACTTTCCAGCATTTGTATAACCCACAAGGGAAACAACAGGCACCTGGTTCTTCTTTCGTTCCACCCTTAAAATGCTTCTCTGCTTTTTGATTTCTTCCAGTTGCTCTTTTAAGTATGATATTCTTCTTCTAATATGACGCCTGTCGGTCTCAAGCTTTGTTTCACCGGGGCCTCGGGTGCCAATTCCGCCGCCAAGACGGGACAATGCTTCACCTTTTCCCTGAAGCCTTGGAAGGTTATATTCAAGCTGAGCCAGTTCCACCTGAATTTTGCCTTCTCTGCTTCTTGCACGCTGAGCAAATATATCCAAAATAAGGCCTGTCCTGTCAATTACCTTTACCCCGATTTCTTCTTCAATATTGCGCTGCTGTGAAGGCAAAATCTCCTCGTCAAAAATCACCAGATCAGCTCCAAGAGCCTGGACCATAAGCCTCAGCTCTTCTACCTTGCCTTTTCCTATAAGATAGGCTGAGCTAAGGCTTTCCCTCTTCTGGATTATCTTGGACAATACCTGAGCACCTGCAGTCTGAGCAAGCTCTGCAAGCTCCATCATTGATATTTCCGCTTCACTTACACCGTTTATCTCACGGGTTTCGGCGGTTTTAACCCCTACCAGAATCGCTCTTTCCTCGCCATTATCAAGTGTTTCAGACTGGGTTTTTAAGAATTCGTCAGCCTCTGCTATGTATTCCAATAGTGCATCAAAATTGTCCTTGTCAGCGCTATAAGGCCCAAAAGTGTCTATATCTCCAACCACCACCGGGGATGGAACTGCCACGTAAATTTCTGTTGGGCGCTGGTCCATAACGCCAACGGCTGCCAGCATATCAAGTTTTAATATTTTAGTGGTGCTGATATCCACAACAGAAAGCATTCCGCTTCCATTAAGATGTGTATGAATGCATCGAATTCCGGACAGGCGGTTTACACTTCTCCGGCCTTCAATTTCATATAGATCAACTGTTTTGAAATCGCCGACGCTTACATCTTTTATCTGACCTTTACGGTCAATATAAATGGCTATTTCCCGATTAATTGCACTTGAAATGGCGGACATTTTATTAATGAGCTCTTCAGTCCATAGTCGATCAGGGGGCACATCCATGTCGTACAGGCTTTCAAGCTCTTTTACAATACTCTTTTTTAGGCCATCAACAGCTCCGTTAATTTTCATTTCAGATCCTACTCTTTGTTTTAGGTTTATGTACCCGGTAAACTCACAGGGTACATAATAACCTTACTTATTTTTTTAATGAATATTATATCATAACTTTATTAATTACCCTTTAACATATTCTAACTATTAAAATGCAAAATTCAATATATTTTTAGCATTTTCCTCATTAATTCCTGAATTGTCCAGCGAATTTGCGTAGTCTTCACACAGCTTGATAATATCATCAAAATCTGTCCGTTTAACTCCTATTTCAGATAAGGATGCACAGAAGCCATATTTTTTATGGCAGTCGGACATTATATTTTTTATAACCTGAACAAACTTTCTTCCGCGCTCATAGGGCAAGGTGTCTGCATAAATTTCAGCTCCTGCCAGGGGCAGAAGAAGCTCGCCATAATACATTCCAAGCCGTATCATATTTAACTCAAGGTAATGGGGCAAAAGTATCCCTATGGCAGTCTCATGAGAAACCCCGTATTTTTCCTCCAGAGCCTTGGCCAGAACGTGGCAGAAACCTTTCTGCAAGGAATCTTCTGATGCCATTGTTGAAAGAAGGGATGCATTGGCAAGGGCAAGACGAGCAAGCTTGTCCTTCCCAACTTTCAATGCCTTGTGGAGGTTATTGCCAACCAATGATATGGCAGAAAATGCGAAGGCATCGGACACCGGGTTCTTATTCCTTCCGGTATATGTTTCAATTGCATGGTAGAGGGTGTCCATGGCAGACAGAACCGTCATGGCAGGAGAAAGGTCTTTAGTTAGTCTTGAGTCCAAAACTATTACATCCGGTTCCCCCGAAATTTCATGGCCTGAGTTAACTGCCGGTACTGTGATGAAGGTAACCTGCCTGGGATTTTCCTGGTTCATCAGGACCGCATCCCGAATGTTTTTGCCAAGGATAAATGAGCAACCGCCCCCAATTGCGACAATGGAGTCGCATTGGTATTGGTTAAATTCAGACATTGCCTGCATCTCGTATTCATTGGCTACGGCCTTCGAGCACAAAAGCACATATTTATTGTCAATCCCGGCCTGGGCAAGAGATTTAAGAAAAAGCTTTATAATGCCTTTTTCAACAAGCTCCTGCTGAAAAATTAAGTAAGGGGTTTTGGCTCCGCGCTTTTTTAACTCTTCAGGGATATTTTCCAGTGCCATATGACCGGAAATAATTTTTGTATTACAAACAAACTGATAATACCCTGGAAAGCGGGTGAGATTTTCATTCGCCTTTGTAATCCGTCCGCCTTTTGTAAAGATATTTATTCCCTTTTTAGAAGTAAACCTCTGACCCAGAATCCTGCTGTAAATTCCCTTCATTATTACACCTCCCATATGAAAACTATATCATAAATGGGAGTTTTATTATATTTTTCAGGAAATAACATTCTCTACTTCAAACCGGCCTTGTGATTTTTCTGTTAAAAAGTCTATAAATTCTTCAATATTATTTGAAGTTAAATCCTTTTTTTGGAGAACCGTAACGCTTTTATTCCAGAACAAGATAATCAAATCTTCTGTAATGATTAATTTTTCTATATCATCATAATCAAATGCAGCTTTACCTGCTAACTGAACTTTATCCTGAGTGAACACAACATTAACTTCACCAGCAAGAAGACCTTCATATTTGCTAAACAGTTGTGCCGCAGCCTTATCAAAAGTAGATGTTTTATTGATATTTTTTCTTCCAAGTCGTAAATATAATATTCCCATGGCAGTTGCAAAAGCACCTGCCAGTAACGGAACCGACATTTCTTTTGGAGCTGTCAGGGAAGGAATCAGAAGAAATAAACCAATTAAGACAAATATAATTCCGTACACCTTATATCTGCTTCGTCGCATTTTTGATGTTTCTTCAGGAACTTTCTTCATTGAGTTTAGTTTATCTGTGAATTTCCACAGCGTAGGATATTCTTTTCTGGAAACTGATTCTGTCCTCTTTTCCAGTGCCTTGCTTACCTGGGGCTTGAATATGTCACCATCATATCTGCTTAATACAAAATGGAATTCCATATGTATCCCTCCAACTATTTAATCCCGCTTTTTATTCGTCAGGGCACTCTCCTTTTCTTGCTACTGTAATGACACTCAGATAATCTTGTATCATTTCTCTGGAAACATTCATTTGCATTAAATATAAATCTGACAGTGTTTTTTTAAAGTGCAGAAGCTTCTCTCTGTCATTTGCATCTTTGGGTACAGGTGTATATTCTACCAGGAATACAGTTCTTGCAACATCATACAAAAAATTTCCGCTGCATATATTCATGAAGTCTATAACAAATGCCTCTTCTCCTGATATTATTATATTACCTGGATGAAAATCGCCATGTCAAAGTGTGTTTCCATCGGGCAATTTATTAAGCATATGCAATACTTCCTGCTGCTTATCTAAAGTTAATGATGCTTTTTGTATTTGATTTCTCAAAAAATCCTTATAATTTGGTACATTACTTACCTTATTTTTAATAATTGCCTTATGTACCTTTGCCATACATGTTGCACATTCATGAAGATCTCCGGTTCTGATAACCCAATCAAGCAGGGATTCTCCATCTACTCTGCCATATATGATTCCATTTCTATTTTCATAAGTAATCAATTCGTATACCCTTGGTTTTGCAAAATCCATATCTCTAATTGCAATTGCGTTATGATATTCCTTTTCTACTGCTTCGTATGGGTACCCCTGGTTAAAAAGCTTAAGCACTTTGTCTTTTTCATATTCGTATATACTTGCTGTTTTACCTACCCCAATAATCTTTCCACATTTCATTTCTTCTCTCCGTTCTTAAATCCGTATTATAGATCCTCCCATTAACAGCCTTAATCAAATCGACACCTATTTATAGAAACATAATACTATTATCAAACATCCTATAATGTTTACATATGAAGCTCATTTTGATACGGCTCACCGTATCAATACATACCTCAAACGACAACCAATTGAATATATAGTAACTATATAAATGTAGAAGACCTGCTATTACGAAAGTTCCTTTCAATAATTCCATATATGTTAGATAATTGTTAATAGCATATTCCTTTGAATTCTATAAAATTTAAGGTATAATATTCCAAGAAAAGATTTTATACAAGCTTATGCGGAGGTAAATAGGTTGGACAGAGAGAAATTTGAAAAACGATTATATATATCATACTTGGATGAAACAACAGTTTATTCTTTAAAGGATGTAATATACCTTGCTGTAGTAAGTATGACAGCAAGTAAAGAAAAATATATTCAATCAATTGAAAGAAATTGGGCACAAATAAGACGAAGATTTGGAATAAAAGATGGAGTGTGCCTGCATTTTACAGATATCAAAGCTTTATTAAACCCTAAATATTATGAAAGACCTGATAAAGAGCGTAATTTAGATATGGAAGAAATCTTTTGTTACAACGGAAAATTACAAACTGATAAATTATATAACTTCTATATTGATATTTGCAACTTTATAAAGGATAACGATTTTACTATACAAGTATCAGGAGAAAGATATTTAAAATCCCCTATGTTTGCCAACAAAAAAATAAAAGAGTTTACTAATGGGTATTGGTATCCTTTATTTAGGGACCACCTGGATTCAATGGCTTATTATTTTATTAAAACTGCTTACGATGATTACATTGAAGAATCTAAATCAAATAATAATGCCAAGTATTCTAATAAAATGGTTAAATTGAGATATGACGGTGACTTTGAATTATCGGTAAGAAATGATTTCAGAAATGCTTTTAGTCACAGTATATCAAATGGGACAAAAAGGTTTACATCCGATGCCTTTAAAGACATATTTGATGAAGTAAGGTTTATTGATAAATCTGAAATTGGTTATTGTGTAGTCTGCACCAATGAATGTAATTCAAAACTAATAAATCATGCAGGTAATGAAATTGTTGATTTTATAACTCTTTATGCAGCTAATTTTATAGCTCGCGATTATATGAAAAAAGATTTCATTGAATATGACGGTAAAACTGAAGATGAAGCAGATCGCATCATACAACAAAAACTTATTATCAATATTAATGGAAAGGAACCAATAACTCCAATTGAGTATATACGTCCTAAAATTTTCTATGAGTAAAAGATGTATTGACAAATAAGAAGAGTTTTGTTATATTATACGTGACGGAGGGAGTGATTCCTGTCCCGTCACAACTCGCAGGATCTTTTTCTATGCGAGTATTTTTATTTTATTAGAATAATTGTAACTTTAAATGTATATAATTATATTGGTAGAGGGAGTTGATTCCTGTCCTACCACACCCTGTGAACCGTTGTGTTTCATAGGTGAACAGCAGGTCTCGAAGAGATCTGCTGTTCTTATTTTACTTATTTATGTATAAGAAGTCTAATTAGTTTTATATTATGCAGTCCGACCCGTATTCACTAGAATCGTACAATTGCAAAATGCCTCCTAATAAGGCAGGTTTTATCTATAATTCCATAAGCCTTCCAAGTACAAACACCCACTCGTCTTCATCACGCAGCTGTTCACTCGTCTTGTTTTTTTGTCTTTGAGTACATCTTCATATTTACCCCCATACTTCTTTTCAAAGAACTTAATAGTATCCTTTAGAGATTTAATTTTATTGCATTACTGCAACGCTTTTCCGAAATATTTGATGCAGCCGATTTTGAGCAACAAAAAAATCTTCTGCATGCATTGATTAAAGAAATCCACATTAAAGTTACAGATATTGCTGACGAACGTATGGATACCGCTATAATACTACGGTTCAATGATCTTGACCTCGAAGAGTATTCAGACAAAAAAGCGTTTGAGGTCACTTATGATACGGCTCACCTTTATTTATTTTAAAAGCCCTGTAGATTTGCTCAAGAAGTATGATTCTCATTAACTGGTGTGGAAATGTCATTGGAGAAAAGGATAATCTAAAGTCTGCTTGTTTTAATACTTCATCTGAAAGCCCAAGGGAACCGCCAATAATAAAAGCTACTTTGCTTTCACCCTTTAATGCAAGGTTATTTAGCTTTTCTGCGAATTCTTCTGAAGAAAGCATTTTACCTTTAATATCCAGTGCTATAACATACTGCCCTTCACTTATATGCTTTAGAATACCATTACCCTCGGTGCGCTTAACCTGTTCCATTTCTTTCTGGCTGATGTTCTCCGGAGCTTTTTCGTCAGGCACCTCTGCAATATTCAACCGGCAGTATTTACCTAAACGCTTTATATACTCCTCCATTACCTTAACCATGGGAGCTTCCTTCATCTTGCCCACGGCTATGATGGTTATTTGCATATTGTTAACCTCCGTATCTTAATAAAAAACGCTCCAAGCTGTTCTACTTGAGCGTCGTTTTAAGCAAATTCTCTAATGGCCATGCGTGATGACAATTATCAGCAGTTTTATGTATTTGCGGTAAAAACACCATCAGATATAAAATTACTTGATTCATTTGCCTCTAAGCTAATATGTAAAAGAAATACCATGCAAACTATTTTAGTGTTAGCATTTATAGTGTAGGTATTTCAGCAACAGGGCAATTCCAATCTTAATTTAGGCTGCTTACATTATATGTACAACACTTTACTTGCTCTGTCTCTATGGGCTACATCCAAATATACATCCTTAGTTGGATTAATTCTCTTTTCAAGAAGAGCATTGCAAACAGTCTGATATGCCAGTTCAGGGAAATTGTTTTCCTTACTTAAGTGCCCCAGCAAAAACAGTTTTGTTCCGCATTCAGCAAGATAGGCAACTGTTTTTCCGGCCATTTCATTGCAAAGGTGACCATTGTCGCTTAAAATGCGCTGTTTTAATGGCCATGGGTATCTTCCTGTCATGAGCATATCTATGTCATGATTGGACTCAAGTAAAACCATATCGCTTTTTACAAGGTTTGAAAGAAGCTCCTTGTTCATATGTCCTATATCCGTGGCGATGGTTATTTTTTTTCCATCAATAAATATATTGTAACCTACAGGACACGCAGCATCGTGAGGTATGGGAAACGGTCTTACCGTCATATCCCCAATAATATGCTCCCTGCCTGTTTCTATATGCCTTATAAGGTCCGGAGTAAGTTTGCCCAAGAAAGGACGCATGGCATTCCAGGTAAGAGAATTGGCGTAAATAGGGATCTTGTACCGTCTTGAAAGGATCCCCGCTCCGCTTATATGGTCACTATGCTCATGGGTAATAAAAATTCCGGCGATCTTGTCAAAGGACTCGCCAATACTTTTTAAAGCCTCTTCAATCCTTTTCCCGCTGACACCTGCGTCAATTAAAACGGCAGTATCACCATTTGAAACAAATATGCAGTTTCCGCTTGAGCCGCTGAACAAGCTGCAGACCTTAATCATAAAATTACTCCCTGAATTCTTAGCTGTCACTTACTCTCTTAATATCTGCGCCTAATTTCTGAAGCTTTTCAACCATTCTTTCATAACCGCGGTCAATATAGTGTATATTATACACTTCGGTTTCACCTTCAGCCATAAGACCGGCTATAACACATGCGGCTCCTCCTCTTAAATCAAGTGCTTTAATAGGAGCACCGGTAAGCTTGTGGCCCCCTTCTATGACAGCCATTCTGCCTTCAACGCGTATTTTTGCTCCCATTCTTTTGAGCTCTTCAATATATTGGAAGCGATTATCAAAAATACCTTCTGTAATAGTGCTTATCCCATCAGCCCTCAGAAGAAGCGCTGCCGCAGGCGGCTGAAGATCGGTAGGAAAGCCGGGATAAGGCAAGGTTTTGATATTGACCTTATTTAATCGATCCTTAGCAACAATCCTTATACTATCGTCAAACTCTTCAACCTTGACATTCATTTCTATGAGCTTGGCAGTAAGGGATTCCATGTGCTTGGGAATAACATTCTTGACAAGGACATCGCCCTTTGTGGCAGCTGCAGCAATCATAAAGGTTCCGGCCTCAATCTGGTCGGGGATAATGCTGTGCACCACATTTCCCTTAAGCTTTTTTACACCGCGGATTCTTATAATATCTGTGCCTGCTCCCTTAATATCGGCTCCCAGAGCGTTAAGGAAGTTTGCAATATCAACTATGTGGGGTTCCTTTGCTGCATTCTCAATGGTTGTAACGCCCTCTGCCTTGACAGCAGCCATCATAATGTTAATAGTTGCTCCAACGCTTACCACGTCAAGGTATATGGAAGCTCCTACGAGCTTTGACGCAGAAAGCTTTATAAGGCCGTGCTCTATCTCAACCTTTGCACCTAAAGATTCAAAGCCTTTAATGTGCTGATCTATGGGGCGAACGCCAAAATTGCATCCTCCCGGAAAAGTCACCACTGCCTTTTTAAAGCGACCCAACAAAGCTCCCATTAAATAATAGGAGCCTCTAAGCTTATGCATATCTTCAGTTGTAGCCTGATATGAATTAACATTTCTTGTATCTATCTTTAAAGTATTAGCGTCAATCTCTTCAAACCGGGCACCCAGAGATTCCATGATTCTTTTCAGAATCTTTATATCCAGTATGTCCGGAATATTCTCAATTGTACATACATCATCCAAAAGAAGGGCTGCAGGCAAAACACCAAGGGCCGCGTTCTTTGCACCGCTGATAGTTACTTCACCCTTCAATCTTTTTTGACCGTGGATTATAAGTTTGTCCACTTGTACACCAACCTTCCGGTATGTTACTCAAAAAATAATTATACCTTAAATGACCATGCTTCGCAAATTAATTAACAAATCGCTCTACTTATCACACGTTGCCTTATAATAATAAAAAACCGTAAAATCCATAAGTTTTCCAGCCTTTTAGGATTTAAGCCTGCATTATATTTTGGATTAAATTACCATAAAAATCATCCTGGCTTTTCCGAGAATTTGCATAATCATTACCTATTCTCAAAACGTATTTCCGTACAATGCTGTGATTTTTAACTACATCGATAATTTAAGCGGGTCTTTTCCCAATAGATGGACGGCTTCAAAGGAAAGCTCAAGCACTATATCATAGGACGATTTTCCCCAGTCCCTTTCGTCGTACTCTTCCAAGTTTGCCAGGGTATCGGCCGTAAATAATATCTGGCCAAATACCGCACCCCTAAATTCCGCACAGGCAGCAAGAGCAGAGCATTCCATGTCCACTACCTCACAGCCTTCCTCCATTCTGTATTTGACCATTTCCTTAGTTTCTCTGTAAAATCCGTCGGTTGTCCATGTTCTGCATTCCCTATAGCTTATATTCCTGCTGTCCAAAACCTGTTTAATGGCTTTGACAGCCTGAGGGTTGATATCTATGATCCTTTTGGGCTCAATATAATGGTAGGAAGTCCCCTCATCTCTGAGGGCCGATGTTGGTACTATGATGGCATTTTCATCAAAGGGATGCAATGCGCCGCAGCTGCCGCAGGAAATTATGTACCGGACTCCGTATGATATAAGAAAATCAACAATTTGAGTTGCGGCAGGAGCGCCACAGGGAGCCTGGCAGAAGCAAATATCCTCTCCATTGTATTTAATTTTGTAAATAGGGTAGTTTTTTGTAATTGATTCGAAAACAGCTATTTCTTCACACTGATTTTCTGCGGCAAATTTATCTGTAGTATCTCCCAGAAAGGCAAAAACACATTTTTCAGGCAGCTTATATAATCCCTTTCGGTTAGGCATTATTATAGCTGTCTGTTCAGTATCTCTTTCAAGAATAGGAAATTCGTGCTTAATTAATGCCATAGTATCCCCTTCCAGATTCTTTAAAAAGCTTATGGCAATATTGATACCTGTTATCTTTTCCAGTATAACTATTCTATTTAGCTCAGGACTCTCTGTAAAGGGGCTGATTCTAAAAACTTCCTCTATTTAATAAGTTTTTCCCCTGTATAGGCATTATAAAACATGGTTTGGCCATTATCCAGCACTATACGCCATACGGGTGTATCGTAAAATTCACCCTCATCCAATTGTTTGTACCCAAAATCAACTCTTTCTATAGTGGTGCCCTGGGGCAGAGCTGCCATAACAAGCACCTGATAGATTGATAATACCTCTGCAGGGGCATTGGTTCTCTTTACTACTCTTGCAGGAAATCTGACACTTAAGTTTCCATGAGGCTCTAATTCAAAGGATATAACCTGTTCAAAGAGCAAAGCTTCCTTGTACTTTGCAACAAAGGTCAGCCTTAATAGGCTATCTGATTTTTCCTGGGAAAGAAGATGCAAATCTCTTTTTTTATAGCCAAGGCCTTCGGCATACTTTAAAGCTCTCTGGCTGAAATTGTCCGGGTCATTGAACAAATGATCAGCCGAATCTAATTTATAAGTAATATAAACCTCATCATCTTCGATTTGCATTGATTCATTCAAGGCATTTATTGCAATATTACTGCCTTTACTTCCTGTTTTGATGTTTTCAAAAACAGATTTATCCAGTTTATTTAAATCAATTTCACATTGAGAATAAACTATGGTCCCTATTTCTCCGGAAATATTGGGAATATTGGCATTTATTCTGATTTCCCGGGAATTTAAGTATTCTTTTGCCTGACGTGTATAATCTGAGGCAAATCGTATGGATGAACTGGTGTAAACATTGGTCACCAAAAGAAATAAATTGAGTATGATAAACAAATAGATTAGTATAGTTTTTGCACGTGACCAATCCATACTCAACCCTCCTCCGCAAGAGGAATAAAATAGTCCCTCGTTTTGCTGCTGATTGCCCAATTGGGAACAGCAGTCCTGTTCCCGCTGTTGAGATTAAAAAAGTATGCAGGTTCAATTCTCTCGAAATAAATAATTCCGTCATCCGGAGTCAATATCTCAGGATAGGTTGCTGGAATCAGCTCATTCATGAGCCTTGAAAAGTACAGGCTGTAATTTTTGGGCTTATCATTTTCCTCAAAAGAACGGATTACCCATTTGCATTCCAAAACCCTGTCCTCATTGGCCTTTATGGTAATAGAGGGCATGATGCGCCCATTAAGTCCAACACAGTAAACAGGAGTGCCTCTGTAAGAATAGTCAAAAAACATTTCGTAATAATTTCCCGCTTCTTTAATATCAGTCAGTATAAGATCTATATTGCCCAATAAACCTCGTCTCAGTTCAATAAAGGAAATAGCCTGAGCAAACGAGGCGGATACACTGCCAGCCTGTCTCTTATTTGATTCTGGAAGGTACTTATATTCCAGTATGCTGTTTTTATATAATTTATAAAGGTTTTCAGTGTCAGTGAATAAAATTTCACTAACAGATTCATTGTATTTAACCATGAAGCTGTCCTTCTGATTTAGCAAAATGCTTTCCTGAAGGGCTTCACTCTCAATGTTTTCAATATCCAGAGTTATTGACTGAGGAATGCTTATATAAAGGGTATGGTATGAATCCGTATCACCTACGCTGTCGTGAACAAGTATGTCTTTTGATGATTCAAAGGGCAGGCTGTATAAAACTGGTTCATCCTGATCCTCAAGAATATCCGGAAGAGCAGCATAAAAGTCCTTAGGCAAAAAATCTTCCTTGATATTGACCATATACTGATATACCTGAGACCCATCATAAACGTAAAGTGTATTGATAGTCTTGTTTACATCCTCGCCCGGCACAATTGCAATTGACTTAAGGGAGCCAAATCCTCTTACCTCACCCGGCTTTATATTCTCAAACCAATATATTATTTCATTTGGCCAGTTAAGTGGAAATTCAATGTTGATACAATTGGTGCTTGTAATTACCGACCACTGTGACTCGGGCAGAACCTTATTGGGCTTTTGCCTGAGTATTGAAGGAAGGTAATTATTTGTCATATCGTTCCAGATATCTTGAAAGAAAGAGTCATCAGGCCCAAGTCTCCACTTGGATGCTGTAAGACTTCTTGATACTATTATGGATTCGGGGACAAAATATTTAAGCTTTAGCGACTCAACATCCATTGCCCTTGAATTGTCGCTTACATTAAAAATTTGGGCAATAAAACGAAAAGGAAATCCCTGGTTCTGTTGGTTCCAGTGGATTCCTATCTGAATAAAGCTTGTTATTATCAGGAAAATAAGCAGTATAGTCTTAAGCTTTTCGATATTATGCTTTATCATCTGAAATTCTCCTGACCTACAGGGTGGTCAGATCTTTAAAGGTAATTTCACCATGATCCCAATAACGCACCGTTATGAAGAAATCTGTGATCTGAAGATTTTCATCCAATGAGAGATTATCAATATCGTTCTTTCTAAAAGCTATAATTCTGACTTCGTTTACCTTGTTGCTGCCAATATACGCCAAGTCAACTGTTGAGCTTAAATAGACAGGACGTTCAACATAATTTTCATCAGTGTTTACATCACACAAGGGGACATATTTTCCATCCTTTTTTATGTACATTAACATAACTACAGGATTTTCATAAACAGCTGAACCCGTTGCAGATTCTATAACCGTTCCGCGGATATAATGGCGCAAAGGATATTTGGTGCTGCTTTTACGCTGATAAGAAACTTCAATAATAGCCTTATCAGATTTTGATTCGGCATCAAAAAATATATCTCCGTATTTATCTTCTAAATCCTCTATACTGATCTTTGAATCAGCTTTATCTTGTGTAAAACCGGCTTCAGGAGTTGTTGTGTCCGTTCCTGCTGCGAATGCAGTTACAGAAGCCAAAGCAAGCACAAACAACAAAACCAGCAGGAAGGCTATCTTCTTAGCCATAACTTTCCCTCCAGACTGACCAAGCTTTACAAACTGCTATTTACTTAGCAATCTTTTCCTATAATAGTACAATAAAATTATACCGGATTTTGTATTACAAATCCATTACGTACCATTTAAAATGCAATTACCCTTATAAACGTGAACAAGCTTTGTACCAGAGCTTTTAAAAGGATTTTCAGCTTACTTCCTTTTGGAATCGTCTTCTTAACGGAAGCTCCACAATTATCTGAGTACCTTTACCCAGTTTGCTTTTAGCAGATATGTTGCCTCCATGAAGAACCGCTATTTCCTTAGCTATGGCCAAACCTAAACCTGTTCCGCCCAATTGTCTGGAGCGAGCTTTGTCTACTCTGTAGAAACGCTCAAAAATTCTTCCCAAATCCTGTTCCGGTATTCCTATTCCGTTATCTTCTACCGTAATAACTACAAACTCTTTATTACAGTTTACCTTAACCGTGATCCTGCCTTTCTCAGGAGTATATTTTACAGCATTCCCTATTATATTTATAAAAAGTTGATCCAGTCTATGCCTGTCCCCATCAATTAAAGGTATTTTATTTTTTACCTCCAGCTTGAGATCCTGGCTTTTTTCCCTGGCTTCACGCTTTAATCGCTCAATACATGATGCCAGCAGATCGTTAATTGATATTGCCTCTAAATTCAGTTTTATTCCCCCATCATGCTGGGAAAGGGTCAGAAGATCCCTGACAAGCCTGGTCATGCGGTCTGTTTCTTCATTGATAACTCCAAGAAAATGCTGGGCAACTGATTGGTCCTGCAAAGCTCCATCAAGCAATGTTTCAGTATAGCTTTTAACAGAAGTTAAAGGAGTTCTGAGCTCGTGGGATACGTTGGCCACAAACTCCCTTCTCATCTTTTCAAGCTTATGCTCCTCTGTGATATCCTGAAGAACAATTATGATGCCGTCCACATTATTGTTGTCATCTGTAAAGGCAGCGAGATGAACGCGCAGAAACCTGTCCTGATATTGCACCTTGTGCACCGGCGTGGAAATAACCTGCTCTTCATTAATTTGAGCTATATCAAGGCCAATATCCAGGCTTTTCATAAATTCATCAAAGGTAACTGAATCCATAAACCTGTTTGTTAAGATATGCTTTGCAGCAGGATTTATGTGAATTACCTGGCCATAACGGTTAAAAGCAATTACGCCGTCGGTCATGTAGTTAAGTATCGTTTCAACCTTTTTCTTCTCGCTTGTTACCTCAGCCAGCATTTCTTTCAAGCGGGAGGACATGAAATTAAAGGTTTGAGTAAGCCTGCCCAGCTCATCGTTGGATCTGACTTCAAGGGCATAGCCAAATTCACCGTCGGTTATATTCTCTGCCTTATGCATAATATCGTAAATGGGACGGGTGATGGTTCGCGACAGCACAAAACCAATAACTAAAGCAGCAAATACAGAAGATACAAGTCCTATCAAAATTATCTGATTAAACCTGTTTAGAACTTCAAGGGCTTTTTGCCTGCCATATTTGAAAAACAAAATATAGTCACCGTCATCTAAAGACTGAGTAATGACATAGTCGTAAAAATCATCTTCCCCTACACGGGTATAGGCCTGCTTTTCGCCCGTTGATGACTTGCCGCTTAAAACTGAAAGCAGATTTTCAGATTTGTATATGAGACTTTTAAAGCGAAGCTTATCCTCCTGGTACAGTGGATCGGACGAGTAGACTATTTCACCTGTGGTTTTATTAATTAAGGTAAAGCTTTTATCTACACCGCGTATTAAACCTGATATGACAGGATTATTCTCCAGCTCATACAATAGGTCTCGTTTTCCGTCATTTTTATTGATGCCTAAGGCTTTATAATTGGTTTCAATATTGGTTTTAAAATCCGAATAGAATACTCCTTCTACCCGGAAATTCAGAAAAACCCATACTACCGTCATTAAGACGAAGGTTATGAGAATAAGTATTACAATTAATCGCCATTGGATACTGCGAAAAAAATTGACTTCATTAGTCTTCTTCATAATTTATATCACTTAAACTGCAGGATTGAAGTAATACCCAACACCGCGTTTTGTAAGTATATATTCAGGCTTTGATGCGTCTTTTTCAAGCTTTTCGCGTAATCTTCTTACAGTAACATCGACTGTTCTTACATCGCCAAAATATTCATAACCCCATACTTTTTCGAGAAGGTTTTCTCTTGAGAAGATCTGGCCCTTTTGAAGTCCTAAAAACTTAACAAGCTCAAATTCTCTTAAAGTAAGGTCTATAACCTTTCCGTCGCGCCTTACTTCATATCGCACCACGTCAATCTCAAGATCGCTGCAGCGAATTACTTCGTCTTTCTGCTGAGGAATGGAATCATCAGCTACTCTACGTAAATTGGCCTTTACACGGGCAAGCAATTCACGAGGGCTAAAGGGCTTTGTTATGTAATCATCAGCGCCAAGTTCGAGGCCAAGTACTTTATCAACCTCTTCTTCACGAGCTGTTAACATTATTATCGGGGTTTGCATGGTTTGCCTGATCTTCTGGCAGACCGTAAATCCGTCCATTTCAGGCAGCATTATATCCAGAAGAATAAGATCAGGCTTTTCCTTCAGCGCAATCTCAATGGCTTGTCTTCCGTCATAAGCTTCAAGAGTTTCATAGGATTCCTTGGTCAAATTGAATTTTAGAATATCCACAATGTGCTTCTCATCGTCGACAATCAAAATTCGCCTCTTCATAATTACCTCCATCAAGATTGATGCTGTAGTTTTAACATTCTGTATTATTATAACATAAGTAATTTATATTTGATATAAGAGAGCGGAAGGCCGGAAAGACCTCCGGCGCGATACACAACCATTTATTAGACTGACTTAAAAGGGAATTGGTTCACTGTATATTAAAAATTTTGTTATCAAAATGTCAAATAGATGATACATAATTTTCCGTCATCATATTAGCTGGACGCCATACGGCTCTCAATATAAAAGGATTAAATATATCAAAATAATTATCAAATTTAACAAAGTAGATGATAATGTATCAAATAAGGTTAGGAAACTTAAAAGTCTTAAAACAAAAACAAGACCCTGAGCTATTAACTCAGGGTCCTGATAGTTCCGGCAACGACCTATTTTCCCGGGCCGTCTCCAGCCAAGTATCTTCGGCACTGGAGAGCTTAACTTCTGTGTTCGGTATGGGAACAGGTGGGTCCTCTC
>JAAYAD010000036.1 GCA_012719545.1 Clostridiaceae bacterium
CTATACAAGCTTTAGCCGCCTTTAGTCGTTCTTTAGCACTTACTTTTGTTATACTCATAAAAAATACCCCCTTCATAGTCGACAATGAATTTTAATTTTTCATTGTCTTCCATAAGGGGAGCATATCACAATTGTTGGGGTTACACCCTTGTAAAATAAAATAATTTTGCTAATAGCTACCGCTAGGTATATACTAGCGGTAGTTTTTTATCCAGCCATAACATGTAGAATACGAGATCTGAATCTGCCAAAGTTTCTTAATCCATAAGCATTTCTTTTTAAGACTTTTATCTTGTTATTAACTCCCTCAGTAAAACCATTTGTGTAAGGGCATATAAAAGAATTCAATATGTATTTCTCCCAATTAGAGATTGTTTTGAGGCATTCGTTGAATTCAGGTATCTGAGCTATTCCTATGTAAAGGTACCAAGCCTTGAGATTTTTCTTTGCTTCACATAAGTCTTTACTATCAACGAATTCATAAAATTTCTCCTTCAGTAGATAAGCCTCTTTTAAACGAGGAGAAATCCTTAACATAGACTCGACAATCGACTTTTCATAATCAGTTAAATACCGCATCCTTTTCAATAACAGCCGTTTGCTTTGTTTAAAGTAAATTCTTCTTTGCTTTAAGAATTTCTTTTGCTCTGACTTCCTTACCCGCTCAAATGCCCATAATATCTGTCGTATAAAGTGATATTTATCAATGACTATAGTAGCGTTCTTAAAGAATGTCTCTGCTATCTCTCTATATGGCTTCCACATATCCATAACAAAATATTTAACATTATTCCTGTTATCAAAGCGCTTAAAGTAATCACACAGGTCAGACGATTCCCGGGATTTCAAAATATCTAGTACTCTTTTGTTATGAGGGTCGGTTAAGATACATTGGTACTTGGTCCCTGCATTACCTTTAAATTCGTCAATGGATAAAACCTGAGGCAAGGATTTATTAGTATAGCTTACATAATTAAATACCCTACATACAGTTGGAACTGAGACATTCGCTTTTTTTGACACAGTAGTCATAGAATAAGTTTCACGAAGCTCGGAGAGAATGTAGTGAACCAGTCTTGATGTCATCCTATGGTATCTTGGTAGAAAGGTGTTTCTCTCATAAAACCGCTTGCTGCACTGTGAGCAGGCAAATCTTCGCTTCTTAAGCAATAAGTATGTTTTCTTTCCACAAAAAGCGATATCCTTTATTTTCTGTTCGCGGTAATCATGAACTTTATTTGTTGGAGAATTGCATCTGGGACAGTTATGAGGCATCTTCTGAATTTGAATATGAATGATTATTTCATTATCGTTCTGGTCCACATTAGTTACAATTACATCTTTTAGTCCGAGCAACTCTCTTGTATAATCTTTATAGAGCATATCAAAAACCTCCTGTATGTATTGTTTTTGGGCAACTTTATTTTACAAGAGTTTTTGATTATGCTCTATTTTTTTACTCAACACCCCAACATTTATTATAGAACCGCAAAATAAAACCGCAGGCTTAATGGCCTGCGGTTTATAATTCAAAGAATAATCAAATATTTAAGAGATATTTAAGAGAGCCTTCCCCGGGATCTTCTTCTTGCGCTTACCTTAACAGCTTTTCTCTTGATAAATCTGGTAAGCTTCACAATGCCCATTATTATTTCCAATATTATAAGGCCTATAATCACATAGATTAGCTCCATGTTTTCCTTAATCCTGTCCCTTAAAATCTGGGCAGTCGTTTTCTTGGGAAGGATTTCACGGTCGGGATACAAATCAACTTTAATTACGGTATCGTCCATCAGGGTGTAGGTAAGCATGCCTACAATGGTGTTTTTTGTTATGGGGGGCTTAAGCTTCGACTCATCCACATTTATAGAAATATCTTTAATGAATTTTTGCCCCTTGGGATAAATATAATATACATCAGCCGCAGGAACCAGGTTCAGGTTTTGCCCGTCAACTGTGACAACCCTCTGGCTTGCCCCGGCCGGGACAAGAGTTCCGTAAAGATAATTCTCAAATCCGTAATCCAGAAAATTTATTGAGTCGGAATACATGCTTTTTGAAGGTACATCCAATAGGAGACATACCAGGCGCATGTTGTTCTTGGTTGCAGTGGTAATGATGCTGTGTACATCCTTATCACTGCTTGCGGTCATGCCGCCGTCGGTGCCGGTATAGCTCCAGAACATATTGTTGGTGCTGGTAAGAAGAATGGTCTTTGTTTTATCATACCATGGCTTTGCCTGAGTGCCGAAAAAGCGGTTGAACTCGCTGTTTGTAAGTGCATGCCTGATGAGTATGGAAATATCGTTTGCGGTAGTATGCTGGTTTTCATCATACTCACCCGTACAGTTAACAAATACAGTATTGCTCATGCCAAGCTTTAAGGCATGTTCATTCATTAATTTTACAAAACCGTCCTCGCTTCCTCCCACATATTCGGCAATGGCCTTTGCGGCATCGGGAGAACCTGTAAGCACAAGGGCATAAAGCAGATTTCTGACTGAGTATTTTTCACCAACTGAAAGGTTCAATGTGGCACCTTCGGTTGAAGCAGCATCCTTGCTTGCTGTAACCGTAGCCTCAGCATCTGCTTTTTCAAGGGTTATAAGGGCGGTCATTATACGGTGTGCCAAAGACGAATGAGTTAATTCGTCAGGGGATTTTGAAATAATCACCTGACCTCTGCGCGCATCAAAAAGCAAGGCCGAAGCAGCCTCAGTAAGAGGCTCATCCTGAGCGAACGATTTTATCTCCCAGGTTATTGACAGTAAATGGGAGATTATATAAACAAGCAGAAAAAAACAAGCTGTCCTACGCCTGATTGTTCTATCCCGGCCTAATTTCATTTCACATACTTCCCTAAGAAGAATTTACAAAAGTCCTTGCTTTAACAGTTGTTATAAAAAATTATAGCATACAGACCATGCCTGTCAATTGAATAACATACTTTGCTTAAGGCAGCAGACAGCATTATTTTAGATTATTTCCCCCGATACGCACCTGTTTTTTTATGGAAAATTCAGGTTTTTTTATTTTACCAGAAGGTGATGCTGCCACTAAGCCTGGCAAATTAAGGGTTGATTCAGGAATCAACCCATTTAACCAGAGGCAGATCAAATTTATTCATCATATTGGGGTGACGGGGAATAACCCTGAAGGTGTATCCATATTCACCGCCGTCCAATATGCAGACTGTTGTTTCATAGCAGTAGGTTGAGGTGTCTGTCTGCCTTGCAACCTTCATTTCCTGAGATACGGCATTTACTATATTATTGTTCTCTATAGGTCCGTAGTACACTTCAACTCTTACATCCTCAGGCTTTAAGCTGGCAAGCTGAACCGATACAGACAGTAAAAGTTCGTTGCCGGACATCAGATTATGATCAACAAGTCCGTGGATATCCTGATTTGCAGATATTGAAACCTGGGGCCATACTGATGTAACAGTGTTTTTCCAGTTGGCAAGGGATCTGATGATGTTATGGTCCTCTCGAATTTTTATGCTTCTAAGCATTGAAGGAAGATACATTTTTTCTGTATAGTCCTTGAGCATACGGTGGGTGCCGAAAACAGGAGCCAGAGTCTTGATGGAATCCTTCATCTTCTTAACCCAGCCTGTGGGAATGCCCTTTTCGTCACGCTCAAAGAAGAGGGGTATTATTTCACGCTCCAGTGTCTCATAGAGGGATTTGCTGTCGGCATCATCCTGATGATGCTCATTGTAATACGGAGTATCATCGCCTATTACCCAGCCGTTGTTGCCGTTATAGCCTTCGCACCACCAGCCGTCCAGTATGCTGAAGTTCAATACACCATTGATGCATGCCTTCTGACCGCTGGTTCCGCTTGCCTCAAGGGGACGCCTTGGAGTGTTCATCCATACGTCAACACCCTGTACAAGATTGCGTGCCACTGTCATGTTGTAGTTTTCGACAAGGAAGATCTTTCCCTTAAAGCCTTCCCTTCTGGAGATTTCGTAGATTCTCTTAATGAGTTCATGGGCAGGCCTGTCGGCAGGATGGGCTTTTCCTGCAAAGATAATCTGAACAGGCACGCCTTTGTTGTTAAGTATTTTTTCTATTCTGGCAAGATCCCTGAAAATGAGGTCAGCACGCTTATAGGTGGCAAACCTTCTTGCAAAACCTATTGTCAGAGCTTCAGGGTTCAGCTGGCTGTCAAGTTCGCCAACTTCATACAGGGGCATTCCGTTTTTCATATGCTGCTTTTTAAGTCTGTCAGCAATAAACCGGATCATTTTTGTCTTCAGAGCCATGTGGGTCTTCCAAAGTTCTTCATCCGGGATGTTGTCAATACCGTTCCAAACTTCGGGATCGTACATCCTCTCTTTCCAGTCGGAAGGAAGATATCTGTCAAACAGGTATTTAAAGCTCGGAGACAACCACGTAAGGGTATGTATTCCGTTCGTTATGTGATCTATGGGAACCTCTTCTTCTGGAAGGCTTGCCCATACGGAATTGAATAATTTGCGGGACACGACGCCATGGAGCTTGCTTACTCCGTTTTTGCGGCCCGACATGTTCAATGCAAGAACAGTCATGTTAAAGTTATACGGATCATCCGGCTTTGTACCAAGACTTAAGAATTCGCTTCTCTGAAGTCCCAACTGAGGCCAGTAATTTGAAAAATAACGATCCATCATATCAAAGGGGAATACGTCAATACCTGCAGGAACAGGAGTGTGGGTTGTGAAAATGGATGAGGAATAAACAATCTCCTTGGCTTCACTGAAAGGTATATTCTTTTCCGTTACAAGCTTTCTGGCAAGCTCAAGAGCCATAAAGGCAGAGTGGCCCTCGTTCATGTGGAAAACGGTGCCTTTGATGCCAAGTGCCTCAAGAGTACGGATACCGCCAATACCCAGAATAATTTCCTGCTGTATGCGGGTATCCCGATCCCCGCCGTAGAGCCTTTCTGTGATAGCCCTGTCGTACTGGTTGTTTTCAGGTACGTCAGTATCCATCAGGTATAATTTTACCCTGCCTATGTCAATGCGCCAGATACGGGCATATACTATGCGTCCTGCAATTTCCATGTAAATTTTAAGGGGTTTTCCTTCGCTGTCGTAAACGGGTATAACCGGAAGCTGAGAGTAGTTAAGCTTTGAAAAATTGGTTTCCTGCCATCCTTCTCCATTTATACGCTGATCAAAGTAGCCTTCCTTATAGAAAAGACCGATGGCAGTAAAGGGTATACCCAGATCGCTGGCAGATTTGCAGTGATCTCCCGAAAGGACTCCCAATCCGCCTGAATATACGGGAAGAACCTCATGAAGTCCATACTCCATTGAGAAATATATAATATGCTCATTTTTCAAATCCGGATAATTTCTTGCGAACCATGTATCTTCAGCATTCATGTATTCTGTAAATCTTTTGATTACATTGTCATAATGGTTCAGAAATTCGGTGTCAGTTAGCTTTTCTTCCAGCTTTTTTGTGCTTATTTCCTGCAAAAAACGTATTGGATTGCGGCCAACCTTTCTCCAGAGAGCAAGATCAATCTCGCGGAAAAGATCGATGGCTTCATTGTTCCAGGACCACCATAAATTTTTTGCTATGTCCTTAAGCCCTGCGAGCCTTTCCGGAATAGCAGTCGCAACCTTGATTTTTCCAAATTTGTACATAGCGAACCTCCGTGAAGATCAAATGAATGGGATATTACTTATATATACCCCAAATGGCTGACTGTTAATACATGGATGCCTGATTTGCCCAATTATAATGATAACGTGCAAACGTTTTAAATAGCAACGAAACATTCTTAAAATAAATTCATGCGAAAGTACAGTTTTATATACATTATGACTAAATTGAACATATGTCGATGTATTGAAGAATCTGTAAATATTTTATTGTAAAGTTCCGAATTATAAGTTAGACTATAATAAATATAAAAAACTTGAGATAAACTTGTTTTCATAAAAAAGGCAGCCATATTACGCTGTAAAAGGCGGCGAAACTGCCCCAGATATTATTTCAACATTTTGATAAACCCGCAAAAGTCAATACACCTGGAACCAAAGCATCAATGAAATGCGGGATGCATCTATGGCCGACTCAAAGCTCTCTAAAAATAAGCATAATTAATATCTTAATCTGGATGAGGTATCATTAGTTAAGGAGTGTGGCTTATGTCAGGTGAAAAGAAGTTTGGCTCTGCGGCGTTTGGTTTCAGTAAAGCCGATGTTAATGCCTACATTGAAAAAATGGTTCATGAGTTTGATCAGCGCTTAAAGGAAAAGGACGATGAAATATCAAATCTTAAGCTGCAGATTCGGGAAATGAAGACACGTTACGAATCCATAGCCCAGGAGAGCGAAAACCTTGCGAAAGATAAGGAGAGAATAGCAGGGGCGCTCATTAAGGCCCAGGAAAAAGCTGACGCTATTATTCAGGAAGCGAGGGCGCGAGCGGAAGAGGAGAAAATCAAACTTGACCAGGAGCTTGAGCGTGAAAGAGAGCGTATTATAGATATAAAACGTGATGTTAAGGCTATAAAAATGCAAGTGGTTGAAATGCTGAGCAAATTCCAGGCACTTTTGAACGAGAACGAAGCATACATAGAATCCAAGGAAATGGAGTACAATGATAGAGACGAGGAAGCCTGCTGATAAGCAAAGCATTTGACCATGAAGATGGCTTATGAAAAGTCTGTCAGCCACAAATGCCCTGCATTACGCAGGGTTTTGTTTTACATTGGATCTTATAAATGACAATACAATTGGAGGTAGTTTTTATGGAAAAGAAATTGCTCAATTTGCTGAAATCCAACGCAAGACTGTCTGAAGAAGAACTCGCGGTAATGTTAGATACAACCGTTGAAGAAGTAATAGCGGCGAGAAAAAGGCTGGAGGAAAAAGGTGTCATTATAGGATACAATGCGCTTATAGACTGGGAAAAAACCGAATATGAAAATGTCACTGCATATATAGAGGTAAAGGTTACTCCTCAGAGAGGTCAGGGCTTTGATAAGGTTGCGGAGAGAATTTACCAGTATCCCCAGGTTTCCGCATGCTGCCTTATGTCGGGCGGATTCGACCTTTTTGTTGTGGTGGAAGGCAAAACAATGAAGGAAGTTGCTCTTTTCGTTGCGGAAAAACTGGCTCCCATAGAATCGGTATTAAGCACCGCTACCCATTTTGTTCTCAAAAAATACAAGGATAACGGTGTAATTTTCAACAGAGTCAGCAAGGACGAAAGAGAGGCTGTAATACTATGACCATAAAGCAAATGATAAAAAGAAATATACTTGATACTCCGCCCTCGGGAATACGCAAGTATTTTGATTTAATAAGCGAAATGAAGGATGCCATATCCCTTGGTATAGGAGAGCCCGATTTTGAAACCCCATGGTCAATTCGTGAAGAAGGGATATATTCCCTTGAGAAGGGAAAGACATTTTATACGTCCAATGCAGGGTTAATGGAGCTGAGAATCGAAATTTCAAACTACATGAAAGACAGGTTCTCCTTAAGTTACGACCCTCAAAACCAGATTCTTGTTACAGTCGGGGGAAGCGAGGCTATTGATGTTGCAATACGCACCTTTGCAGGACCCGGTGATGAGGTCATTGTTCCCGAACCTTCTTTTGTGGCCTATAAGGGATGCGTTCAGTTTGCCGGAGCAAAGCCTGTGACCATTGAACTTAAGGCAAGTCATAATTTTAAATTGCAGCCAGAGCAGATACTCGATGCCATCACAGAAAGAACAAAGGCAATTATTATAGGCTATCCCAACAATCCCACCGGAGCCATAATGGAATATGATGATTACAAGGCAATTGTGGATGTTTTAAAGGACAGGGATATAATTGTTATATCTGATGAACTTTATGCTGAACTTACATATAAAGGCAGACATGTTTCAATTGCACAGTTCCCCGAAATGAAAGATAAAACCATAGTCATAAATGGATTTTCAAAAGCTTTTGCAATGACAGGATGGCGAATAGGATATGCCTGCGGACATCCCGATGCCATAGAGCAAATGAAAAAAATTCACCAGTATGCCATTATGTGCAGCCCCACAACGGCTCAGTTTGCGGCAATAGAAGCTCTCAGGAACGGTCGGGGTGAAGTTGAGAGAATGGTAAATGAATACAACCAGAGAAGACTCTTTATGGTTAATGGATTCAGAAAAGCCGGCCTTGACTGTTACGAACCTTTGGGGGCATTTTATGTTTTCCCTGACTTAAGAAGTACAGGCCTTAGTTCAGATGAATTTTGCGAGCGGCTCTTAAAGGAGGAGAAGGTGCTGATGGTACCGGGCAATGCCTTTGGAGCATGCGGGGAAGGATTTGCCAGAGCAACCTATGCTACGTCATTGGACAACATAAGAGAAGCACTTGCAAGAATCAAGCGCTTTGTAGACAGGATTAAAAAATAAGATAAGGGCAATGGCCCAAATGGCTATTGCCCTTTACAATTCTTATTTTTTTGCATCTTCATTTTTTCTACAATGAGGTTGTCCAGTTGCCTGCTAATGTTGAGTATAACATCCGGGCTATAGCCTGAGGCTATTGCCTTGTTAAGTCTGCTTCTTACTTTCTCAAGCTTTTTCATTGGTAAATCCCTCCTGGGTGAAGGAAATATTTTCATACAAATATTAACACAATTTTTGGTCAAAGTCAAGAAAACCCCTTATAAATACTAGCTTTCAACAATTTTCGTCATTTTATTTCTCGTTTTTACAATATATTATGAAAGTAAAAATCAGAAAATTAAAATTAATGTCTGTCTATCTTTCAAAAATTATTTCGAAATCAGTCATAAGAATACTTTGAGATTGTTTTGGTTCGGATTAATCTTGAAACCGGCGGGGATATAATGTATATTAAGAGCAACTAATATTATTAGATTATAGTGGGAGGTTACAATTATGGGTGATTTGTTAAAAGACAAGAACATACTCATTATGGGTGTCCGTAATAAATGGAGCATTGCATGGGGCATTGCAAAGGCAGCAAAAGAACAGGGAGCAAACCTTATTTTTACCTATCTTGGAGAAAGGGAGAAGGAATCCCTTTTAAAACTTACTGAAGAAATGGGGGATGTGGCATCTTTCCCATGTGATGTATCAAATGATGAAGAATTGGATGCTCTTTTTGCTGAAATTAAGAACAGATACGGAGTACTGCACGGAGTTGTACATGCCATTGCCTTTGCAAAGAGTGAGGACTTGCAGGACACCTTTGTAAATACATCCAGAGAAGGCTTCAGAATTGCGATGGACATAAGCGTATATTCTCTTCTGGCAGTATCAAAAAGAGCCAGAGAGCTTATGACAGAGGGCGGAAGCATAATTACCCTGACATACAGGGGTTCTGTAAAGGTGTATCCCGGGTACAATGTAATGGGCGTGGCTAAGGCAGCTCTGGAAGCCAGCGTGCGCTATATTGCCCAGGAACTGGGAGGTCAGAATATCAGAGTCAATGCCATATCTGCAGGTCCGATAAAGACCATGTCCGCTAAAGGTGTAAAAAACTTCAGTGATATTTTGAGCATTGTGGAAGAAAAATCATTCCTTAAAAGGAATATCACCCTCGAGGACCTGGGCGGCAGTGCGGTTTACCTTTTAAGTGAACTCTCCTCCGGTGTTACAGGCGAAGTTTTGTATGTGGATGCCGGATACAACAATATGGGACTGTAATTTTTAAAAGTTATGTTTATTTATGGAGCCGTATTGGGTAAAATGTATGTATTCCTGATTGGTATGAAAAATCAACCAACTGATCGGCAACATGTTACAATTTGTTCATAATCTGTTCAAGAATTTTATGCATAATAGAATTCGATAGAAAAGGATAGTGCGGGTAATGGTTATAAGCTTCATGCCCGCTATCTTTTTGATTTCTCGGAATCAAAAAGAAGGAGGAGTAGCATGATAGAAATTCAAAATCTGACCAAGGAATATGGAAAGATTAAGGCTGTAAATGACATAAGCTTTACAGTCGAAAAAGGCGAAATTCTAGGGTTTCTTGGACCCAACGGCGCCGGCAAGTCAACTACCATGAATATTCTGACCGGCTATATTTCTTCCACATCGGGCACTGTTAAGGTTGCAGGATACGATATTCTGGAAGATCCCGTGGAAGTTAAAAAGCGTATCGGATACTTACCCGAACAGCCTCCCCTTTACATGGATATGACAGTCAATGAATACCTTAATTTCTGCGCTGATTTAAAATCGGTTCCCCACAAGGAATGGAAGAGCCAGAAAAAAGATATTATGGAGCTCGTTAAAATATCTCATGTAAGTCACCGCCTTATCAAAAACCTGTCAAAGGGTTACAAGCAGAGAGTGGGCCTTGCTCAGGCGCTGATAGGCACACCGGACGTACTCATCCTTGATGAGCCCACGGTAGGACTGGACCCCAAGCAGATTATTGAAATAAGAAAGCTTATAAAAGCTTTGGGCAAGAATCATACAATTATCTTAAGCACCCATATTCTGCCCGAGGTAAGCGCTGTCTGCGACAGGGTTGTCATTATCAATAAAGGAAAAATCGCGGCAATAGATACACCCGACAACCTGTCCAAAATGCTGTCCGATTTCTCCCGCTTTACAGTTACGGTGGCAGGTCCTGAAAACAAGGTTAAGGACATTCTTTCCCATCTTTATGGAGTCAAATATCTGGAAACCAGCGGTAAGCTTCGTGATGACGAGTACAGCTATATCATAGAGGCCGACAAGGATGTGGATGTAAGAAAGCCAATGTTCAACCAGCTTGCCCAGCACGGCTTCCCCATTCTTGAGCTAAAATCCTTGAACTTATCCCTTGAGGAAATCTTTATCCAGTTGACTACCAACGAGGAAAAGGAGGCTAAATAATATGTTTGCTATAATGAAAAGGGATTTCAGGTCATATTTTAATTCCCCCATTGCTTATGTAGTGATAGGCCTCTTTATGTTCATATTGGCTCTTTTCTTCAATGACGGCCTTGCCACTGGAAGCTCCGACTTTATTGGTGATTTTGTGGGTACAATGAGCTTTCTTCTTATGTTTTTTGTCCCCATCCTTACCATGAAGTCCGTTGCGGAGGAAAAGAAAAACGGTACAGAGGTACTCCTTCTTACATCGCCTGCACGCATTACAGAGATTGTTGCCGGCAAGTTCCTGGCAGCCTTCTGTGTATTTCTTGTAATGACTGCGTTTTCACTTATTTTCCCGATAATTCTTATTATTACCGGAAAACCTGACGTGCCTCTTATTTTATGCTCATATCTGGGCTTTATACTGTACGGGGCAGTTTTTGTGTCCGTCGGGGTTTTTGCATCATCCCTAACTGAAAACCAGATTGTGGCTGCTGTTATCGGATTTGTTTCTCTCTTTGGATTAACAGCCATAAATTTTGTTGCCAGCTTTTTCAGCGGATTTTTGAACAAAGCATTTTTATGGCTCTCCATAAATGACAGGTACAGCGATTTTGGAGCCGGAATTATAGACATTACTTCCATTATATTTATGCTGAGCTTTACAGTACTGTTTAATTTCTTTACTGTAAGGGTTCTTGAACGCAAACGCTGGAGTCAGGGGTGATTAGGATGAAGAAATTTAATTTTGATAAAAAAAGATTTAACAGCAAAAGCTTTAAATATGGCTCATATGCATTTGCCGCCACAGCAGTGGTTGTGGCTGTAGTGGTACTGTTAAATGCCATACTTGGCCTGGATGTAATAAGAGACAGGCTGAGATTTGATATAACAAAAAACAAGAAGTTCTCATTAAGCCAGCAGAGCCTTAACATTCTGAAGGAAATTGACAAGGATGTAGAGATTATTATACTTACCGAAGAAAAGGACTTTAAGTACAAGGAAATCCTGGAGATATTAAAGCAATACAATCTTAAAAGCGATGGCAAGGTTGTGACTCGTTTTGTAGACGTTGAAAAGGATCCTCTTTTTATTCAAAGAGAACTTGACCCTGAGCAGGTTAAAGGCATAAGCGCCGGAAGCATTGTTGTTAAATCAGGCAACAAGAACAGGGTAATTTCCAACAGCGATCTTGTTGAATATGATTACAGCTATGGCTATCCCACTGCTTCAGGTCTTAAGGTTGAACAGGCATTTACAAGTGCCATCAAAAACGTGACAGCTGAGGTTACACGTGTTGCTTATTTTGCAAAGGGACACGGAGAGATTGAACTTGACAAAGAGCTTACAGATTTAAAAGCCGTGATTGCTGCCAACAACTATGAGGTTAAGGAGTTATCCCTTGTAAATGAAATTCCCGAAGATGCATCTGTAATCTTCTTCGTTTCACCTAAAACAGACCTTCTTCCAAAAGAACTTGAGAATCTCCTTGCTTACCTTGAAAACGGCGGAGATGCAATATTCTTAATGGATGTCCAGAGAACAAATACATCCTTTGCAAACTTCGATACTGTACTTGAGAGGTACGCTCTGGCGCTTAATAACGACTTTGTTCTTGAGGGGGATCAGAACTGGTATTTCAGCGACTTTAACATTATTATTCCACAGCCCAATGACAATGATATAACCAAGAACCTTGATCCCAATTCCTTATTCCTTTATATGCCCAACTGCCGCAGTGTATCCATCCTCAAGGCTGAGAAGTCATGGATTACTACCAAGCCTTTGTTTATGACATCCCAGAAGTCACAGAGCACTGATCTTGTAACCAATAAGGTTTCCGCAGGTCCCTTCTATCTGGGAGCCATATCCGAATATGCCGGCAAAGAGCCAAGTAAAGTTGCTTTAATTGGTAACGCTACCTTTATTACTGACAGCTGGATGGAAAGTGCCGGAACCAATGGCGTAAGGTATATTATTTCAACCTTAAACTGGATGCAGGACGAAAAGGATTCTATCTATATTCCGGCTAAGAGCCTTGTGACAGACTATATTAACCTTACTGCCCAGAGCAGGTTAATTGCGTTCTTATCATTGACAGCCCTTCTTCCGCTTATGATAATTGGCTTCGGAGTATTTGTCGGGGTTAGGAGGAGACATTTATGATGAAGAATTGGAAGAAGATCGCAATCCTTGGAATTGTGCTTGTGATCTTCGCTGCGGCCTTCATCTATTTGAGCAATATTCAGAATAAGTCCGGTGATGACGGGGATTCCGAAACCGATCCGGTGAATGAAGTTAAGCTTGTAAGCTTCTCCAGGGATAAGATGGTAAAAATCATCCTGGAGCACGGCGACAGCAAAATAGTGCTTACAAGGGAAGAAAAAGAGGTTGAAAAAGAACAGACCAAGGATGACGGAACAAAAGAAACTGTTAAAGAAAAGGTTAAGGTCTGGGTTACTCCCGATTTTGACGTTGACAGTTCCGAAGTGGATGATATAGCCCTTTCAGGTGAGACCGTCACTACCAAGAGACGTATAGATGAGAACCCGCAGGATGTATCGGTATACGGTCTTGATGACCCTTATATCGTTACCTTTGTGTCCGAGGACGGCAAGGAAGAAAAGGTGGAGATAGGGGATAAAACTCCTACCCAGGACAGCTATTATGTAAGAAGATCAGGGGACACGGCGGTATATACCATTTCTTCCTATAGGGGAGACATTCTGAGATCGGGTAAAATGGACATACTGAATAAGAACCTCCATAAATTTGATAACATCACATCCGCCGACTTTACATCATTAAACTTTGAAAAAGACGGCGAACTGGTATTTGAATCATATAAGGATTCATCGGAGGACCAGTGGTACTTCTCAAAGCCTCTTAAACGAAAAGTTGATGCTACCCAGTTCCCCAAGTTCCTTGAATGGCTTGCTGCTTTTAAAGTAAGCGAATATGTAGAGGAAAATCCATCGGATTTGGCAGCTTATGGATTGGATGACCCCAAATATGTGTTCCACTATAACCTTAAGGGCAGGGAATTTACCTTAAAATTAGGTTCAAAATCTGAATCCAAGCATTATGCAATGATGGAGGGACATCCTTACGTATTCAATGTAAGTGCTTCTGACCTTAACTTTGTGGATTTCCCCATGATAGATCTGATGGACAGGTTTATTTACATCCCCACAATATATGATGTGGAAAAGCTTGTAATAGAAATTGACAACAGGGTGGATACACTACTTATCAATGCCAACAAGGAAGACCCTGAAAAAGAGGAGTTTTACTTCAATGGCCGGAAAATTGATGATAAAACCGAATCCCAGTTCAGGGGCTATTATCAGGGAGCCATAGGATTAACCGGCGATAGGATGGACCTTGCTGCAACACCTGAAGGAAATGCCGAAATCCGGTTAACCTATACAATGCGTGAAGCAAAACCTGATAAGGTGGTAGTAGTTGAACTTATTCCCACCGAAGACGGGTATGGATATTATCTTATGAAAAACGGCGAGTATTCAGGACTCATAATGGGCAAAAGAAAACTTGATGATCCTGACCTGGGTATAAGGTCATATTACAACAAGCTTATTGAAGCGCTTTCAAATACAAATGAATAAGTGATGATGTGATTCTTAGAGACGGGCGTGTAAGGATATCTTGCACGCCCGTATTTTTGCTGTAACAGCAATATATTGACAATATTTTCATGCCGTATTAGACTATGACTATCTATTTTAAAAGCAAATAAGCAGGGAAGTATGCTAAAAAAAATAAAAGAAACCTGTATTTTTGATATTTTAAGCATCAAATTTCTGGGTACGGCAAAAACAGCAAGCTTTATCCTAACGTTTCTATTACTTGTTTATGCTTGTTTTGTATCCCTGTTTTTCAGATCTCAAATACTTACCAGTATTCCTCCATTGTTGTACATAATAGCCTTTTGCATATGCCTGTTTATTATAAGATCTCCATTGCTTAATTTATTGCTTCAGCTGGACAAAAGAAACTTTTTAATTTTGATTGCCATTACTTTTTTTGCTCTCAGGCTTGGCTGGTTTTATCTTACAAAACCTGAGCCTTTTTCGGATTTTTTGCTGTATCATAATTTTGCGGTACAAATGAGCCAGGGAAATTTCTCACCCTATGACCAAACATGTGTTGTATTCCCGCACAGATACTCATATTCCATGATTTTGTCACTGCTTTATAAGGTGACAGGCCCATCTTTCATAAATGGCGTTATGCTAAATATTTTTCTTTCTTTTTTTACCTGCTTTTTTATTTTGCGCATTGGGGAAGCGTTGATGGATGAAGACCTTGCAAGAATTTGTGCTCTTATTTTCACCATATGGCCTTCTCAAATAATGTATTCCTCGGTATTGGCCTCTGAGCATTGCTTTTTGTTTTTCCTGTTCTTGTCAATGCTTCTCTTTATAAATTCCATAGAACCCAAAAAATACGAAAATAATTTATACAAATACATACAGCCTTTATCGGCGGGGGCTGTGCTGGGGCTTGCTCAATTTGTGCGGCCTGTGGCAATAGTGTTTCTTATTGGTTTTTTGCTGCTTTTTGTTTTTAACAGGGATTTTAATAAAAATATTTTAATTATTTTATTGCTCGTTGCAGGCTATTTTGCTGTTCTTTATCCATTGAAAGCAATGGTTTCAGGAATGTCAGGCACGGAATACAAGTCCACCTTTGGATATAATTTATTGGTTGGTACAAATTATAAATCAACAGGTTATTACAATAATGAAGATGCTTCAATATTATCCAGGTGCAATTACAATATCGAACTGATACATGAAAAAGCCTTATCTGAAAGTATAGGGCGTATTAAAAATAATCCTTCGGCATTTGTGGACCTGGCAAATAAAAAATATATATCTTTTTGGGGAGATGGAAGCTTTGGTGCATACTGGAGCATAAAGGGAATAAAAAACAGTAATTATTACATTGTGAATACAAATACTTTCAGAAAATTATCATTTTTTTCATGTCAGGTGTTCTATCAAATCATTCTTGGATTTTCAGCCTATGGCCTTTATCTGTGCATCAGGGAGAAGAATTATGTTTTTTTGATTGTCTGTCTTATATTTTTATTCCATGCAGGAATGTACACTTTTCTTGAAATACAATCCAGATATCATTATCCTGCCGTAGCCAGTTTATTATTTCCCGCAGGCTGGGGAATCATCAGATTTTATGCTATAAAGCCAAATCAAAGAAGAAGTTTGAGCCAGTACAGAAAATAAGTTTCCAATTTTATTTCCAACTTCGGGAAATGGTTATAAATAAAGTTAAGCAGAATCTCCTGTATCGTATTTTGTATACAAAAATTTTGTTGAAAAGTTCTATATCTTATGGTATACTTATTGTGAATTGTTAAGAGTTTAACAACTTTGAAAAGTAATTAAGATTGTTGATTTCAGGAGGTTTCAAAATGAGTTGCGGTTGCTGCTGTACAGACAATAAGTCGCAGGAATTGGACAAGATCATTGCCAAGTACAAAGATTCCCGTGGCGCACTTATTACTGTTCTTCATGAAGCTCAGGAAGTATACGGATATCTTCCGCTGAGCGTGCAGAAAAGAATAGCTGAAGGACTTAATGTACCCCTTTCTGAGGTATATGGTGTTGTTACATTCTATACTCAGTTCTTTTTAAATCCCAAGGGAAAATACAAGATTAACGTTTGTCTTGGAACAGCATGCTACGTTAAAGGAGCAGGCCAGATCTACGATAAGATTTCAGAAATTCTCAAGATAAAAGGTGGCGAATGCACACCTGACGGGTTGTTCTCCCTTGATGCCTGCCGCTGCGTTGGTGCCTGCGGATTGGCTCCCGTAGTTATGATTAACGATGAGGTATATGGAAGACTTGTCGCTGATGATGTACCGGCAATTCTTCAGAAATATATTGATCAGGAAGCTGAATTGGCAAAAGCATAATATTGGCGGATATGAAAGAAATATCGCTGCACTTGCTGGATATTGCGCAGAATTCAGTTGCTGCACAAGCTTCCAGAATTGTCATAAAAATTGAAGTAACGTCCTGGAACAATATAAGAGATCTGCTACCGGCAGAAGACAAAAAATCAGAGGATACGTATTGGTTAGTTTGTGAAGTTATTGACAATGGCAGAGGAATGGATCCGGATTTTGCAAAACAGGTGACAAATCCTTTTGCTACCACCAGGACGACACGGGATGTAGGGCTTGGGATTCCCCTATTAAAGCTTTCCGCCGAGATGGCGGGAGGGGGGCTTGTGTTAGAATCCCAGCCAATGAAGGGAACTACTGTAAAAGCATACTTCCAGGTAAACAATATTGACCGGATTCCTTTGGGCGACATTGCGTCAACATTTAAAATTCTTATTTTAGGAAATCCGGATATCAACTGGATAATCGAGTTTTCTTCATTTAAGGATAAATTTGTTCTTGATACCCAAGAGGTAAAAAAAGAACTTGGCGAGATCCCGATAATTAACGATGATGTTCTGGATTGGATTGAAAGAACGGTTTGTGAAGGAATAAAAGTGGTTTTTGGAGGTGTTTTGGATGAAGTCCGTTGAAGAATTGAAGGCTATTCGTGAAAAGGCCCTGAAAGAAATTTCAATTCGCGAAAATGAAAACAAGACAAGAATTGTTGTCGGTATGGCAACCTGCGGTATTGCCGCTGGCGCAAGACCTGTAATGAATGCCTTTGTTGAGGAATTGAACAAGAGAAATATTAAAGATGTTAATGTAACGATGACAGGCTGTGTAGGTATTTGCCGCCTTGAACCTATTGCTGAAGTCTATGAAGCTAATGGTGAAAAAACAACATATGTAAAGCTGGATGCCGAAAAAGCAAGAAGAATTGTAGCTGAGCATATCGTTAACCACAAGCCTGTAATGGAATTCACAATCGGTGCGGCAGAGAAGTGAGGAGGTCATAGCTATGATATACAGATCACATATTCTGATATGTAATGGTACCGGTTGTGTTTCTTCAAAAGCACCTGCTATTATGGAAAAGCTGCAGGAACTTTTGGCAGCAAACGGTATCGAAAAAGAAGTTAAGATTGTTAAAACAGGTTGTTTCGGACTTTGCGAAAAGGGTCCTATCCTTGTAATTTATCCTGAAGGTGCTACATATTGCCGTGTTTCAGTAGACGATGTTGAGGAAATCGTAAATGAGCACCTTATAAAGGGACGTATCGTAAAACGCCTCCTTTTGGGCGATCCCAATGTGGAAGATGTATCCAAGTCCCGTGACAATGTCGGATTTTTTGCAAAGCAGGTTCGCGTTGCTCTAAGAAACTGCGGTGTAATTAATCCTGAAAATATCGAAGAATATATAGCACGCGACGGTTATGCAGCTCTTGCCAAGGCAGTTACAGAAATGACTCCTGCAGAGGTTATCGCAGAAGTTAAAAAGTCTGATATCCGCGGACGCGGCGGCGCAGGCTTCCCAACCGGTATGAAGTGGCAGTTTGCCGCTCAGCAGGTAAGCGACCAGAAATATGTTTGCTGTAACGCAGACGAAGGTGACCCGGGTGCATTCATGGATCGTTCCATCCTTGAAGGTGACCCCCATTCAGTACTTGAAGCAATGGCTATCGCAGGTTATGCAATTGGTGCAAACCAGGGTTATATCTATGTACGCGCTGAGTACCCAATTGCCGTTCAGCGTCTTAACATAGCCATCAAGCAGGCAAGAGAATACGGACTTCTCGGTAAAAATATCTTCGGAACCGACTTCAACTTTGATATAGAGATTCGTCTTGGCGCCGGTGCGTTTGTCTGCGGTGAGGAAACAGCTCTTATGACTTCTATTGAAGGTAAGAGAGGCGAGCCCAGAACACGTCCTCCGTTCCCTGCTGTAAAAGGTCTTTGGGAGAAGCCAACCATTCTCAATAACGTTGAAACATATGCCAATATCCCAATGATTATCTTGAAGGGTGCCGACTGGTTTAGCTCCATAGGTACCGAAAAGAGCAAGGGAACCAAGGTATTTGCCATAGGCGGTAAGATTAACAATACCGGACTTGTAGAAATACCCATGGGTACCACACTCCGCGAAGTTATTTACGATATCGGCGGTGGAATTCCCAACGGCAAGAAGTTTAAGGCTGCCCAGACCGGAGGACCTTCCGGCGGATGTATTCCTGCAAGCCATCTTGATACACCCATTGACTATGACAACCTTATTGCATTGGGCTCCATGATGGGTTCCGGCGGTTTGATTGTCATGGACGAAGACACCTGTATGGTGGATATCGCAAAGTTCTTCCTTGAATTTACCGTTGACGAATCCTGCGGTAAATGTCCTCCCTGCCGAGTAGGTACAAAGCGTATGTATGAAATTCTTGACCGCATTACCCAGGGCAAGGGTGAGGAAGGCGATATTGAAAAGCTTGAAATTCTGGCTGAAAGTATTAAGCAGGGCGCTCTCTGCGGTCTTGGCCAGACAGCTCCCAACCCAATCTTGAGCACCTTAAGATATTTCCGTGATGAGTATGAAGCTCACGTTAAGGAAAAGAAATGTCCTGCCGGCGTATGTAAGGCAATGCTGAACTTTGAAATCATCGCCGACAAGTGCAAGGGCTGCAGCCTCTGTGCAAAGAAGTGCCCCGTTGGAGCAATAAGCGGTGAAATCAAGAAGCCGTTTGTAATCAGCAAAGAGAAATGTATTAAGTGTGGCGTTTGTATGGAATCCTGCAAATTTGCCGCAATTGTAAAGAAGTAAGAGGGGAGTGTGTAAGAAATGTCCGAGTATGTTACTTTAACAATAGACGGTATAGAAGTAAAGGCCCCAGTTGGGTCTACAGTTCTTGAGGCTGCTAAGAGTGCTGGCATTAATATTCCTACCCTCTGCTTCCTCAAGGATATTAACGAAATCGGCGCATGCCGTATGTGTATTGTAGACGTAGGCGCAAGAAGCTTCCAGGCTGCATGTATGTATCCTGTATCCGAGGGGCTTGTTGTTAAGACCAATACCCCAAAGATCCGTGAGACCCGTAAGGTTACTCTGGAACTGATTCTTTCAACCCATGAGAAAAAGTGCCTTACATGTGTCAGAAACAGGAACTGCGAGCTCCAGAAGCTTGCCAAGGATTTAAATGTTAAGGACATCCGCTTTGAAGGAGAATTACAGAATCATCCCATTGACGATATGTCCCATTCAATAGTAAGAGATCCCAACAAGTGTGTTCTTTGCCGCCGCTGCGTAAGCGTGTGCAAGAATGTACAGACCGTTGCAGCCATTGAAACAGTTGAACGCGGTTTCAAGACCATAGTTGCATCCCCCTTTAATATGCCTTTGAAGGATACACCTTGCGTTAACTGCGGTCAGTGCATAGTTGTATGTCCTGTTGGCGCTCTCCGCGAAAAGAGCTCCATTGACAGAGTTTGGGAAGCATTAAGCAATGAGGATCTCCATGTTGTTGTTCAGACCGCACCCGCTGTTCGCGCAGCGCTTGGCGAAGAATTCGGCTACCCAATTGGTACACGTGTTACCGGAAAGATGGTTGCTGCTCTTAAGAAATTAGGCTTTGCAAAGGTATTTGATACCGATACAGCTGCTGACCTTACCATTATGGAAGAGGGTACCGAGCTTGTTGAAAGAATAAAGAACAATGGCAAACTGCCGCTGATCACATCCTGCAGCCCCGGTTGGGTTAAGTTCTGCGAGCACAACTATCCTGATTTGCTGGATAACCTTTCAACCTGCAAATCCCCCCAGAATATGTTTGGTGCTGTACTTAAGTCCTATTATGCTGAGAAGATGGGCATTGATCCTGCAAAGATCTTTGTGGTTTCAGTAATGCCCTGTACAGCCAAGAAGTTTGAGTGTGAAAGACCTGAACTTGCTTCCACAGGTTATCCTGATGTTGATGAAGTTCTTACAACCCGTGAGCTTGCAGAGATGATCAACGAAGCAGGTATCGACTTTAGGAACTTGCCCGATGAGCAGTTCGATGATCCTATGGGAGAAGCTACCGGTGCAGGCGTAATCTTCGGCGTTACCGGCGGTGTTATGGAGGCTGCTTTAAGAAGCGTTCCTTACCTTCTCACCGGCAAGGATGAAGGAGATATCGACATTAAAGTTGTACGTGGCGTAGAGACCTTAAAGGAAGCTGAAGTTGAAGTTAACGGCATCAAGATTAAGGCAGCCGTTGTTCATGGACTTGGCAATGCCAGAAAGCTTCTTGACAAGGTAAGAGCCGGCGAAGCTGATTATCAGTTCATCGAAGTTATGGCTTGTCCCGGCGGTTGCGTAAACGGCGGCGGCCAGCCCATTCAGCCTGCTTCTGTCAGAAATGAAATTGACCTCCGTGCAGAGAGAGCAAAGGCTATCTATGCAGAGGATGAGGCTCTCACCATCAGAAGGTCTCATCAGAACCCAATGGTTCTTAAGATGTACGAGGAATACTTTGAAAAACCAGGCGGACACAAGTCCCATAAGCTTCTGCATACTCATTATGTTGCACGCGAAAACTATCCTGAAAAATAAGCATCATATGTAAACAGCCTTATTCATAAGCCACCCTGATATTGTCAGGGTGGTTGTTTTATACATATTCTTAAGTTACAATGATACATATTGTCTTCATAGGGAGGGCCACCATTGAGAGAGTTCTTTGTGGTATTAAATCAGGTACTTGTATTATTCGTCATATTGTTTGTGGGATTTATTGCCGGAAAGAAAAAAATCCTGGATCCCACAGGTACAAAAAAGCTTTCTGAACTATTGCTCCATGTTACGTCACCCATGCTGGTGTTCAGTTCATTCGTGATAGAATTTTCCCAGGAACGGCTTATAAACATATTTTATATGGTTGGAATATCAACATGTATGTTCTTTATAGCCATATTCCTTTCCCATTTTATTTTTATTAAGTTTGACGAAAGGGTAAGGCCAATACTGCGCTTTACATCGGTATTTTCAAACTGCGGCTATATGGGACTTCCTCTTATGAAGGCACTTTTTGGAGATGAAGGTGTCTTATACGGCTCGTTCTATGTGGTAATCTTTAATGTGTTCCTTTGGAGCTATGGTTATACCCTCTTTGGAGGTAAGGGCTCAAGGAGGGATATGATCAGGAAAATCCTTCTTAACCCGTCCATTATTGCGGTGTATATTGGACTTGTAGTATTTTTGCTCCGGATTCAGGTTCCAAATCCTATAGTTGAGTCTGTGAAAGCCATCGGAAATATGACCATGCCCCTGTCCATGCTGATTATTGGCGGTGTTATAAGTACTTCAAGATTCCGTGACGTTTTCAGCGACTGGCGCTCTTACTTTCTGGGAGGAATCAGGCTTGTTGTTATGCCGCTCTTGGCATTGATCCTGACACGGGCTGCCGGCTTAACCAATCTGCCTGCTTCCGTTGTGGTGGTTGCCCTTTCCATGCCGCCTGCCACTAATACGGTGGTTTTTGCAGAAATGTTTGATAAGGATTCATTGTTTGCCTCAAGGTGTGTTACTTTGGTTACGCTTCTGGCAATTTTAACTGCTCCCGTTATTGCTATGGCAGCCATGATGTAATATTTATTAATAATTAATTGCATTTTTATGCATTTTCCCGTGGACAAAATCACTCTCTATGCTTTAGAATATTGCAAAACGGGAGTGATTGTATGAAGCTGTCTGAAATATTTAAGAGCGGTAAGAAAACCATATCCTTTGAAATATTTCCTCCAAAGCCCAATGTGCCTTTGGAAACGCTGTTTGAATCCATAGAAGGATTTAAGAAGCTTTCGCCGGATTTTATCAGTGTTACATACGGCGCAGGCGGCAGCCAGAGAGGAAGAACAGCCGAGATAGCATCAAGGATAAAGAATCAGCATCAAATTGAAACCATGAGCCATTTGACCTGCGTGGGACATTCAGTTGAAGAAATTGATGCTATACTTGCTGATATGAAGAAGGATGGTATTGAAAATATACTGGCATTGCGGGGAGATCCACCCATTGACCAGCCTGACTTTGACTTTGCAAAAGGCGCATTCAAGTATGCAAATGAATTAATTGCCCATATAAGAAAAACAGGTGATTTTTGCATTGCCGCTGCGGCTTATCCGGAAGGGCATATAGATTGCAAGAGACTCAGTGAAGACAGGCTCCATCTTAAAAATAAGGTGGATGCTGGAGTGGACTTTCTTGTAACCCAGCTTTTCTTTGATAACCGGATTTACTTTGACTTTGTGGAAAAGTGCGCCCAAATTGGCATCAACTGCCCAATAATACCCGGGGTTATGCCCATCTTCAGCTCAAGGATAAAGAATATGACCGCAAAAAGCGGATGCTCAATCCCTGCAAAGCTTGTGCTGATGCTTGACAAATACGAGCACAACCCCGACGATTTAAGAAAGGCCGGGGAAGAAAACGCTGGGATTATGATAAGGGAACTATTGGATGGCGGAGCTCCCGGGGTTCATCTTTATACAATGAACAAGCTTGATTCAACCATTGAAATTATGAAAATAGCAGGGCTATTAAAATAGCAAAATTATAAGGGCTGAAAATCAGCCCTTATTTTATTTTGAATCCAAGTGTTCATAAGCTTAGGTTCTGTTATATATGGCTACTTTGGTGACTGCAGGAGCTAAAAGGCTTGCAACCAGAACTCCGCCGAAGAACTGAATCATATTGGGCGGGATACTGAAAATGGCTGCGACGGGAGCATACATAAAGGCTTCAACTGTGAAATAACCCATAACCATGCATATTCCTGCGGCATTCATGCCCATTATGGACTTAAGAGTGAAAACATTGCTGCGTTTTGATACAAGGTATGCGGTAATGGCAAGGGTTAATGTGAGGATTGCAATACCTGCGGTAAAATAAACAGGAAGTCTCTCTATTAAGCTTGTTGTTTCTTTTATGGCCTGGGAGTCTGCCTCATCTCCCAGAACACTTTTTACAAGATTGTCCACCCCAAGTTTTCCAAGCTGATTGTTAAGATAAAGGAGGGTTCCTGCGCAAAAAGCTGCCCATACTGAAACTGCGGTTACCACAGGGACAATGGATGTTTTTCTGCTTCTTTCCGACAGAAAAAGTCCCATGACCAAAGCCATAAGAGACTTAATTACCAATGTGGGAACAGCGTAGTGCAGATATCCGCCTGCGATATCGGCAAGCATTGAACCAATGCCTGAAGCAAAGGCTCCGAAGGCGGGCCCCAGAACCATTACTGATATATAGATCATACTGTCACCCAGATGTATATATCCCGATGTGTAGGGTACAGGAATCTTGATAATATAGGTCAGGACAAAAACAAGAGCAGTCATTAAACCTGTCAGAACGTACTTGCGAGTATTGTTTTTCATAGTCACCCTCCATTAAGTGCCATATTATTGTTGGTAATATAGCACGTCAGATCCTAATATGATATAGTTATTTTTCATAATTTTTTTATATTATTTGCGTAAAATATCTACTCTTAATAGTGCGGTTTTTGGCGATCTTTCTAATCTATAATTATATAAAAAGTGATAATATATTCAATGGAACGCTTTTTTATGCCTTTTTGCCCCGTTGGTCGAAAAAGGGGTTTATTCGGGTGTAGGGTTTGGGAAGGAAGTTGGATCAAAATGGTTACTGATTACATCAGGGAATTTGTTAAGCAAGAGTGCAAGAAAACGCAGTTAACTATGGATCTGTATGAGAATCACATACTTCTTGTTGCCGAATATGGTGAAAGATTGTCAAAGCTTCTTGGTGCTGATAGTTTGGTTGTAGAATTGGCATCATATCTGCACGATTTCTCCCCGGTTCATAATTTTGACCACAAAACAGACCATTCCATAAAAAATCCTAAACTTATTCAGGAACTCTTAAGGAAATTCAAATTCTCTGAAAGTATTATAAAGGACGTTACTGAAACCATTATGGCAAATTCCAGGCCAATTAACGGAAAAGCCTCAATTGAAGCTATCTGCCTTTCAAATGCCGAAGCAATGTCCCAGCTTGCCAAGCCTGTATTCTGGATGTTTTTCAATAACAGCGCTGAGCAGAAGCCCTATAAGGAATGTGTAAAAACATATATTGACTGGATGGAGTCAAATTGGAAAACAATGATTAGTGAAGCCAAGGATATGATGGCTGAGGAATATGATTTCCTGAAAAAGCTGTATAATAAATAGTCCAGTTTTACCTTGGCTCTACAATTCTCTCAGGTGTATCTATGGTAGGATCAATTATAGCCGGATAGGTCATGGAATAGGATGAAGCCCTGTTTATAAACGCGGCCATTTCTCCTCGTTTAACCAATCCGTTAGGTACGAAATTGCCGTCTGTGCTTCCCTTAACAATATCGTTGCTGGCAAGCCTCAATATTGCCTCATAGGACAGAGGATTCTTTTCATGGCTGATATCCTTAAAAGGATTAGCACCTGCGGGTTTTGGAAGCACAAGAATCCTGTCGAGAATCATGGCCATCTGTTCTCTTGTCAATGGCATATTGGGCTCGAATCTGTTGTTTCCCACTCCCAGCATAATCTGATATCTTTTTGCAATACCTATCATGTCACGGGCATAGTGGTTTACCGTATCTGCATACGGCTGACAGGGAGTTTCGTTTTCAAGCCCCAGAGCCCTGACCATTACAATAGCCGCTTCGGCTCTGGTCAAAGTACGGTTGGGTGCAAAGGAAACACTTGAGACACCAATCATCCATCCTTTGCTGGCAAGAGCCAGAATATCATCCTGGGCATAATGACCGAGAATATCGTTGAAATATTTTCCGTTAAGCCATCTTTCAAAATAATCCCATGTCTTTAAGGATTCCTGCCCAAGACACCAGCTGCCTACCCCCAGCAGGTTATTTTTCTGCACCAGGCTAAGCTTATATTTTAAAGACTGCTCATTATCATAATAGATATTATAGGTTCCTGCGCCCAAGGTATTGCCGCCCCAAAGCTTGGGTTTCTCGTCAGATGCTTTAATGGTTACTACTACCTTTGCAGTCTGGGTTTTGTTGTCATAGGTCATTTTTCCATTATATTTTGATAAAATAGATTCAATATCATATGCGGTGATGCCGCTTCCTCCCACAGTTGCGCCCTGTTTCCAGTAACGGCCGTAAAAGGGTAAACCTAAAAGGAGCTTCTCGGCAGGTATTTGTGTAAGGGCATATTTAATGGAGTTTTCTACAAAGGAACTGCTGGCAACAGGACCTTCAGGTCCTCCATAATAGCTTTCATCATAGGTCATTACCAGTATCCAGTCGCACAACTCGCCCAGAGCTTTGTAATCGTATGAGCCAGCCCAACCGTAATAAACACCGTACGGGTTGGCGGCAACAGCAATTGACAAGCTTTTATCCGGCGGCAAAGCAAGTCTTAAACGCCTTATAAAATCAGTATAGTTGTTTCTGTCATCCTGAGTTAAATTTTCAATATCTATATTGACACCGTCAAAACCGTACTGGCTTACAGCGCTTACTATCTGGTTAACAAGTGATACGCGATTGCTCAACGCAGCCCGGCCTAAGGTTCTGTCCCAGTGGTTGGACAAAAAAGGAGTTACTTTTATGCCACGAGCATGCATTGCGTCAACAAGCTTTGTATCTATTTTAGACAAGAGTTTCAGATCCCCGTTTGGATATATCTCAAAGTAATCAGGGCATACGACTGTGATGGATTCCTTCGCCCTGTCAACATAATTAATGTACATGGATGTAGTGCCTGCGTAAAGATATGTCAGATTCATCCTTGATTCCAGTGCAGTGGACCTGAAGTTAAAAATGCAGGCGGCTATTGATATCAGTATGACGGTTTTTTTTATAATGCCTTTTATTTTCATACGGCCTCACTTATCCCTGAGCTGTCATGTTCCAAATGCTGTAACTATGGATATTATCCGCTGGATATATTATTATAAAAAGTGAAATTAACTATGCATTGCAAGGCTTGTGTGAAATTTGCCTAATAAAGGAGCAATTGTTATGTTCTTCAGAAAAATTAAATCAAGTCCCCCTGAAGGAATGGCATTTATAACGACAGCAAGTGATGTTATTGAAGCGGAAGTAATTGAATCACGCCTTAAGGCTTCAGGAATTCCGGTTTTAAAAAAACACAGGGGGCCGGGCGGATATATTGCTGTTGTTCTCGGCAATTCAACGTATGGCATAGATATGTTTGTGCCCGAGGACAGAGCGGATGAGGCAAAATCAATTCTCGAATCAGCAGATGGTATAAGCGATGAGGATATTCTTTCTGACCCGTCCTTTAATGATGAAAGTGTCAGGGCTGCCAATGAGGAATACTTAAAGAAACTGGACAGGCGCAATATTTGGATGGCTGTATTTTTTATTGCGGCTATAGCGGTGCTGATTTATTTTATCAGCGTTAATATGTAGTTGCTTTATTCTTTTTGTGAATCTTTGGAATCTTGTGAGTTTTAATATTGAATTAAATATGCAGGATGTTTATAATTGATTTTATGTAAAAACCTGTGCATGTGTCTTTAGTTTTCAGTATTAAAAGCCACTGACTATTTTTGCTTGCAATATTGAAAATATTAATTGCATGTTATTTAATAATAATGTGCAATAAAGGCTGTTTACGGCGTTGTAACCATTATAAAATAAGCAATATCCGGAAAAAATACACAGGATTATGAAAAAGGTGGAGATGAAATTACATGGAAAGAACAGAAATCCGTAAACTCTACAATACCTTTAAGAGCTTGACCGGTCAGGAAGTTGTGGTATGCGGTTGGGTACGTACAATAAGAGATTCAAAGACTTTTGGCTTCATAGAAATAAATGACGGTTCTTATTTTAAGAATCTGCAGATTGTTTTTGACAATACCCTGATCAATTTTGCCGAGATTGCCAAATTAAATGTTGGAAGCGCCATAGTGGTAAAAGGTAATGTGGTTGAAACACCTCAGGCTAAGCAGCCCTTTGAGATTAAAGCTTCACAGATTGATATTGAAGGCGCTTCAGCTCCTGAATATCCCCTTCAGAAAAAACGCCACAGCTTTGAGTTCTTAAGAACCATTGCACATTTAAGACCAAGAACCAATACTTTTTCCGCTGTGTTCAAGGTAAGATCCGTACTGGCTTACGCAATTCATAAATTCTTCCAGGAAAGAGGCTTTGTATATGTCCATACTCCCATTATCACCAGCAGTGACTGTGAGGGTGCGGGAGAGATGTTCCAGGTAACTACTCTGGACCTTAACAATGTTCCTCTGACTGAAAATGGCGAGGTTGATTACAGTCAGGACTTCTTCGGAAAGCACACCGGTCTTACCGTAAGCGGCCAGCTTGCCGTTGAGCCTTACGCACTGGCCTTTGGCAAGGTTTATACTTTCGGCCCCACTTTCCGTGCTGAAAACAGCAATACCACACGCCATGCCGCAGAATTCTGGATGATTGAACCTGAAATTGCTTTTGCGGATCTTAAGGATGACATGAAGCTGGCTGAGGACATGATCCGCTACATTATAAGCTATGTTATGGAAAACGCAAAGGAAGAGATGGATTTCTTCAACCAGTTTATTGATACCGGTCTGTATGAAAGACTCAATGGCATACTTAATTCGGACTTTGGCTGCATTACCTATACAGAGGCCATTGAGCTATTAAAGAAGAGCGGCCAGCAGTTCCAGTACCCCGTTGAATGGGGCAATGACCTCCAGACCGAGCATGAGAGGTATTTGACAGAGCAGGTTATGAAGAAGCCTGTGTTTGTAATAGATTATCCCAAGGATATAAAGGCTTTCTATATGAGGCTCAATGATGACAACAAGACCGTTGCCGCTATGGACCTTCTTGTTCCCGGAGTTGGCGAAATCATTGGTGGAAGCCAGAGAGAAGAACGCTATGAGGTTCTTGAAAAGAGAATGGAAGAAATGGGTCTCAAAAAAGAAGACTATGCCTGGTATCTGGACACCCGCCGCTTTGGCGGAGCACGTCATGCAGGCTTTGGTCTGGGATTTGAGCGTATGCTCATGTACATGACAGGCATGCAGAATATCCGTGACGTTATTCCTTATCCCAGAACAGTTAATAACGCAGATTTCTGATAGCACTTATTGGATAAGCCTTAGGGCAAAAGACATAAAAATTACGGGAGCTGTTATGCTCCCGTTTTTCTTTCATAAACAATTTGACCGTTTACAATTGTCGCGTCAATATTAAATTCATTGTCCAGAATCACTAAATCGGCATCTTTTCCTTCCTGTATTGTGCCTTTATGGCTATCCAAACCAAAGAGCCTTGCAGGATTTAATGTAAGAAGGGGAATAACTTCTTCTAAGGTTCTTCCTGTAAAGGCCATGATGTTTTTAAGAGCATTAATCATTGTTAAGGTGCTTCCTGCCCTGATGCCGTTTAACAGCTTGGCATCGCCGTTTTCCACTACAATTTTGTTTACGCCCAGCGTATATTCCCCATCCTTAAGACCTGCCGCCATAATGCTGTCGGTAACGGCTATTACCCGGTCAAGACCCTTGCATTTAATTATGAGCCTTACTGTTGCGGGATGAAGGTGCCTTCCGTCACAAATGGCTTCGGAATAAATCTCGCTTTCCAATACAGCGCCTGGAATGGCGGGATTGTGATGGTGAATTGGCCTCATGGCGTTAAATATGTGGGTAGCACACCTTGCTCCTGCTTTTATGGCCTCTATTGCGGTTTCATAATCTGCACCAGAATGGCCTATGGCAACAACAACTCCTAAATCATGCAATTTCCTAATCAGGCCAAGGCCGCCGTCTATCTCAGGAGCAATAGTAATATATATAATTTTTCCGTCAGCTTTTTTCTGATATTTCTCAAAAAGCTCAATATCGGCATTTCTAAGCAGGTGCTCCGGCATTGAGCCTTTGTACCCATGATCGAGGAAGGGGCCTTCAAGATGTATTCCGAGAAGCCTTGCGCCTTCTATGGGCTTTTCCATTGCCTCTTTTATCTGCTCTATGCACCAGATGGTGTTTTCTTCGGTATCAGTGACCAGTGATGCAATCCAGTTTGTTACTCCCTGACTTGCAAAAAAGCGGCTTAATGTCAATAAATCCTGGGTTGTTGCATGATTAATGTCAACACCAAAACCGCCATGGGTGTGTATATCAATAAAGCCTGGGACAATTTTTTTATCATTTGCATCTACTTCCTGAAAGGAATTGGTATTGTCTTTATCGCCAATTGATGCAATTTTGCCATCTATAATTGTAATATTGGTATTTTTAAAGGATCCGTCAACCAATACAGAACCGTTCCTGATAAATAAACCCATAACTGACACCCCTCATGGCCATATGACCATATTTTTTATATCCGAGTTAATTATACCATACCAATCCCGTTATATTTGGGAAAGCAGAACAATTATGACAATAATTTTTTGACCATAGAATCATGGGCGAGCTTTTCAAAATTGTCGTCAAGAGGGGAAAGCCCCGTAAAATCAGGATACTTGTTTAACAGGGCAAGAGTAATAAGATGGTCCGTCAGGGCAGGGTTCTTGGGCAATAAACTGCCGTGGGAATAGGAGCAGTAGGTATTTTTATAAATTGCACCCTCAAAGCCATCCTCGCCGTTATTTCCAAATCCCTTGACTACTTTGCCCAAAGGCTTTACTCCTTCTCCCAGATAGGTTTTTCCGGAATGATTTTCAAAGCCTACAACTAATTTTTGATTTTCGTCACCTTTAAGAAAATCACAAGAAAATACAAGGTTGCCAATAAGCCTTGTTTCACCGCCGTGGGTCCAGATGTCAAGGGCGCCAATGCATTCTATTTCACTTCCGGTATGGGTTTTATAGTATTTGCCAAGAAGCTGGAATCCTCCGCAGATACCAAGGAACACCTTTCCTGCTTCCACTGCCTCTATTATTCTCTGAGCCTTGCCTTTTGCCAGATCGTCCTTTATTATTGACTGCTCATAATCCTGGCCTCCGCCTAAGAAAATGATATCGTAGTCTTCATACTGAAATTCATCGTTAATGGAAACCTTTACTACCTTAACATCAATATCCCGCCAATGGCAGCGCCTTGAAAGGGCAATTATGTTTCCCCTGTCACCGTAAAGGTTCATAAGATCAGGATAAAGATGGCATATGGTTAACTCGTACATAATGATACTCCTTACTTCCAGAAATCCTTAAGCCTGTAGCGTTCCTTCATAATCTTTCTGATATCCAGCATTGCCGTATATGTGGGAAGTAGATATATAGTTTCATTTTCCTTTACAGACTGTATTGCCTCATCAATGAGCTTGTTTTCATCATGCTCTATTTTTATTCTCTTCTCGGGAATGCCAGCGTATTTCAGGCGCAGAGCCATATCCTCAGCCCTGATACCTGAAACAAGGAAGGAGCGGATTTTTTCCTGCATGAAGGCAAGAATTTCAAGATCCGCGTCCCATATCCAGGATATATCAGTACCGTCGGCCAGTTTGTCATTCAGGGCAAGAGCAACGCAGCAATGATTGGTTTGGGTAAGAAGATACCTTAAGACCTGGTTAAATCCGGTGGGGTTCTTTACAAGGATCATCTTAATTTCCCTGTTCATTACCTTTACCGACTCCATGCGTCCAAAACCGCACTCGAAGCCCTCAAGGACATATACAAGATCTTCTTCGGAAAGTCCAAATTGGTGCCCCAATGCCGTGCCAGCAAGTGCATTATAGATGTTGTACAGGCCGGGAAGAGCAAGTTTTGCCGACAACTTGCCGTTGGGTATTTTTATTTCAATGGTGGATGTTAAACTGTCGTAGCCAAGAACCTCGGTACATTCAATTTGGGCTTCGGGCCTTTTATAGCCGCAGGATGGACAGGAAAAGTGCCCTAAATGGCCAAAGGTTTTATCACTATAGTCATAGCGTGCAGAACAATAAATGCAAAAAGGGGCATCGGAACTGATTTCAGTATTGTCCTCAGGATAGGCGTTTTGTGCAAAACCAAAGTAAACTACAGGATTGGGCACATTCTGTCCTAAGGATGCGCACAATGAATCGTCGGCATTTAGAATAAGGGTTGATTCGGGAGTGCCCTGGATTCCTTCCCTTACCTTGTCGAGAGTGGTGTACAGTTCTCCGTAACGGTCAAGCTGATCCCTGAAAAAGTTTGTGACAATAACTATCTCGGGCTTAAGCTTGGGAGCAGTTCTGGCGAATGCCGCCTCGTCGGTTTCAAGGAGGGCGGTACGCACCATGGGCTTTCCCGTAAGGGATATGGCACTTATAAGGGTGGTTGTAAGACCGCTGGCAAGATTAGCTCCCGATTTGTTCGAAATATATTTCATTCCTGTTCTGTCAAGCATCCCGGCTGCAATTCGGGATGTGGTGGTTTTTCCATTGGTTCCGGTAATCATAATTATCCGGAACTTGCCTGAAAGGGCAGAAAGCATCTCCGGATATATTTTTAAGGCAATTTTTCCGGGAAGGCTTGTCCCGCCCCTTCCAATAAGCCTTAATCCGTACAGTGCAAGCTTTGACAATATTATTGCAGTACTAAAGCGTATCTTTCTTATAAAGTTCTCCATAAGTCCGCTCCTGACAGCGCCAATGAAAAAGACGGCCCTGTGTCCGTCCCCCTTTGGCGTATATGGCAAATAATTTGTATTTTGTATATATTATATCCTGATTAAGCCTTTATAGTCCCGGCAAAAGCTGAATTATGTCAAGATTATGGCCTTAAGCTTTTGCCAATATTACATTGGAATAAATTATGCCTTTATTATACAATATGATATGGATACAGTACAAGCAAAGGAATATGCGGAGGAAAAAACGATGAATGAAAAATTTATGATTGTAGATGGTAACAGCATACTTAACCGGGCTTTCTATGCTCTCAAAGGTCCGGGAATGCTGACAAGATCCGATGGTACGCCAACCAATGCCGTGTATGGCTTTATTAATATACTCAATAAATATCTGGATGAGGAAAAGCCCGACTATCTGGCTGTGGCTTTTGATTTAAAGGCAAAAATCTTCCGCAGTGACCTTTATGCAGAATATAAGGCCACCCGCAAAGGTATGCCCGATGAGCTTGCCATACAGCTTCCTATAGTCAAGCGGGTATTAAAGGCAATGAATATAGCAATTGTGGAGGAAGAAGGTCTTGAAGCCGACGACCTTATCGGAATATACTCTAAAATCGCGGAAAATCAGGGAATCAGAGTGTCCATTCTGACAGGCGACCGTGATGCCCTGCAGCTTGCAAGCGAACTTGTGACCATTATAATCCCCTCAACCTCAAAAGGGCAGACAATTACAACAAGATATACACCGGCAGATGTACTTGAAAAATACGGTGTAGAGCCTAAAAGCCTAATTGAGATAAAGGGGCTTATGGGAGATCAGTCTGACAATATTCCGGGAGTCAAGGGCGTGGGAGAGAAAACCGCCATTGAGCTTATAAAGCAGTATAAAACTCTGGAAGAGCTTTATGAAAATCTTGATTCAATAAGTAAGCCAAAGCTTAGGGCAAATCTTGAGGAAGGCCGTGAAATGGCATTTTTAAGCCGACGTCTTGGAACCATTATTAGAGAAAAGGAAGGTATAAACGGGATAGAGGATTTCAGGCGCAGGGAAATCAATAAGAAAGAGCTTCTTGATATTTTTACAGAGCTTGAATTCAGAAGCCTTATAAAAAAGCTTGCCCTTGATGCCATTGAAAGGGAAGAAACAGAAGCGAGCGCCCCTCAAGAAGTCCCATATGAAAAAGTCAGTGATTTAAGTACTCTTAAAGATGTTTTAACTGGTCTTTCAGAAAAGGATAATATTTCTTTGCTTGCTGTAATTGAAAAGGCTCAGGTAATAGGCGGAAACCTAAATGCCCTTGCCATAGGACATAATGATGTAAACTATGTGGTCTTTACAGATAAATTTGATGACAAGGAACTGGCAGAAGCTCTGAGTATAATTTTTAGCAAAAAAAGCCTTACCATTGTTACCCATAATGTCAAAGAGCTTTATACATGGGCATTAAGCCATGATACTGATATTGAGTGCGGTCTTTTTGACCTGATGATTGCAGAATACCTCATTGATGCCCTGGCATCATCCTACACCATCCCAGAGCTTGCAAGAAAATATCTTGGGGTGGAAGTGTCCCTGGATGAAGTCAAAGGAAAAGGACGGGGCATTATCGGGTTTGACGAGAATAAATTTTCTCAGGATTTAAGCAGGTGCTTATCTGTAATTAATCCCATATATGAGAAGCAAACCATGAGCTTAGCCGAAAATGGACAGCAAGATCTGTACTACCAGATGGAACTTCCCCTTTCTCTGGTGCTTGGAAGCATGGAGTATTACGGATTTAAAGTGGACGCTCAATATCTTGAGGAATACGGAAAACGCCTTGATGCGCGCATACGCTCCCTTGAGCAGTCCATATATATGATGGCCGGGGAAGAGTTCAATATAAATTCAACCAAGCAGTTGGGTATCATTCTTTTTGAAAAGCTGGGTTTAAGAGTAATCAAAAAGACAAAGACCGGGTATTCCACCGATGCAGATGTTTTGAACGAATTGTCTGATGATCATGAGATTATTCCGGCTATTTTGGAGTACAGGCAGCTTACCAAACTAAAATCAACCTATGTGGAAGGTCTTGTAAAGGTTATAAACCCTGAAACAGGAAGAATTCATTCCAGCTTTAATCAGACCGTCACGGCAACGGGAAGAATATCCAGCACCGAGCCAAATCTTCAGAACATTCCAATCAGAACAGAGGTTGGAAGGGATATAAGGCGCGCCTTTATTCCGGAAGAAGGATTCATGTTTGTGGATGCCGACTATTCACAGATTGAGCTTAGAGTCCTTGCCCATATTACTGGTGATGAAATGCTTCAGAAGGCATTTGTAGAGGGAGTGGACATCCACACCCAGACTGCCTCCCAGGTGTTTAAAGTTCCTTTGGATGAGGTTACATCAGAAATGAGGCGAAGCGCCAAAGCTGTCAACTTCGGAATAATCTACGGCATAAGCGATTTTTCACTTGCCAAGGACATTAATGTAACAAGAAAAGAAGCGGCACGCTATATAGAAAACTATCTTTCAACCTACGCAAAGGTAAAGCAATACATGGAGGATATAGTGGAATACGGTAAGGAGAAGGGATATGTCAAAACCATGTTTAACAGGATAAGGCATATACCTGAACTTAAATCCTCCAATTTCCAGGTGCGTTCATTTGGAAAGAGAATTGCTCTTAATACCCCCATCCAGGGAAGCGCTGCAGATATTATAAAAATAGCCATGGTAAAGGTTTGGCGGGAGCTAAAAGAAAGAAAGCTTAAGTCCCGGCTTATTTTGCAGGTTCACGACGAACTGGTCGTTGAAACCGCCATGGATGAGCTTGAGCAGGTTAAAGATATAGTAAAGAACAGCATGGAAAGTGCTGTTGCACTTAATGTTCCCCTCATTGCCGAGGTTACTACAGGCGAGAACTGGTATGAAGCAAAGTAAAGGTTTATGTCAGACTGAATTTAAATTGCGGCTTTAGCCTATTGTTATTTAGCGATCCGTGAAAACATCCTGTTTTCAAGTCGCGCTCGCTCCGCTATCCACTCTCCGCTATAAATCGCAACAGGCACGCCGCAATACATGTACTTTAAATGGCTGTAGCTCGCAGCGATTTAAGCTCAGTAAATCAAACTGTGAAATAGCGCTCGCGACAATGTGCTCATCTTAAAAGGCAGCAGGCAACAGCCGCAAGGCACAGTCTGACATAAAGATGATGGCGAAAATGAGGATAAGGAGAAAGAAAAGGTGAGCATGACAATTATAGGAGTGACGGGCGGAATAGGTGCAGGAAAGTCATCGGTTTCACAGATATTAAAAGAGCTTGGGGCACATGTAATTGATGCCGATGAGCTTTCACGCCGTGCCGTGGAATATGGAATGCCTGCCTATTTTAAAATTATCGATGAATTCGGAACTCAGATACTTGAAGGCGACAAGAGCATCAACCGTAAAAAACTTGCGGAGATTGTGTTTAATTCTCCTGAGCGCAGAAAGAGGCTTGAGGAAATTGTCCATGCCGAGGTAGTTGATGCAATGCTCAAGGAGATAAAAAGGCTGGTGAATGAGAATTATCAGGGGTTGGTAGTACTGGATGTTCCAATTCCCGTTGAGCATGGATTTCTGGATACTGCCCATACCGTATGGGTGGTAACTGCCCCTGAGGAAACACGGATTAAGAGGGTGTGCCAGCGAAGCGGCTTAAGTTATGAGGAGGCAAAAAGCCGTATTAACTCCCAGATGCCCCAGCATGAATACATTAGGCTTGCCGATGAAGTCATTGAAAATCAGGGAACCTTGGAAGAGCTCTATCAAAAGGTAGCAGAATTAGTGGAAAAACTTCAAAAAGATTAAGCGGCCCATTGTGATTTTTTGGATGTTGATACTTGTATAAGGTAGTTAATTCGTGTACACTGAATAAAAGACCGAAGAATTTTTTTCCATTCTGCGGAGGTATTTTATGAATAAAGCAATGTTTGAACGGGATATTTTGTATCCTACTGATAAACCTCATGAGCCTGGATGCATTCATGTGTCTGTTTATCCTCCTGAGCAGATGGGAGGCATTCCGCTGATTATCGAGCCTAAGACCAGCCATAATCCACTTGATTACATATCTGATATATTGGTAATTCTTCAGGCAGATATTTTTGACAGAATACGAATTGACATAAAAAGCTGCGGTATCATTTACTTTAAGGTCGAGAATACTAATTACCGTCTTAAATTCAGCGATAAAGTCAATTATACCGTGGAGGAAGTTCCGCACTTGATTTGTGGCTGAATTCTGATAAAATAATTGTTTGGATGTGATTTTTTTCACAAGATATTTTGACATACTAATAAAGGAGTTGATTCTTAATGCCACTGGTTAATACAACCGAAATGTTTAAAAAGGCATATGAAGGCGGTTATGCCATTGGTGCTTTCAATGTTAACAACATGGAAATCGTTCAGGGCATCACCGAAGCCGCTAAGGAAGTTAACGCTCCCTTAATCCTTCAGGTATCTTCCGGTGCAAGGAAGTACGCTAATCACACATATCTCATGAAGCTCATTGAAGCCGCTATTATAGAAACAAATCTCCCTATCGCGGTTCACCTGGACCATGGTGACAGCTTTGAGCTCTGCAAGTCCTGTATAGATGGAGGATTCACCTCCGTTATGATTGACGGTTCACACCTTCCTTTCGAAGAGAATATTGCTCTTACCAAGAAGGTTGTTGAGTACGCTCATGAGCGCGGCGTAACCGTTGAAGGCGAGCTTGGACGTCTTGCTGGTATTGAGGACGCAGTAAATGTTTCCGAAGAGGATGCTCAGTTTACACGTCCTGAAGAAGTTGAAGAATTTGTAAGCCGCACCGGAGTTGACTCCCTTGCAATTGCTATCGGAACAAGCCACGGCGCATACAAGTTCAAGGGTGAGGCTAAGCTCCGCTTCGATATCCTTGAAGAAATCCAGAAGAGACTGCCTGGATTCCCCATTGTTCTCCATGGTGCTTCTTCAGTTATTCCTGAATATGTTGACACCATCAATAAGTACGGCGGACAAATGCCCGGTGCAAAAGGCGTGCCCGAGGATATGTTAAGAAAGGCAGCTTCTATGGCAGTGTGCAAGATCAACATTGACTCCGACCTCCGTCTTGCCATGACATCTACAATCCGTAAGGTATTTGCTGAAAATCCAAGCGAGTTCGACCCCAGAAAATACTTGGGACCTGCTCGTGAAGAAATTAAGAAGCTTGTTAAGCATAAGCTCATCAACGTTCTTGGCTGCGCAGGCAAGGCATAATGCCAATAAGCTTCTGGATAAAGCATTTTATGAATATGAAGGCTTAAAACCTTTGTATATACGGATGATGATATGCCGCCAGTTTATAAAGCTGGCGGCATTTATGTATTTTAAACCTTCAAAAAGTGGATTAACAGATATAATATGTAAATATGGATATGATGCACACTTGTCATTACTGTTCTATAAAATGGGTAACACCATTTTTTTATATGGCTTAGAGTTCAGAGTGCGATTTAACAATAAATCCTCAACATTACTCCAACTTCCAAGGTGAGTCACAATGAGAATTATGTTTGCAATCATATTTGAATTTGGATGGGTGGTCATACCTTTAGCACTTTTCTTAATTACTTTTTGGCAGGATATACTATTGCAACACTTTTTGCAAGATGGAATGCAAGGATTAAGCTATCTAAATCTGATTAAAAAGAAATGCGGGCAATTTTAGTTGCAAGCTCCATTAAAAGAGCAGCATCGTTAAGACAGGGCTTTTCATAAACTATCAGGGAAAGCACAGAAAGCATATTTTTAATCTCACTTCCATGGCATAAACCTGCATCTTTTAAATCCTTGCCCGATATATTAAGCTTAAGGCAAGATAGTTCAGTATTTCTATATGATTGATTTGTTAAGCCATTTTGATTTTCATGGAAATTAATATAGCCCTTTAATGCTTCTTTCATCAATACAGCATCATATGCTGTTTTCTCACCGTATTCTGTGGCCATTTTCCTTAAATTACGAGGTGTAAAGGGGCCGAAATCCAAAGCACAGTTAATAAGGTCAGCAACATGTCTGATAGTAGCTTTATCATATCTAAGGCGATTTAAAAGGAGCCTTGCCATATTTTCCGCATCATCTTTAACGGATGTAATAAACAACATGGCTAATGAGACGGCCTTTCTGTTCTTATGGCAGGAAAATTTTTTAGCAAGGTCAATCCAGCAAGGTGAAATGCTGATTTCTGGGAAAATGGTTTTATTAAGTCCTGTTTCCCATATAAGCGACAGCTTATGTGGTTCACTCGATTCAAGTATCTTGTTTGTTTCTGCCTGAATGCGCTCCATGCTTATATAGGACAGGTCAGCCCACAATTCCTTTATGGCATTAAAAGTGTTAATTTCAATGTCAAATCCAAGCTGCGCAGAAAACCTTACTGCTCTCAGCATTCTTAAAGCATCCTCGGAAAAGCGTTTTATAGGGTCGCCCACGCTTCTTATTAAGCGTAGGTTAATATCATTTAATCCTCCAAAGGGATCTATAAGCCCCTCGTCAGGATGATATGCCATTGCGTTAATGGTAAAATCCCTGCGGGATAGGTCATCGGTCAATGATTGGGCAAAGTATACCCGGTCAGGCCTTCTATGGTCCGAGTAGCCTTCTTCCTTTCTCCAGGTGGTAACTTCGGCTTTGGTACCATTGTAAGAAACGGTCACCGTTCCATGCCTTAATCCGGTATCCCATGTCTTTTGAAACAGGGATTTGACTTCATCGGTGGATGCATTGGTTGTAATATCCCAGTCCCCTGGTACTCTGCCTATTATCATGTCACGGACACAACCGCCTGCCAGATGTGCCTGAAAGCCGTTTTTATTTAATATGGAAATAATAGAGAGTATATTTTCGGGAACAATAAATTCCATAATAACACCGCAAATGATTGTTTGTATATAGTAACTTAATGCAATTTATGGTATAACTAATATGTTGCTAAAGTTTATTATAATGTACGGGAAGTAATTATAACAGGTGTTTATATATATTTAACCCGGAATTATATAATAATTCCGCTATTAAACTGGATATTTCCGGTGAAATAAAAGCTTTGCAAGGCTTTTACCGGCTGATTATATTTAAGATTTTGCGTTCCCAAGTTCTGTTTTTTGGCTACTGGAAAAAATGGATGGGCGCATTTTTTCTGGTTCCTCTCTATAGACAGATTGGGGACGGAAGTAGCTATATCCGGACAGTGGGTCGTTAATAAGATGAATCCGGATATTAAAAATCCATAACCTTATAATACTAAAACCATACACTAGTATGGTCAGATTTTTATGCGCATGTAATTTGTGTTATAAGGCTTGGATTATTGGAAAACTGAGTTTTGGCTTATCCTTTTCGGGATCTAAGCTCAGTTTTGTTTTCTTGCGTTTTTATAATAAAACCAATTAGTATACGTACGAAAAATTTGAAAAATAATATTTGTGGAGGTTTTAACGTGGCCTATAAAAAGAAAAATAAACTAAAGGTGATTCCTTTAGGTGGATTGGAAGAAATCGGAAAAAATATGACTGTTCTCGAATACGGCGAGAACATTATTGTCATAGACTGCGGTCTTGCTTTTCCCGAGGATGAAATGCTGGGAATAGACCTGGTTATTCCCGATGTGACCTATTTGGAAAAAAATAAGGAAAAGATACATGGTATTTTGGTTACCCATGGTCATGAAGATCATATAGGGGCGCTTCCATATGTTCTCAGGAAGGTGAATGTGCCTGTTTACGGTACAGAGCTTACTTTGGGACTTATAGAGAACAAATTGTCAGAGCATGAAATGACGGAATCTGTTGATCTTCGGAAAGTAAAAGCAGGCCAGACAATTCAGCTTGGACCCTTTAAGATTGAGTTCATACATTCTACTCACAGTATCGCCGATTCTGTGGCACTTGCCATTGACACTCCTGTTGGTATGGTGTTCCATACGGGAGATTTTAAAATAGACCAGACACCCATTGAAGGAAAGCCCATTGACCTTGCAAGAATAGCTGAAATAGGAAAGAAGGGAGTTCTGCTTCTGCTTTCTGACAGCACCAATGTTGAGAGACCCGGATATACAATGTCAGAAAGAACGGTGGGCGAAACCTTTGACACCATTTTTGGAAGCGCAAAGGGCAGGATCATTGTTGCAACCTTTGCATCCAATATCCATCGTATTCAGCAAATTATCAATTCTGCAGTGAGGTATAACAGGAAGGTTGCCCTTGTGGGACGCAGCATGCTCAATGTTATGCGCACGGCAATTAAGCTTGGCTATCTTTCCTATCCGGAAGATACGGTTATTGATATTGACAAGATAGGCAGATACAGCCCCGAACAGGTTGTAATTATAACCACCGGAAGCCAGGGCGAACCTATGTCGGCTTTAGCCAGAATTGCAGCGTCCAATCATAAAAAGGTTGAAATAATGGAGGGAGACCTGGTAATTATCTCGGCAACCCCCATACCCGGCAATGAAAAGCTGGTTTACCGGGTTATTGATGATTTGTTCAAACAAGGGGCATATGTTATCTACGATTCACTGGATGACATACATGTTTCCGGTCATGCTAAGCAGGAAGAGCTGAAGCTCATGCACCGGCTTATCAATCCCAAATTCTTTATGCCTGTCCACGGAGAATACAGGATGCTTAAAAAACATGCAAGCCTTGCCGTAAGCCTTGGCATGGATGAAAAAAATATTTTCCTTATGGAAAACGGCAAGGTGCTGGAGCTTACCAGCAAGTCTGCAGTCATTAACGGCAGTGTGCCTGCAGGAAGCGTATTAGTTGACGGACTTGGTGTAGGCGATGTTGGAGACGTGGTATTAAGAGACCGTAAAATCCTCTCTGAGGACGGTCTTATGATAATTGTTATTGCCATGGATCCTAAGGGCAATTTGGCTGCCAATCTTGAGGTTGTATCAAGAGGCTTTGTTTACGTAAAGGAATCAGAGGAGCTTATAGAAGAGGTAAAGAACATTGCAACTGAAGCACTTTTAAGAAGCGTAAGCAAAAAGGGCAGCAATTGGTCCGCTATAAAAAGCGCCATTAAGGATGAACTCAGCACATTCCTTTACAGGAAGACAATGAGGCGTCCAATGATTATTCCCATAATTATTGAGGTGCAGCAGGCTGATCATCCTCATATTCAGATATGACAGCCAGACATAGCCTAACCGGAAATATCTAATAATCATATGGACAGTTTTGCATGATTTTCTGTGATTAAATAACTTATGATTGAGATGAGATATATTTGAATAATGATTATGAAGTAAAAAAATAATTAAGGGTTCCCAGGAAGGGAACCTCAGACTGAAGACAAAGCTCACTGAAAAGTGGGCTTTTTTTATCTAAAAGAGTAGTTAAGGACATAACAATCATGGTATAATATAAATACATGAAACGCTCATGTAATAAGGATTTCAAGGTGATTATGTGCTAAATAAA
>JAAYAD010000055.1 GCA_012719545.1 Clostridiaceae bacterium
ATGATTTATTCAAAAATCTGTGGTTAAGGATTATTTCATCCTCCACCTTTTCTGACCCATTACTGGAAGGTATAACCTTAATAACTCTATCTGTCGCAATAGAATTGTCATATATTATGTCAAAATCGCCTTCGGGAACCTTTGGGGTTATCACCCCAACTCCCATGCTGTCATAAATGTGACCACCCGGCAATATCTGTCTTCTTATCTCTTCTCTTGCCGCTTGTGTTCCGTCAAATCTGACCTGATAACGAATACTGTTGGCACGCATTGAAATGCATGCCTCATCCTCAATGAGAAATTGTGAATTAGCTAAATATTCAAATATCTGAGGGATATTGCTTGTAATTCTCCTGCCATTTGTATCTGTAATTCTGCCAGCCAGAAATTCTTCTTCCCACTTTATGGCATCCCTAAGTGTCATAACCATTGATACACCATTTATTTCAGGAAAAATAATAGGTTCAAAGAATATTTTATACTGGCCTTCTAATATTTCTCCTCTATAGTTATATATCCCATTTTTGAAACCTTCTGCCGTAATACTTGCGCCTACCAAATCTGCAATAAGAGGTATGTTCTGATATGTTTTTTCTCCATTAACAGGGCTTTCAAACCAATTATCCCACATATCTTTAGTGCCACCGAATACCTTAGGCATAGTACTCACGAAAACTTTCGTCTTTGGGTCTTCATAGTTGTATGGTGTTTTTTCTGTAGTACTTGTTGTAATATATGGTTTTTTTCTATTCATGTAATCATATATAGAAAGATCAGTGAATTCCTCTACATAGTATCTAGGACCTGTTTTTGTAATATCTATTTTCTTTCCTACGAGGATAACGTCTTCTCCAGTTTTAAAACGCTCTCGTGCAGATTTTCCATCTTTATTGGGAGCAAAGTATATAGAAAGTCTTATTCCTTCAAACTGAGATGAATAGCTCCATAAATCCGTTTCTTTGCCGGAACCTTTGTTAGGATTTGATGGCAAACTGTCATTGTTGCCGGCAAATGCCGGCAACATTAATAAACTCATTAAGCAAAAGTTAATTATAATAATCCAAAGAAACAGTATCTTAACGCATTTCATACGGTACACACCCTATCACTGGTTTGTGGGACCAATCCAACTCCACTTACCATTGACATACACAAACCACTTTCCATATTTCTGCCCTGGCTTTGGATTCTTAATTTCTTCATATGCCTTATAGTAATAGTACTCTCTTATTTCCAACCATTCTGACCAAAAATGTCCTTCACCGTATTCATCTACAAGATAAGTTTCACCTAAATGTCCCCATGCCATAGTACCAAGTGTACCGTGTTCTACTAGACTTCCATCAGGATATGCCATGCCACCGTAAAGGTCGCAGTTCTGGTTTTCTCCCAATACTCCTGCTGGGCCAATCTTTAATACTACTTGTGTTCCATCAGGCTTTATAAATGTATCTCCTTCAATGGGCAAGGGTCTGTACGGGTCATCCCATCTTAATACGGTTGGCTCACGGGTCTGCTTAGGCTCTTCTTTTTTAACGCCCTCTACCTTTGCCCTTTCACTTGGGTCAAGATAACGGATTATAAATGCAGCTGCCTGGGCTCTTGTTGCATAGTCATTGGCTCCAAAGCGGCCGTCTGAATATCCTGAGATTATACCTGAGCCATAGGCTATAAGAACATGTGGCTGGATGTCTTTGGGAATCTGATTGTAATCTTTTATTTTGCTTATAAATTGCTGGCAATCTTCAGAAGACAAACGGTTTTTCTCAAATCTATTGTAGGCTCGGACTATAATCTTTGCC
>JAAYAD010000046.1 GCA_012719545.1 Clostridiaceae bacterium
AGTTGCAGTTCTCCTGTGTACGGAGATTGTTACGGCTTGGTTATATAATCGTCATACTTTGCTAATTTACACCCTCAAAAGTGCGGATCCCCCAAAAGAGCGATACACAGCATCCCAAAAGCCGCTTCCCACGGTACGGTAATTTTATGATCACTATGGGTTCGCACTAGTGTATTCAAAAGTAATCAGCCGGTCCAGACACCTTAATAGTTCCGTACTGTTCGACTGCTCAAGAAGGCCGCAACTATTAGCTTTATCATTTTGATTTATTGGGCAGGGCACTTTATTTGAATTACAGCTCTTGCCTTTACATATGTGCTTTAAATGTTCAATTGTAGCATCTTCCACCCGTTTGGTTTTAAGCTCCACGTTACCCTGCGCATTAGTGGCATTTTTCCAGCTTATCTTAATATTATGCTCTTTCAGCATCAAGTCTTTAATAGACTTAGTCACTGCATTCTGACGCTTTCTATCGTAGTACAGAAGATAGCGAAGATTATTTATCATCTCTTCAATCGAAGGCTGTTTATTATTACTGGATTGAGTAAAATGGTTAAGGTGTGAAATCACATTACGAACCTTAATCTTGTTTTCTTTAATATTTGATTTACTGCTTTCATTCCAGCATAGGCTTGCTAAAAGGTTCTTGTCATCATCTCTAAGGTATTTCTTACTATTAAGTAAATTATGAATGACCTTACCTTTCGCAAAAATTCTATCAACACAATCATCTGATTTCCCCTTAACATAACCCATATACTTCAGAGCAGTAAGCAAAAAGAACATATCCCTCTCCCAATTCTGGACAAATGCTAACATGACTCCGTGTAGGTCAACATGGATGCTAAATAGTTTATACAGTGATTCAAAAGTAAGCTTTCTACGCAGATGTTTATAACGCACAACACATTGAAGCTTTTCTGCATAGTCTTTCACTTTTTGAACTAGCTTGTCATAATTAGGATCCGATTTTCCATTATGATTATCTTCCAGGTTGAATTTTAATCTTGCTTTTTCCAGTTCTTTATGCAGCTCTGTAAGCTTATTTATATCCTGTTCAATTGTTTGACCTAGTTTTATGTATTCCAAGCACTCTGCTTCTGTTATGCGATAATAGTCTTTAAACATTTTGCGGTAAAGGGGCATGGGCGCTGAACGTGCCAGAAGCATCATGTGCTTTCTTGGAATAGCAGTTTTTCCATTAGACTGCAAATACAGCCTTGAGCATTCTTGATTTTTTAGCACATCCTTGTCTAAGAAATCAGAAAAATGTACTTCAAACATGGTTTTATATACGGATTCAACTTTATCGCTTCTTGTTGCCGGGATAGTAAAGCGAACAAGCTCAATAAGCTCTTCCAACTTAATTAAAAACTTTATCAATTCTTCTTTCATTGTTTCCTGACTTTCAGGAAGAGTGCGCTCATTTAGTGAACAGCGGTAACGTACAAACTGGTGCTGCAGCGTTGAGAGCTCCTTAGCATCTAATAGCCGTAAAAATGGGTAAAAGCAGAGAATATTATCCTCTATGTTATGTGTACCCTCAAAACTGCACTTCATACGAATAGAACTTTTTCTTCTGGCCTTTGGCACAAGCATTTCAAGAGCATCATTTACGTTTATATCCTGCTTGGTGGGAGACTGTAGCTTTTCACGATATATTTCAAGCCTGCTTAAATAGTCATCAAAAGCCCTTACAAAAACGTCCTGAATAAATAAGATATAGTTGTTCTTTTCTGCTTCTCCTTCCTGCACCTTATTTGCCTGTGCGATTTGCTCCTTTTGCAGAGCTTTAAAATAATCAGCCAGCGGTTCGCCTTTATAATCAGGCATGGCTTCGTATCTGTAGGCTTTAACAGAAGAGTCGCTGTTTTTACTTTTATCATTATTTCTCCTCTGTGCGGCCTTTCCAGCCTCTTCTCTATTCCATTTCTTTGTTGAGTTTATAAAATTAGTAATAAGGCTTTGATTCTGTGTTAATGCCGGTAAAAACGAATGATAGTATATTAATTGGAGAAAATTCTTGTAGGCAAGGCTGCCAGCATCATTATTGGTAACTTCAATGTACCACTTAAGTCCTTTATGGTCCTTTTCAGACTTATAGAGATTTGAGCCTTTCTTATATACCTTACTGAAAGAAGGCCAAAGGGAGTTATTGGGTGCATACAAATTGAAATTCAGGCCACAGGCTTCAATACATTCCTTGAGAAATTCCACAGGGTAATAATCTAAAATGCCCGTGCTTCTGATATGTTCTCTGAAATAATTGTGAATATAATAAATATCACGCACAAGCATCAATTTAGACTTATTCCATGAGCCTTTTGAACTAGCCAATATATCAATAAGGCTATTTTTTCTGTAATGGAAGTTTTGATGTCTTAAATGGGCAATGCTTTCTTTTGCCTCATAAAATAGTCTTGCTATAGTATTGAAGGAGTCCTTATCACGGATAGGAAAGTATTGGGCAACCTTTTTGCTAAACTTGTCTTGCTCAGGGTAAAAATTATTGCCCTTTTCATCCTTGACTTCATGATAATATATGCGGGACATAAGCTTAACTATTTGAGGTCCATTTTTGGTCTCACATGTTATAGGATTATTAATTTTATCATATAAGTTGCCATTTTCATCAATAGTTATGTTACCAAGTGCTGATATTATATCTCTGTATAGTGTAACAATGTTATCATTTATCTCATTTTCGCTATCATCAGGGTCATAAACAAAATAGTATAACCTATTAATAGCCCATGATATAGAATCCATCAGGGATTTTTTAAAAGCTTCTTCAACTTGGATGTAGGACAGACCGTAAGAATTAAGATAGTCCTTTTGCCAGCCTTGAGTTTCATCATAAAAGTAATGGAGAAGTTTACCTTGTTGAATCAATCCCGATACCAACTGGTTAACAATAGAGCGTCTGACTTCACCCTTCACAAAGTTCTCGCTGTAATAAAACTTATAATTTTTCTCCTGTTTAAGTTTTTCATCGTATACATTTGATGAATGCTTTGATTTTACAGGATAATATTTTTTAAAATGCTGTTCCACTGCTTTTAAAAAGAGAAGCTGGTCATTATTTATACCGCGTATACGTATTTGGTGGTGATGCTCATGCACAGCTTTTGATACTGCTTTTGAAATTGAACGAGCATCTTTATTCTTTATGCCGTCTACATTTTGGTTTATTTTATTTTCAAGTTCGTTATACTTATAAATAACCCAATAATCATCCAGCATATGCTCGTCAATTTTACCATCCAGAAAACTATAGAGCCACTTCATTTTCTTGCTGGAAGCCTCAATTTTATCTCCATTTAAAGAGAAAGGAATCCTGTTATTCTGTATTGATTTGCACAGACCATCCTTTTGACGTTCTATGCTTTCCTGAATTATATTCTTTAGCTTTTCGAGATTTGCTCTAATTTCGTCTTGATTTTCTCCTGCCAATATCTTACAAATAAGTGCTTCCAGCGTATATTCAGAATCAGGAGCTTTAAGCCTTCTTCCAAACCAGGTAAGGTTATCCCTTATAAGCATCCCCACATCTGAAGATTTGTTGCCGTTTGAAAAGTTAATGTTAATTGTTACATTCCTATCACTCTTTACCAGTCCATCTACTATACTATAGAAAGGATTAAATTTCTTTTCTGCATCCTTTAATATACGCCCACGCCAGGACCGCTCAAAGTCCATTTTATCAACTGTTTCTCTTGTATAATCGTGTTTTTCTGAAACAAGGTATAGTTTTCCATGGAATAAATCACGATAAAAAGCAACAGCTTTACCATCAGCATTTATTTTGCGCTTTGAAAGTTTCACTGCTTTCCCTCCATAAGATAAAATAAATCGTAGTGTTTATTTAATATCTTGCAGGCCAAATCAAATTGGAAGCTATGAAGTAATCAAAGAGTCTTAAAATAAAGCCTGGAAATCCTATATACAAAAAACAGCATAAAAGCAAACACTTCTATGCTGAATTCTATCTGAAGCCGTCCCAATGGAGCGTAATATTCAAATGTTATGTACTGATTACTTTAATTCCTGTCTGTTAACCTTAATTACATCCAAAGTATCTTCAAGTATCTCCTCAACCTTGCTTAATATGCCGTCGGCATATTCCCTTGTGCCAAGGCGAATTTCTCTTGCATTCTTCTTGGCGTTGGAAATTATAATTTCAGCCTGCTCATATGCCTTTTTGGTAATCTCGTTCTCATCAACAAGAGCCGCAATGCGGGATTCGGCATTCTTTATGATATTTTCGGCCTCCTGCTGGGCTTCCGTCAAATATCTCTGCCTTTCCTCAGCAATGCGTCTTGCTGTTTTCAAATCGTCAGGCAGCTTTATACGGATTTCCTGAATTAAATCCAGTATTGCCCCTCTGTCAACCAGGCACCTTCCTCCTGAAAGGGGAACGCTTACTGCGCTTTCAATAATATCCTCTATCTGATCCAAGAGCTCTAATATTTCCATTCAAGAGACCTCCAACACATTTATCGTTCGAGTAATTGTCATTTCTTTAACTTTCTAATAATTATATCGGCGATTTCAGGCGGAACCAAATCATCAATTTTGCCGCCGTATCTCGCCAGTTCCCTGACGGCGCTTGAGCTTAAAAATGAGTTGTTTAAGCTTGTCATCATAAACAAAGTATCAATTTCATTGTCCAGATTTCTGTTTAACAGAGCCATCTGCATTTCAGATTCAAAATCCGACACAGCCCTAAGCCCCTTGATAATTGTCTTTGCATTAACCTTGTGCATGAAATCAACAAGAAGGCCGGTGTGGCTCATAACTTCAACATTATCTCTTTTGCCAATAGCAAGCTTTAATAGCTCAACTCGTTCCTCCAAAGAAAAAACATAATTTTTTGACAAATTTACAGACACAAGAACAATAAGCCTGTCGCATATTTTAGACGCCCTGTTGATAATGTCCATATGTCCGTTGGTTACCGGGTCAAAGCTTCCCGGATATACAAATGTCACCAATATATTCCACCTCGAAGTAAGCCTTAAGCTCTCACATAAAATGAAAAAAACGTATCTCCGTAATTTTTGCTTCTTACCTTTTCAAGTTTTCCAACCATATCGGGCGCTGGCTCATCTTCATGATGCTCACAGGCCACTATACCGTCATTACTAATTATATCAAAATCATTCAGCATTTGAAGGGTTTTGGCAAGAAAATTCATATTGTATGGCGGATCCATAAAGACAATGTCGAATTTTTCGCCCTTTTCCCTAAGATGGCTAAGGGCACGGAATACATCCATATTAAGTATTTCAGCCTTATCTATAAATTTAGTTTTCTTAAGGTTTTCCGAAATAACTTTTACACACAAATTGCTGTTATCAACAAATACCGCCCTGTTTGCCCCCCTGCTTAGGGCTTCTATGCCAAGGTTGCCCGAGCCTGCAAAAAGGTCCAGTACAACAGTGTCACCTATATAAGGCATTAGTATATTGAATACCGATTCCTTGACCCTGTCAAGGGTAGGCCGTGTATTTTTAGTGTCAGGAGCATTGATTTTTATTCCTCTGGCTGTACCGCTAATTATACGAAGCATATATTCTCCTTCATAATCAAATTGATAAGGTTTGAATTCTGAATAATATCTTTGAATCTTCTTCAGCTTTCCGCATAAGTTTCATCAGTTTAAGGATAGCTCTTTTATCTGAGTGTCATACATGCTGTCCAGCTTCTTTTTAAGGGGACCGTATTCACTCTCTTCAAGCAGGTTATTATCTATTATTTTCTCAACTGCCCTCTGGACATCCTTTAGGATTTCCATATCCCTGTACAGGTTTGCAATCTTAAATTCAGGAAGGCCGTGCTGGCGCACACCGAATATGTCTCCGGGGCCTCTGAGCTCCAAATCTTTTTCGGATATAACAAAGCCGTCATTGCTCTTTACCATAATCTCCATACGCTGTCTTGATATTTTGCTCTTGCTCTGGTTAAAGAGAATACAATATGACTGATGTTCTCCCCTTCCAACTCTGCCCCTCAGCTGATGGAGTTGTGACAGGCCAAAGCGTTCCGCATTTTCAACAACCATTATGTTGGCGTTGGGAACATTTACACCTACCTCAATGACGGTTGTCGATACCAGTACATCAAGGTTGCCTTCCACAAAGTCCTTCATGACCTGATCTTTTTCCTGGCTCTTCATTTTGCCGTGGATAAGGCCCACTCTCAGTCCTTTAAGTTCATTGTCTCTTATTCTCTCGGCAAGCCCCTCGGCAGACTGAGCCTCAATTTCCTCCGAATCCTCCACAAGAGGGCAGACTATATATGCCTGGCGGCCATCGGCTACATTTTTGCGTATGAAATCATATATTCTTTCACGCATGGATTCATCAACGGCATAGGTTTTGACAGGCTTCCTGTTTGGCGGAAGCATATCGATTATGGAAACGTCAAGGTCTCCATATAAAACGAGGGACAGGGTTCTGGGTATTGGTGTTGCCGTCATTACAAGAAGATCCGGGCTTTCACCTTTAGCCGAAAGCCTTGCCCTCTGGCGGACCCCAAATCTATGCTGCTCGTCGGTAATAACAAGGCCCAACTGGTTAAACACCATATCATCCTCGATAACCGCGTGGGTTCCAATTACAACATCAGCTTTTCCCTCAAGAATGAGCCGTTTAACCTCTTCCTTCTCCCTTTTTTTCATGCTTCCGGTTAAGAGCTTCACACATATTCCAAGGCTATTGAACAAAGGCTCGATATTTCTGTAATGCTGCTCTGCCAAGATTTCAGTTGGAACCATAAAGGCACCCTGATACCCGTTTTTTACTGCCTTATACAGAGCCAGAACCGCAATTATGGTTTTTCCTGAGCCCACATCTCCCTGAACGAGCCTGTTCATCCTGGCGGGAGACTCCATATCGGCCTCAATTTCCCTGAATACTTTTTTCTGGGCTTCTGTAAGGGTAAAGGACAGCTTGTCCAGCAGGGGCGACATATCAACATGCTTAAATTGAATTCCCTTCTGGCGAAGGCTTGAGCCCTTTACATGTATGAGCGCCAGCTGAAGAAGCAAAAGCTCCTCAAAAACAAGCCTCTTTCTTGCCTCTTCCTTGTGGGTAAAGCTTTGGGGAAAATGTATATGTTCATAGGAGAAGTTGACCTCACAAAGCTTAAATTCCTGCCTTAAGCTTTTGGGGAGCACCTCTTCAAATTTGCCCCGGGCCAAATTAAGGGCATTTTCTATGATATTTCGCATATTGTTCTGGGTAATTCCTTTGGTTAAGGAATAAACAGGCATGATTCTTCCCGTCATTCTTCCATGCCCATCCGACTTTTCAAGGACGGGGTTGTGCATTTTAAGGAACATGCCGTTTCTTTTAACCTTGCCGAAAAAGAGGTACTCGGATCCCTTTGAAAGATTGTTCTTTATATATTGCTGGTTAAACCAGGTAAGGTTCAAAAACGCCGACCCGTCCGATGCCATTGCCTTTACAATGCTTAAATTCCTCCGGGGCTTTGACTCTACAGGATCGGACACAAGGGTAGCTTTTACAAGGCATTCCTCTCCGTCCTGTGCCTCGCTGATTTTCTTTAAGTTAGAACGGTCCTCATATTCTCTTGGAAAAAAGGTCAGAGCATCTGAGACATTGAATATGCCAAGCTTAGCAAGAGCCCTTGCCCTTGCTTCCCCAACCCCTTTTATATATTTAATGGGCTGACTGAATACTGTGTTAAAAGGCATTTGCCCTTCCTCCAAAAAGCCAACAAGGATATCGGATACCCTGATTTATTCGCAGTAAGACTTGAGAGCTTCTGCATCAAGGATTTTAAATGTGGACAGATGGAAGTCAATAATACCTTCATCCCTCATTCTTGAAAGTTCCCTTGACATGGATGGCCTTGACACATTCAGAAAGTCTGCCAACTGTTCCCTGTTCATGGGTATGGTAAAGGTATTGGTTCCTTTATTCAGGTACTGCTCGTACAAAAAGGTGGAAAGCTTTGACCGCATGGTTTTGATAGCTACATATTCCAGCTTTTTGCTAAGCAGCGAGGCTCTCTCAGAGATTATGCCAAGCATGTTCTCGGTCATCTGTGAATGCCATTTGCACACATTTGCGCACTGCCCCACAATTTTATCCCTTGATATAAAGCATACTGTAAGGGACGTGCTTGCCTGCACAATGGCCGGCCATTTTTTCATCCTTGCAAAAACCGCAACTTCACCGAACATCTCGCCAGGTCTTAGGTTTTTAATAAGAATGCGATTTCCTGACAAGGTTTCCTTATATACAAGAGCTTCGCCCTCTAGGATAATGCCGATACTGTCCAGGTTATCCCCTTTCATGACCACAAAGTCATTGCGGTTGTATTTCTGTATATGAGGATTAAGGCATGACATAAGAGCACTCAGTTCATCATCTTTAATATTCTCAAATAATTTGCATTTTCTAAGTATTTCAATATGCTCCCTTGTCATTTCGTACCTCTCTTTTTAGTTTTATACATATTGTAAAACTTCAAAGCACCGCAAGTCAAATTCTTAACCAATATAATCCACGGACTATGCATGAATTTTGGAAATTTGTGCATGTTAATAAAATATGCTAATCTATTTACATGACAAATTTTGCAGGAGGAATATGTATGACGTTCAGCCAGATGCCATATGAAAGAGTTGATCTTGAACAGTATGAAAAGCTGATAAATGACATAATAAAGCGCTTTGAATCTGCCAAGTCAGCCCCTGAGCAATTGGATTTGCACATGGAAATGACGGATTTAATGAAAAAGTTTGGTACAATGCGCAGCATTGCTTATATAAGGCATACATTAAATACCCAGGACAGCACCTATTCCGCAGAGCAGGATTATTACGATGAAAACGGCCCTAAGTTTGTAAAGCTCTTTATGGACTATTATAAAAGGCTTGTATCCTCTCCTTTCCGCAAAGAACTGGAAAAGGAGCTATCCAGCCTGGTATTTGAAAAGATTGAGCTTCAGCTTAAAGGCTTTGACGAGCGCATTGTCCCCTATATGCAGGAGGAAGGCAAGCTTACAACCGCTTATGCCAAGCTTATTGCCTCTGCAGAATTTGAAATTGACGGCAAAAAGGTCAATCTTCCCATGCTGGGATTCTATATGCAGCACCCTGACAGGGAGGTAAGAAAAACTGCCTTTAAGAAGCGCACCGAATTTTTCATGGAGCATTCACAGGAGCTTGACGACCTTTACGACAAGCTTGTCAAGGTAAGAACCTCCATGGCTAAAGAGCTTAATATGGAGAACTTCGTTCCCCTTGGCTATATTTTTATGGAGCGCACAGACTATGACAAGGACATGGTAGCCAACTTCAGAAAGCAGGTTAAGGAATACCTTGTACCTTTGGCCACAAAGCTTCATGAAAAAAGGCGCAAAATGCTTGGCCTTGACAGCTTAACCTTTATAGACGAACCGTTATTCTTTAAAGAGGGCAACCCTGCGCCCAAGGGCACACCTGAGCAGATTTTTGAATATGGAAAGAAGATGTATTCGGAGCTTTCCCCTGAAACAAAGGAATTCTTTGAATACATGCTTGACAGAGAACTGTTTGACGTATTAAGCAAAAAAGGTAAAGCCAGCGGAGGATACTGCGATTTCCTTCCCCTTTACAAGGCTCCATTCATTTTTGCCAACTTTAACGGAACCAGCGGTGATATAGACGTACTGACCCATGAATGCGGCCATGCCTTTGAGGCTTATCTTACAAAGGACATGAAGATATACGAGCAGACATCCATAGGAATGGAAACCGCTGAAATACACTCCATGTCCATGGAATTTTTCACTGCGCCCTGGATGCATTACTTCTTTGCCGATGAAACCGACAGATACCTTTATATGCACCTGGCATCAGCGTTGATGTTTATTCCTTATGGCTGCCTCGTTGATGAATTCCAGCATATTGTATATGAAAAGCCCGAGATTACTCCTGCTCAGAGAAAAGAGCTCTGGCGCGAGCTGGAAGCCCAGTATAAGCCCCATCTTAACTATGAGGATGACCCATTCTTCGGCAAAGGCGGGGCATGGCAGAGACAGACCCATATTTATGAAAGGCCTTTCTACTATATTGACTATTGCCTTGCCCAAACATGCGCTCTCCAGTTTAAGATAAAGATGGAGCAGGATTTCAAGGCTGCCTGGAACAGCTATCTTGAACTGTGCAAAAAAGGCGGAACCTTAAAGTTTACTGAGCTTATAAAGGAGGCCGGCCTTGAATCACCCTTTGAAGACGGATGTATAAAGAATCTTGTAAAGTCCATTGAAGGTTTGATTGAGGCTTACGAAAAGAAGCTTTAATCAGGTTTATCGAATATAAAAATATACTGCAATATGCTTCAAAAACAATAACCCATATGATTCCTGGTTTAAACCCCTTCATACACATTTAAGAAGGGGTTTTGTTTTTTTAGCGGCGTGCCTGCGCCTTATATATTGTTCCATATTACCAGTGCTATTTTTTAATTTTCAAGGATATCTTTATGATGGGGAAATTTTTGGGAGAGTCTAAGTTTGAACAAAGAAAGAATAACCACATTAAAGGTAGCAGGTACATATATAGGAACAGTGGTAGGAGCAGGTTTTGCCTCAGGACAGGAAGTGCTGCAGTTTTTCGTCTGCTTTGGCAAAATGGGTTTTTGGGGTCTTTTAGTCGTCACCCTGCTGTTTATTTTCTTTGGCTATATAATTATGGAGCTTGGCATAACACTTAAAGCTTCAAATCATCTTCCAATTGTCATGAAGACGGGTGGGCGCATCATAGGCAGATTTTCCGATGCCGTAATAACCTTTTTTCTCTTCGGAGCATTAACTGCCATGATAGCAGGTTCGGGGGCTATATTTACCCAGGAGTTTCACCTTCACCCTCTTATTGGCAGCCTTTTTATGGCTGTCATCACCGCCATAACGGTTCTTGGCGGATTTCACGGTATTATAAACTCCATAAGCTTTGTTGTGCCCTTCCTGATAATTGCGGTGGTAGGTGTAAGCATAGCGTCAATTATAACATCCCCCACTCATTTAGAAACTTCAGCAATCATTCCAAAAGGGCCTTTTTTAAGGAATTGGCTTTGGGCTTCAATTTTATATCTTTCATATAACACTGTGCCTTCAATATCAATATTAGGACCCCTTGGCTATAAGGCAAACAGCCGGAGAATAATCAGAAATGGAGCTATATTGGGCGGTCTCGGTCTTGGCATCGGCGCCTTTGCAATTTTTATATCCTTATATTCCAACGCTAAAATTATTAAAGATGTTGAGATTCCCATGCTTGTAATAGCCGGTGGCTTGTCCCCCGTTGTTAAAATTTTGTATTCGGTAGTTCTTCTGGCGGAAATATACACAACCGCAGTCAGCGATTTATATGGATTTTCGGCAAGGATATGCAATAACGGAAAAGGCAAAAAGCACATAAACTCCGTTATACTTGCAAGTATAGCGGCAGCCTTTGTCCTAAGCCTTGCGGGATTTTCAAACCTTGTTAAGTATATGTATCCCTTTGTGGGCTATTTAGGCGTAATAACACTGATTTGCATAATTTATCACAGGTATAAAGCCTGACATTTTCTACCTTATACCTATGCTTAAACTTTATTCCTGAAATATTTCACGGGCCAGGGTTTCCAGATCAGGAATCAGCTTTTCTTTGGTTATGCCGTATCTTCTCAGCTGATCTATTATGTACTCCCTTGACTCTTTGTCAATTGTAATGCGATACAGGTACTTCCTGCTGTCGGGCAAATCCCTCATGTCACTTAGAGGAACTGTATAGGGAAATACCGTATATGTGCTTCTCTGCATGATTATCCTTGGGGTGTTGATGGGACCGTAGACAGCAGCCGGCCTGGTATTTCTCAAATTTCCCTTATTGGGGCCAAAAAGTTCATATACCCCTTTTTCCCTGACATTGGGTATGTACCCTGAGGGATAGTATTCATGGAAATTGAAAGTGGTATTGAGCATAACAGGATTCAGGCACCAAACTGCCGCATCCTTTGCTTTCTCTTCATCTGATGCATCAGGATCAACGGCAAAGATGAGTGCCACCAAAGCATCCTCAGTCCAGTTCATTAATCTTGACGGAACGCCGTAATGGTGCATGAGAAACAGCCATTCCCAATAACTTCCGTTTCCTTCGGTGACAGGTTTAAAGGGAATCTGGTCCATATAAAGCATGGCTCTGGACTTAAATTTAGAAAGGAAAACCGGCTCATACTCCACATTAAGCTCCCCTCGGCCAATTGAAGGAATCAAGGGGTAATCATAAGCCCTTAAGCCTCTGAACCAGAGCTTTTGGCTGTATTTTATATTCTCGTCCGATATAACGTCGCAAAGAATACCATAGGCATTGTCAACGGCACGTATAAATTGCTCAACAGTTTTGACCTTTGTATCAAAACCGCTTAAGGATGCATAAAATTCTCTGAAACCAGAGCGTTCTTCGGTCATAAAATTCCTCGCCAAATTGGTCCTATTAACATGATATTGTGCCAGCAGGCATTAATGTTACAAATAATATAAATTTGTATAAAAATACAGTTGACATTTTTAACCGGAAAGCATATCATATATAAAAATTGATAAATGCAATGATGGGGAAAAGTAAGAGGTTATTGCCTTACAGGGAGAAGCTGCCATGGATTGAGAGCGGCTTTAAGTGTCAAGACTTTCCGAAGTTCTCCCCTGAGCACGCGAGCTGAAGGCAAAAGCTTGTAGGCGAGCGCGTAAGCCCTACGTTACAGGGGCAGGATATCGGAGAAATCCCGTATCCGGCAGAGGTGCGCCATTTTGGCGAAATTGGGTGGTACCGCGAAGTTTCAAGCCTTCGTCCCTTTAGTGGGATGAAGGCTTTTTTAATTGCCGTATACAACAAGTCACAGGAAAGGATGATTTTTATGATTATAGTATTGAAGCACGGTGTTACAGAAGAACAAACCAATTCCTTAAAAGAATGGCTCTCAGGCAAAGGTTTGGACATCTGCCCCATTTACGGAGCCGAAAAGACTGTTCTTGGGCTGGTTGGTGACACAAGCCACCTGTCCGCTGATGAAATAGGAATGCATGAAGCCGTAGAAAAAGTACTTAAAGTAATGGAGCCGTATAAAAAGGCCAACCGAAAATTTCATCCTGAAAATACGGTTATAAAAGTTAAAAATCTGGAGATCGGAGGAAAAGAGCTGGCAATTATAGCAGGCCCCTGTTCGGTAGAATCGGAGGAGCAGATTATCCAGATTGCGTTGCAGGTTAAAAAAGCAGGCGCCAATATGCTTCGCGGAGGAGCTTTTAAACCCCGTACCTCCCCATACTCTTTCCAGGGTTTGAGAGCCGAAGGTCTGATACTTCTAAAAAGGGCAGGAGAAGCGGCAGGTCTTCCCATAGTGTCGGAAATCACCAATCCCAATTACATTGAGCTGTTTGACCAATATGTTGACGTAATACAGGTGGGCGCAAGAAACATGCAGAATTTTGAGCTGCTTAAGGAGCTTGGACGCATAAAAAAGCCGGTTCTTTTAAAACGAGGCTTTGCCAATACTCTTGAGGAGCTTTTAATGGCATGCGAATATATTATGAGCGAAGGAAATCCCAATGTAATTCTTTGCGAGCGCGGAATCAGAACTCACGAAACCTATACCAGAAACACACTGGATTTAAGCGCTGTTCCTGCCCTGAAAAGAATAAGCCATCTTCCCGTTCTGGTTGACCCAAGCCACGGCACTGGTATCTCGTGGATGGTTGAACCCCTTTCCAAGGCCGCAATAGCCGTTGGAGCCGACGGACTTATAATTGAGGTTCACAATAATCCCAGCAAGGCTTTATCGGACGGTCCCCAGTCCATCACACCATCCCAGTTCTCATATATTATGCCCAAGCTTAAGGAGTATGCCGCCCTTGAAGGAAGAAGCATATCCATTCCCCATACCGTGGCATATGCAGGAACTCCCGGCTCCTTTGCCAACGAAGCCGCCGAAAAGACATACCCTGATTCTGCACATACCGGCTTTGAGCGCTTTGAAGATGTTTTCTGGGCAGTACTTAACAAAAAAGCCGAAATAGGCATTGTGCCTTATGAAAACACCCTTGCCGGAAAAGTTGCTGAAGTTGAGGAGCTTTTAAACAATAAGAACATTGAAATAATAGACAGGATTAAAATCAAAATAAGACAGATGCTTGTTGCTCCGTCAGGCACTGAGCTTTCAAGCATCCGTAAGATATATTCACACCCTAAAGCCATCGAACAATGCTCCAAATTTTTAAGCACCATGCCCGATTGCAGGATTATACCATATTCCACCACATCTGCCGCCGCCATGACTGTGGCAGCTTTAAATGACAAGTGTTCTGCCGCCATTGCCAGTGAAACAGCCGCAAGGCTATACAAGCTGTCCACCCTTAAAGAAGATATTCAGGATGATGAAAACAATTATACGGAGTTTGTTGTGTTCCGGGCAAAATAAATAAAAAAATTTTCCAATCCTGATGGTATAACTTTCGCTTTTAATGAAAGACTATTTATCAGTATACCAGAAAGGAGAAACGCTTATGTCTAGGAACAAAACGCCCAATAATCAGAAAATGGCTGGAAACGCTAACAAGCCCGAGAGCCAGGAAAATGAAAAGCGCGAAAATCAGGTTCCAAACAGCAAAAATCCCAAGGTTCCCGGCAATGAGTCGCCATAAAACTGATTCAACAATTTTAACTGCGAATAATTGATTTCAAAATGCAAATAATAAAGAACGGGTGAATGCGATGGCAAAGAACAAGAACAATGCGCCCAAGAACAAAAAGGAATCTCAGGCTGAGATAAATACCAATGTTAACAGGGGCGCAGAAACTCAGAATCAGGAACAGAAGAAATAGTCCTGAACCTATTGTAAGGAAAAGGATGCCGAAAATTCGGCATCCTTTTCCTTGTGCAAATCTATAATCATTGGCTCCTTTTAAAGGTCCATTGCTTCAGGATTATTTGAACGAGTCAGAAAATTAATTGCTCATATGATCATCATTGTGGTAAAACTGCTCCTTCTGGTATGGCTTTCTTATAAAGCTCATAATACCTGCCGCTATCAATGCTCCTCCAATTACATATTTTAAAGCCCCTAAAACAAATCCCATAAATAAGAAGGAAAAGATTGTCACTGAGATGGAGGTTAATATAAATACCGGTATAAGGAGAGCTGGATTTCTCTTACCTCCCAGATACAGCAGGAACAGGCCTACGGCAGGTGCCATAAAAAAGCCGGGTATGGTAATTTCCCAGGCATTAAACAAATCTGCAAAAGCAATTACGCCGGACAAAGTCAAAAGTGTGCCAATTGGAACCAAAAGCCCCGGCTGCCTGCTTCCATAGATATACAATAAAAGCAGGCCAACTGCGGGAGCAGCAATAAAGCCAGGCGCTAAAAATATTGTAGATATTTCACCAAGTATACAGCTTACTCCTATAGTTATAAATAACCCCGCAGGAACCAAGAAACCAGTTCCATAAGGCCGCCTTGAGTAATATCCCATAAAGAAGAAAACTCCTATGGCGATAACTATCATTGGCCATGTAAGATTAAAAATCCATGAAAAGTCCAAGCTTAATATATCCCAAATAATTAATATTCCAAATATTACCAATAAGGCTCCCACAATATACTTCAAGCCATTACGCATGAATATCGCCTCCGCAATCTTTCTATCTGAATTATATACCATAAAAATGATAAAACAATGGGGCTGAAATTAGAAATAGATTAGAATCGATAAAGGAAGGCAAAAACCTTAAAAAGCCTGACACCGCCTGGTATCAGGCTTTTATGCGCTTTAAGCAATACCGGTCCTTCTTATTTTCCCTCTTAAATTGTTGGTTTTTTATAGAATAAGCATTGCATCTCCAAAGCTGAAGAAGCGATATTCTCTGGCAATGGCCTCCTTATAGGCTTCCATTATCCTGTCCTTTCCTGCAAAGGCCGATACAAGCATAATAAGAGTCGATTCAGGAAGATGAAAATTAGTAATTAATGCATCAACAATTTTAAAATTGTATCCGGGATATATAAAAATATCGGTTTCACCGTTAGCAGGGCTGACCCTGCCGTCAGGAGAGGACGTGGTTTCCAGAACCCTTACGCTGGTGGTGCCAACGGCTACAACTCTTTTACCCTTTTCCTTAGACCTGTTTATGATGTTGCAGGCTTCGGTTCCTATACTGTAAAACTCTTTATGCATATGGTGTTCCAGTATATTCTCCACCTTAACCGGCCTAAAAGTACCCAAACCAACATGCAGGGTCACTTCTGCAACTTCTACCCCTTTGTTTTTAAGCTCCTCCAAAAGCTCGGGAGTAAAATGAAGTCCTGCGGTAGGCGCAGCAGCAGAACCGTTTATTTTTGAGTAGACGGTCTGGTATCTTTCCTTATCATCCAGAGTGTTGTGAATATAAGGAGGAAGGGGCACTATGCCCACTTTATCCAAGACTTCTTCAAAAACACCGTCATAATAGAATCTTACAATTCGGTTGCCTTCTTCAACGATTTTTAGAATCTCTGCCTTTAATATTCCGTCACCAAAGACAAAACGTGCACCGGGTTTGGCACGTTTGCCAGGCTTTAAAATTACTTCCCAGGTATCGGCTTCAATTCGTTTCAGAAGAACAAACTCTATTTTACCCCCGCTTCCTTCCTTTTCCCCCAATAATCTGGCAGGAATAACGCGGGTATTGTTAATAACCAGACAATCGCCCGGTTCAAGATACCCGGGCAAGTCCTTAAACAGTTTGTGTTCAATTTTATCGGTATGCCTGTCCAGAACCAGAAGCCTGGACATATCCCTTCTGTCAAGGGGACTCTGGGCAATCAGGTGCTCGGGCAGGTCATACCAGAAATCCTTCAGTGTCATAATAACCTCATTAACAGCCCATTGCTGCGTTCAATAAATTTAGTCATGGTTTCGGGATCAAGCTGCCTGTGGTTCAGCATGGCAAGATCGTATACATGGCTGGCCGCAAGAAGGGCGTCCTCCCTCCTATTATCCTCTTCATAAAGCTTTGCTATTCTTTGGATAATAGTATTCCTGACATTCAACACCAGTGTTTCCTCATCCGGGAAAACATCATTGCCATTTAAGCCTCCAAAGGCACGGCTCATATCCTTAAACCTTCTTGCATGCTCGGAAATTAATATCATTGCCGGCATGGATTCATTCTTAAGGCTTTCCACAGTAAGCTTAAGCTTGTCCTTTCCTGTAGCTTCCTTAAATATTTTCTCATACTTTTCTGCCAGCTTTTTGTTGGCATCGTTGTTTGCGTCATCAGCTTTCATGTTCTGGATTATATCAGCATCAACGCGCATGAACTTTACATCACGGTTCTGGCTTTCCATGAAGCTGATAAAATGAGTATCTATCATGGTATTGAGGACAACCGCGTCAATGCCATTCTCCTTGAACATATTGATATACTGAGCCTGCTGCTTTTCGTCATTTACATAATAAATGACTTTGTCTTTCTGATTGTTCTTTTCAAGATATTCGGACTGGGTTACGTATTTGCCGTTAATTGTCTTGTAAATAAGGATATCCTTAATCTTTTCATAGAACTTGGGCTCTCTCATGCAGCCGTATTTGACAAATGGGTTAATATCATCCCAGTACTTTTCATAATCTCCCCTGTCCTTTTTAAACAGGAGCTGCAATTTATCGGCAACCTTTTTGGTAATGTGGTTGGATATCTTGTTGACATAACCTTCGTTCTGCAAAAAGCTTCTTGAAACATTAAGAGGCAGGTCGGGGCAGTCAAGGCATCCTTTTAACAGCATGAGAAATTCAGGAATTACTTCCTTAATATTATCTGCCACAAACACCTGGTTATAGAACAGCTTTATCTTTCCTTCCAGGGTGTCAAATTCATGCTTAAGCTTTGGGAAGTAAATAATACCCTTCATATTGAAAGGATAATCCATATTAATGTGTATCCAGAACAAAGGATCGTTAAAATCAAAGAAGACTTCATGATAGAAGCTCTTATATTCCTCATCGGTGCAATCCCTTGGATTTTTGAGCCACAAAGGATGAGTATTGTTTATTGGCTTTTCTTCCTTATCCTTTTTGTCATCTTTCTTTTCATTTTCATCTATAAGGTATATTTCATACTGGAGGAATGCGAAGTATTTCTTAAGGATCTCACGAACCTTCCAGGTATCCAAGAACTCTTTTGAATCCTCAGCAATCTTAAGGGTAACGACAGTACCCACAGTATTTTTTTCGCAATCCTGCATGGTGTATTCTGTGTTTCCTGTGCTTTCCCAAAGCACAGCCTTTTCTCCCTCTTTGTATGAGAGGGTTTCAATTGTAACCTTCTCGCTTACCATGAAGGATGAATAGAAGCCTAAGCCAAAGTGGCCTATTATCTGGTTTTCATCAGTTTTATCCTTATATTTTTCGATAAACTCCTTGGCACCCGAAAAGGCTATCTGATTGATATATTTCTTAACTTCCTCTCCGGTCATGCCTATACCGTTATCGGATATGGCAATAGTTCCTTTTTCCTTGTTAACCAGAACCTCAATGCGGGGCTTGTATCCTTCGGGGAGAACAGCTTCACCGATATCCGACAATTTCTTCAGCTTGCTTATGGCATCGGAAGCATTGGACACCAATTCCCTTAAGAAAATGTCCTTTTCAGAATAGAGCCATTTTTTAATTATCGGAAAAATATTTTCGGTTTCGATTGAAATACTGCCTCTTTCGTTATACAAAGCCAAAACCTCCCACATAGAATTCTACCGATATATGATAATATTAAGGTCAGAGAGTGTCAAGATTAAATTAGCACTCTCGGCATGAGAGTGCTAACGTATATTCGCATATATGTTAAATCATTAATTTTTCTAAATTATACCGCTTTGTAGTTCAATGTTTCGGAAGGCTCATCAAGGTTCTGCAGTGAGCGGAGTTGTGCGCGGATAATTGTTTCAAGCTTTGTTTTATAGGTTTCTATATCCCTTTTAACACGTTCCTGTTCGTATCTGATGCTTAAAACCTCGCTGTTTGCCTGCTCTATTATCTGCTTTGCCTGTAGCTCGGCTTCCTTGATAATATTCTCAGCGCTCTTTCTGGCATTGGAAATAATCTCATCACTTGTCTGCTGAGCTACTATCAGACTGTTCTGAAGAGACTTCTCAATTCCCTTGTAATAATCAAGCCGTCCCTGAACGTCATCGAGCTTGTCCTTGAGCCTGGCATTGTCTCTTATGAGCTCGGCCAGGTCTTCCACGACCTTCTCCAAAACGTCATCCACCTGAAGGGCATTATAACCAAAGACTGACTTCCTGAACATTATGTTCTGAAGATCATTAGGTGTAAAATTCACTACAGACACCCCCGCGAAACAAACTAAAATAAAGAACAAACCTAAATAAACACCTTTTATAATTTAAGGAGTATTACTTAAGAAGGCCATATACTGCATAAAGTACTATCATGACAAGGAACGGTGAAACGTCAATGGTAAGTTTCCTGCCGCTGTCCTGATTAAGCATCTTACGGACAGTCTCAAGCAAAGGCTCTGAAAGAGACAACAGAAACTTAAAGGGCATTGTATCTCTATTAACCCCTTTAAATTCACAGATGACCCTTGCCAGTAAAACTGCCTCCATTGTGCATATGACAGCCCTGAGCGCAATTATCAATACCCTGAACACATTATTTCACCCAGGGAAAAACTCCTTTATTTCTGATATCGTCCTTTAAATCTCCGGTAATTTCAAAGCTGGCAGGAGTAGCAAGGAAAATGCCTGCAGAAATCTTCTGGATATCGCCGTCAAGACAATATACAGCACCACTTAAAAAGTCAACCATTCTCTGTGCAAGTGGTGTATCAATGCCTTCTACATTCATTATGACAGGTTTGTTTGATTTCAGATGATCGCAAAGCTCACGGGCTTCAAGAATGTTTTGAGGTGAAAGAACAACGACCTTAAGATTGTTATTGTTGTTCATGCTCAGAACTTTACCCTGACCGTTCTTCTTCTGGGCACCACGTTCATTTTTGGGCGATGAGGCTTCCACTTCCTCTTCTTCGTAGATATCTTCCTCATCGTAGTTGGTTTCCCAGCCTACAAAATCAAGTACCTTGTCAAATAATTTAGCCATTGTAACTCCTCCATTTTTCATTAGTAAAAGTAAAAAGTATTATTCTTAAATCAGTATACTCTTTCTCCAAATAAGGCACTACCGATTCTTACAATTGTTGCTCCTTCCTCAACGGCAACCGTATAATCCTCGCTCATGCCCATGGAGAGTTCTTCCATACTGATATTTTCTACCCTTTCCCTCTCAATGTCAACCGATAATTTCTTAAGTGTCCTGAAAACATCACGGACATCCTCAGGATTGTCGGTTTGGGGTGCCATTGTCATAAGGCCTCTTACTTTAATATTACCCAGTTTTGAAAGCTCAAAAATAAAACTTTTAAGTTCTTCCGGACTTACGCCGGCTTTTGTGCTTTCCCCGGAAACATTCACCTGCACCAGAACAGGGAATACGTAATTAATTTTTTCTCCCCTTGTATTTAGAGCCTGGGCAAGTTCCATTCTATCAAGCGAATGAATCAGCTTTATGCGGCTGTCCAGATACTTAACCTTGTTTGTCTGAAGCCTTCCAATAATGTGCCATGCGCACTGTCTACGAATTATATCGGATTTTCTTAAAAATTCCTGAACCCTGTTTTCACCAAAACTTGTTATCCCAAGATCAAAGGCAATCTCCATTATATCAACATCAACAGTTTTGGTAACCCCAAGAAGAAGTATGTCCTTAGGGTCCCGTCCGGCCCTTAAAGCTGCTGCTTCAATGTTTTCCCTGACCTTTAAGATTGATTGACGCAATTTTTCGACTCTTTCATCAATCATTTCTCAACAACCTGTCCTTCCACAACATTTTTTGGATTTACCAGGTACAAATCAAAAACATAAACACATTTTTCTTCATTGGTAGGGTCTATGTTTTCAATTATAGCATATGAATCCTGCTGACCCACTATTTTCACACGCTTAAATACCGCCTTGTCCCTTTCAACAACCGCAATATCGGCGGTATTGTCTACGGTATTTCTGTTAAACAGGCTTCTTAACGGCACTTTCATACCTGTTACCTGCTGAAGGATAAGATTGCCCTTAAAGCCCCTCTTATCAAGTACTTTTTCTATATACATATTTAATTTTGCCGTCATTTTCATAATGCCATTCTCAGGCTGTCCAACAGTTTCCAAAGTAACGGGTATGTAATCTTCAATGCCGTCTATTTCAAGCTGGTATGTCAAATCACGGCCTTCCATTTTTGCCTTTTCAAATTCAACCTTGATTTGCTGCCCGTCTTTTTCGTTTACGGTAAAGACAATCCAGGCTTCATCATTTTCAACTACTTTACAGAAAACCTGATCCCTTTTTACATAAATCTCAGAAGGTGTAATCCATTTATTGGGAGCTTCTTCAGCTTCCGCCTCCTGGATTATTGCCTCTGTGGTTAAGCTTCCCATTTTGTCAGGTGAAAATATTCCTTCAGGATCATCAACCGAATAGGATACAACTCCTGATACAGGCGAATATACCCTTCTTACCGAATTATTTATGCTGCTTCTTAACCTGTCCAGCTCATCCTTTTCATTTTTCATTTTGCTTATGAGTACGGTATTTTCAAGCATTGCCCTTGCTTTTGACTGCAGCACATTGTCCATGGCAATGCGGATGGAATCAATATTTCTCATGTTGCCTGAATTGGATAAGCCGGTCAGTTTGGCAATCTGTGTTTCTATGGCATTATGCCACTGATCCCGTTCCTTTCCGGCGGAATTGTCGTATTCAATTACAACCCTTTTTAGTATATCCAGCTCCATCTGCCTGTAATTTTCAACTACATCCTTAAGGTCGGACTGGATATAGGACACTATTTCGTTTCCTTTTGATACTTTTTCTCCGAACTGGACGGTAGGAATCAATACCCCGTCCCCCGGAGAGGCAACAGAAAGCTCCTTCCGGATAAAAACCCCCTTAACAGGTGTGGTTATCTCCAGGGTGGCATTCCTTACTGCATTTATTTCATAATTGGACGACAAAAACCAATTCCACAATGCAGGAAGATAAATAAGGGTCAGAACAAAGACCAGAAAGCTTAAGAGTCTTCTCCTTCTCCTGCGTTGTTTTCTTTTCTTTTTTCTTGCCTCAAGCTCGTTGGTCATGGCTATCCTCCCGGAACAGGGCAAAATGTGTTACAGATTTATTATCTTTTTATCTGCCAGCTCCTGTACGGCGCACATAACTCCAAGCTTAATGTGCTCGTAAACCAAACCGCCCTGCATGTATGCAACATATGGCGGCCGGATTGGAGCATCAGCACTAAGCTCTATGGATGACCCTTGAATAAATGCGCCGGCAGCCATAATTACCGGAGAATCATATCCGGGCATGTCCCATGGCTCAGGCCTAACAAAGGAGTCCACCGGTGATCCCTTCTGGATGCCCTGACAGAATGCAATAACTGCATCTTCTTTGTTGAATTTAATGGACTGGATGATGTCGCAGCGCGGTTCAAAAGGTCCGGGGCATGTTTCAAAGCCCAGACTCTTCATAACCTGAGAGGCAAAAACTGCTCCTTTAAGGCTTTCAGCCACCACATGGGGAGCCATGAAGAATCCCTGGAACATAAGTCTGTTATGGCCAAGGGTTGCCCCTACTTCACGGCCCAAGCCGGGAATGGTCATGCGGTAGGATATTTTCTCAACAAGGTCCTTTCGACCTGCAATATAACCTCCTGATGGCACAAGCCCACCACCAGGATTTTTTATAAGGGAGCCTGCTATAATATCCACTCCAACTGCCGTAGGCTCTCGTTCCTCCACAAATTCACCATAGCAGTTGTCCACCATCACTAAAACATCTTTCTTAACTGACTTAACAAGCTGAACAACCCTCTTAATTTCGGACACGGTAAGGGCAGGACGCCACGCATAGCCCCTGGAACGCTGTATGAAAATAAGTTTTGTTCTCTCATTTATGGCCTCTGTAACCGCCTGGTCGTCAATAACGCCGTCTTGAGTAAGCTCAACCTGCTTATAAGTAACTCCATATTCCTTAAGTGAGCCAGAGCCCTCTTCACCCCTGATGCCTATTACCTCATCCAGTGTGTCATAGGGTTTTCCGGTTATGGAGAGGAGCTCGTCACCCGGCCTTAAAATTCCATACAGGCAAAGGGCAAGGGCGTGGGAACCACAGGTTATGTTGTGCCTTACTATTGCATCCTCCGCCTCAAAGGCATGGGCATAAACAGCGTCCAGAACTTCTCTTCCCCTGTCGTTGTAGCCATATCCCGTTGTTCCTGAGAAATGGGTATCACTCAGCTTTTCAAGCTGCATGGCGCGGATAACCTTAAGCTGATTCTGCTCCTTGATTTTATCTATTTTATAAAAACTGCTTTTTACTTCTTCTTCGGCTTTACCAGCAAGCTCAATAATCTTAGGGTCTATGTTAAAACAACTGTAGTATTCAATCTGACTTTTCATTTCTGCCTCTTTTCTTATTGCTCATCAACAGTATTTTCATTTGATTCTCGGGTATCTGCATTTTGGCTTTCAACTTTTGCTTCCAGTTCCTTCTGGTAAGCTTCCACTTCATCCCTGGTTACGGTGCTGACATTCCAGAACCGCAGCGAGAGAGCGTGGCGAACCATATAAAGGGCCTTTTCAAGATCCCCCGTATGTTCCAGTACATGTGCGTAATTATAATAAGCTTCCGGGAAAACGGGCTTTAGTTTCATAACATTCTGGTAGATTTCATTGGCCTTGTCATATTCCCCAAGCTTTATATAGGTTGAACCAAGGTTGTCCAGAATAATAGCATTGCTGCTGTTGTAATCCATTGCCTTAAGGTTAAAATCCAAAGCTTTTTGCATATCGCCTTTTTCAATATACAAAAAACCTAAGGTTGCATAAACATTTGTGTGTTCATATTGTTCCAGCAACTTTTCCAGATCTTCTATTGCCTCGTCAATTTTACCCTGTTTCCACAGAACCATGGCCTTGGTCTGTCTTAAGGCATACCTGTCATTTTCATTATCGGCACAATCCAATGCCTTATCTATTTGGAAGGCTGCCTCATCGGTAAAACCAAGCTTTAAAAGAAGATATGCCAGGCTTCCCCTGAGTTTTGCCGCTTTTGGCGCAATTTCAACCGCTTTTTTCAGGTCTTGCAATGCACCATCAAAATCTCCCTTGTGATATTTTGCATTGGCTGAGTTCTGATAGACTATGCTCCTGTTGAACCACACCATTCCCAGAATAAAAAGTACAACAACGGCTATTCCGCCTAAAGTTCCAAGATATTTAAATGCAAAATACAAAATGAGAAAAGGTAATATAACCCGCAATGCTGAACCAACCATTCCAATATCTCCTCATACTCTATAATTTTTCATTGGTATAAAAATGAGCATAAATGCTGATAATTCAGCACTAAGCAATTGGCATTAATACGAAAAAACGCCAAACAATGCCAATTGCTTAGCCAAATAAGCAAAACGGAATATAAATATATTACCATTATTGCATGTCCATTTCAAATATTGCATAACTCAATGGCAATCAATTATTTAAGGTTTTAAGACAGCTTTTTTGGCACAACTGCCGATGATAATATTATTTATTTATGAGGCTTATACTTTACAAACAGAAACTTGGATGCTATAATGGATTTCGCCGATGCAAGGCATGACCTGATTATGGACAAAATATATAAAATATGGTCGCTTAGCTCAGATGGTTAGAGTACTTGCTTGACATGCAAGGGGTCACTGGTTCGATTCCAGTAGCGACCACCAAATAGCCGGTTGCAGTTTGCAACCGGCTTTTACAGTTCGCTAATATTTTGAAGTGAAGGCATACCATGTAAAAAACTGATTATTAAGGTATGTATATATGTATAAAAATAATAATTACGGGGCATGTTTTGAGCCCATTCTCTACATCTGTTTTTCTTGCTTTTTTGTTCCTTTCATTTATAATTTATTTATAATTCATGAAAGCCAAATCTTTATATGGTTATAGGTATCTAATTATTATTCTTTAATTAATTTATAGCTTAAAACAGACTATACCTGATTCTATAACCATGATTCCTATATATTAAGGGCTTTTGGATAAAATAATTTAATTGCAATACATATTCGGAAATTTGAAAGGTGGAGTGAGCTTTGAGCCATGAGTTAATTCTGGTCCTTGATTTTGGCGGCCAGTATAATCAGCTTATTGCCCGAAGGGTTAGAGAAGCAAATGTCTATTGTGAAGTACTTCCTTACAATGTCTCAATAGATAGAATTAAAGAGAAATCACCCAAGGGTATTATCTTCACAGGAGGTCCTGCATCTGTTCTGGATAGCAATGCCCCCAAATGTGACAAAGAGGTTTTCAATTTAGGCATCCCCATTCTTGGCATTTGTTACGGAATGCAGCTTATGAGCCATATGCTAGGCGGAGATGTAGCCAAGGCCAGCAGCAGAGAATACGGAAAGACAGATATCACCTTAAGTGAGAACATACTGTTTTCAGGAATTGAAAAAGAAACAAGCTGCTGGATGAGCCACACATATCAGGTTGTTAAACTTCCCGAAGGCTTTAAAACCATTGCAGGTTCAGAAAACTGTCCCATCGCGGCAATGGCCGATGACGCTAGAAAATTCTATGCAGTTCAGTTCCATCCTGAGGTCTTGCATACTCTCCGCGGAAAAGAAATAATTCACAACTTCCTTTTCAGAGTCTGTAATCTGTCAGGCGACTGGAAAATGAGCTCCTTTGTTGAGGAAACAATAGAGAATATCAGAAAAAAAGTCGGAGACAAAAAGGTTCTCTGTGCTCTTTCCGGAGGAGTTGATTCTTCCGTTGCTGCCGTACTGGTTCACAGGGCAGTTGGTGATCAGCTTACATGCATATTTGTTGACCATGGCCTTTTAAGAAAGAATGAAGGCGACCAGGTTGAAGAAGTATTTAAGAATAAATTTAACATGAACCTTATAAGGGTAAATGCCGAAGAGCGCTTTTTGGAGCGTCTTAAAGGCGTAAGCGATCCAGAAAAGAAGAGAAAGATTATTGGCGAGGAATTTATAAGAGTATTTGAGGATGAAGCCAAAAAGATAGGACAAATTGATTTTCTGGTTCAGGGTACCATCTATCCCGACGTCATTGAAAGCGGTGTTGGCGACGCAGCAGTTATAAAGAGCCATCACAATGTAGGCGGGCTTCCCGAACACATTGAATTCAAGGAAATAATAGAGCCCCTGCGCAGCCTTTTTAAGGATGAAGTGCGCATGGCAGGCCTTGAGCTTGGAATACCTGAAGAAATGGTGTGGCGTCAGCCCTTCCCTGGTCCCGGCCTTGCAGTAAGAATAATTGGTGACATCACCAAGTTTAAACTGGATATTTTAAGGGAGGCCGATTATATCTTCAGGGACGAAGTTGCAAAAGCTGGCCTGGACAGAGAAATCAACCAGTACTTTGCGGTTCTCACAAACATGAGAAGTGTTGGCGTAATGGGCGATGAAAGAACCTACGACTATACACTGGCCCTCCGTGCAGTTACCACAACCGACTTTATGACAGCCGACTGGGCAAGACTTCCCCACGATCTTTTGGAGCGTGTGTCTAACAGGATTGTTAACGAAGTTGGCCATATTAACCGCGTAGTCTATGACATAACCACAAAGCCACCCTCAACTATAGAGTGGGAATAATTACAAACCTTTTTTCTTAATGTTTTTAGTGTCATTCTAATGGAACTCTAATTATTCTAACAGGAACGCCTAATGATAAGGTCTTAAAATAAAATCACAGACAATATCATTGGAGGTGCTCCTGTTATGAATATGCAGCTTATTGATGAATTCAGAAGAAGAACCCATTCAAGTTATGATGAGGCCAGATACTATCTGGAAAGATATAACGGCGACCTTTTGGAAGCCATAATCGCCTTTGAGAAAGATAGATCCGGAAAAGGCTATGCCGGCGGCCATAATCATTATCGCGGCAGATGTAACGGGACATTCAACCGTTTAGTAAGGGGCTTTTTGAGGGTTCTGCAGAAGCTCATTGATGTTAAGGTTGTTATTACAGATTCAAATGAAAGAACATTCAAAGTTCCCGTTCTTGTACCTCTGGTTTTGTTCCCTGTTTGGTATGCTCTTATTATTGTTGCTATTATTCTTTACTGCATGGGATTTAAAATCAGTTTCCAGGACATGCCTGATCCAAATCTGAATTTAAATTCGGTAATGGATAATATACGGAACAAAATGAATGATAACGGTACGGGCTTATAAGGAACGCTCGGAGGTGAAAGCATGATTACTATAGAACTGATAGATGAATTTAGAAAACGCACCAACTCCAGTTATGAAGATGCCAAATATTTTCTTGAAAAGAACAACGGCGATATACTGGAAGCAATAATTGATTTTGAAAGAACCAAGGCATCAAAGTTTCATAACCATAGAAAGCATTACCACAAAGACTTCGGACAAAGCTTCGCCGACGTTCTTCAAAAGGGCTTTGATACCCGTATTGTGGTTGAAGACAACAACTCGGTATTGTTTTCTATACCTTTAATATTTATGTTTTTCCTGATCCCCATGTGGGTTTTAATGCTTCTGTTTTTTGCTTTCCTTTATATTTTGGGGTATAAATTCAGTATAAGGGATATAAAAAACCAGAACATAAACGTTAATGCCTTTTTCCGGACCATTGGCGACAGGATGAAGGAATATAATACACATACCAAGCAAAACGGCAATGCAAATTATAACGCCGGACCCAATAATGCCCATACGAATATTACCACATATAACCCCAATTATCCTGCAGCTCCTGAAACAAGCAATGACAGCAAAGATCAGGACAAGGACAATGAGGACGGGTACAAGGAATACACTATTGAATAGTGTATTCCTTTCAAAAACTTAAGTTGGAGTTGGATATAATGGCTGAAAGAATATTGGTTGTGGAAGATGAGAGCAAAATTGCCCGGTTTCTTGAACTGGAGCTTAAGCATGAGGGTTATGAGGTAGAAATAGCCTTTGACGGTCGAAGCGGCCTTGAAAGAACCCAAAAAGGAGATATTGACCTCATAATATTGGATCTGATGCTTCCTGTTATGAGCGGGATTGAGGTATGCAGGAGAATAAGAAAGTTTTCGGACGTACCCATAATAATGCTCACAGCCAAGGACGATATATCTGACAAAGTCACCGGCCTGGACAGCGGAGCCGATGACTATGTTACCAAGCCATTTGCAATTGAAGAGCTTCTGGCCCGTATCCGCGTTGCCCTTAAAAGAAAAACCCTTGCCAAAAGGGAAAACGGCATAGATACGTTAACAGCAGGAAAGCTTGTTTTATCAAAGCTTCAGCATAAGGTAACCTATGACGGAGAAGAAATCCCCCTTTCCAAGAAGGAATATGACCTTCTTCTCTTCCTTATGGAGAACAAGGGAATTGTTCTTGACAGGGAAAAGCTTATTGAAAACGTGTGGGGATATGATTTTATTGGAGACACCAACGTTACTGACGTTTATATACGATACTTAAGAAGTAAAATCGATCAGCGTTTCGGGGTAAATTATATCAAGACCATACGCGGAGTGGGGTATATTTTTGAAGACCAGGCAAAATGAATGTGCAAAAATGGAGGAAAAAAGAAAAAAGCGCCGTAACAATAAATCTGCCGAGAAGAGTGCGCCATCCAAAAAAAGGGAGCAGCCGCGCAGCTCTTCTCTTGTTGCGCGCATTACTTCCTATTATACCGGAATGCTGGCCACCTGGCTGTCCTTTTTGGTTACAGTCATAATAGTATTGGTTGTAGCATTCAATATTTTCTTTGCCTATCAGGAAGTAAAACCCTATATTGATGAATTTGACCAGTATCAGGACAAAGAAAGCCTGATTAAAGCCATAAATTCAATTCGGGAAGAAAATTTTGTTTTGCTGGATGTAAACAACTATGTAGTTGCATCTTCCTTTGATGAAGTTTTCCAGGTTGAACATTACGGCTATTTGGGTGTGGATACATCTGAAAAAAGAATTTATCTGATTACTTCCAAATACTATCTTTTTGGATCTGAGCAATTTTCCCTCAACATATATTACAACATTACACTTCTTACAGCAGAGGTATTGGTTTTAGGCGCCGCTGCTATTCTTATTTATTTTATATCGCTGGCCGTAATTTACATACGGGGAAATTACTTAACGCGTAAGGCTTTTGCAGTTCTGGATGAACTTATTGTTAAGGCTGAAAATATATCATCCAGTAATTTAAATTTAAGATTAAACGTAAAGGATTCTACAGATGAACTGGTTGATTTCGCAATTACCTTCAACCGCATGATGGACAGAATTGAAAAAGCTTATCAAAAGCAGAACCAGTTTGTTTCCGACGCTTCCCATGAGCTTCGCACCCCCATAGCCGTGATACAGGGATATGCGAATATGCTTGAAAGATGGGGTAAGGATGACAAGGAAATACTGCAGGAATCCATCACTGCAATCAGCAAGGAAGCCAAAGCAATGCAGGATCTGGTTGAAAAGCTCCTGTTCATAGCCCGAAATGACAAGGATACATTGGTTCTCATCAAAAACAATTTTGACATGAGCGAGCTCATGGAAGAACTGGTTCGTGATACACGCATGCTTACAGACAAGCATGAAATTGAAAGCTCCATTGAGCCCGGTATAACAGTTTATGGTGACAGGGACCGTATAAAGCAGGCATTAAGAATATTTGTAGACAACGCCATCAAGTACACCGAACCGGGCGGGAAAATAATACTTCGCCTTAACAAAGAAAACGGCTATGCGGTTGTAACCGTCAAGGACACCGGTATAGGCATTCCGGAAGAAGACCTTCCAAAAATCTTTGATCGCTTCTACCGTGTAGATTCTGCCCGTGAACGTGTAAACGGAGGCCATGGCCTTGGTCTTTCCATAGCGCGCATTATTATATTAAGGCATGGAGGCCGGATTAAGGTTGCAAGCAAGCCAGGAGCAGGAACCCGATTCAGTATTTACCTGGCTCTATGATTCACTTATTTTAATTTTAAGATTCTTTTATCTTATATGATTCTTATCTGGGTCTTACTATGAATTTTTGACTTTCACCGACATAATCCTGGTACTCTTTGCTTTGGCAGGACCGTATTCCTTTTTAATTTCTTCGGTTCTGCTTACATTTGTTATTAACACCGGAGAAACTGTGGATTTTCCCAGTTCCTTTATTCTTTCCAAATCCATTTTTATTAAGGGATCACCGGTCTTTACTTCCATTCCGGTCTCAGCAAGCCTTGTAAAGCCCTCTCCCTTAAGCTCCACCGTATCAAGCCCCAAATGAATCAATATTTCAAGCCCTTCTTTTGTTTCAATACCTACCGCATGATTTGTACTGAATATCTGAAGAATTTTTCCGTCGCATGGAGCTACAACCAGTCCGTCCGTTGGAATTATTGCTATACCATCGCCCACCATTTTTTTGGAGAAAACCTGGTCCTCAACATTTGTTATGTCTATTATTTCCCCATCCATGGGCGCAAACAGCTCCAGCACATTATTGTTCTTTTTTAGAAAACCCAGCATCGTCAACACTCCTTATAGGTTGTCATTTTTATTATGAAGCCATTACGTTAAAAGCAAACAAATTCACGGAAGATACCTTCTCCCGTGAATTTGTTTGCAATACGCAAATAACTGCACTGAGATGAAGGTATATAAATTATTTCAGCAATTTCTTAATTTCATCCGCAATGAGCTCGGCCTTGGTTCCGACAACTACCTGAAGATTTCTCTTGTTGGGTCTTAATACACCCGAAGCTCCTAAGGCTTTAAGCTCATCATCTTTTATAATGCTTGAATCATTTACTGTCATACGAAGTCTTGTTATGCATGCATCCAGCTCAACAATATTTTCCTTGCCGCCAAGTCTTGCAATATATTCTTTTGCAAGGCCTGTGATTCCTTTTTCTGCGATAATCTCGTCCGCATTTCCTGCTTCCTCATCAAGTCTTCCGGGAGTGGGAAGATTCAGTTTCTCAATTATAAGAACAAAGAGGAAGTAGTAAATTACAAAGAATACAAGGCCTACAGGGATTATCAGCCATCCGTTTGTTGCAAGTTTCATATTGAGGAAGTAATCTATGGCACCTGCCGAGAAGCCAAAGCCATGCTTGATATTCAGGAAATAGCAGACTGCCAGGGATATGCCGGTAAGTACGGCATGAGTTATGTAAAGAACCGGAGCCAGGAACATGAACATAAATTCAATTGGCTCTGTAATACCTGTCAGGAAGGATGTAAATGCAACACCGAGCAATGCACCGGCTACAGCTTTTCTGTTGTGGGGCTTGGCTGTTTTAATCATTGCTATTGCAGCAGCAGGAAGACCAAACATCATCATTGGGAAGAAACCAGCCATGAATATGCCTGCATTGGGGTCGCCTGCAAAGAAGCGTGAAAGGTCACCGGTAGCACCATTAAACTCACCAAATACAAACCATACAATATTATTGATGACATGGTGAAGTCCGGTTGGGATAAGCAAACGGTTCAGGAATCCATATGTAAATACTCCGGCAGCACCTGATCTAATTGTCCAGTTACCAACGGCGTCAATTACCGATTGAATAGGAGGCCAGATATATCCAAAGATAAGTGCGAGAATAAGGGTAATGAAGGATGTAATAATGGGTACAAAGCGCCGTCCGCCAAAGAAGCCTAAAAAGTCGGGAAGCTTTGTTGCATGGAATCTGTTGTAGGTAAGGCCAGCAACTATACCGGTGATTATACCTGCCAGAACGCCCATGTTGATATCTTCGTTAATAACTGCTGTACCTTTAGTAAGAACAAAGTACGCTACGGCACCGGAGAGCGCAGCCGCGCCATGATTGTCTTTCGCAAGTCCAAGTGCAATACCTATTGCAAACAGTATTGCAAGGTTGTCAAAGATTGCCGCTCCGGCCTGCATAATAAACGGTATGTTCAAGACATCGTCCGCTCCGAGACGAAGCAAAAGTGCTGCAACCGGCATTACGGCCACCGGCAGCATAAGGGCTTTGCCTAGTTTCTGAACCTTTCCGAATACATTATTCATATTAACCTCTCCTTTAAAATAGATAATATAGATTGGTTAAAAACTAAAGCTAACCTCCTTCCTTTATTATTAAAAGCCTGAGCTTATTCGGTAACTTGCCCCCAAATTCAGCCCATGCTTAAATACGACAGGCTTAATCTTTCATTTCCGCCAGTTGTCTTATTCTCTCAATATGTATGGCCATAAATCCTATGGCATCCTCGCTGATCTTTATGTTCTGATTCTGTTCAAAATGAGAGGCTATTTTACGGGCTATTTCAAATGAGAACTTAAACCGTTTGCTGACAGTGTCCAGAAGTGGATTTTTGATGCTTCTTTTGTCCCGGGCGCTGGTAACAGTATAATTCAGGTGGTTAATAAGTCTTATGTAGTCCAGGCCTTCCGGATCAATCCGATAGTTGAGAGCTTTTTCTATGATTTCAACTGCTTCTCTTAAAAGCCTTGTATCTTTGACTGTTTCTCCGATGGTCTTGTTTTGTCTTGCAGAATAAAGATAAAGAGCTATAAATCCTATTTCATCCTCAGAGATTTCTATATCCAGCCGCTTCTTGATTATTTCGGCTCCCTTGATTCCAATTTCATACTCCTGGGGATATAAAACCTTGATTTCCTGCAGGAAAGGATTATCTATTTCCATCCCCATTTTTATACGCTTGATAGCAAATTCGACGTGGTCCGTGAGCACTACAAGCAGATGGTCATTGAGCTTTCCGAAGGTCTTTTCAGCCAGTAAAATTATATCCTTAATGGCATCCAGGACCTCTTCGTCCCTCTGGGAAAGCATAGCCACATAATCATCCATGTCCTTGTTCTGAGCAGTCTGGAATGACTTTTCGATTTCATTGTCATCCAGCGAAACAATCATTCTGTCCTTTTTTCCGAACCCCAGGCCTTTCCCGATAAGAACCATTTCACGGTTAGTTTTAAGGTCCACGGCAAGGATTACATTATTGTTCATTACCTTTTGAATCTGGTAGCTGTTCTTCTTTCCCAAAGAACTCACACCACGCTTTTCATTAAATTAATTCATTTAAGTGCCTTATCCTAACCATGCCAGAACAAGTAATCAAATGGATTCTGCCTTCCAGCATTCTTTGCCCTATGTACCTGCTTTTGTGCTCTCTTACTATTATAATTTATATTCCATACTTCGAAGTAATTTCCCGCACCCTAATATGCCCGCGCTATTTGTTACGGCTTTATGTATCCATGCCTTATAAAAGCAATGGCTTTCATAATTACTTGCATGTGAAATACCCTTTGGTAGGTAAAAATAAAGGCATAAACAAATGCACCCAAGGTACATCGGTTTATGCCTGCTTATGCAGTAACACACCAATACATTAATATTCATTTCATGGTTATTTTATAACACAGTTAAAGATCAATGTCAATAAATGACTTTTGCCAGTCATTAAAAAGGCCTCAGAACATCTACTATGAGAAGTGTAACATCGTCTGCAGGGTCCTTTCCCACAAATTCGCGCACGTCCTGAATAACCGCCTTGGTAAGGTAATCCACTCCCCATTTGTAATTTTTCAGTATTATATTTTTAAGCCTCTCGACTGAATATTGCTCGTTGTTTTCATTCCGTGCGTCCACAAGGCCGTCCGTGTACAGCACCAGCTTATCTCCCGGGAACAACATTATCTGATGATTGGCATACCTGGGCTTGTAAATATCACCAAGCTTGCATATTGCAAAGCCGTCATTGTCAAGCTCCTGTATTGAACCGTCGGGCCTTACCCTTAAAGGAATGGTATTAAGTCCGGCACAGGCATATGAAAAAATGCCCGTATCGGTGTTGTAAACCCCGTAGATCATTACCTCATACATGCTGTCATCAAAATTGGCTGCATTAAAGGAATCATAGAGCTGATTCATAACAAGTGAAGGTATTGACATACCTTCTCCCCCTGTTTCCTCCATAAGGGACTGCATCTTCTGGAATGTAAAGATGGACAGCATTGCGGCAGAAACACCGTGACCTGAAACATCTCCTACATATATTCCAAAGCGCATATCATCAATTTTAAAGACATTGTAGAAATCCCCGCTTAATTTTTCAGCGGCAAGGTAGCCAGCCGAAAAGGTAACGGCATCATTCTGGGGAAGCACGTCGGGAAGCATTGAAAGCTGCATTCTTCGGGCAATTTCCTGATCAGCCAGAAGCTTCTTATTTATTGCCGTCAACTCAGCGGTACGTTTTTCCACAAGCTTATCCATCTCGCTGACATAGGCGTTCAGCTCTTCCTTTGCCTTATACAGCAGTGAATAGGGCTTTTTTATTCCGTCAATATAGAAGACATGCATGAAAAGTATGTGGGAGGCCAACTGGTAGAACCAGCATAACATATCCCATACATCATCCTTGTATCTGATATTCATGACTGAAATATTGCTGAATATCATAAGGATAAAAGCGCACGCCAGAATTCCTGTGAGTTGGTCAAAGGATGATTGGTACTGTTTGAATAATGATATAAGCACACCAATGTACAATGCAAGACCTGCTATTGCCAGTATAAGACCTGTGCCTGTAAGACCCCTGGATTCAACAAATACGGCAGGAAGCCATGAAGTGGATGCAGCCAGGGCAAGCATGAAAACAACATAAAGAACTATTCCCAGAGATAAAAGCACCAGCTTTTTCTTAACATATGGCTTTGGAGGCTGTGCTTTGGCCCTTGCGTAAATAAGAAAGCCCATGCCTATAATCAGCCTTGACAAAAGACATAACAAAATCATGGCATTATGCCCTTCACCATTTTTATAATTCTGAGCTATCTGAGGGAGTATAAAAACCTGAAGGGAATCTGTCAAAAAGATGGTGAGAAAGGTTGAACCCGAAATAAATATATGAAAGTACCGCACCTGGGGGTAAGTATAAAAGGAAACAAGGAAAATAGAAAAAGAGGTAATGATTATAAGAAGTATAATCAAATTATTGACAATATTGCTGTAATTTAAAAATGCAACATTAAGGAAATTCTCATTAATGCTGAAATACAGGTTGACAACAACACATAAAATCAATACGACAAATGCTTGGAAATACTGATTGCGTAGGCCCTTTAGGAATTTCCTCACTACATTGAAATTCATCCCTTTTCCCCCGGTGAGAGTTTTATCTTAAGCATCTTATAAATTCTCTATCTGCGTTAAAATAATTATCAACTACATTTTAACATACCAGTATGGTTGGTAACAACAAAAGAGCAAAAAGGTTCAAGGAAACGGGATTGAATTAAGAGCCCTAATCAATCAACAATTTTATTCTTTATGGCATAAACTGCAGCCTGGGTTCTGTCCTGTACGTCAAGTTTTCTGAATATATTTGAAATATGGTTCTTGACCGTTTTCTCACTTATGAACAGCTCATTTGCAATTTCCTTATTCAACATACCCTTTGACAAAAGCTTCAGAACCTCTATTTCTCTTGTGGTTAACAGCTTGCTGGAATCAGAAATGCCGTTTTTCATCCGCTTGAATTCAGTTACCAGTTCACCTGTCATGGTGGGCTGTATGTAAGTTCTGCCATGATATACATTTCTGATGGCATCAATAAGAACTTTGGCATCTGCATCCTTAAGAATAAATCCTGAGGCTCCCAATTCCAGTGCCCTGAAAAGATATTCCTTGTCATGGTGAATGGTGAGTACTACAACTTTGGCATTGTTGTCCATCGCCTTTATTTTTGACAAAGCCTCAAGACCGTTCAGCACCGGCATATTTATATCCATAAGCACAACGTCAGGTTTAATTGCAAGGTAATTGTCCACCAGGGATTTTCCATCAGCAAACCCGTCTACAACCCGTATATCAGGTTCAAACTCAAGCAGGCGCTTTAACCCCTCCCTTATCATGGAATGGTCTTCTGCTATAACTACCTTAATTAAATTCATATATGTACCCCCTAAATATCATATGGCAATTGTACTCTGACTACTGTACCTGTGCCTTTTGCCGATTCAATTGAAAATGAACCTCCCAGAAGCTCTATACGTTCTTTCATGCCAATTATACCATAGCCCCTGTTTCCATTTTCATACGCCATGCTCAATATTGATGTATCAAAGCCGTCACCGTCATCTTTAATTCTCAAATTAACCTTATTATTGCTGCATTCAAGATTTATCAGTACAAAGCTGGCATTGGCATGCTTCCGGATATTGTTAAGGCATTCCTGAACAACCCTAAAAATGGCGAGGATAACATTTTTGTCTTTAATGCAGTCAACCTCACCTTTAATGATTAAGGATATCTGTATATTGTATTGATTGCTGAAATTTTCTGTATATTTCTGCAGCGTTGGCTCAATTCCCAAATCATCTATGGACATTGGCCTTAAGTCATATATTACTCTCCTTACATCTTTCAGGCAATCCCGTGCAACTTCCTTCAATGTTTTGAGTTCTGCAATAGCTTTTTCTTTATCGGTTTCCGACATCTTCTCGCATATCTCTGCAATAAGGATAACATTGCTCAAAGCCTGTGCAGGACCATCATGAATTTCGCGGGCTATGCGCCTTCGTTCATCCTCCTGAGCTTTTATAATGCTTAGGGCAAGCTGCCTGTTGCTTTCGCATCTATCCAAATGTTCGTCAATGCGCTGGAGATCTCCGTTAAGATAGCTCAATACTGTTCCTACCTGAAGCACCAGCTTATCAGCCTTATCAACGGTGTCCATTGTATTTTTAAGGCGGCGTTCAATCTCGTTTCTGCGTATCAGAATCTGCCTTTCCCTCTCCCGCGCTACTGCAAGCCTAACCAGATATTCATTTGTCTCCTGATAGGCCTTCATCATTTGTTCTTCGGAGCACTTATCATAAGAGCTGTTGATTATAGCAAGCCTCTTGCGGCTTTTAGCAAGCATAATCTCAAGCTCTTCGCATTCGGCAACCACACGGGAAGACTCTTCTTTTATCCTTTTATACTCCTCGTTAATGTTCGCCAGTTCTCTTCTAGCATTTTCAGCTATTTCAAATATCGCGCCTCTGCTCTGCTCTATAACGTTAATGGTGGATTTAATTATTTCGTTGATGCGCTTTATGTTGTTGTTGCTTTCCAAAGAGGCAGCCTCCATATGCCAAACTGTTTTTATTTTTCAAGCAGGAGCTTGTTAAGTTCATTCATGAAGGTATTTATATCCTTGAATTGGCGATATACTGACGCGAATCTTACATATGCCACTTCGTCAAGTTCTTTCAGCTTGTCCATGACAAGCTCGCCTATAAAAGAGCTGGTAACTTCCCTCTCTAGAGAATTGTTGATCTGAGTCTCAATAGCATCGAGAATGCTCTCTATCTGGTTTATGGAGATGGAACGTTTTTCACACGCCCTTAAAATGCCCTTTCTAACCTTATCCCGGTCATAGGGCTGCCTTGTTCCATCTTTCTTGATTACCATAATAGGAAGGTTTTCAACTTTCTCATATGTGGTATAGCGCTTGTGACAGTTTAAGCATTCTCTTCTTCTTCTGATGGTTGCGCCTTCATCGGTAGGCCTTGAATCAATTACCTTATCTTCCTCATGAGAACAATACGGGCATCTCATACCTTTTCCTCCGTATATTTATACTATTTATATCGTCATAGATGCAAGTATACTTTTTAAATTTATCGGTAACCAACAATAAAAATTTGCAGTTTCTGCAATCAATTATATCAAAAAATCAGCCTTCAACAAAAGAAATATGGGGATTTTAATCTTAGGGACAGAAATTAGAAGGAAAACAGGTATGAAAATAACAAAATAAGTGCAGGCTTCCCTAAAACCGTGTTTTTTTAAGAAACATCGGAGGGGTTTACCGGAAGCATCCGGTAAAAAAGCCTGCACTTTTACTTAATGGTTCCATAAAATTCTGCTAAAAAATCTCCCAAATACTTATACATACTTTTGCATATGCTTTAAGGCTGATTTTTCAAGTCTTGATACCTGAGCCTGAGAGATTCCTATTTCTTCTGCCACCTCCATCTGGGTGCGTCCCTGGAAGAACCTTAAATCAACAATCTTTTTCTCCCTTTCTGAGAGTTTACTCATGGCCTCGCTTATGGATATGCTTTCAAGCCATTTTTCATCGCTGTTTTTTTCATCCTTGACCTGGTCCATGACATAAATGGCATCACCGCCATCGTGATATACAGACTCAAATAATGATATTGGTTCCTGAATAGCGTCCAGAGCCATAACAACGTCTTCCTTGGCCATGCCCAGCTCATTGGCTATATCATTGATATTGGGCTCTCTTGCTTCTTTACCCACAAGCCTGTCTCTTGCCTGCAAAGCTTTATATGCTGTATCCTTCAGGGATCTTGAAACCCTGATGGGATTATTGTCTCTTAAGTATCTTCTTATTTCACCTATTATCATGGGAACGGCATAAGTGGAAAACTTAACGTTCTGTGTAATATCAAAGTTGTCAATTGCCTTAATTAAGCCAATACAGCCAACCTGAAAAAGGTCGTCGGCATTCTCGCCCCTGTTTCCAAACCTTTGTATTACACTAAGAACCAATCTTAAGTTTCCCTGGATGAACTCTTCTCTTGCCTTCTTGTCCCCAGCCTTGATCTTCTTGAAAAGCTCATCCATTTTACTGCTGGAAAGCAGTGGAAGCCGTGATGTATTGACACCGCAAATTTCAACCTTGTTCATAAAATCAACACACCTCTCTTTGCCCATGATTTCTTGTCAGTATCATTCTGAGCTTGAGAGGTGTATTTTATTCTGTTTTTTCCTTTGAAAATATTTTAAAAAGGCCTTGACAAGCGGCCTTTAAAACAATTGGCGCAGTCTGCGCGCCTCAAGGTATTTTATGGAAAATTCACAGCATCCGGCATATTTCTCTTTTCAAGCGGCTTAAGATGCGTTTTTCAAGTCGGGAAATATACGACTGGGAAATTCCAAGCATATCGGCAACTTCTTTCTGCGTCTTTTCCAAGTGATTATTAAGTCCGAAGCGGAGCTCCATAATGCGTTTTTCTCTTCCGGACAGTTTGTTCATAGCGCTTACAAGGAGCTTTTTGTCCGTCTCTTCTTCAAGATTTCTCTGTATTATGTCACTGTCGGTACCCAATATATCCGACAGCAAGAGCTCGTTTCCATCCCAGTCAACATTGAGGGGTTCTTCAAAGGAAACTTCGGTGCGGGCGCGGCTGTTCTTTCTTAAGTACATAAGGATTTCATTTTCTATGCATCTTGACGCATAGGTTGCAAGCTTGATATTCCTTCCGGGGTTATAGGTGTTTATGGCCTTGATAAGGCCTATGGTGCCAATTGAGGTAAGGTCCTCAATATCAACGCCTGTATTCTCAAACTTGCGCGCTATGTAGACCACAAGCCGCAGGTTCCTTTCAATCAGAACCCTCTTAACTGACAAATCCCCGTTTTCCAGGCTGTCCAAAAGAGCCTGTTCCTCATCAGCCTGCAGGGGCGGCGGCAATATATCATTGCCTCCTATGTAATAAATCTCACTTGCCCCCTCCGGATTTTTCATAAGAGTAATAATGAATCCAAATACTTTTTTAAACATCATCTACTCACCTTTCTCTTATTTGCCGGCCCGGAAGCCTTAAAATGCTATATTTTTGACAGCATGGCAGGTCCGAGCAGGGCTGAATATTTTGCATTATTGGAAAGCTTTGTTCCGCAGACACCAACGATTACATCATTAACCTCCTTAAATACCCCCTCCTGACAAATGCGGATATTGTCAGGCCTGAAACCCGTAAGAATCCCATTCTCCCTTCCAATGGACTTAAAGGGAATAAGGTGGATACGCGTGAACCACGGATTGTTTTCTCTTCCAAAATTTGTGCATATTCCTATATTATTAGATACAACTAAATCATATACCTCCTGTGGGAGGATGGGTTTTACTGATTCTGCTTCCACCACCATGACAGGATAGCCGGTGATGGGGTCTATCAATGAATTTCCGGTATCCACAAGGGCATTGAATCTCACGGATTTATCTCCGAGCTTTAGCATAACCGGAACAATGGAACCGTCACGCAGAACTTTACCTGACAGGATTCTGCCTATTGGCCTTACCAGCACAACGCATAGTGCAACCGAGACCAAAAAGGCCTTTAATGTTCCCTGGGGGCTTACATACATAAAGCCGCCGTAGGTAATTACACCGCCTTCAACAATATTAGATAGAGCATATGTACAGCCTGCCAGCAAAAATGCCGTCAGAAGCATCATTCCCCAGCGTTTGAAAAATTCCTTAATACTCCTTATTCTGAAAGCAATAAGTATCATAAGGGCTGAAACGGCTATTTTAGTAAACGGAGAATTTAACAAGGTAAATTTAGGGAAGGTTGTTGCCAGGACCGCATATAATGCTCCCAGAGAGGCGGCCAGAACAGCTCTTCCAATCTTCATGGCGCATCCTGATATAATGCTTGCAAGCTTTAATATCAGACAGTTGGCCAATAAGTTCTCTGTAAACAACAGATCCGCGTATATAACCACCCTGTATCTCCCTTTACTTTAAGTTCCAATTAAACATATATGGAGAAATTTTATGTTTTATGATATGTTTTTCAGGTTTCTCCACGGGTTTATAAAGAATTATAAAAGCCCTGCCATTCGTTTTATGTCAAATAGCGTTATAGCCCGAAAAAAATTTTGTCACATTCCTTAAAAGTCTTTATTTAAGCCAATTTTACTAGGTGCAATTTCCCGTAACACTGATTAAGTCCGAGGAATAGAATAAAGTGTACTTATCTGCCGGAGTGGTCATATGTCAGGAATAGCGGGCATGGTTAACCCTAACGAGGATATTTTGCATAAATGCATAAACATATGCGCAATGTCTGACGCCATAAGAAAAAGAGGCCAGTGGGGCGCCGGACATTTTATATCTGCCAACGCGGCTTTCTTGCAGCGTGTCGGACAAGTCAGTCCTGCCTTCCGCACGCCATCGATAACGGAGCTTGACATAAACGGGGAAAGCTATGTCCTTGCAATGGACGGTGTTATTTACAACCACAATTACCTTCGCTCAGAACTTGAAAGCTCAGGGATTGACTGCTCCGGCGCATCGTGCAACGAGTTTATAATTCATGCTTACCATAAATGGAAGGAAGATTTTATAAAGAAATTAAACGGTATCTTTGCATTCGCCCTTTGGATAGAAAACGAAAAGACGCTTATCCTCGCCAGGGATCAGCTTGGCATGAGGCCCCTGTTCTATGCTTTTAAGGATAATATCCTTATGTTTTCCTCTGAAATTGGCGGTATTTTGTCAAATCCGCTTTATGAACCCAATATGGATATTGAGGGCTTATCGGAGCTTATTTGCCTAAGCCCCCGCTATACGCCCGGCAGCACCTTGTTTAAGGGGGTGCATCAGGTAATTCCAGGATATTATCTAAAATATTCATTGCAGGGAGTTAAAAAGGTTCGATATTGGAAAATTGAAAATAAGCCCCATGAAGATGATTTGGACAAAACTCTTGAAACCGTAAAGGAACTTGTTACAGGAGCCGTGAAAAGACAGATAGATTCTGATGCTCCCATTTGCGGCCTTCTTTCCGGCGGCCTTTATTCAAGCATCATAACCTCCGTCGTATCGGGATGCAAAGACAATTCCGGCAGTAATGTGTACAATACCTGGTCAGTTAATTTTGAAAAAAGCAGCAATTATATAAGATATGGCGGGGCAAATGGAGATCCCGACACGCCATGGGTAAGATGGGTATGCAGAAGAGCAGGAACAAGGCACCATTATATCGTGCTGTCCTCAAGAGATCTGGCAGGGGCCATAATTGACGCAGTTGAGGCAAGGGGCTTTCCCGGCATGCCCGATTATGATGCTTCCCTCCTTCTTTTGTGTCGGGAGATAAAAAAAGATTACAGCATTGTCCTTTCGGGAGACTGCTCCGATGAAGTATTCGGTGCCAATACAAGGGCACTGGAGCATTTTGCTTCGGGAAAGAAAAGGCTTCCATGGTCTTCCAACCTGGCTGAAAAAATATCTGTTTTCAAGAATGAACTTATAAATTTGATTAAACCCTATGAATTTATTGAAAAATGTTACGAGGAAGCTCTTTCCGAATATCTTAAATTCTCGGAGGGCTCGGAAAAACTTGAAAAAGAGCATGAAGCCCAATGGTTCAGCCTCTATTGGAATCTTCCATGTATCTTAGAAAGGCTTGACCGTATAGGCATGGCCTTTGGGCTTGAAATAAGAGTACCTTTTTGTGACGTTGAACTTATTGAATATTTCTGGAACATACCTCATGAGTTAAGAAGGCTCAACAATAAGGACAGAGGACTCTTAAGGGAGGCCATGCGAGGGCTTTTGCCCCCTGATATACTTGAAAGAAAGAAGAATCCCTATCCTCGTCCCCATGACCCTGACTATGATGCCAGAATAAAATACATGCTTTCAGAAATTGTCCTGGATCCGGGTTCTCCTGTAAAGAACCTGTTGAATCTTAAGACTCTTGAAAGCATGATAAAACAGCAGCCTGAAATCAGCAAAAGATATACATCCCGTTCACAATTGTATGGTTGGCTGATACAACTGGATCATTTCATGAGAATGAACGGCATTACATCCCTTTAATCTCTTCCAGCAATGCCTCTATAATTTGATTTTCAGGAACTTTCCTGATAATTTGGCCTTTTTTAAACAAAACGGCGGAATCCTTTCCTCCGGCAATACCTATGTCTGCCTCACGGGCTTCTCCCGGCCCATTTACCACGCAGCCCATAACAGCCACTTTAATGGGCTTATCAATGTTTTCAAGCTCTTTTTCAACCTTTTCTGCTATGGAAATAAGGTCAATCTGGGTTCTTCCGCAGGTTGGGCAGGAAACAAACACAACGCCCTTATTGTAAAGACCGCATGCCCTTAATATTTCCTTGGCGGCTTTTATCTCCTCCACCGGATCTCCTGTAAGGGATACCCGGATTGTATCTCCAATGCCAGAAAGGAGAATGGCTCCTATACCTACCGCCGATTTTATAGTTCCCCTGTACACGGTGCCGGCCTCGGTAATGCCTATGTGAAGAGGATAGTCAGTCTTTTGGGAAAGTAAAGTATATGCTTCAAAAGCCGTTACCACATCCGATGACTTTATGGAAATTACGATATCATAAAAATTGAGATCTTCAAGTATCCTGACATGGCCCATGGCGCTTTCTACAAGAGCTTGGGCGGTGACACGTCCGTATTTATTGAGGATTTCCTTTTCAAGGGAACCGCTGTTAACGCCTATCCTTATTGGAATTCCTCTTTCCTTTGCCATGTCAACAACCTGTTCAACCCGTTCTCTCGACCCTATATTGCCAGGATTTATGCGGATTTTGTCGGCGCCGTTTTCCATAGCTTTAAGGGCAAGCCTGTAGTCAAAATGTATGTCGGCAACCAATGGAATTGTAATCTGCCTCTTGATTTCTGAAATTGCCTGTGCGGCCGCTTCATCCGGCACGGCAACTCTTACAATATCGCAGCCTGCTTCTGTCAGAGCATGGATTTGCCTGACTGTAGCTTCTACATCGCTGGTTTTTGTATTGGTCATGGACTGGATTGCAACGGGAGAACCGCCGCCTATGTATATATTGCCTATTTTGAGCTTTCTTGTATTGTTTCGCGTCGTCATCATAATTATTTCTCCTGTATTAAAGCCGGGCAGCTTTATAAACTGCTCCGGCTCATGTGTCTTAAAAAGTTCTGATGTAAACATTATAGCATGAATACTCATGCAATCCTTATAGAAGGAATCTTGGAATATCGTTAATAAGGGTGCCAATGAGAAGGAATATCAAAAGCACAAAACCTATCATGGAAATCAGCCCGACCTTTTCCTGGGGCAGCGGCTTTCCTCTTACTTTCTCAATGAGAAGGATAAGAAGGTGGCTTCCATCCAGGGCAGGAATGGGAAGAAGGTTCATAACACCAAGGTTTATGCTTATGAAGGCACATAAGTACATCAGGTTAATGATTATTACGTTTACAGGCTGCTGGGATTCAACCACGCTTCCTACAGAGCCTATAATTCCTACGGGCCCTGACAGTTCTTTAAAAGATACTGTACCGTCTATGAGCCATCCCAGAGATATAAGTACGTTTCTTATGGTTGAAACACTGTATCTGAACGATGCTCCTATTACCTCAAAAGCATTTCCTTTCCTGTATTCAAGACCTACACCCAATGTATAGCTGAAATCAGAGAAAGGTACAATATTCTCAAAGGTAAGAATTTTTCCGTCCCTTTCAACAGTAACGGTAAGAGGAGCAGATTTATCCTGTCTTTCGTTGTTTAAATAATTAATAATATCGTTGGTGCTGTTAACTTCGGTATCATCAAGCCTGATTATTTTGTCTCCGCGCTTTATTCCTGCCTTTTCCAGCGGAGAGTCAACCTCTATCATTTCTATTATGTTGGAGCCCTCATTATCAATAAGCTTTGCGGTAAAGCCAAGCCTGTAACGTACTGCGGTTTTTCCTGGAGCTGCAGTCTTTGTTACTTTGCGGTTCTCACTTACATCAAAGTAAGTAATTTTTTTCGCACGGCCGTCCTCACCGTACAGGAATGTAACTATATCCAGGGAAGGATCAAAAATTCTCTTTCCCCCATAGGATATAAGCTTATCTCCCACTTCAGCTCCTATCTCCTTTAATGGAGAATTGTCGGTTAATTGGGTTATGGTATTTGTTGTGAATCCAGACTGCGAAATTACAATTACTGCCAAAATAAAAGCAAAAACTATATTAAGTATAGGGCCGGCACTTACGGCTACTGCTCTTTTCCAAACTGGCTGGTTTGAAAATGCTCTGGCATCGTCGGATTCCTCATCCTCACCTTCCATTTTTACAAAACCGCCCATGGGAATAAGCCTTAAAGAATATTCTGTCTCACCTTTTTTAAAGGAAAAAAGCTTTGGTCCCATAAACAATGAAAATTCAAGTACTTTTATGCCAACGGCTTTTGCCGCCAGGAAATGTCCAAGCTCATGTATAATAATCAGAAGGCTTAATGCAATCAATGCAACCAATATGCTCATCTATATACCCCCGTTCACTATGTCCCGGGCTATTTCCCTTGCTTCCCGGTCAGTATCTATTATATCGTTGAGTACAGGCTGACTATTCACAGAATGTGCGTCCATAACCCGTTCGATTAGCTCTGTAATCTGAAGAAAAGTAATTTTGCCTTTAAGGAAAAGGTCAACTGCCACCTCATTGGCAGCGTTCATGGCACAGGGCATTGTTCCCCCGATTATTGCCGCCTTATATGCCAGTTCCAATGCTCTGAAACTGTTCATATCAGGCTTTTCAAAGGTAAGAGCGCTCAAATTACTGAAATCCAGCTTTTTAAAAGGATTGGCCATTCGCTCCGGCCAGGTAAGGGCAAGCTGAATGGGAACACGCATATCCGGCGCTCCCAGCTGAGCCATAACAGAACCGTCTGTATATTCAACCATGGAGTGGATTATGCTCTGAGGATGCACAATTACGTCTATTTTTGAAACAGGCATATTAAAAAGCCACATGGCTTCTATTACTTCAAGTCCCTTATTCATAAGGGTGGCTGAATCAATGGTTATTTTGGAGCCCATGGACCAGTTGGGATGCTTTAGAGCCTGATCAACCGTAACTTTTTCAAGCTGTTCTTTGGTGTATCCCCTGAAAGGTCCTCCTGAAGCAGTAAGTATTAATCTTGAAACATCCTTCTCTCTGTTGCCTGCAAGGCACTGAAAGATTGCCGAATGCTCGCTGTCAACAGGGAAAATGGAGATACCTTTTTTCCTTGCTGCCTCCATTACCAGTTCCCCTGAGGTAACCAGAGTTTCCTTGTTTGAAAGAGCTATATTCTTGCCCGCTTCAATTGCGGCCATTGTTGGAATGAGGCCTGCTATGCCTACAACCGAGGTAAGAACCGTGTCGGCATCAGGATGGGTAACTGCTTCCAAAACTCCTGACAAGCCTTTTAAAACCTTTGTATCAGTGTCACCAACCAGAATTTCCAATTCACAAGCCGCTTTTTCGTCAAAAAGAGATGCCACCTTCGGCCTGAAACGGCGTATCTGTTCTTCCATAAGCTTTACGTTTGAGTTGGCAGCTATAGATACCACATTTATATTAAGGTTCTCGCATACTTCAAGGGCCTGTACGCCGATGGAGCCTGTAGATCCCAGTATAGAAAGCCCTTTTACCATTTCTTTAGTCAATCCTCCTACCTAAACTACCACATAAAAATGCTGGAATAAATATAAACCAATGGAGCTACAAAAAGGATACTGTCCACCCTGTCCATAATTCCGCCGTGACCGGGGATGAGCTTTCCAAAGTCCTTAATTTCAACACTTCTTTTAATAGAAGATGCCGCCCAGTCCCCAAGCTGGGATACAACACCGCAGAGCAGGCCCAAAATAGCAAAATGGTAAATGGGTATGTACTCCACACCCGGTCTGTTGATTACGAAAGCTCCAAAAGCAATCATAACCAGCATGCACCCCAGCGCCCCGCCTATGGAGCCTTCTACGGTTTTCTTAGGGCTGATATGAGGAATAATCTTGGTTTTGCCAACGGTCACGCCTGTAAAATATGCAAACACATCAGTTATCATTGAACCGATTACAACCAGCCATATAAATTCCAGCCCACGCTCCAGGTTTCGTATTGAAACCGCAAAAGCCAGAAGGAATGGAATATACAATATCCCAAGCAGTGTATAAGCCGCATCCTTAAGGCAGAAGCGGCCGTTTTCAAAAATAATCCTGCAAAACAGGTAGACAATTACAACATACAGGGATGCATTTAAATATTTGGACGAAAAAACTTCAGCAAAAATATCCGATAGCCTTGGAAACAAATGAATTGGCAGTGTGGAGCCGTAAGCCTTGCCGATAATAATTACTGCCGCAACGATGCTGACCAAAAGGTCCACATTTATTTCCTTGTTTTTAACAGCTCTTGCATACTCAAAAAGGCCTATAATGCTTGCCGCAAGCACTGTAATGGCAACAGCATAAGGCGGAAGCATGAGAATAAGGGCCAGGATAATAAATCCTATTAGCCCGCTTATTGTTCTTATCAGCATTTTAAACCTCCGAATCGCCTTTGTCTTCCCTGATAAGACATAATAGCCTCAATAAGATGTTTCTTGGTAAAATCAGGCCAGAGTACGTCGCAGAAGAACAATTCAGAATAGCTGCTCTGCCAGATAAGAAAATTGCTGAGTCTTATTTCTCCGCTGGTCCGGATTAACAGGTCAGGATCAGGGATATCATGGGTATAGAGCCTTTTGGCTATCTCTGCCTCATTTATTTCACTGACCTTACCGGCTTTTACGTCCTCTATAAGTCTTGTTACTGCGGCTGTGATTTCCTGTCTGCCGCCATAATTAAGAGCAATTATAAAATCAAGGCCGGAAATATGCTGCGTATTTTTTTCAACCCGGTCTATTTCCGTCCTTATTTCTTCAGGCAGCCCCTTCCTGTCTCCAATGACTCTAATTCTTACGTTTTTCCCTTTAATCTCTTTCTCAGCATTGCGAAGATATTCCAAAAGGAGCTTCATAAGCTCGTCTACTTCTTCTTTAGGTCTTGACCAGTTTTCTGTAGAAAAAGCATATACTGTTAAATACTTAACTCCCAGCTCATAGCAGGCCTCAACTATTTTGCGCAGGGTTTTTGAGCCTTCCCTGTGGCCAAAGCTTCTGGAAAGGCCCCTTTTTTTTGCCCAGCGGCCGTTTCCGTCCATAATTATGGCTATATGCTGCGGTATATTTGTCATATCTATCTTTTTATTTTTACTAAACAGCATTTCTTTCACATACCTCATACAAGCATGTAACAACTAATGTCAATTATAGTCAAAAATATTCACTTTCATTATAATACCAGAATTAAAATGAAATGACCACTATTGCTTATGCCCCACTCCTACATCCTTTCTTATAATATTTTTGTTAAACCATTTGCCAAATGCATATCTTTTACACTCACGCAAATAAATATTTAATTAACCCTGCCCTCAATAAACACAAATTCTTCATTGGCAATGGTTATACAGTCTCCGTTATTAAGCCTGTAGCTTTTGCTGGGTTCAAGCTTCTCGCCGTTAATCATGGTGCCGTTGCGTGAATTCATATCCATAATGGAATATCCCTCAGCATCCCTTACTATTTCTGCGTGAAGCTTTCCAACGGCAGGATTCTTAAGGCAATAATCCACCTGTTCCTCAAGGCGCCCAATCATAAACGGAAATTTGTTTATGAGTATCGTTTCGTTTCCGCTTCTTCCCTTAAGGCGGGGATAATTCATGGAACCTGCGTCAAGGATAACGGTATGATCCTGGCTAATATCCCTGCCCGGAAAGCTTAATACCGTACCTGGCTGCGGCTTATTTGGATAATTTCTTTCAGTGGAGAAGCTTCTTTGGCTTAAAGGTGTATCATATGAAATCTGCCTTGCAGAAGCAGCCTCATTATGGGCTGATGCAATATTTATGCGTGGCATGCTGATGTTTTTATTAACGTATTGTATACCCTTTGTATTAAAACTTTGCTTAATTGATTCCTGATTATTGTCTTTAACATCATGGGCAGGAACTGCAATGGAAGGCTTTTTTATTTCCTGCTGGGTAAATTTGGGAGCAATAACTTCTTCTTTTTTTATCTCTATGCGTTTATCAGGCGTAAAGAATTTTGAATAAACAAGGTAGCCCAAAGCCCCAAAAATCAGCAAAAATCCGAAAAGGGACAATAAAAAGTCGGGATTTTCCGGTGATAAAGTCCCTGTTATGAACAATGCAATAATAAGTAATATCAGAAGAGACACATATCCGCCGAGAACCATATAGGATTTGGCAGGATATGATATCTTGACCACTTCCCTTTTCTCTTCCCTTGGATTGTTGACAGAGGTATAGGCCGGTATTTGAGATGTCTTAGGTGTTTCAACTGTTTTCTCTGCCGCCGGCGGATTTACGGATTGCTTTTCAGGTATGAACGTCTGAATATTAATCTCCATTTCACTTACATACGATTTTAATAATGCCAGGTCAAACTTGGGACTTTTAAGAAGCTCAAATATTTTTAACACATAATTATCCGAGCCCTCCTGCTTAAACCTGATATTATGCATAATGCTCTCCGTCAGCATGTTCCTTAAAGGCTCCAGGTCGTCCCCTATTCCTTTAATGGGTAAGTAAGAAAATTCAAGTTTCATATTCTGGGGATTTGCATATATACTGCCGATATCAAAAACCACACCGCCGCAATCTAAAAGATATGTATCCAGTCCTTCCAGAAGGGAAATTATCTGTTTAATAATGAAAATAAAATCCTTCTTTCCAAGCTCACACCTTTCAAACAGCTTTTTCAAGGGTATCAGGGAAGTTATGTCATATGAAAGCCTTATTTGGCCGTCAATTCTTAAAACCTCGCTTTTTAAAAGCCCTGGCACATGGTTGTTGGCAAGCATTTCAAGCTGGTAATCAATTGCCTCATCCTTTAAAAAAGTATATATAAGTAAATTTCTTCCCGACACCGACTTAAAATTAGGTTCCGGAAACTTAACCCCACTTTGCATAATTTTTCCTCCTTATGTTTATTAAAAGGCTTTAAAACTAAGCCGCTTCATCCTGATTTTCATTTTCTTTCGGAGTATATTGGCCATATCCTTTTATAAGCACAACCTCAATGTCATATGGTTCAAGCTCCTTTTTGGCTTTTGCATATGCCTCATCTACCATTTGATCCGAGTTTTCAGGAACCACAAACACCACAATCCTTTTTACAGAAGAAACATTGACATTTTCCAGGTATTCAGGCTCGGTACAATCCAAAAGCTTCTTGCCATGCTTTTTTATCTCGCTTGCTATGGCTCCGGGTCGCTGCTGGTAGGTTTTCATGAAGGGGTTTAAAGTAAAGATATCATAATATTCTGCTATTCCTGTTTTCTCATCATATGTAAATGCATCCATGCCTGTTTTGCTCGATGTCTCAAAAGTCTTTACGCCTTTACTGTTATTTTTTTGTGTAAGTTCGTCTATATAAAGTTTCTCGATGGTAAGTCCCCTGTCCATATAATCTTTGTTTTTGTCCATATCATTCCAGATGCTTTCCTGTGCCTTATCGGGTGAATCATTTTTCTCGCCGGCTGCCTTAATGGACTTGTTGCCGCGCCCGCCTGTCCAGGCAATGACCTTTACACGGTTGCAGAGCTGAACCTCGGGGGCAAGCCCGAATATTTTAGGAGGCTTCACACTGTAACGCACCACAAATTCCAGTGATTCACCATCACCAAAAATACTGGATTCATCAAAATTCATCCCTGCTATGCCGTCTGTTATGCCAAGGGTCAGAGCTACATCATTGTTATTGCTTTTTACAAGCTTTTTAAGCTCAATGGCAAGATTATTCCTTGCAATTAGACAGACAACCTTGTTTGTAAGTTCATAGGAAAGCTTTTTCCCGAATACGGTCATAAGTAGTTTAAGCTCTTCCCTGGGATTATCCAGTACGGTTTTAATAAGCCCCGACAAATCGTTGGCAGCATCATTTGCATTAATGATGCTGTCAATAAGAGTGTCAACCGAAGAAGATGTGCCAATGGATGAAGCATTGCTGACCAAGTCATTAAATGCGTCAAATGCGTTAATTATGGTCTTTTTTTGCTCCTCAAGGGTGTTATTGGCTTCCACTGCCATTTTATTGAGCTCATCGGCATAGTCTTTGGCTCCGGAAACATGATAAAAATAGCTCATATTTGCAATGCCACGTGCAACATTTGAAAGTGACATCTGTACCATGTTGTATGCGTAGTAAATCCGGAACAAAAAAGCCAGAGAGAAAATGACCATGATAAAAATGGGCATGGCTATGGCTGCCTCAACGGTACTGCTGCCTTTTATTCTTTTGTATTTTTCCTTGTTAATATCCTTGGCTCCATTCAACCAGAATCATCCCCGAGTCTTTTTTAAATAATTTTTCAGGCAGGAACCATGTATTAAAATCAATCTCTGCTCTGACAAAGATGTAAGTTTTATACTGGGAAACTGAAATGTCTTTGTTTCCTGTAATGCTCTGCATATTAAGCTGCATTAAATCCGCAATCCTTGCAGTCTTGGTTTTATCGGGAACTGCCAAAAGCATAAGCCTTAAATAATCCACATAATCCATCATAATGAGCTTTCCTTTTATATTGTTGCTCAAGCTGCCTTCAGCATTGCCCAATAAGCCGTCAATTGCATCAGCCGCAGCGTTTATGCCTTTATTTATAAGGTTACTGCCTTCCTTTGAAATTTTCTCTTTAAGCTCCTTAAAATGACTTGAACCAAAGATTGCCGACTTGACTTTTGCTTTAAGTGACGATTTGTACTGCTCCAATTTTTCCTGTCCATATGTTTTCAGCTCTTCAACGGTGCTGTTTACATATTGGCTGAGCCTGGATTCAAGGCTTTGTTTTAAACTTTCAAGACTGCTATAGTCAAGGGATGCCAGAAAATCAACGTTTATATTAAGGGATACTGAATCCTCTGTGTTTCCTGTACTGTTGCCTGTTGCAGCAGTGATGCTTTCTGCCACTTCCAATATCTTTGCCTCAAGGGGTGCAAAAAGCTTGTCAATTTGAGTATCCACAATTGATGTCACTGTTTCTTCAACGGTTGAGAAAACATTATTGACAGCGGAGTCAAATTTCTCCTGAGCATACTCTTTAACATCATTTACAAGGATATCTTTCAGCTTTTTATACAGACTTTCTATTCCCAAAATCCAGGACAGGGATGTTTTTATAAGGGGTACTCTGCCGTTATTCAAAAGAATCTCTGTGTCCACATATGATTCCAGACCCGCCCAGGAAATAAGCAGAAAATTATGAACCACGGGCACTCCAAAGATGGTCCAGCCTGCAATAGTAGTTGCCAAAGACAATGCTGCGGCATTTTTATCTGGATCAGTATAGACATGCATGAGATTAAAGGGCAGCCGGATTGCAAAAACGCTGAGTCTTGAAAGATTTATATTGCTTGCCTCATCATCTTTTCCGAAAATTATGTACTCAACCTCTCCTCTGTTAAAGTAGGTTTTGTCAAGGGGCCTGTTCCAGCCTATATCATGCTCGATTTTATTGTCAAAAGAAGTTGCACATTTAAAGGCCGATACTATGTACTCGTTCATATAAAGGCTTTCGGCCATACTTTCCAGGCCATTTGCAAGGATATTCCCAATGGTGTTGAAAAAGCTTTTTATACGTTCAAATTGAAAACTAAAGAAATTCTTCCCTTTTTCATCTACTTGGCCTACTCCTTCAATAGCCCCGTCCAATGGATTTTGACCGTTATAGAAGCTCTCATTTACTGGCCTGTTTGCCTGGGATTGGCCTATTAATCTTTTGATGTCTTCAATAGCTGAGTCCGAGCTTTCCGAGCCATTCCTGGAAGGAAGGTTTCTTCTTATTTCATCTTCAATATCATTTAAGTTTTTGCTTTCGGATTTCTCATTATCCTCTTTTTTGTTTACCGCATCCTCGGTAAAGGCTTTAATTGACTCCTTCAGTTGTTTCAGCTTTTTGTCATTCTCTTTGGCAGGCTCATCAACTTCATATATATTGCTGAATTTTTGGTTAAACCATATTTTAAACGCATTGTATTCATTGCTGTTGGCCTTGGGGGAAAGTTCAAAAGAAGGAATGCTGTAAACCCACTCTTCCATGTCTTTCAATGCTTTCAGGCTGGAAGTATTGGTTTTCATGGTTTCAATGGCTGACGTAACACTGGTATATTCTTTGAAGCCATCAAACCGTGTGCCTTTCTGCGGCTCTCTATGTACTTTTTCAGCCTGCTCCAGGGCTTTTTCAAGATTTGATCCGCATTCTTCAAAAGCTTCTATGCAGAGAGCAACAGCCTCAATCCATTTATCAAGCCAGTCAACATTGGATGAAAGCTTTGAACGGATTTCGTCAAAGGTTTCCTTTTGCACCAGTTGAAGCTGTTTATCAAGCTCCCCTCCGACTTTGTCAGCCACTATGCCGTCATTGTCGTTGGCTTCTTTAAGTATTTCGCTGCTTTTTTTATCAAGCTCTGTAAGCTTGGGCCCCAGTTGGTCAATTATTGAAATCAGCTCTTTGTGATATTCTTTATGAGTGGAAAGATGATTTAACAGATATTGAAGGCTTGATACCATATTCTTATTGCTGGTTATAGCCTGGTTAAGATCATTTATAACCTGGGGCAGCTTTTGGTCCAAAACATTTTTGTATTTTGTTATCTCTTCTTCAAGGGCTGAAAATCTGTCATATGCCTTCGAATATTCATCATAGGCTTTTGAATATTCTTCCTCAAGCTTTTCTATGTCCTTTTCAATACCTGTTATTCTGCTTTGAAGGGAGTTTACCCTGTTTTCATCAGTGGCTTCCGCGAGCTCACTTTCAAGCCTTGAAAGCTCATTCTCTTTTCTGGATATACTGGATTCTATTGATTCAAGTCTTTTAACTGCTGCATCTTTTTCATTTTTTGCCCTTTCATAGTCCGGATAAATTTTTATATAGCCGTCCTGAGCCTCCTTTATTGGTTCTACCTCTTTATTGGCATTTTCTATATTTTTACATCCACTTTCCCAGTAGCTGTCTACTTTGTCAAACATCAAATCCTTAATAGTTTTTTGGGGGGTGACAGGACCGTCATTAAATTTTATTAGCTGTTCTTCCAGCATGAAATATAAGTTTACAAGGGAGCTTCTGATATCGTTCATGAGCTTTTCGACTTCAATCTTTTTCTCCACCATGTCGGCTTCCTTCATAAGCCCCTTCATTATTTTCAGCTTTTCATAAATTTCCTGGACAGCCTGAATTGGAGCGCGGTATTTCATAAATTCCGCTATCTGCTGCTTTAAAACCTGTGGTTCTGTAAGATTATAGAATGTGATTACCTCAACATTTCTTATCTTAAAATCATAGAGATCCGAAACTCCGTCTGCGGCGGCGCCGATATTCAGGTTTCGGGAGAGGAGCTCATAAATCTCATTTTCAATGGCTTCTTTCTCTCTGGGATAAAGGGCAAACAAGCCATATTGCTCCTTTAATTGCCGGTCATAGGCTGCAAGAACCGATTCGACAGATAATCTAAGTGCATTCTCCGCCTGCTTCTCTGCCATGCTGTAACGTGCTATATCTGTAAGAATGCAGCACAAAGGTATCAATACGGACATTACAATGCATATGAATACAGTGATACTTCCTCTTGACCTCTTTAGAAACATTTAAACCTTCCTATTTGCCAATAATTTTATTGAGGGCATCTTTAACGGGCTTTATTTTTTCCATAAACATGTCGTATGCCTTGGTATTTCTGATAAGCTGGATTACATAATCCGTGGTGTTTATCATGTTTTTGGCGTTATATACCTGAGCCTGGGCCTCTCCGCGTATTATCAGAAGATCATCCAATCCCGCCAGTTTAAGAAGGCCTGAACCGGGTACTTTATAATGAGCTGCAATATTTACGGTAACAGTTGTAATAAGGCCATACTTATAATTGACAGAAACATCCACATGCCCATCCGGCCTGCCATTTGTTCTTGCAGGCTTTAAAGGCCCCAAATACATCACTTTTTCTTTTATGTATTTTTCTGCATCAGCTTTCTTTCTGCCATAAGTCCAGAATTTTAAATCCCAGTAAACTTCCCTTTCACTGTATGTATTTTTAGTGTAGACTCCGTTTTCCACTTCTTCTTTGAAGGTGAGAGATTTATAATTCCAGTGCCTTGAAAGGCTTTCAGCCATATTTTCAGCCACATTCTGAATTAGGGCTTTCTGGTAAAGAATCAGAAAAAGCATAACCGATGCAAGAATAAGGGCAAATACTATGGGCATTATTATGGCAATTTCAATGGTTGAACTTCCTCTGCAATGCTTTTTGTTCTGCATCAGAAGCCACCCCTTAATTCAATAACAACTGGCGCCACACATATCAGCAATATTGCTATCAGCATCAGTGCGAGAGGAAACATGAGTTTCGACGAGGCCTTTTCTCCTAGTTGCTTGGCAACGCTTTTCCTCATTTCCCAGCACTCGGTATGCATCCTGCGAAGCTCAAAGAGCATCTGGTTTCCACCGAGCTTGATATTCTGCTGAAGAATGCTTACAAAGTTTGAAATCTGCTTGAGTTTACACCTTTGAGAAAACTCACTGTAAGCCTCACTTTCGGACATGCCCGCCCTGATGTCTGAAATGACATTTTGCAATTCCATGTATAATGGAGAGGTGCTGTTTGTCTCGGTTGCAATTCTTTCTATAGCCTGCCGTACATTAAGACCTGCATTGACCAGCAGAACAAGCTTGCTTAAAAAATCCGGAAAATCCCTTTCAAGCTGGAATCTTCGTTCCCTGAACTTGTCATCCAGCCCTTTGTCGGCAAGAAAAAAAAGAAGTACCCCAAAAGCAGGAATTATTAAAATTCCTATGAAATCAATTTCCCCCAATATGCAGTACAGAGCACCCAGAATAATGCCAAGAAGCAGGTGGAATACCTTGCAGGCCCAGTGTACCTTTGTATAATAAGCAAGATACCTGTTTCCATAGACCATTGATATTTTATGGCTAAGCCTTGTCTGATAGCGTCCAACTCCTGTAATGCCCAACAGGTCAACTATTCCCAGGCATCCCGGCAAAAAGGCCTTATATGAATACTCCTTATTATCAAGGGGCGCAATAAACTCTTTGTACTTTTGGGCATTAAGCAGCTGAAATACTGCGAAAACAATTATTGTGCCTGCAAAAAACACGATGCTTATTACCTGCATATATGTACATTACACCTCAATATTTGTTATTTTGCGGCTTAATAAAAGACCTAGTATAATCATAATCAGGGCTATGGTCATAATGATGTGCCCAAAAACCGTTGTCATAATGGGTTCCATAAAATCAGGGCTTGTGCTTCTTAAAAAAAGAATAAGGGCAAAGGGCATAACGCATAAAATCTTTTGTTCAAATTTTTTGCCGGAAATTATATTTTCTATCTCCTGGCGCATCTCAATCTTTTCGGAAATGGTAGTGGAGGTATTCTTAATAACCTCCATGAGATTTGCTCCGGACCTTTTTGCTACCATAAGAACTCCCGCAAAGCTTTTAATATCTTCAATGCCGCATCTTTGGGCCAAATCGTCAAAAGCTTTTTCAACAGGCTCATTCATCATAATCCGCGCATTCATGATTTCAAGTTCTTTTATGATGTCGCATTCCCTGTCTGGATAAATTCCGCATAAAGCTTTATGGGCATCAGCAATAGCCGATTCAATTGATTTTCCTGCCGACAGGGAAACCGAAATAAAGTAAAGGGCATCTTTAAACTGTATGTGAAGAGCTTCTTTCCTTTTTCTGACCTGCTCTTTTTTATAGAAAGGCAGATACAGTATTCCTATTGGTGCAAAAAATAAGGATAAAATAATATTGCCATAGAAAGTTAATCCAATAAGAAAGCATGCGCCCATGGAAAGAAGCAGCACAAATATGTATTCTTCGGGCTTCATGATGTGGACACTGTAATCGGGCAAAGCCTTATTACTCAATATCAACACCTCTCAGTCTTGCTTTTAATTTATTGACAAGGGGATTGCCCGTTCTTTTCAAGGTACCCAGAACCCTGCCGTTCTCGTCCTCTCCCTCTTCTTCAAAAACAAACAATGGATTTAAAACAATTTCACCCTTTTGATATCCTATTACCTCTGTAATCTCCATGGTTCGTCTTGAATGGTCGCGAAGCCTGGACAAAAAAATGATTATATCAAGGGCTGATGCAATTTGCTTTTTTATTGCTTCCAGTGGAAGGGGCGCTGCCATTAGCACCATGGTTTCAAGACGGGACAGCATATCATAAGTTGAATTGGCATGTCCGGTTGACATGGAGCCGTCATGGCCCGTATTCATTGCCTGGAGCATGTCCAGAGCCTCCTCGCCTCGGACTTCCCCCACGATTATGCGTTCAGGCCGCATAACTATAATGCGAATATAGGATATAATAATTGTGCTTATGCTAATAGGCATCTTGCTTGGGGTGCAAGAGGTCGCTGGTTCAAGTCCAGTCACTCCGACCAAGAAAAAAAGCCGATTTTGGAGGATTTCCAGTCTCGGCTTTTTTGTTTTTACTGATAATTTGTATTTCGATAAAAAATAACCCCGCCCATTAAGGCGGGGTGTTCTCATTGCTGGGCTTCTTGGTAAAAAAGTATGTAATAACTGCTCCATAAGCAGTAGAGAAAAGCGACAGTATTTCTTTAGGCGGATCAAATTTCCCAAGCAGTAAAGCCGCCAGTATTCCGGTCATTGTCAAGGTGACAATGCTTTTTACGTCAATGAGCTTCGCAAGCTTTTCCTTCATAAAAACTCCCCTTTCATTTCAATGTGTCTAAAAACTTATTCCAAGCGTCTTTAATTGCTTTTCCGTCCTCTTTAGGTGGTTCCTTATATTTCTTGATGATTTCATCCAGCTTTGTATTAGTATCATTTCCAGCCTTTCCGTCAACGGTTAATCCAGTCAATTCCTGAAATCTAACAACAAAATCAACAGCTTTGTCTTTCCATGTATCACTTACATCAACTTTTGCCACGTTATTACCTCCAATCAATTTTAAAAATTCTGTCCACGGGAAGTATTTGCCCGGACAATCTTTATAATGATACCAGAAATTAAGACAGACAAAACGGCCAAAATAAGTTAGTATGGAACTATGGAAAAGAGAAGAAATTTTACACCGGAAGAAAAAGCAAAAATAGTGATTGAGGTCTTAAGGGAAGAAAAAACGCTGAAT
>JAAYAD010000063.1 GCA_012719545.1 Clostridiaceae bacterium
GTAGTGATGCCCGGCCAACCAGCCTAACATGCCATGTACTCATTGTCAACAGCTTTCGCGGCATAAACGCTTAGACTATTGTTTGATTAGCTACTGCTTTGATGACCGAGGTATTTTACACACAAATTTGGACTTGACTGGAACTACAGTTCCGGCTAATTAAATTAAGGCAAGTATTCAGAGCATTATTAATGTTGATAAATTTATAGCTTTATAAACTCACATACAGAAAAGAGTTCATTTGAATTTATTCCTTCAACGTCGAAAAGTAGATTCATATATTCTTCAACCATCTTCTTAAACTTATTATAATTTACCTTGTCAATAAACTCAAAGCCGTGGGCAAAAATACTTTTGTTTCTTGCATTCACTTTATCGCTTAATTCGCATAATTTATCTTTTTCCTTTCCCGGTTTTTTAGTTATAATATCATCTTCCAGTGCTGCAAGTAATATATATCCATCCATCAGACCTATCTTCAACTCCAATGTGTTTATTCTACGAAACTTAATTTTCTCATGTATTGTATTCACTTTTTGCAATAAATCAGGCTCACTCATACCAGTTTTTGAAAAATCAGCATTTGAGGTATCTATGCCGTAATTCCATAGTCTCTTTTGCTCAATTGCTTCCAATATTCTGTATAAAAGTAGGGCAGCCAGCTCATACTTTTCCTGTTTTTCTCTTCTCATCGCATTCTGATATAGATTGGCAATAATATGTCCTATACTTTCAAAAATCATCTCCTTTTTTCTTTTACTGCTTGAACTACAAAATATCTTTTCAAGCACTCTTACAAACTCCAACTGTTTAATCAATTTTTCTTTATGGTCGAGCAAAATGTATTTGCGCTTACTTTTATCCCCACATTCGACAACGTCAAGACATCGGGTTAAGTTGCTTACTGCACTATTTATATCAAGGCTATCCCACGCGCTATATGCTAATGCAAGACATTTTAAAGAAAGATATTCTTTCGTATCAACTTTTCGATCCAGCTCCTCAAATATTCTGCCAGCAGATACATAATCCATATTATTAAACAGAGAGATTGCCTGTTCTCTGTCCCAATCACCAAAAACGTTATACGGATTATCAATTTCATAGAATTTTTCTGTTCCCGGGTCAGGCTTTTTAAGATGTTCCAATTGTTTACCGCCAATATAAATAAGATTAGCATTAATTAACGCTGCTGCCATAGCACATGCTCCTGACATGGCTTTTGTTCCGCCTGTAAAATCTACATAAATATTCTCAGGTCTGCCCCATTCTTCATAAGTCTCTTTTATAGTTCGATATAACTTAATAGAATCTACTGCATCTACCAAAGCAGTTGAATATTGACTAGGTTTAAGTCCGGTAATCTCTATAACATTATCAAGAAGATGTTTTGATTCATCTGTATGTATAATTCTCACTCGTTTAGGCTTAGTAATTAATATTGACAATACCAGCGGTTCATAGGATTTCCCTAGGGTTAAGATCAAATTTTCACAAATGCCTTCAAATTTATTATTTTCAAGGAAGTATTCTATAATATCCGGCATCAATTCATTTTTATAATAATCCTCAGATGCTTTTATCTGTTCTGCACTACTTCTGTTCATATTCTTCCAATATTGACTCTTTTCCATCAACCTATTGAATACACTCATATTTCTATCCTTTCTATGTAAAATTTTATTTATTAACTCATACATTTTAATATAATTTCGAAGACCAATAATTTCACAAATATAGTGATTGTTAATTATCAAGTCTGGTAATCCTTACCCATCCAGGAACCTCTATACCAGCGCTATCCTTGATAATAGTTAATGTTTTGGGAAAAAATCCCGCATCTGCTTTTTTATAATTATTTTTTATTATCTGGGTTAATTCAGCCTTTGATAATTTCTGCGCAACTGTGTTATCATAAAACGTTTTTCCCGAACCTACTCTTATATAGGCTTCTCTGTAAGGCTCGGCCTTCTCCACAATTGTTAAAAGGTTAGAATAAAGCTCTTTTATTTTATTCGTTTCATATGTGTTATTCTTTTGGAGAAGATGCAGCTGAATTTCTATATTTTTTTTGCTATATTCATTCATGATCCCCAGCAATTGTTCTTCTTTATCCTTTTGGAGAAAATTGAACTTATCTGAAATTTCCCCTTTATTGGCATTTACTTTGATGCTGAATTTAAATGTACTACCACGGTTAATAACTTCTTTTACCACTGGAATATTGGTTTTACCGTCTTTCAAATTATACCGGTAAAACTTGGATATTCTCAGGCAATCATTCTGCAGCGAAATAGTGTCTGAAACCAAAAGATATTTCAGGACATCATTGCTGAACATCCCAAAAATATCTCCACCTATGTATTCACGCTTATTATTTGCAACACCAGGCTTTTCAAATAAAAAAGCAAGCAAAGCTGTCCGTATTGCCCCTTTTAAGCTGCTTCCAGGTATATAAGGCCTACTTCCTGCTTTTATATGTAACTGAATTTGCTCCTTTATTTCATCTTGTACCGGTATCTTTTTGCTACAGCAAGTTTTATAATCAATATCATGTTTAATAAGAAAATCCTTAAGATTAAATCGTTTTCTTGTATTTAATTTCGCCTGGTCATAAACAGTTTTTACGAATTCATCCAACAGTTCTTCGCTATTCTCTTTTTGTGTCAATTCATTAATTAGTAAATCATGGTCCAGATAATAAACATAATCATTGTCGTAAACATAATCAGTGAACTGGGATAAAACTTCTCCGCTACCTATACTTACCGGTGTAAGAGTTTCCAATATAAATTTCATGCTTAAACCTCCCCGATGGGAATGAGAAAAGCTCTGCCATTTAAATAGACATCATGTTCTTTGAATTCATCCGGCCCAACTTCAATGATTTGACCGTTGACAACATCAGAGAAAACGCTTCCTTCTTTGAGTAATCTCACTCTTTTTTTCCGTATAGCTCTTCCGTATTGTGAGTATATGTAACCTCTTCTTTCCTCAAGTTCGTAATAGACCAGTCTGTCTATTTCATTGAGAGTGGGGAAAACACTTGAGAGCGCAATACAAAATTGTCCATTCCAATTAAAAATGTCATCATGCCAATTTTCCTCTTCTACCTTGCCTAGAATTCCCATACCCTGACTGCGCTTTCCACCAACTCCTTCATCAGCCATTAATCTTACCATTGCCCTCAGCTTTGAATTTGAGCCATCTTTAGTAATAAAATACATGAACGGACGTATTAAATAGTCTCGTTCCTTCTGATATGTTACTTCTGTCTCATTCTGGTAATATAGATTTTCTGAAGTATCGTTGGATCTTGAGACAACCACCCTGGGTTTTGTGTTCAGATTGAACACTTTAATGTTGTTCAAACATTCTCTTTCGAGTCCAATTGATTGTAGCTCATCTTTGGTACAGGCAAAATTGCCTCCAATACTCTCCAATTCTAACAGATCAAAATTAAAATATCTTTCTGTACTTTGCCATGACTTACACAGAAGCCTGTAGGCTTCCAAAGACAGATACTTAATTTTCTTTGATTTTTTAAGGTTCACCAAATCCTTATTATCTGTATTTGCATAAATGGGCGCTAACGGACGTGGAAGGAAAAAAAGCTCTTTCTTCTCTCCACTTGATATATTAAAGAATTGCAAACCAAAATAAAGAGAAGAAAAAGTAAGATTGAGCAACAACTTTGTACCCGGATTTTCATCTGATGAACCGTAGAGCATTACAGCACAATTATATAATGCTGAAAAAAGCTGATCAGACGAAATTATCTCTTTTTGTTTTCCTTTATAGTCCCCGAAGTGAAACTTTGCCCTGTTTTCAGGATAAAATTTAAAAACATTTATCAAGCTATTCGGCCCCCAGTTTTTTCTGAAGTTCTTTTATAAAACTGTCCTTCTCCTTTAGACAGAAATCTTTCAAACTTCCGGTATAAAGTACGTGCATTTCATTGCTTCCTTCATAGTCAGCTATTGTTTTTATACCAATCTTTAAATCTTCAAAAGCTATGCGCCCATATCCCCTTGAACCATTTCCACCAAGATAATCATCCTCCAATAAGTTAAGCCCTAAAAACAAGTATTCAAATCTGTTTACATCTTGCTCTTCCATGATATTAAAAATCATCTGGAATTCAAATTCTGCACCTTGCGGTACTCTTTCAGTCTGCCGGGGATGTTCTGCTTTGGAAGTTATCCTATCAATAACATTTTCCCATTTGCTCTCTGTATATGTTAAATCCAGATTTCTGAACTTGCCTTCCCTGTTTTCCATTTTGCGCCTTGTTTCTTCTGTCATATGGCAATCCCTGACTATCAGGCGGGTAGGTCCTGTTTCAACCAATCTTTTGTTTGCCATGTTGCCGAAAATAACACATATATTGCAACTACTGCAGTTACAGAGCTCCTTGCCTTCTCTTTTTTCCAGTAAACTGCGCACTTTTCCTTTGAGTGATGAACCAGGTATGTACGGTATGCCTTCAGCTGTTTTTATAACACAATTGTCGATATCTCCTATCGCAACATCTGTTTTGGAACCACCTATATGCAAACCAGTTAAAGCCCTTATTTTTCCGTTCAAAAACATTTTAGCTATTAGCTTCATATCTTTTCCTCCTAATTGTCTTTTCCAACATATTTTCTATATGCAACTATGGCTTCCATGAACTGCTTAAAATTAACTAAATGCTGTTCATTATTCTCTTCCATATTCTTAGCCAAAAAATCCAACAAGTTCATAAACTTTTTCAATACAAAATTTTTCTCGTATCGTCCGGCCGTGTAAGCAAAATGGGGACGCAGATGCTTAATTTCCATGACAGTATTAGCATTCAATACCCGGGAATATATCTTTCTTATCATTGAAGTTGTTACATTACCTTCTTTCAGGCATTCTGCATATTCTAATGCGCTATTACAAAACTCATCGTACTTTTCATTTTTTAAATCCAATACGTTTTCCTGAAAAAAACTAATGTGTTTATCTTCCTTTACATTATTGCTATTTTTGTTATTTATCGTTTGTTCATTTCCACTAAAATGATTGTTCCATTTTTTTGTTGTCATACATCTTCCTCCTTATTCCTGGTTTCCATCTGCGCCCATTTAACTGCAGCAGGAACTACCATAATATTTTTTATTTGCCTTTCTGCTGATTTACTAAAAAGATTATTTAGAACTATTTCTTTGTACTTGTTTATAAGTTTTTCTGAATCATCCCTGGCTATATCCTTTAAATAATAAGCCAGACGCCAGAATCTAATATTATCTACTTTTCCATTTAATGAATCCTGCAGTATTCTTTTAAATCCTAATGTAGATTTCCAGATTTTATAAAGAAAAGACCTTCCTGCTGATTCTTTATTTTTCTTTGAATAATGTTTGTTCATTATCTCACACAAAAGGCTTTTAAATTCACGGACAGCAGCAAATTCAGACCAGTTGAATATTTCTCCGAACAAGCTGATTTTGTTTTTGGACGGAGTAACTTCTCCACTTTCCACATAGCCTTTTGCATTTTCCAAGGCCTCTTCAACAAGCCGAGAAGACATTATTACTGGGAAATCATATCGGAATACTCCTATTCCTGCCGAAAAAGTTATTCTATGATGATAACAGGTAAACTCGCGGAATTTATTGTAAAATTCCTGCACGAAATCAAGGACTTTGTCCCATGCACCTACAATAAAAGTATCGTCCCCGCCGGAAAAAACCACATATAAATATTGCTGCCAGTTATTTTTTTCTATTAAGTAATTGATATAGCCCTCAAAATATAGGGCTAACATACGGCTTAAGGCCGTAACTCGTGATATGGTGGAATTTTTCCCCAAACCTTTAAAAAACAAATTACCAAGATTGTCCACGTCAAGCTTCAGAAGAGCTATTTTGGGATCACCTTTACTTTTTTCTGAAATCTCTTTAAAAGTTAATTGCCCTTTTCCATTTTCATTAAAAGGAAGCCGATAAGCTCCCATTATAAATCCTTGACATCCTGATTCCAGAAAGGAGGTATCATTTATAAGAAAAGCAGATTTAAAGTCGTCCTCATTAACATTCTTTCGATTAATAAAGCTGTAGTCAAAACCAAATGCGCGAAATACATCAATGTATTCGTTTACAGTATGTTCGTTATCCGCAATTACTTCTTTAATAACAAGATAATCTGCATCCTTTAGTTTATCAGTCAAATCTATGTAACTTTTGCAAAGAGTGCAGTAACTCTTCTCACTATCTGGAACATATTCAATTCTGCGTTCTCCCTTTTCTGTACCGCACAGCTTGCAATGCTCATTTTCCTGTGCCCCAGTTCCTTTTGGTCCGAATATATCTGCATAATGTTCTTGCAGACCTATTTCCGACCACTTTTTATTCTTATATACATTTACTTTTTGTTTAACCCTCTCCCATTGGACATTAAATGCAGAAAAATCAGAAGGAGAAAGCAAAATATAGTCCAGTGCTAAGTAAAGTGTTCCCTGGTGAGACTTTAACAATATTTCGGATATCTTGGTCCTTAAAGTCAAAAACTTCTCTTCACATGATTTTGGAGCAAGAATATAGAAATTCCCACCACCGTTGTAAAGAACATTTGCTTCTTTTAATCTCAGTTCTTTTATCAAATAACGCGTTATTGCATCAGTAACAAGAGCGATGTATACCGAATGGCCTTTCAAAGATTTTGCCGCACCTTTGCTTGGCATATTAAAAATAAAATCCTGAATTCCTGAAATATCACCATTGATTAACATAAAGTGGCTGTTAGTGTTATTATCCATCAGTGTCAGTTCCTGCTGTGACAAGCTGCCGCATTGATATTCATCGAACAGGCACAACGCAATGGCTGCTGTAGTTTTCAAATGATCAAATAGTGAAATATCAGGTATATAATTGGTGGTTTGGGCAGGAACACACCACAGATATTTTTCCAGTATATAATAAAGCTGAGTTTCATTTTCCAGTACAGTTAACTCTTTATAGAAAGCATCAAAATACGTGCTATATTCCTGAGTTGTAACGTTGGCATTTTCTTTCGGAAAACCGGTTGAAATAGACAAAGGATTTAATTCATATCCAAAATTCTCATTATGACCCTCAAATAATCTTGAAAAAATAGGCCTTAGTGGCACATTAAAATATTTTTCATTTGTTTCTCCTTCCTCTCTTTCTTTAGAAGATAACTTGTCTGCAAGCAGGATTATTTTCTCATGGTCATTACGAGGTTCATGATGATACAAGACTAAATTCATTAAATCGTAATTATATTTATAAAAAAAAGTACTAGTGTTTATTAATTGTTCCATTACATAAGCTGAATATTTTGGATGTCCTGTTCCGATGTGTGTAAATTTATTTTCTACCAGAAAATTTTTGGTTCTCTCAGCGACTTTCCCAATATCATGAAGTAAACCTGCTATATATACTGTATCTCTATACATAAATCTTCACCCTTTTTATTACTTAGCAATACAACTTTAATAGCAGACTATTTAGCTTTGTCATACGATGGAAATTATAACTATTATAATGATAACATAATAAAATTTAATTAAAGTTAAAATTCGTCAAAAGTATTCCATTTCCTTCTTTCCCCCTAAGAATATTTAAAAAAATTTGTTATAAAATGTTTAATTATGTTGCTTTGTGAAATCGACTTATTAATGAAACATATAGACGTTCTACTTAGTAACTAAAACAAGAAAGCTGCCCTAAAAAGAGCGGTTCTATAATAAATGTTGGGGTTACCAGAAGCTAAATAACAAAGACAGCTTCGGTACTCCAACATTTTTTGTAAATAAAATGAGCATGGAGTTGGAATCTCTAGTAAAATGAAGTTGCCGACACCACATTTTAAAAGGA
>JAAYAD010000015.1 GCA_012719545.1 Clostridiaceae bacterium
ACAGGTGATATGATAACTTAGGAAATCAAAAAGGGGCTGTCTCAAAATAACATTGAGATAGCTCCTTGTTTTTATCTCTAAAAACACAAAAGACAGGTCCAAAAGACCCGTCAAATGCGGTAGAATTTTGAGACAGCCCCTATTATAATCAAAAATCATAAAAATATCATATATGAGAATATTAAAAATTTGTTACATGGAATAAAATAATTGTTTTTTCTCTTTTGTTGGTATATTATTCTATATGTTGAATATATGCTTTATTACGGATGCAATTATCACATATGTAATAAAAGCATTTAAAATTCATTTCATGAAAGGAGGCCGCAGGATGTTTGATTACCTATTAAGCAATAATACAAAAATAAGAAATATGAATAGCATTTTTGCGGCCGCTGTCGTCTTGTCTTAGCGGATTTTCGCAAATCCGGCACATTTGATTTTCACATTTTAAGTATTTTAATATCCGAATTAAAATTTGCCTGATTTGACAAGCATTCTGACACTGAGCCGTCAATATATAGTGAAGGTTCCATTGTTTTTTATGCTTTTTTTGCTGGGAGGAAAATATATATGAAAAAATTCAGGCTATTGGTGCAATTTCTCAAGGGGAGCGGAATTACTTATTGCTTTGCCATTTTATCAGTACTCTTTCTTGCAATAACAGGCGCCATTGCACCCCTTGTAATAAAAGTGACAATAGATTCAGTTATAGGCGATTTGCCAGTTGATCTGCCCCTGGGGCTCAATAAGCTCATAGAAAGGGCGGATGCAATTGGTTTTACCAAAAATAATCTTTGGATCATTCTGGTGGTGTTGGTTGGCATAACGCTTTTCCAGGGCCTTTTTATGTTTCTTAAGGGCAAGCTTCCGGCAACGGCTGCCCAGAACTCATCAAAAAGAATGAGGGAAAAGCTTTATGACCATCTAATGCACCTGCCTTTTGACTACCATGTAAAGGCTCAAACCGGAGATATAGTACAGAGATGCACATCCGACATTGAGACTGTGCAAAACTTTATAGGCGGACAGCTTATTGAGGCTCTTCACATTGTTATGCAGGTAATAGTTGTAATTATAATAATGCTGTCCCTGGATGCCAGATACACTCTGGTATCCATAGTGCTTACACCGATAGTTTTCATTATCACAATCCGCTTTTTTATTAACATGATGAAGATTTTCTTAATGACAGATGAAGCGGAAGGGTTAATGTCTGCAACCCTACAGGAAAACCTTACGGGAGCCCGTGTAGTAAAGGCGTTTGGGGCACAGAATTTTGAAATTGAGAAATTTGATAAAAGGAATCTGGAATATAAAAATCTGAACCTGAAAATCGTCAAACTTATGGCAGACTTTTGGGCAGGGACAGATTTTATCTGCATGATGCAGCATGCGCTGGTCATAATTGCCGGTACCATATGGGCTGCCAACGGCCAAATAACAATAGGAAGCATTATCGCATTTTCCACCTATACAGGCATGCTGGTATGGCCATTAAGAGGTCTTGGGCAGATGATGGGCTTTTTAGGCCAGGCCTTTATATCCCTGGAGCGTATCTATGAAATTCTCAACGCTGTGCCTGAGGATTACAATGATGGCTTAAGTGACGTAAAAATTGACGGGGATATTGTTTTTGACAATGTGTATTTTGAGTATGAAAAAGGTAAGCCCGTCCTTGACGGAGTCAGTTTTAGGATAGAGAAAGGCAAAACGGTTGCTATTTTAGGAACAACCGGCTCCGGAAAAAGCTCACTTCTGCATTTGCTGCTGAGGCTTTATGACTATCAGAAAGGTCGCATAACCATTGACGGAGTGGAGCTTAAAAAGATAAGCAGGAGCTGGATAAGAAAAAATATCGGCATTGTACTGCAGGAGCCCTTCCTCTTTTCAAGAACAATATTTGAGAACATAAAACTGGGTGAGTCAAAGAGTTCCGAGAAGGATGTGCACAATGCCGCTGAGACTGCCTCCATTCACGATGCCATACTAGAGTTTGAAAAAGGCTATGACACTCTGGTTGGTGAAAGAGGTGTGACTTTGTCAGGAGGACAAAGACAGAGAATTGCCATTGCCAGGACGGTACTCAGAAATGTTCCAATACTTATTTTTGATGACTCCTTAAGCGCAGTGGATACCGAAACCGATGCCCAGATAAGAAAGGCCTTAAGAAAGAGAAGAAAAGATACCACAACCATAATTATCTCACACCGTGTTACTACTCTCTCTGAGGCCGACAAAATACTGGTCCTCGATAAAGGCCGAATTGTGGAATCAGGCTCCCATGATGAGTTGATTGCTTCCAATGGCCTTTACAGGAAGATTTGGGAGATTCAAAGCTCACTGGGTGAAGACATAGAACCATGAATAAAATGGGGGAATCCTTTCTAAGCCAGTACTTCTATAAGAAGACTTTCTATGAAAAGGAAGGTTAATTGTTATGCAATTTGAAGAATACGAATACAGTAAACCAATTGATTTAAGTACCGTAAAGAAGCTTGCAACTTTTGCGGTGCCATATAAAAAGGGGATAATAATCCTTATAATACAGATGTTGTTCCTGGCTTTGGTAGATGCTGTTTTTCCCATACTTAACAAGTATGCCATAGATAATTTTGCCGGACCTGGAGTATTGGACGGCTTCTGGCTTTATTGCGCGCTGGCCGTAGGGCTTGTAATATTCCAGGCAACTAATGTATGGCTGATGATAAAAAATGCCGGAGGAATAGAGCACAATATTCCATACGACATAAGAAAGGCTGCATTTCAGAAGCTTCAGGAGCTTCCCATAGCCTATTATGACAGAACTCCTGTGGGCTGGATTATGGCAAGGCTCACATCCGACATAAAAAGACTGGGAGTTACTCTGTCCTGGCATGTGGTGGACTTTTTCTGGTCCATATTCTTAATTATTGTCATGGCTGTAACCATGCTGATAATTAACATAAATTATGCCCTGCTGGTCCTTGCAACTGTGCCGGTGCTTGTTGTAATCAGCATGATATTCCAAAGAATTATCCTTCATAATTACAGAAAGACCAGAAGGTATAATTCGCAAATAACCGCAGCCTTCAATGAAGGCATTACAGGGGCAAAGACCATAAAATCCTTAAGTGCAGAAGAGTATATGCTAAATGAGTTTGAAAAGACAACAAGGCAGATGAGGGACTTTTCAATTAGGGCGGCCACAATTTCATCAATATACACCCCAATAATACTTTTTCTGGGAAGCATTACAACAGGCCTGGTGCTCTGGAAAGGCGGACATGAAGTAAATATGGGGGACGTTAGCTACGGAACACTGGCCGTATTTATATCCTATGCCGTTCAATTCTTTGAGCCTGTTAAGCAATTCGCAAGAGTGTTCACCGAGCTTCAGTACACCCAGGCATCTGCTGAACGTGTGGTAACCCTCCTTGAAACAGAGAACGACATTAAGGACAGCCAGAAGGTTATAGAGATGTATGGCGAAATGTTTGAGTCCAACCGTGAAGCCTGGCCTGAGTTTAAAGGGAATATTGAGTTTAAGGATGTTTCCTTCCGCTATAAGGAAGGGGGAAATATCCTTGAGCATTTCAACCTTACTGTAAAGGCCGGAGAAAAAATAGCCCTTGTGGGGGAGACAGGCTCGGGCAAAACTACCATTGTCAATCTGGCATGCCGTTTTTACGAGCCAACCGAAGGGCAGATTCTTGTCGACGGTGTGGACTATAGGGAGAGGCCCCTTTTATGGATGTATTCCAATATAGGATATGTGCTTCAGGAGCCGCATCTTTTCAGCGGCACGGTAAAGGAGAATATTGCCTACGGAAGACAAAATGCTACTATGGAGGATATAGTGGCAGCGGCAAAGACAGTAAATGCCCATGATTTTATAATGAATCTTGAAAATGGTTATGATACCGAGGTGGGAGAAAGAGGAAGCCGTCTTTCTACTGGTCAGAAGCAGCTTATTTCCTTTGCAAGAGCTATTCTTACCAATCCGGGCATGTTTGTTCTGGATGAGGCAACATCTTCTGTAGACACAGAGACAGAGCACCTTATACAGGATGCTTTAAACAAGGCCCTTGAGGGAAGAACAAGCTTCATTATAGCCCACAGGCTTTCAACCATACGCTCGGCCGACAGGATTCTGGTTATAGATAAAGGTAAAATTATTGAAGAGGGAACCCATAAAGAGCTGATAAGAAAAAGAGGGCATTATTACAGGCTTTACACCAATCAGCTTCTCGAAGAAAAGGAGAGCACAGTTCTTAAGGGATAAGTTATGGTGTATTTGGCCCTTAAAAAGCTTAAAAATAACCTGAGAAAATTATGGCAAAATACGTGAAAGGTTTGTGGTTATTGTTATTGACGCGCTTTACAAATCTATCTTATAATTGAATGAACCCCCCTAAAAAATGATGTAAGAAGTGATGGCATGATAGAGATTTGGAAGACACACGAGTCCAGAAATGAGCTTCTATATCTGGATACTATAGAAAAAGGCTGCTGGATTAACATGATTTCTCCCAGCGAAGAGGAATTGGAAATGGTTATAAAAAGCCTCGGGCTGGAGCAGAACATGATAAGAGACCCCCTTGATGATGAAGAAAAGCCTCGTGTTGATATTGACGAGGATCAGACCCTGATTATCGTCGACATTCCTTATGTCTATGAAGATGACGGCTCTATCAAATATGAGACCGTCCCTATGGGTTTGTTGCAGGTCAGGGACGATTACATCATTACTATCTGCAGTAAGCAGACTTCCCTTTTGGAGAGGTTCAGAAATGGGCAGATAAGGGATTTCTATACCTATAAGAAGACGAGGTTCATTCTCCAAATACTTTATCATGTTGCCAAGGACTTCTTAAAATACCTGAAGCACATTGATAAAAAGACCGAGTTTTTGGAAAAGTCCCTTCATAAGTCAATGCGTAACAAGGAGCTTTACAAGCTGATGGAGCTGAGCAAGAGCCTTGTTTATTTCACAACATCCTTAAAATCAAATGAAACGGTTCTTGACAGGCTTGTAACCGGAAGGGTAATAAAGCTTTATGAAGAGGACCATGACATTTTGGAGGATACCATTATCGAGAACAAGCAGGCTATTGAAATGGCCAATATATACAGCTCCATCTTAAGCGGCATGATGGACGCTTTTGCATCCATTATTTCCAACAACCAGAACGTTGTTATGAAATTTTTAGCCGCCATGACCATAGTAATGGCTATTCCAAACATGGTTTACAGCTTTTTTGGCCAGAACATCCAAATCCCCTTTCAGAGCAATCCATTGATGTGGCTGTATGTACTTATAGGGTCAATTATATTGTCTTCCCTTGTTGCATATTTCCTCTACAAGTGGGATATGTTCTGAATATTAAGAAGAAATAGGCCTTTAAGCCGCCACATACTTTCATATTAAAGATGTACGGTAAGGCTTTTTAGATTTTAGCTTTGGCAGAAGACTAATGTGGGTATTATTGGATTAATCCAGAATTAAATTAGGTGTTGATTTTTGCTCAGTTTTGTATTAATATAGTTAGTGCTTCTTCAAGAAGCGCATAAACATGCGCCCATAGCTCAACTGGATAGAGCGTCTGGCTACGGACCAGAAGGTTGTGGATTCGAGCTCTGCTGGGCGCGCCAGGAACAAACCCCTGAAAGTGTATGCTTTCAGGGGTTTGCTTTTATAATCTTATGGTCTTACTGATTAGGACATTGACTTCTATGATGTCTACTCTCACGGCGTTGGCCATGCCGGCTTTGTTGGTTCATATTTATCAATTATTTTAAATATTAGTAGGCAAGTTATTGCAAATATCATGTTATTTTTTGCATGTATTGTGATAATATGTTATTAATATATATATTTAAATGAAAAATGAAATATAGTTCCCCCTTTATAGTGCTTTAAATATAAAGTGAATAAAAGTGAACTTGAAAAAGTGACCAACGTCTAATAAGTAAAATGAAAATAATGCAATTGGTGGAAATGTGAGGTCGATTATAATGCTGAAAGCCCGGTCAACAATTATATCCAGAAGAACATTATTACTAATAGCTTTTATACTTTCCTTTAGCATATTTGCAGCATCATGCGGCAGTTCAAGCCAAAAAGGTACCAGCCAGACAGTGGCACCTCAAGTATCCGTTAACCAGAACAAAGATGTGCAACTTTCTTTTTCTGAGTCATTGGGATTTGGAGGAGTAGAATCAGAAGTACCGGCGGCTACTTTTACAAGTGGGGACGGAACCCAGAAATCCGGTATTAACCTTACTGATCAGCGGAAAATCATCATGGAAGGCAATGTTTCCATTGAAACCAAAGACTTTGATGCTTCAATTAAAGCCCTTGACCAGCTTATTGAGGATGTGGGAGGCTTTGCAGAGTCCAGAACAGTAAGGGGAACAGGCATCAGATCCAGGTCACTACGGGATGCCAATTTTGTAATTCGTGTTCCTTCTGAGAAGTTTAATTATGTTATGAATGGTATGGGAAGCGTTGGTACGGTTCTGGAGGCCAATTCCAGGGGAACTGATATCACCGATCAATACATGGATTATGAAGCAAGGGTAAAAGCTCTGAAGATACAGGAAGAAACCCTCCTGGAGCTTATGGAAAAATCAACGAAGCTGGAGGATGTCATAGCCCTTGAATCCAGGATATCTGAGGTTCGCTATGAAATTGAAAAAATTGAGAATAACCTTAAGAATTATGACAGATTAATAGCCTACAGCCGTATATCAGTTTACATACAGGAAGTAGACGACACAACTGAAACTGAACCTGTGGCTAAGACCTTGAATGAGAGAATTACCAATGCTTTCAATATGTCAATAAAAGAATTCAGAAGAAATCTTGAGAACTTCCTGGTTTGGCTTGCAGCTTCATGGATATCTCTAATCTTCCTGTTAATTATTACAATTGTACTTCTCATTATCATAAGAAAGAGTAAAGTCAAAAGGCCTTCCGCACCTTCCCAAAAGGAACCGGAAGTTAAGGCTGAGAAGAAAGAAGAGGACGGTAAAAATTAATTACCCCCTATAAAGCTTTTTATGATAAAATGTTGGAGCAGCAATGAATTTAGCTGCTCCAACATTTTTTTCAAGTGACAGCGCGCATAATGTAAAAAATCATAGAATTTTGTAAAGAAATAGATAAAAAGGGGTTGAGCTGTCAGGAATTTGTGCCGATTTATTTTGTGTGGAAGTTTACTTCACCAAATTTTCAAGAAGTTTTTTACTTAAAAAATATAAAATCTTGTTTAAATTAAAAAATTTTGGGTAAATACAGCGTGAAAAAGTATTTTCACCAATATGCATGGCAATTGGAGGACCTCATGGAGTGCAGAAAGAAACGTGAAAACGGATATATTAAGTACATCTTGCTGGTTTTATTTTTTTTTATTGGATTTTTTCTGTTATATATATTTTTAAGACCTTTACTGTATGATTTGGCTGGGCAGATGGCTTTAAGCCAAAATGCGAATAATATCGTTTCTTTCTTTGTAGCACTTCTTGTAAGCCTGGTGGTCCTGTTAATTTATGTGGTTGTTTACCTGGTAATTATCGCCAGAAGAGAAAACCGGGAAAAGCAAATTCTTGAAAAAGCCATTAACACGGCCAAAATAATTATGATTTCATTTCTTGAAGATGGAGTCATTCTTGAATTTAACCGTATTGCCGAAGAAACACTTAAATATGATGCTCAGGAAGTTATAAAAACATTAAATATATTTAACTTTCTCGGCAATAGAGATCAGCTTAAGCTAAGAAAAATCATAGATGAGAGCAAGACGGGGAAAATTGAAAATACCTTCGAGTTATGCATACATACAAAAAATAACGAGTCCAAATACATAGTATTTAATCTCAATGTTTTTAACCAGAATAATCTTGTCCGTGTTTATGAACTCATGGGAGTTGACATAACCGAGCGTGTCAATTCTGAAATAGAGCTGTTTTCAAAACATGAAGAACTTTCTGCAGTTTATGAGGAACTGGCTGCATCTGAAGAAGAGCTTAAAGATCAGCTGGACGAGCTTATAAGACAAAAGATTATGCTGCAGGAAAAGGATGAAAGGTACAACCTTGTAGTGGAAGCATCCAACCTGGGTATCTGGGAATGGGATGGAGTAACCAACAGTTACTTCTATTCAGACAAATGGTATGAGATATTTGAGCTTGAAAAAGGTGAAATGAACGGGGAAGAGCAAGACTGGCTTGAGCTTATTTTGCCTGAAGACAGGCAGATGGTAAAAGACACATTTACCAATCACATCAATAACAAAACTTCTTCGTTTGAATGTGAATACAGGATAAGAACCAAAAATGGCAATATAAAATGGATTAATTCGGTTGGAAAAGCATTGTGGGACAGTGATGGCAAGCTCATTAAAATGGCCGGCGCCAATACTGATATTACTGCAAAGAAGGAGATTGAAGAAAAGGTCAACAAATTGGCTTACTTCGACACACTGACCGGATTGCCCAACAATACAGGCCTTATCAGTTACTTTGACTCCATAAAGGACAAAATAAACAATATAGCGCTTGTTTACATTGACCTGGATAATTTAAAGCTTATTAACGACTCTTACGGTCATGTTATTGGTGACAAGCTCCTTATTGAGGTATCCAAACGTCTGACATCTTTATGTAGAGATGATATGCATATTGCAAGGCTCAATGGCGATGAGTTTGCAGTACTTATCCCTGACATTGAATCCGATGAGAAACTTATAGAGTTTGTAGAGAACCTTATAAATGAAGTGGAAGTCATACTTAAGATTGATAATTACAACAATATAAGCCTGACTGCCAATGTTGGTATTGCGGTTTATCCCAGGGATGCTCAAAATATAGACGAGCTTCTTAAAAATGCCGATACTGCAATGTACAGGGCGGTGGAAAAGAAGTGCAAGTATTTGTTCTTTGAAAAGGAAATGAACGAGTCCATAACAGAGCGTCTTAACTTAAGAAACAGCTTAAAGGTAGCTCTTGAAAACAAAGAGTTCCTGCTCTATTACCAGCCCCAGATCAGAGCCGCTGACAGAAGCATTGTGGGATTTGAAGCGCTGGTTCGCTGGAAGAACGACGCTTTGGGCATGGTTCCGCCAGCCAAGTTCATTCCTATTGCAGAGGAATCCAAAATGATTATCCCTCTTGGGGACTGGATACTTGAGGAAGCTGTCAAGTTCATTAAAAAGGTTCATGAACAAGGGTATCCTGACCTGATTATATCGGTCAATATTTCGGTTGTTCAGCTTATCCAGAGCAATTTTGCCGAAAAAGTGATTAAGATTGCCGAGGAATACAATCTTCCCTTCGGAAGCCTTGAGCTTGAGATTACCGAAACTGACATGATGGAGTCCTTGGATCTTGCCATTAACAACATCATGATACTCAGGTCTAAAGGAGTAAGAATTGCTCTTGACGACTTTGGAACGGGTTATTCATCACTGAATTATCTTACCAGCCTTCCTCTCGACACGCTTAAGATAGACAAGAGCTTTATTGACAATATCGGGGAAGAGAAGGAAAAGAGCCTGTTGACAGGTTCTATTGTGGAAATCGGAAGAAAACTTGGACTTTCGATTGTAGCTGAGGGCGTTGAAACAGAAGATCAGTACAAATATCTTGCTAAAAGGCATTGTGAGCGCATCCAGGGATATTTCTTCAGCAGGCCCCTGCCTGAAGAAGAGGCTATAAAACTCATGACAGTTCAGGAGAGATTTGCCGAGGAACGTTGTTAAATACGGCTGTATTGTACTGATGGATTGACACGGATAACAACTTTATGATATAGTAGTTTAGCTAAATAAAAAAATGACGGATAAAGAAATATAGATAGAGAATAAAAGAGCGTGTATGCCTTAGAAAACGAGAAAGAGTCTTGGAAGGAGGCATTCAGTAAAATGTCTGAAGCAAAAAAAGAGAGAGCGCCTAAGAAAAGTGGCGAGGGCAAGGCAGGCCACGGCATCAGAAGAGCAAAGCGCAAGATTTGCCAGTTCTGTGTCGATAAGGTTGCTGAAATAGATTACAAGGATGTTCAGAAAATAAGAAAGTATCTGTCTGAAAAGGGAAAGATTCTTCCCAGAAGAATCTCCGGATGCTGCGCAAAGCATCAGCGCCAGCTTACAACATCCATCAAGAGAGCCCGTCACATTGCATTATTGCCATATACAACTGACTAACAAATAACAGCCTATAGATTTAAATCTATAGGCTGTATTTGAATTTCTCCGCATCAAAAGCCTTTACGGGAAATTGGAACTTAAATTGTCACAATGCTATAATGATTTCACATGATTAGGTTGGATGTGATGATATGAGTTTCAAAGGTATGGATATCACTAAAAATATGCGGATGATAGAGAGCCTTAAAAGCCAGCTCCTTCTTGCAATTTCCAATCTCTATTCGGAAATGGCCTCTGAAACATGTGATGATATAAGGCCTGTTGCTCTTGATACTTTATCTGATACAATTATAATAAGCTACCTTCTTGCCAGAAGATTAGGTCTTGATTACCTTACCCTGGAAAAGAAGATTACATCCAAGATACGTCTTGGTATGCTGCAGGATCATGAAACAGAAAGATATTTTGGTGATTTGTCAGCCTTGTCCCGTATTCGTGCTTTCCAGTCCGGGAATGCTTCATAACATATATGGCCGGCATATCACCCAAAAAGTGATGAAATGGAGGTTGCATTGTGAAAGTAATTTTAAAGCAGGATGTTAAGTCCCTTGGAAAGAAAGACGAGATTGTAAACGTAAATGACGGTTATGCCAGAAACTTTCTTATCCCCAAGGGCCTTGCAATAGAGGCAACTGCAGCTGCTTTGAACGAAGCAAAAGCAAAGCAGAATGCAGAAAAACACAGAAAAGATGTGGAGCTTGCAGAAGCAAAGGCTTTAGCAGCAAGGCTCTCTGAGCTTACAGTAACATTAAAGTCAAAGGCCGGTGCCAATGGAAAGCTCTTTGGTTCCATTACAGGCAAGGATATTGCCGAGCAGTTAAAGGCACAATTCAATATTGCAGTAGATAAAAAATGCATGAATCTTCCGGAACCTATCCGTACTCTCGGGACTACCGAAGTTGATGTTAAGCTCTATCCGGGTGTCGCTGCGAAACTTAAAGTAAAAGTAGAGAATGAACAGTAAAATTTATAGTTTATTGTTTCTTTAAGTTAACTTGGGGGTTATAATGGACGAATTAAAGAGGATTCCGCCGCACCATACTGAGGCGGAACAATCTATTCTGGGAGCTTTATTAATTGATCGCAGCGCCCTGTCCGAAGTAAGCGGAAGGTTAAAGCCGGATGCCTTTTATCTTGAAAAGCACAAGGAAATTTATGAGGCTATTCTTACCCTTTATGAAGAAAGTCTTCCCGTTGATATTGTTACCGTATCCGACGTACTTGCCAAAAGGGGGACCCTTGAAAAGGTAGGGGATCTGGATTATATCGCATATCTTGCCAACAGTGTTCCCACCACTGCAAATGTTGCCCATTATGTATCCATTGTGGAAGATAAGGCCTTGTTAAGAAGGCTTATTGCTGTTTCGGGAGAAATAATGGATCTGGGATATCAGGGAACCATGGAAGGCGCCGATGTGCTCAATATAGCAGAAAAGGGCATATTCGACATATCCCAGGGCCTTAATAAATCAGGCCTTGAACCTATAAATTCAATTCTGGACAAGACCTTTACCGCATTGGAGGAGCTGTGCCAGAACAAGGGAGAAATAACAGGCGTTCCAAGCGGCTTTATAGATCTGGACAGAAAAACATCAGGCTTCCAGAATTCGGACTTGATTCTGGTTGCTGCGCGTCCTGCCATGGGTAAAACCTCCTTTGTGCTTAATATAGCCGTCAATGCTGCTTTAAAGCAGTATCCGGTGGCTATTTTCAGTCTTGAAATGTCCAGAACCCAGCTGGTTAACAGAATATTATCTCTTGAAGCCATGGTTGAGCTTGAAAAGATGCGCACAGGAAAGCTTGACGCTGAGGACTGGAAAAAGATCGGCTTTTCACTTGGCCCTCTTTCCAAAGCTCCAATATACATAGATGACAATGCAAGCGTAAATTCTATGGAAATGCTGTCAAAGCTAAGAAAGCTCAAACTTGAAAAGGGTCTTGGGCTTGTTATTATCGACTATCTCCAGCTTATGGAGGGAAGGAAAAAGTCTGATAACCGACAGCAGGAAATTTCCGAGATTTCACGCTCCCTTAAAATTATGGCAAGGGAGCTTAACGTGCCTGTTATTGCATTGTCACAGCTCAGCCGTGCCCCTGAGCAGAGAAATGACCACAGGCCTATTTTGAGTGACTTGAGAGAATCGGGCGCAATAGAGCAGGATGCCGATATGGTAATGTTCCTGTACCGTGACGACTATTACAACGAGGATTCAGAAAAGCGCAATATAACTGAAGTAATAATTGCCAAGCACAGAAACGGTCCTACCGGGGTTGTGGAACTGGCATGGATTCCTCAGTATACCAAGTTCGGCAACCGAATGTACGAAGAGCCCGGAATGGTTCCATAAGGTACTGTTATGAAAGGCGACCTTGTTAAAACAATTGCAGGTGATATTGAAAAATATAATCTTTTTGAAAAAGGCTCCCGCATAGTGGCAGGCGTGTCAGGGGGAGCCGATTCGGTGTGCCTTTTAAAAGTATTATGCGAGCTTAAGGATGAATACAATCTTTCAATTACCGCAGTACATGTAAACCATGGTCTAAGAGGCAGCGAAGCTGAAAAGGATCAGGAATTTGTAACAGAACTCTGCCAAAAATGGGAGGTACCCTTAAGAATATTCAGGGCAGATATAAAGGCCTTAAGCAATGAAAAGAAAATATCACTGGAGGAAGCGGGACGAATAGCCCGCTATAGCTTTTTTAACCAGGTATTGAAAGAGCAGGGTGCCAATTATATTGCAGTAGCCCATCAGTTGGAGGACCAGGCAGAAACGGTAATGCACCATATCCTGAGAGGTACGGGCATTGATGGTCTTTGCGGCATGAGCATCAAGCAGGGAAATATTGTCCGCCCGCTATTAAATATTTCAAGAGATGAAATTATAAAGTATCTTTATGAGAATGGGATACCCTACTGTATTGACAGCACCAATCTGGAATCCGAATATACCAGAAACCGGATACGAAATGAACTATTCCCTTTTATCAGGGACAATTTTATGGTAAATCCGGTTGCCCAGCTTGCAAGACTTTCCAATATTGCCCGTGAAGAGCAGGAATTTCTTGAAAATGCGGCAAAAGAGGCATATAAAAAGGCCGTCTTGAATGATTCGGGAAATGTAGAGCTGTCTTTGACAAAGCTTAAGGATTTTCCAGACGCAATAAAAAAAAGGATAATAAGAATTGCGTGGGAGAAAATAAACAATAATCGAAAAAATCTTGAATACGTGCACATTGAGCAGCTTATGGCTCTATTGACAAGAGGTCAAACAGGAAAAAAGGCGGAGCTGCCTCAAGGTTTTGAAGCACGTATATCCTATGATAAACTGATATTTTCAAAAAAGATGGACAAAAGCACCGCGCCCTATTCCTACAGGGTAAATCTTAACGGGATTACGGTGGCAAATGAGGCAAATGGCATGCTTAATGCAAGTGTCATGTCCATAAAAGAGGCAAAAAAGCTTTATGGACCGCCGGAGTCTTTCAAAGAGGGAGATTTTGTCCAATTTTTTGATTATAATAAACTTGGTAATGGAATTGTTTTAAGGAATCGTATTGAAGGGGACCGTATTCGTCCCCGGGGTTCAAGGGGGGAAAAAAGACTTAAGGAGTTTTTTATTGATGAGAAGATTCCCAGAGAAAAACGGGATGAAATTCCTTTAATTGCCCGGGACAACAAGATAGTGTGGATTGTTGGAATGAGAACCAGCCAGGATTTCCGGGCAGATAAAGACACGGAAACAGTATTGGTATTAACATGGACTTATTTTCAAGATGGAGGAGATCGAGATGACAGATATTACAAAGACAGGTAAAATTAAGGTTTTGGTAAGCAGAGAAGAGCTAAAGGCTAAAACTGAGGAACTTGCAAAGAGAATAACAAAGGATTACGAGGGAAAAGACCTGCTTCTTGTTGGCGTATTGAAGGGCGGATTTATGTTCATGGCTGATCTTTGCCGTGCAATAGATTTGCCTTTAAGTGTTGATTTTATATCTGTAAGCAGCTATGGCAATTCAACGGTATCATCAGGGGTAGTAAGGATTCTCAAGGACATTGATTATGATATTACAGGAAAGCATGTTCTTATTGTAGAGGATCTCATTGACACCGGTCTTACCCTTACATACCTTAAGGACCTCTTTATGGCAAAGCATTGTGCTAGCGTAAAAATCTGCACTATATTGGACAAGCCTTCAAGAAGAAAAGTGAATTTAGAGGTCGATTACCAGGGTATAATAATTCCCGATAAGTTTGTAATCGGCTATGGGCTTGACTATGCAGAAAAATACCGCAATCTGCCCGATGTTTGCGTAATTGAGGAATAATTTTAAGGTAATTGGCCATATACCAGAAGTGGATATGAGGTTGTTTTTTTACCCCCGGTATGTTACGATAATATAATGATTTAAGATGGCCGTAGTGTATTTATATATAACCTATATTGGCCTTCGTTAGGAGGGTGAATTTATTTGAAGAATTTTAGGGGCTTGAGCTTTTACATCATTATATTTGTTATAATGGCCCTGATATTAATGATGTACAATGGCATCAGCAACCCGACTGATATGAAATATTCGGAGTTCCGCAAGGAATTGGACGCCGGAAATGTTGAGTATGTCTTAATTAGACCTCTTGAAGCAGAAGTAATACTTAAGAATCCCTCCGGTGGCTTTCAGGCTAATACGCGCTATACAGTGAGCTTTTTGTCCCATGAGGCTTTTGTAAGCCTTCTGGATAAGGCTTTTGATGAAGGAAAAATAGACGCCGATTCCTATGAATTTGAACCGGTTTCAACTCCTCCGTGGTGGCTTGAAATGCTTCCCATGCTGGGTATAGTTATTCTCTTTATCTTCTTTTGGATTTTCTTCATACAGCAGTCCCAGGGAGCCGGAGGCAATCGGGTCATGTCCTTTGGCAAGAGCAGGGCAAGAGTTGCCAATGAGGACGGAAAGCTTAAGGTTCGTTTCAGCGATGTAGCAGGTGCTGATGAAGAAAAGGCGGAACTGGAGGAAATAGTTCAATTCCTCAAGGAGCCTAAGAAGTATGTGGAGCTTGGCGCCCGCATACCAAAAGGAGTCCTGCTTGTGGGACCTCCGGGCACCGGTAAAACCCTGCTTGCAAAAGCTGTTGCAGGGGAAGCGGGAACACCTTTCTTCTCCATAAGCGGTTCCGACTTTGTGGAGATGTTCGTAGGTGTGGGTGCATCCCGCGTACGCGACCTGTTTGATCAGGCAAAGAAAAATGCTCCTTGTATAATCTTTATAGATGAAATTGACGCCGTAGGCCGCCATAGAGGCGCAGGACTCGGCGGAGGCCACGACGAACGCGAGCAGACCTTGAACCAGCTACTGGTTGAAATGGACGGATTCGGCGTAAACGAAGGAGTTATTATCCTTGCTGCCACCAACCGTCCCGATATTCTGGACCCGGCACTTATGCGTCCGGGACGTTTCGACAGGCAGGTAGTTGTAAGCTATCCCGATATTAAGGGAAGAGAAGAAATACTTAAGGTTCATTCCAAGAACAAGCCGTTGGCTCCTGATGTGGATCTTAAGGATATAGCCAAAACTACGCCCGGATTTACCGGAGCCGACCTTGAGAACCTGCTCAATGAAGCTGCCCTTCTTGCGGCTCGTAAAAACCGCAAGGATATTTCAATGACAGAAATCAAGGAAGCTAACTATAAAGTTATGATGGGCCCTGAGAAGAAGAGCAGGGTAATAAGCGACAAGGAAAAGAAGCTTACCGCTTACCACGAGGCTGGTCATGCCATTACAGTCCGTGTGGTATCTACCACTGTCAAGGTTGACAGGGTTACCATAATACCTTCTGGTCGTGCCGGAGGATTTACCTCCTTTAAGCCCGATGAAGACCGCCAGTATGTAACTAAGTCCCAGCTTATGGAGCAAATTATTATAAGCCTTGGCGGAAGGGCGGCAGAAGAGCTTGTTCTGGGTGAAATAAGCACCGGAGCAGCCAACGACCTTAAGCAGGCAAACAATATTGCCCGCAATATGATTACCAAGTATGGTATGAGCGAAGAGCTTTCAAATCTGGTCTTCGGCGATGAAAACGACGAAGTATTCTTAGGAAAGAGTTATGCTCATACCCGTAACTACAGTGAAGAGATTTCCGCAAAGATTGACGCAGAGGTTAAGAAGATTATTGACGAAGCCTATGCTAAAGCCAAGGAAATCCTTACTGAGAACAGACAAAGGCTTGAAGATATTACCCAGGCGCTTCTGGATAAAGAACGTCTTGAAGCCGACGAATTTGAGGAAATATTCAAAAACGGCTATAATCCAACTCCAGCCATAGACTGAGCTTAAGCCGAATTAAGGTTTCTCATATAATATTGCAATAGCTGCCTTCGTATAGGGCAGCTATTGTGGTATCTGGAGAAGTTTATAACATCTGTATTCTTTTATAAAAATTTAATTAAATCTTTATTATTTGAATTTCTTTAATATGGTAAAATGATATAGCATTACGTAATAGCCTGAACCTGAAAGAGAGTTAACCATGTATGGCATTAAAATAATGAAAAACCTTAAGCCTGACTATAATAAAAGCCTTATCTATACAAGGCTTGGCTACAATAAAAAAAGCGCCGAACTGTCCACAGAAGCATTCAAGGAGACAGAAAGGCTTATAGAGCTTACTAAAAAAACTCTGGATATTACCGCTGCCTACAGGATGATGAATATCGTTGAAATAAAGCCTCCAGAGGTGATATTAGAGGATGGGACGGTACTTAAAGGGCAGAAGCTGTCAAAGCTTTTGGAAAACTGCAATACGGCTCTTTTAATGCTTGCAACAGGCGGTAAAAAAGTGATGGAGCTTATTACCCGGCTACAGGACGAGGGAAGGCTCAGTGAAGCCGTTGTAGTGGATGCCGCAGCTTCTGAGATAACCGATTCGGCGCTGGATATGGTTATGGCTCATGTGGCGCAGATTATAAGGCCAAGGGGGCAGGCTCTGACCAAAATGCGGTTCAGTCCCGGATATGGGGACTTTGATATCACTCAGCAGCGTGATTTTTACAGGCTTCTTGATGCCCAATCCTTTGGGATAACAATAAATGATGCATGTTTGCTGCTGCCTGAAAAATCAGTCTTTGCAATAGCAGGTATCAGAAACTATTTTTAATCTGGAGGGAAAAATGACAAAGAGGGAATTTAAGAAACTGTTCAATAACAGAATTGTACTGTTGGACGGCGGCATGGGCACACTTCTTCAGAAGATGGGAATGCCGGCCGGAGTCTGCCCTGAAAAATGGGCTTGTGAAAATACGGATCTGATTCAATCCCTTCAGAAAAAATACGTTGAAGCCGGAGCCAATATTATTTATTCCTTTACCTTTGGCGCAAATCCCATAAAGCTTTCAGAATATGGACTGGCAGAAGAAACTTATTCAATTAATAAAACCCTTGCTATGGCAGCAAGAAAGGCTGCCGGGGAGAAGGGTCTTGTGGCAGGGGATATTTCATCCTGCGGAAGTCTTCTTGCCCCTTACGGAAATATAGAGTTTGAAGAAGCGGTCAATAGCTTTAAAGAGCAGATAAAGGGCCTGCTTGACGGCGGAGTGGACCTGTTTGTCATTGAAACCATGATGGACCTTCAGGAAGCCAGAGCCGCCATTATTGCCATAAAAGAACTATGCGATCTTCCTGTCATTGCAACCATGACTTATGAACCCAATATGCGGACATTAATGGGTTCTGACCCTGTAAGCGCCCTTGTAACCTTGCAGTCTTTGGGGGCTGACGCTGTTGGCTGCAACTGTTCCTCGGGACCTGTTGAAATGGTGGAAATCATCTCAAAAATGAAACCCTATGCCAAGGTTCCGCTGGTTGCCAAGCCCAATGCCGGCAAACCCCGTTTTAAAAAAGGCAAAACAGTTTTTGATATGGATGCCGAAAGCTTTGCCTCCTATGCCGAAGCTCTTGTTGAAGCGGGAGCCAATGCACTTGGTGGCTGCTGCGGCACAACACCTGAATACATTGAAAAACTGGCCGAGGCAACCAAAAACCTTTATCCTGTAGAGGTGGAAAGAAAGCCATACAGCCTTGCCTGCTCGAACCGTCAGACTGTAGAAATACATCCGTCTCTGCCCTTTGCCGTGATAGGTGAAAGGCTTAATCCGACAGGCAAAAAAGCTCTTAAAGAAGCTCTTTTAAAAGGTGATATGGACTATGTCTCAGATATTGCCCGTGAGCAGGTGGAGGCAGGAGCCAAATTACTGGATATAAATGCAGGTGTGCCGGGCATAGACGAAAAAGATGTCCTAGTAAGTATGATTGATGCCGTGTGCAATGCGGTTTCTGCACCAATTTTAATAGATACCTCCAATGCCGAAGCTCTTGAGAAAGCTCTCAGAATCTATCCAGGAAGGGCAATTATAAATTCCATATCTGGGGAAAGGGATAAGCTTGAAAAATTCCTGCCCCTTGCAAAGAAGTATGGCGCCATGTTTGTCCTTCTTCCGGTAAATGATACTGGAGTTCCCGAGACAGCGGAAGAGAGAATTGCAATTATTAAGGACGTATACCGCAAGGCAAGGAAAATGGGCTTTACAAAGGAAGACATACTGGTAGACGGTCTTGTTATGACTGTTGCGTCAAATCCTGAGGCGGCTTTGGAAGCCTTAAAGGTTATCAACTGGTGCCATAAACGCTTTAAGACCAATACCACCATGGGTCTTTCAAATGTTTCATTTGGCCTTCCTGCAAGAGAGCATGTTAACTCCGCTTTTCTTGCCATGGCAGTGGCAAATGGCCTGTCCACAGCCATTATGAATCCCAACAGTAAACAGATGATGGATTTGGTGAGAGCTTCCGATGTGCTCTCAGCAAGGGATAGGAGTGCAATTAACTACACAGAATTTTATTCTGGAGAGGTAGTCTCAAAAGAAAATGCGTCAAATGCCAAGGAAGGATTAAAATCCTTATATGATGCCATTATAAGTGGTGACAGGAACAATATAGAGGAGTTGGTGCGCCAGGAGCTTATTTCAGGAAGGCTTGCCAAGGACCTTATAGACGGAGAGCTTATTCCGGCAATCCAAAAGGTTGGAGAGCTGTATGAAAAGGGCAAGTATTTCTTACCACAGCTCATCCGGGGAGCCGAAGCCATGGAAAAGGCAATGGCAATACTTACTCCTGAGCTTATAAAGGATGGCGGAGAAAGCACCGAAAGCAAGGGCACAGTAGTTATTGCCACCGTAAAAGGTGATGTTCATGATATAGGAAAGAATATAGTGGCAATGCTATTAAAGAATTATGGCTTTAATGTCATTGACCTTGGCAAGGACGTGGAAGGAAGCCGGATTATTGAAGCTGCGAAAGAGCATAAAGCCGATATTATAGCCCTGTCCGCCCTTATGACAACCACCATGGGTGAAATGCCTAAGGTAATGGAGCTTGTCAGAAAGGAAGGCCTTAATTGTTCCATGATGGTTGGCGGAGCTGTTCTTGATAAAAACTATGCAGAAAGTTTTGGCGCACATTATTCTAATGATGCTTACTCTGCTGTAAAGCTTGCTGAAAAACTAATGAACGATAATTTACATTGACGGAGGTTCACATGGAAGGGTTTTTACGACTAGGTTTCTTTTCTATGGCTGAAAAGGTAACACAAGCCTTGGGCAATTCACTGCCATACATTCTGACCTGTTCAGTAATTGCTGGGATATGGATATATTTTCTTTTCCTTGTTCCCAGAAAGGAAAAACGGTACGACAGCTTTTCCGATTACTTAAATGATATCCTGAATTTCAGGATTATGCTTACAAGCGGCCTTGCAAAAATACTTTACATTGCCCTGACAATCACCGTGTTTATTATTGGAATTATAGCAATGATTGCGGCAAATTTCCTCATAGGGCTACTTGGTACTATCATACTGGAAATTGTCCTAAGGGTAATGTTTGAGCTTGTAATGGTATTCTTCTCAATGCAGGAGAATCTGTTACTTCTTCGTGAACGTCAGGAAATGAATTATATATATGAGGAAAATGAGGAAGAATAAGCAATGATATCTGACAGAAAGGATTTTCTTCCTTATGTTCAAAGATACTCATTGCAAGTTGGTACTTGGCTTTTATATCTTTGCATTCGCCATAATTGCCGTAATTACGGGGGTCAACGTTCCATTTGCAATATTCCTTGCTTATTCGATAATATGCTGCTTGCTTTCTTTCAAGCTGAACATTAAAAGCGGCAGCTTCTGTTTATTAGTCTTTTCCTTTGCACTTTTATTGAGAGTAGCTTGCATTTTGTGCATAAACACTCCACCGGAATCTGATTTCAGGGTTCTTTTCAATGCGGCTCGTACTTATTCGGCTGGAGATTACACCTTTAGTAATGATAATTATTTTTATGAGTGGGCCTATCAAACCGGATTTGTCATCTATCAGGGGATTGTTATAAAAATTTTGGGAGCCGAGAAGGCATTATTGGCATTAAAGCTTTTAAATGCCGTTTACAGTTCAATGTCATGCATTCTTATATACTGTCTTGCAAAAAACTATGTAAGCGAAAAAACAGCCAGATTCAGCTCTCTAATATGCGCAGGCCTCATTTTTCCACTTATTTTTTCTACAGTCCTTTCAAATCAGCATCTGTCAACATTTCTTGCCCTTTTGGGACTCTTTATTATTACCGATAAAAATTCTAAACTGCATGGCATGTTACGCCATGTTATTGCCGGCTTTTTCCTTGCCTTAAGCAATATCATAAGGCCCGAAGGAGTATTGTTTTTAGGATCCTTGCTTGTGGCATATCTCATTCGCTTTATTAAGCCTGTAAATGAAAAGCGCCGGAAAATAGCCATGAGTTATATTGTCCTCCTTGTAATTTATTTTGGGACAAATTTTCTTGCGGATAAGGCGGTTATAGAGAGCGGGGTGAATTCTGCAGGGCTTAGAAATAATAATGTGCTGTGGAAGTTTGTTGAGGGCTTGAACTATGAAAGTAAAGGCACCTACTCGCAAAAGGACGCTGAACTTGTATTTCAACAGGATTTAAGCAGGGAAGAGCGAAAAGAACTTGAGCTTTCTTTAATTAAGGAACGCCTTAAAATGGGGCCAAAGAAATGGGTTCAGCTTATGATTAATAAGCAGTTCTGCCTTTGGGGAGATACACCGCTATTCTGGACATACAGGTATCTTGAAAAGTCAAAGGATTCTGTCATGCTTTTTGGCAGAGATGTTGCATTTTCAAAAGTAACCGATTTATTGGACGATTATCATTCTATGCAGATGTTTATTCTTATTGCCTTAAGCCTTATTGGAGCCTATGTAGGCTTTAGGGACAAAGTGAATGTGGATTTGCTGGTCTATTATCTTATATTGCTTTTTACGGCAGGAGTTTATATAATTGTTGAGGTTCAGGCACGCTATGTTTACCCTGCCGAGTATATCCTTATAGTGCCTGCTGCAATAGGAATTGAGAGAATATATAACTTGCTCCTTAAAATAAAGCAGATAAAAGATATGAAAGAAAATTAATTCCAACACTGGACAAACGCAAAAGCTTGTGTTAAAATAAATCTCGCTGCATGACAAGTGCATGCGGGTGTAGTTCAATGGTAGAACATCAGCTTCCCAAGCTGATTGCGAGGGTTCGATTCCCTTCACCCGCTCCAGGGGAAGTAGATATGCCCTCATAGCTCAGTCGGCAGAGCGCATCCATGGTAAGGATGAGGTCACCAGTTCGATTCTGGTTGAGGGCTCCAATAAGTAAAAGCTTTCGGGATTTTTTATTCCGGAAGTTTTTTGCTTTTACTGAAATGAAAATAACTTCCCAGCTTGCCACCCGATGATTTTGCGGGGAAAATGTTAATTAAGAAGTATAAATGGTATAGGACCGCTAAAGTTAGGTATGAAGTCCAGCCCGCTCTTTTCTTCTATAGCAATTGAATAAATGTAAGAATCAGCATCTTTGTCTGAATAAGGCTGAGTTTTGCCTGACGGGTCAGAAGTCAAATCCTTTTGTTGATAACGGAGGAATTCATCATATTCCTGACGAAGCAACGCTTCAAATTCATCAGGAGTTTTGTGTTTGATATTATTATAAACCTTCTCCCGGTTTTCATATGGAATATGGAAAGTTGCTCCCAGTTCAGCATTAAGTTTATCGATAACAGCTTGATAGGGTGCAAGTAATTCATCTATGCTTTTTACTGTTTGTGTAGAAGCAGAGGCGCATAGTCCAAGCATCAAAGCAATAATTAAAATCATGATTGCTCTTTTCACAAACTTTACCTCCCTTCGAAATATTGCATACTGGTATCAGCATGCTCCAGTAAACTATAACTGGAAATATACCTTTAGATTCTATTTACATTATATATTATATGATTATTACCGTATAAAGTAAAAAATTAAAGTATTAGTATGATGTTCAACTTTCGCAGAAAAACAATCGATAGCTTTTTCATTAATCGGACAAAGACAAAGTGCCGAACAATGTATCTCTACTAGTCAGAAAACATTTCAATAATTCCCAAAAACTGAATTATAATAAATATAAAATTGACTTATTTTTTCTAAATTAAAACAGAGGACAAAAATAATAAGTTTCCAAGTAGCTGACAGTATGTTTTTTATCTTTCCTAAAGATTTTGCCAGTGTATATCTTGTCATTAGACGATTATGTATAATGCAATTTATGCTTGCTTTAAGGTATCTATATTAGGGGAGCCGTTGATTCTGGAGCAATGTATATAGATGAGAAGAACAATATTTTTTTGGAGAAGCATGGAATAAAGCTGTTATTGCTGAATCTAACGCTGTATATCCACGTATCATTTTAGAAAATAGATTAGTTAAATTAATTGAAGAAAAGTTTAAACAGATAAATGAAGGTATTTTGGAATTTTATTTAGACAACGACGGCTCATATGTTTTATCCTCATTTGGAATATTCCCTGCGCTAGAACTTAATAATTCAAAAAGTGTCATGGATAACTATAAGATAATTTTTGACAAGTTATACGCTAATATTAATCTTAATTCTAACAATAGATCAATATTACTAAAATATCTATGGATAGCAAGACAAATTGAACGATTAAATTATAATGAAATCAGAGAGGAAGCTGGTAAAATTGTAGACAGAATTATGCAAATCCTAGCGAGCATGTAGATTACATACTTGGGTTTAAGGGATTGACTTTATTGATTATGAAGGTTTTGGGGAAAATGAGAAAACAGAAACGGATTATTGTAATTTCCACAATATTAGCGATTTTTGTGTCGATATGGATGATGTTTGGCCTTGAAATGCTTGGCGCATTTATTTTGCAAAGCGAAAAGATTGGCCTTTACGAATTATCTGTAATGTTTAATTGCAGATACAAACCTGAAAAAGAGCTTACCATGGATATAGGAGAGGAAAAATATATTATTCCATTGCCTCCCAACTCTGCAAAATTTGAAAATGACGTATATCCTGTTAATGATGGGAGTCATCAATATATCTCTTGTGTTAGAAATTTAGAAGATTATTTTAAAGAACTTTCTAAGAATGGTTGGGTTGTTGAAGAACGAATGGGTGCTAGTTATATTATCAAAAATGTCAATACCGGAGATCAATTCATTATAACTGTTAATAAATTTACTCGGTATTACTATAGATTTAAATTCTCATAAAAAGATTAAAGTTAAAAGCTAGATTAAAGGGACATCAGTGGTTTATCAGATAATGGTGAACAGTTTATTTTTGAAAAATCTTATTGGACCTTTAAGTCGAATTTATTATTACAGACTGAGTATTTGCCAGATTATTGAATGCGGAGGTTAATGAGAATGAGAAAAAAAGTTTTTGTTATTTTACTTCAGCTAATTATAATCTTGAGCGGATGCAGTCTACAATCTGATAAGCCCGATTCTTCAAAGTTTAATATAGTAGTACCATATGATAAATTTGAGAAGTACATTAGTGAATCCAGAAAACAAGATAATAACATAGATGAATTGTATATGGATATCATATTTTATCCCCTATACAATGAATTTATTTCAGGTGGTCGATACTCTGAGATTGCTTATTGGTATATCCGCAGTACTATAACTCAAATAAGCGATATAGAAAATAAATTAAATTTGTTAAAGGAAGAAAATGTTGAATACAATAATTAAGGAGATACTCAATTATGATTGAAAGTAAAAGGCTGATTTTAAGAAAAATAATGCGTGATGATTTTGAACTACTAGCTAAAATGTTAAAAGATATCGACGTGATGTATGCCTGGGAGCATGCATTTTCAGATGAAGAAATTAATAACTGGATAATTAATCAACTGAAAAGATATCATGAAGATGGTATCGGGTATTTGCTGGCGATAGATAAAAATACAAATGAGACTGTGGGTCAAATAGGCTTGTTGCGCCAGCTAATAAATGGGGAAAAATGCTGGGGAATAGGTTATATCCTTTGCAAAGAACATTGGGGCAAAGGTTATGCTACAGAAGGAGCAAAGGCTTGCCTGGGCTATGCCTTTAATGTATTAGATGCTGATAAAGTAATATGTGATATACGTCCTCAAAACATTGCATCTATTAATGTTGCCAAAAGGCTTGGCATGACTAAAACAGGAGAACATATAAAGCATTATAACGGGCAGGATATGCTGCATGAAATCTATGAAATTACTAAGACAGAATATCAAAGAATCCATTAATGGTATATAACATTGTAAACATCAACGCTGTAAACCCGAAAGAGGCGCTTTACTACATTAAAGCAGCCTCTTTTGTTTATTTTTAAAAGGGGTAAAGCGGTAAATCTTACCTGCACATTGTTTACAAATCAGTCATTGTATCTCCATAACATCTCCACATTTTCTTATTAAAATAAAGTCATGTTAAAACGATAGTGGAGAAGTTCACTTTTTGCACGGGGTGATAAGCGTGGATTTTGTAAGAGACAACCTGCTGTATTTGGTTATTGCCGGAGCGGTTGTATTTTTGACGCTTAGAAACGGAAGCTGCTGTGGTGTACTTTCTCGTAAAAAGTACGACTAAAACGGGCAGTAACATTCAGACTATTTGCCATAGGAAATATCAATAGGTTCTGGAAAGCACAGGGCAGGTAAATATGCCCTGTAGCCTGTCAAGCCTATGATTTAGAATTAACTTCACAAACTTATATGAAAGTAATTTAAAGCTTTTTGAAAGACCTGGAAAGTTGGGGGCAAGGATAATGTGGAAACGTATAAAAAAGGCTATAAATAATTTTTTAGAAAAGCTGGCTAAGGAAAACGAAAAATCCTTTGGAAAAGGTACTCTTGACTGCTGTCAGTTAAACCGGAACAACACTAAAAAGTAGGATTTAAGCGCCTTTTGGGAGGTTGAGCATGGAACCGCGAAGGATACGAAAAGTTCTTCAGATAGATGGCATGACATGTACAAGCTGTGAAATGAGAATAGAGAATGCTTTAAAAAAGCTTGACGGGGTAATTGAAGCAAAAGCTCTTTTTACAAGCTCCAACGTTTATGTTACTTATGATGCAAATGTAATAGAGCTGAATCAAATTATTCAGACCATAGAAAAACTGGATTATGTGGTAAAGAATAAACCTGACACTGATGATATTTCAGAACCAGAAACCAAAAAATCAGCAGAAAATAAAATGACAATCAACCAACTGTTAGGTGCAGGAATCATATTGCTTGCTCTATACCTTGTTATTAACAACACAGTTGGGTTTAACTTTATACCCGAAATTAATCAGTCAATGGGATATGGAATCCTATTTTTTGTGGGACTTTTAACTTCACTGCACTGTGTTGCCATGTGCGGAGGAATAAATCTGTCCCAGTGTGTTTCGTATAAGGTTGACAATGACAATAACAGCAAGTTTTCCAGATTTAAACCAAGCCTTCTTTATAATTCCGGCAGGGTAGTATCCTATACAATAATCGGAGGCATCGTAGGAGCAATAGGTTCCAGTATTACATTTTCAGGTGCTGCCAAGGGAATTGTTGCTATCATATCCGGCGTGTTCATGGTGATTATGGGGCTTAATATGCTGAACATATTCCCATGGCTCAGAAAATTAAATCCCAGGATGCCTAGGATTTTCGGGAAAAAAATACACGGCAGCAAAGGCAAGTTAGGACCTTTTTATATTGGGCTTCTCAACGGTTTAATGCCCTGCGGGCCCCTTCAGGCCATGCAGATTTATGCTTTAGGTACGGGAAGTGCTCTTTCCGGAGCGTTATCCATGTTTATGTTCAGCATTGGTACTGTGCCTTTGATGTTCGGCTTAGGCGCACTAAGCTCAATATTAAGCGGCAAATTCACTCACAAGATGCTGAAAGTAAGTGCTGTGTTGGTGATTGTGCTGGGAGTTGTTATGACAAACAGAGGTTTGGCATTGTCAGGCCTTACTCTTCCCTCCTTGCCCTTTGGTGAAAGCGGAAACCCTCAGGGAAGCGGCGTAGCAGTAGTGAAAGACGGGATTCAAATAGTTACTACGGAACTGTCGCCAGGAAAATATGAACCCATAACAGTACAAAAGGGCATACCCGTAAAATGGACTATTCGGGCTGAGAAAAAGGATATAAACGGCTGCAACAATGAGATTATAATACCCAAATATAACACGAGCAAAAAACTTGAGCCAGGGGACAATATAATAGAGTTTACGCCAACTGGAACCGGCACCTTTGCTTACAGCTGCTGGATGGGCATGATAAGAAGCAAAATTACAGTAGTTGAAGATATTAATAATATAGATGTATCCGGTGCAAATGGCGAGCAAAAATCTAGCTACAAAATACCCACTGACCGGATTGAAATTGCCCAAATAAAAGATGGTACACAGTATGTTGAAATAAATATGGAGGATGACAGGTTTTCTCCTGCAGTTATAGTAATGCAGAAAGGACTGGAAACAATATGGAATATTAACGCTGTTAAACTGAATGACAGCAACGGTACATTGTTATTCCCTAAGTATAATGCCAGAATAAATATGACTGAGGGAGATAATGAAATATATTTAATTCCTGACGAAGACTTTAATTTTTCTTCTTCTGATTATTCATTTTACGGCTATGTAAAAGTTGTTGACGATATAAGCAACATAGATATTGATGCAATAAAGAAAGAGGTAAGCCAATACAGTCCGACTATACAGGAAATTATAGATTACAGCGGACTTCCTTCATGCCATTGACGGCAAAAAAGGTTAACTGTATAAAGTTAAGACGATAATCAGATTTCTGGTTCTGGCATTAATCCTGAATCAGTTGAGGTGAAAGATTTTGCCAAGGATACTTAAGTTTATGGCAATATAATCGAAAAATCTGGGGCGTATGATCCGAAGCAGATAATTCAACTTGAGGTTTAATCTAAATCAAAATGTATTATAAAGATAGGAGGATTGGAAAATGGATAGAACAGTATTAAATGTTGAGGGAATGTCCTGTTCCCATTGCGTAAACGCAATAAAAAAGGCTGTAGGTGCACTTGATGGGGTTAGTACAGTAACCGTTGACTTAAAAGGCAAAACTGTCACAGTTGAATTCGATGGTTCAAAGGTATCCCTGGACAGGATCAAAACCGAGATAGAAGATCAGGGATACGAAGTTGTATAGCATCAATTAATGCTTCTAATAATTGCAGGTAAAGTTTGAGAAATTAAAATATTAAATATAAAGATAAAGCAAAAAAAGAATATGAAAACACATATGGACACAATTTGACATATATCTTGGTTGACAATATATGTAATCCTCTATACAATGAAATTGATGCAGCATGCTGCAAGTACTAATTTTGCTTAAGAAAGGAGTTGTGCCTATGTCCGTAAGAAATGTTGAGGTGGTTTTTAACTGAATATCGGCACAGGGTGCACAATATTACCTGACTAACGTGAGTTGGGGAATGTGTTTCACCAAAGGATAGCATTCTTTGTGGAGAATCCCTCTCAAACAAGGTTTTATTTGTGTAACCTATGCGACTTCTTTCGAGCAACCTGGATAGTCGGATAATAAAGCACGCAAAGGTAGCGTGTTTTTTTGATGCTCTTCTTTAATAAAAGGGGACGCTTAAGAAGTCTGGGAGCGGTTAAATTGCTCTTATCTTAATGATATCCTCTTGATTAAAGAAGTCACTTTAAATTAATGAAACGTGCAAAACATAAAGGCATGTCCTTTCCCAAACCCGCAGGTTAAGCTCTGTGGGTTTTTTTATATCCTTTTTCAGGTTGCTGATGGAAAAATAAATGACGGAGTGATGTTTTATGAAAGAGAAAAAAAGCACTTTTGATTATATAAAGTCAATCCGAAACACCTGGGCTATTAATCCCAGAACAAGAGTACAGGAAAATACTTTAAAAAACAAAAAGAAACGCAGGCAATCAGAAAAGAAAATGATAAAGGAAGGATTTGAACAATGAATATAGTTGATTATGGATGGAATGAATTTTTTGAGCGGGATTGGAACCAGAAAAATACAGAAGGCTTGTTCCCAGGACGCATAATAGCAGACTATGGACAACAGCTTCGGATAGTTACAGATTCAGGAGAGCTTCTTGTAAAAAGACCCATAAAGAAACTTGATAACGATATGCAACCTGCGGTTGGCGACTGGGTGGCACTTGAATATTCCGGTGAAACACAGGCCCCTGGTATTAAATTTATATTGCCAAGAAGAACAGAGTTTTCAAGAGCGGCGGCAGGAATGGAGGTAAAAGAACAGGTTGTAGCTGCAAATGTTGATACTGTTTTTCTCATTCAGTCACTAAACAGGGATTTTAATATGCGAAGGCTTGAAAGGTATCTTATTACCGCATGGGAAAGCGGTGCTGTGCCGGTTGTTGTGCTTACCAAGTCTGACTGCTGTGATGATGTAACAGATAAAATTATAACCGTATATGGTACAGCTCCGGGAGTTGAGGTACATCCCATAAGCTGCGTAACAGGAGAAGGTATTGATGATATTAAAAAATACTTTGCAAAGGGAAAAACAGTAGCTTTGCTTGGCTCTTCGGGAGTTGGGAAATCCACATTGGTAAACACGCTGGCAGGAAAAGAGCTTTTAAAGACGCAGGAAATTCGTGAGAGTGACAGCAGAGGAAGGCATACCACAACCCACAGGGAACTTATCCTGTTACCGGAAGGCGGGCTGATTATGGATACGCCCGGAATGCGCACACTGGCCCTATGGGAGGCAGACACAGGCATGGAGGTTATGTTTGGTGATATTGAGGAGTTGATAAATAAATGCCGTTTTAGTGACTGCCAGCATAAAACCGAACCGGGATGTGCCGTAAGAGAAGCCCTTGAAACAGGAAAACTTGAACAAAAAAGGTGGGAAAGCTGGCTTAAACTTCAAAAGGAACTTGAACACCTTAAGGCAAAGAAGGATAACAAGCTGAGGCTTCGTGAAAAGCAGTGGGGCAAAGAGATGGCTAAGTTTCAAAAGGAGTTTTATAAGAAGAGATACAAAGGCTGATATAAAAAGGCGTTGGGAAACATTAAAATGATATTGGGTTAATTCTTTGAGAATGTGAATTTGTGAGAAATTTTCTGTAAACAGCAGATGTTAAATCCATTGTAAATATTGAATGTGAATATTGACCGTATACTAATCTAACAAGAGTTATTTAACAACAAACCGGCAACAATATGCCGGTTTGTTGTCATAACCGTGAAAGCATTTATTTTATCTTATCCCAGAAGGAGTTTACGGTCTCAGTAACATTGTCCGTACCATGCCGGTTTACAAGCTCCCGTTTAAAATAGGCGGAGTGTCCGCCCCAGGGCATTCCCTGGATATTAAGTTCAACATATCTGGTTTCGGGCATTCTTTTGGTAAAAATGTCGCAGACAGATGATATCAATCCTGCTACGGAATTAAAACTATGGGGTATGGCTTCAGTACCGGTGCGCACATTCTCGGATACATAATCGGTTTTTACCTGCACCCTTGTAACCTTATGTACGTATTTTTTGTCTACTAATTGAAATGGTGCGCCTATCTGAACGGCGTGGTGAATCGGTATCCCTTTCTTTTCTAGAGCAATCAGGGCATCCAGAACTGCCTGGCCGCCGCCGCTGTGGCCAATAAGAACAATCCGGGATGCACGGTTTTTATTCTCCATAACTGCTTTGACTACTTCTTCTCCGCCTGTTCCCCGGTGCATGTGAACTCCTACCTCAAGTGCCTGCTTTAAAGCAGAAGTATCCTTTACTTCCCCCAATGGAAACACTTCAACGAATGTGACTGAGTTACCAATCTTTTTATATCTTTTTTCAAGCTCTGCTTTAAGCTCTCTGAACAAGTCCCTTTCTTTATTGGTATTAATTCCTGCCGCCAGTATGACAAGGACATTCTCTTTCATATATGTACCCAAGCCAAATGCTGCCTGTTTCATAATAAGCAGGAACAAAAGAAACAGTCACTTTAAGCTTTCTTAAGAATAAAAACAGGCAGATAACACATTTAGTTATCTGCCTGTTTTAAAACAAGACGGACTAAAAATGGGGGGAAGTTAATTGACTTATGCCAACCGTCTTGTTATTAACTTTTTAAAAGAGTTTGCTTTATTGACCAAAGAGAGCCAGCAATACACCTGCAGCCACTGCAGAACCGATAACACCTGCAACATTTGGTCCCATGGCGTGCATGAGAAGGAAGTTAGCAGGGTTTGCTTTTTGCCCTTCAACCTGAGATACTCTGGCTGCCATTGGCACAGCTGAAACTCCTGCAGAACCTATAAGAGGATTGATTTTTCCTCCGGAAAGTACGCACATAACTTTTCCAATTAAAAGTCCTCCTACGGTACTGAATGCAAATGCAAACAATCCAAGGAAAATAATCTTAATGGTTTCTAATTTCAGGAATTGTGAACCCTCGGCAGTTGCTCCAACAGTAACTCCCAGGAATATTGTTACTATATTGATTAGTGCATTTTGAGCAGTATTGGAGAGTCTTTCAACAACGCCGGATTCTCTGAAAAGATTACCAAGCATCAGCATACCGATAAGAGGAGCAACTGAAGGCAGAAGCCATACACAGAATACGGTCACCACTATGGGGAAGCAGATTTTTTCAAGCTTTGAAACCTCACGTACCTGCTCCATTTTTATCTCACGCTCTTTTTGGGTGGTGAGAAGCCTCATAATAGGGGGCTGAATCAATGGAATCAATGCCATGTATGAATAGGCGGCAATTGCTATGGGAGCCAAAAGATGCGGTGCAAGCCTTGTTGTTGTATAAATTGCAGTCGGTCCGTCGGCCCCGCCTATTATGCCTATGGAGCCTGCTTCCTGGGGAGTAAAGCCAAGTGCGATGGCAACGATAAATGCCATGACAATACCAAACTGCGCTCCTGCACCCATAAAGAGACTACTGGGGCGGGCTATTAATGGACCGAAATCAGTCATGGCGCCTATACCCAGAAAGATAAGGGAGGGATATATACCCTTCTTTACGCCAAGATAAAGATAATATAACAGTCCTCCTGGTTCGCTGCCAACTGGCTCTGCCATTAAATTGGCAAGGGGCAGGTTTGCAAGAATCACTCCAAAAGCAATTGGCAACAGCAACAGAGGTTCAAATTTCTTTACGATTGCAAGATATACCAGAGTAAATCCGATAATCAGCATTACAATAGATTCCCACGTCAGAGCGGTAAATCCTGACTGTTCCCAAATGTTGATCAAAGAATCTATAAACATTGATTTACCCCCTTACTTTATGGTCATCAGAATATCATTTGTATTTACGTTTGCGCCCTTTGCAACCAGAATCTGCTCAACTGTACCATCACGCTGAGCCAGCACCTCGTTTTCCATTTTCATGGCTTCAAGAATCAAGAGGATTTGGCCTTTCTTTACGGCTTGACCCGGGCTGACCTTTATATCCAGAACTACTCCAGGCATGGGAGCTTTAACAGGTTCACCGCTGCCAATTAAAGTTGGAGCGGCAGCCTGAACGGGCTTGGCAGGCTCCTGAACCGGAGCGGCAGGGGCACTTGCAGCAACAGGTGCCTGTATGGTGGTTATATTTGTAATATTGGCTTTTCCTCTTTCTACTTCAACCTCGTATTCTTTATCATTTATACGGACTATATATATCATGCTTTTGCCTCACTTTCCTTGTTGATTAGACGTATGGATTTAAAGCACAACTCGGACAGGGGTATTCCTGACTCATGGCTGATAATGGCCATAATCATGGCTGCGGTCTGTTCATCGGTATCTTTTAATACCAGCGTTCCGGCAGAAAAATCATCCTGAGGGGAAACAACCTCAACGGCACTTTCACCTGCTGCCACAGGAGCTGCGACCTGAGGCTTACTTACATAGCCTAATACAAGTGAGAAGATTCTTATCAGGAAATACAGAATGCCCAGAACAAAGAACACAACAGCCATGCAAAAAAGTGCCACTAATATGCTTTCATAAATGGACATAATTTCACACCTGCTTTCTGACAATGGAATATGTTACTGTTCTGGACTCGCGCTCTTCTCTTTCTTTGAAGAACTTTTCGGCTATCTGAGGGAATGCAATATAAGACAGCACGTCTTCATCATCCCTTGCCATTGAACCAAGTTCCTTCTTTGTCTTTTCAAAGGCAGGTTCAAGTGTATCGGCAAAGCGTGTGGTGATAGGCTGTTCATCACCCAATACCTTCTTTATAAGTTCGGGTGAGATTTCACCGGGAGCCTTTCCGTATTCTCCACGAATATATGCTTTAACCTCTTTGGAAATATTCTTGTAGCGTTCACCGGCAAGAACATTGGCAACGGCCTGTACGCCAACCATCTGGCTCATGGGTGTAACAAGAGGTGGATAGCCAAGGTCCTTACGTACATCCGGAATCTCAGCAAGAACCTCATCGAGCCTGTCAATGGCGTTTTGTGCCTTCAGCTGTGCAATAAGATTGGAAAGCATTCCTCCGGGAACCTGATAAACAAGAGCATCTGTTTCGGTACCCATAACAAAGGAATCCATGAGTCCTGACTTGATATATTTTTCTTTGATTGGCTTGAAATAATCGTTTATCTGTTTCAGTAATTTATCGTTAAGGCCTGTATCATAGCCCATTTGTCTTAGTGCATAGTTGAGAGTTTCTGTGGGAGGCTGGGAGGTTCCGCCGCCAAAGGATGAAATAGCAGTATCAATAACATCGCAACCGGCTTCAACAGCCTTTAAGTATGTCAGTGGACCTAAGCCTGTTGTAGAGTGGGTATGAAGCACGATAGGAAGCTTAACGTTCTGCTTGAGGGCTTTTACAAGGTCATAAGCCTCTTGGGGGCCCATAATTCCGGCCATGTCCTTAATGCAGATTGAATGAACACCCAATGACTCAAGCTGTTTTCCCATTTCAACGTATTTCTCAATATTGTGAATGGGGCTTATGGTGTAGCAGATGCAGCCCTGGGCATGCTTACCCTGCTTTAAGGTTTCATCAACAGCTGTTTCTATGTTTCTGAAATCATTGAGGGCATCAAAGATTCGGAAAATATCCATACCGTTCTGGGCAGCATGGGCAACAAATTTTCTTACCACATCATCGGGGTAATGCTTGTAGCCCAAAATATTCTGGCCTCTTAACAGCATCTGTAGCTTTGTCTTTTTTACCTTTGACTTGATTTTACGAAGGCGCTCCCAGGGATTTTCACTTAAATAGCGCAGACAGGAATCAAAGGTGGCTCCGCCCCAGCATTCCAGGGAATGATACCCTGCGTTATCCAGCACTTCCAGAATGCCTTCAAAATCAGAAAACGGCATTCTGGTTGCTATAAGGGATTGGTTTGCATCGCGCAAGACGGTTTCGGTAATTGCAACTTTCATACTTGCGGTCTCCTTTCGCTGTTCTTTTATGTATTATATAAACATATAGGGCAGAGAAGCACTCCGCCCTAGAGCTCACATTTTGAAACAGCAAGGCTTGCCAAACCGAAAGAAAAATACCATAATAATACCATTTCAATTTAACTGTAGCATATTGTTAATTTAATGTCAATTATATAGGCTGAATCGAATACATATGATTGCAAGGAAGGTGAGTTCTTCGCCTGAAATTTTGATTTTTTATAGGAAAGCATCAGGCAGAATAAGCATAAAATATCAGAGACTAATAATATAAATATATAGTTGAAAAAACTGCCACAAGTTGTCCAATTATATAGTATAATATTAATGTAAGGATTACATAACAAGCATAAATACTTGCAGGTCATTATGAGGTGGAATTATGTGGACCGAAAGCTTGACAATTTATAATCCTGCTCAAGATATCAATGATATGCTTGAGGCTGAAGAATATGAAGTTGCAGACCAAAACTAAATGATAAAAGGCTTTACGCCATAAGATACATAACTTTGTGCTTAATCGGAGGCATTGATGTACTCTTATATTTTTGATATTGGCGGGGTTTTAATTATTTATGAATATCGAAAAATAGTAGAAGCTCTGCATGAAAAAACAGGTTGCGAAATAAGTAAAATTGAAGAACTTTTTAAGCTTGAACGCATTTATCCGGTTGAAACAGGAAAAATATCTGGGCATGAATTTTATAATAATTACGTGGTTCCTATTATGCCCAGGCTCTCATATGAAGAGTGGATACAGAATTTTGTCGATAACAGTTATTTAAATAGGCCCGGCATGGAGCTTCTATTAGAGTTGAAAAACAAAGGCAGAGACGTGTACCTCTTAAGCAATCTGGCTGATTTTCATAAGATTGCCATGGAAAGAACGGTTCCTGGTCTTTTTGATATCTGCAAAAGAAATTTCTTATCCTATGAGTTGGGCTATCACAAGCCTGAAGCAGAGATATATAAAGCGGTATGCGAAGCTATTGGGGCAAAACCTGAAACCTGCGTTTTCTTTGACGATATGAAAGAAAATGTTGAAGGTGCCAAAAAAGTAGGACTTATTGGAATACAGTTCTCCAATCAGGAGATTGCCTCCATAAGAAAAAGAGTGGAAGAACTGGACTCATTTTAGGCAAAAAATTCATAGATTCTCATACAATTGCTCATTAAACACAATATAATATGTCTAGATAATATAAGATGACCATAAAGAAAGCTGAGGCTTTAACAGAGCCTTAGCTTTTTTCATGCATTTGTGTAACAATGAGCTTTCCCTTTACTACAACCTTGTTTTCTGATGAAATTTTGCCCCTGACTTCAATGAAATTACCGAATATATTGTTGTTTTCCACTTCAATTATCAGTTGATCACCAGGCTGGACCAGATCAATAAACTTAACTTCCTCTATCTTTGCGATATATCCTACTTTTTCGGCAGCATTTTCATCCTCGGATTCTGTTGCCGTATAGACAAGGGCAGCCATTTGGGCGAGCATTTCAATGAGAAGAATGCCGGGCACTATGGGCCTTTCCGGAAAATGCCCCTGAAAATAAGGCTCGTTAATTGTAATATTTTTTAGCCCTTTGCCATATTTGCCGGGTTGTACTTCAAGAACCCTGTCAATCAGGAGGAATGGGTATCTGTGGGGCAATCGTTTCATTATTTCTAAAGCATCCACTTTATACACTTCCTAATTGGCTTTTTCAATAATAACTGAGGTGAAATTGCCATCAACGGTGACCCCGTTAATCATCATGTATTTTTTCCGGGTCTCTATCATTTTGATGTCAGATGGATCCGCAATATGGGGAATACGACCTGATTTGAGGCACAGTGCCGCTATGCAGATGTCAAGAATGCCTTCCACCAGGCAGTTGGTATGGGATATGGTATTCAAAGGTATTTTATGTACTGATGGGTCAATTGACTCAATAGCCTCTTTTTCCATATAATACAGCGCATTTTCACTATTGGCTGTCATAAAGACTCCGGCTAAATCACTGGCCGGAATTGCCGCTCTTTCCAATGCCATTTCCATGCCGCGCTTCATAAACTGGCTTGTAACGGGTATGCTTCCATGCTTATAAATTATGGTGCCGTCAATGACATTGGCACATCCAATGATTTTTGCAAGAGGTTTATTGCCGGTTTTCTCAATACTCTCCGGGGTTTCCAGTAAAAACGCTGCCGCGCCTTCATTGTAACCGTCTTTTAAAATATCATGGTTGGTAAAGTCCTGAAAATAGTCTTCGTTGTATTCGTCTACGGCGCCCACCAGTAAAGCCGATACCTTTTTGGTTTTCAACAGTCTGTTTGCGTATAAAACCGGGCTTGTATTGACAAGCATGGATGAAGCGCCCTTTAGCTTGTATCTAATGCATATGGGTCCCAGGCAGGCATTGTTGACAGTTACCGCAAACAGCTTCGGGCTTACGTACTGAACACCGTCGGTGTACAGATCCTTCAGGAATTTCATATTAACATGGCAAGCCCCAAATTCGGTGGAAAATAAAGTTCCAATGTCGTATTCACCGAGAGCCTCAAGATTGACGGCATCCAATATATTCCTGCAGGCCGCAAGAAGCGACAGTGAATACTTGTCAAGGCCGCTTCTTTCTTTCATGGGCAGGTTATTAGGTATTTTTATAGGTGAAGGATTTGGCTTGACCTCATTTCGCACAAGCTTGTCAAATATGTCCTCAGGGCTGTCCCCAAGATTATTGAATCCGCAGATTCCTGTAATAAATACCTCTTTCATATTGGCCCCTCGCATAATTAATCAAAATATATTTTGTGTTCTTCTATGTACCTTTTTATTTTTTCAGGATATGATGACATAAGCTCATAATTTTTGCTGACAAAGCAGAGTTTTATTGTTCCCTTTGTATATACGACCTTTTCGCTGTCATCCTGAATTGAAAAGCTGCATAACACATAGGTGCCGTTTCTCATGTCAATATCAAGGAATACTTTGTGGTAATCTCTCTTATCAATTCTTTGGAGAAATTTTATGCTCATATCCATTACGAGCACATAGTATTCATCTTCAAGAAAACTTTCCAGGCTGCCGTTGAAGTAATATTCAAAGGCCTCTATTCTTGCTTCTTCCAGGTACTTGTAATAAACGGAGTGATGGACAATTCCATATTGGTCAAAGTCGGAGAATCTTGGTTTAAATCTGTATGTATATTTCATTATGGCTCACCAATCTTGATAAGAACGCTGGAAGAATTGCCGACAAACCCAAAGGAATTGGAAAGAATATAGGAGCTGTTTAAAGGGCTTATTTCATTTACCGGTATCTTGACTTTTCCGCCCTTAAATTCAGGCTCTTTAAGATTATAGGTGGCAGGAATTTGTTTTTTTAGGCCAAAGATAATGCAGAATGCCAGCTCAATTGCTCCTGCAGTTGCAAGGCAGTGGCCGGTAAGGGACTTTGTGGAAGTAACAATTCCCTCAAAACCCAGGCTTTCCAAGGCCTTATACTCCATGGAGTCGTTAAGCCTTGTACCTGTGCCGTGGGCATTTACATATCCCACTTTTTCAACGGGTACATTTCCCTGTTCCAAAGCCTTTTTCATGACATATAAGGCTCCATTTCCTTCCGGGTCGGGTGCGGTGGGGGAGTAGGCGTCATTGGCAATTGAATAGCCCAGGATTTCTCCGTAAATTTTGGCCTTTCTTTCAACTGCGCTTTCATACTCTTCCAGAAGAAATGCTACACTGGCCTCGCCAAGATTAATACCGTTTCTGTTTGAGTCGAAGGGCTTGCAGACTTCTTCATTTAGTGTCTGAAGTATATGGAATCCTGCCATGGACAATTCCGTCAATGGGTCCGCACTGGCAACAAACATTTTTTTCATGCTCCCATCGGCAATTGCATCAAAGGCAAGTCCAACAGCGGCGGTGCTGGATGCGCATGCAATGGACGTATTGTATGCCTCACCCTTTATGCCCAGCAAGGAAGCCATGTAATGAAGAAAGGAGTCACCGGTCAAAAGAGAAGGAATGTTTTTCTTTCCCTGTACTTTACGCCGGGCATATTCCTGCATTTTTAAGACCTTTAAGGTTGAAGAAGCAATGGATAAGCCTGTGGTGTATGCTTCATTTTTAAGATCATCCTGGGAAAGATTTGCATCCTTTAGTGCTCCTAATATTGCTTTTCTTAATAATTTGTGGGTTTTTTCTTCCACCGGGTTTTCCTCAAAATTGTCTTCCTCGCAATCAAGAGTACCAATGGGGTATTTTTCAAGGCCTAAATGCTTGTATGTATCTTTGTGCTCCAGCCCGGTTCTGTTGCTTAAAGCCAATTCATGCATTTCTTCAAGGCAGCTGCCAGCGGCGCTTTCGGCATAAACACCGGTTATTACAACTCTTTTCATAGTGCCACCTTATACCTTACTGTTCTCTTTAAGATTAGAAACCAGCTCCACAAGGGTATTGATGTTCTGAAAATATTTCCTGTTTTCATTGGCGTTGATTTCTACACCAAAGTTTTTCTTCAATATTACGATGATTTCCAATACGTCAATGGAATCCAGGCCCAGGCCTTCGCCGTCATCATTGTAGCCAAAGAGTGGCATGTCATCTTTGAATGCTTCCTCGTCAATGAATAGTTCCAGTCTTTCAATAATCTCTTTTTTCAATATTGATTTCATTTCGTTCTTATCCATACTTTAACCTCCAATTTCTTTCTAATTGCTTTTTTCCGACATTACCGAGAGGGATCTTATTAATATGCCGTCTTTCAATGCCAAAATTGAGTCAGCCATTGATGCCATTTCCATGTCGTGGGTCACAGATATAACCGTCTTGTTGTAGTCCCGGGTCATTTGCTTTAATAATGAGTAGATTTGCAAAGAATTTTGGTGGTCCAGGTTACCTGTTGGCTCGTCGGCAAAGATGATTGGGCAGTCCAAAACCATGGCTCTGGCAATGCTTACTCTTTGCTGCTCACCTCCGGATAAAAGATTGACAGCTTTGTTCCTTTTATCATAGATCCCTATCTTTTTCATCAATTCATTCATAAGCTTTCTTTTCTCATCTGTTGCCGCTTTGGCTAAAGACAACGGAAGCAGAATATTTTCTTCAACGGTCAGAACGGGGAGCAGATTAAAAAATTGAAATATGAATGCAAAGTTTTTTCTTCTGAACTCGCTCATGGCTTTATCATTATTGTACTTTTCATTAATTCTCTGACCGTTGAAATATATTTCACCTTCGTCCGCTTCTTCCAGGCCGCTTAGTATATATAAAAGGGTTGATTTTCCCGAACCAGACGCACCGGTAATGCAGTAGAGCCTGCCCCGTTCAAATTCAATATTTACTCCCTTTAATACCTGCTGGGTTGAATCTCCGCTTTTATAGCTCTTTTTAATGTTTTCTGCCTTTAATATTGCCGACATTATAGACGACTCCCTTCTTACTCTTCTTTTATACTCGCAATAATTGTTCTGTTCTTAAGCCTTCTTAAAATAAGGCCCAGGCTTAAACAATAAAGAATGAATATATAAAGAGAAATCATCAAAATACTTGATGTATTATAGTGGTAGGAAGCTACTTTTCCGATGCCTGCGGAAATGGAAGCAATATCAACAAATTCCCAGGTGACAAGTAAACCGGCAATTACGCTTCCGGCTATGCCCGCAATAGCAAGCATGATAAATTCTGCAAAATTAATTTTCATTATTTCATTCAGGGATGTCCCCATTACCCGCATCAATGCAAATTCCCTTGTCCTGCCGTTGATAAACTGAATCACCTGATTTGTCAGCATGAACACTCCAATGGTGCTTATAAATACCAGAATTACCTCAATGAACATGGTGCCTTTAATGGCATTGGCACGGTAGCTTTCTTTAATTTCTTCCCTGCTTTTTATATTTGGGGTAAAGACGCCATCCGAAAGGGCGGTTTTAATTGTTTCAATACCGGCGTCAATATCCACGCCGTCTTTAAAAATAACGGTAATGTTGTTTACGGGGTAAGAATAATATTTTTCATTTAGATACACGACGTTTCCCATATATTCATAGGCATTGCATATGCCCTCAACAGTGATTTCATAGGTATTAAGATTGTCGGATATGGTTAAGGTATCCCCAACCTTGATATTGCCTTTCTTTGCAAGACTTTCGCCGATGATGGCACCTTTCTTGTTGTCCGGAAGCCTGGCTTTTTCACCTGTTTTAACGTCAACCAGATTAAAAAATTCTTCAAACTCACTTCCGGATAGAATGTAGCCTTCAATGCGGCTTCCCTCCAGGGTTAAAAATCTTGAATGGGATGTTTCGACCGACTTGACAATTGGAAGCTTTGATATGTAATTGATTTTTTCATTTATAACATCCTGGGTCTGGTTATATTTCGTAATAAAAACATGGCCATTGTACTGAAGCTCCACCTTATTGGCAGCATCCGTCCTTATGGTGTAAAAAACATTGTACATGCCTATGTGGAATGCCAGAATGAGAACAAGGGTGCCAAGAACACTGGCTGTTTTCTTTTTGTTTCTTGCCAGATTCTTTAAAGATAGAGCCAAATGCGGTCTTGTATCCATAAAAATATACGACAATGCTGAAAGCATATGAAGAACCACTACAACAAAACTTTCAACAGCTTTTACGGCGGCGAAAACTGCAATGGCAGATAATATCATGGTTAAATTGTCATTTACACTGTTTCTTGCAATAATCAGCACTATAAAGAGAACAAAGTAAAATATACTGTTGGTGACATATTTATTTATAAGATCTTCACTTTCATCGTAACCCTGATTTCTGTAAAGAAGAAGCAGCCGGATTGGTTTATGCTTTTTATACTTTCCTATTTCCATTGACATAAAGACATATGGAGCGGCTATGGAAACAACAAGGCTTGCCAGAAGAACTATGGGCTTTGGGAGAATGAAGCCTGCAAAGCCATACCTTGAATAAATTATTAAATTGCCAATAAGAATCCCAAGAAGGACACCTACTGCTTCTCCAATTGCCCCCAGAAGCAGAACCATATTCTGATACAGCACCGCTGCTTTTTGATGGCTTAAGCCAATGGTTCTTAAAAAGCCGATATGCTCAATATTTTCAGAAATTATTGTTTTGGAAAAGTTATATAGCCCGCCGAATACTACGCCAATAAGGCCTATAAGTATAAAGCTGACAGCATAGATAAAGCTTTGAGTGCTTTCTTTCCGGTGCAAATCTATTTTATCAACGATACTGTGGCTTATAAGATTATCAAATTTTTGGGAGAACTGAGCCACATCGCTGCCGGATACATTGCCTAAGTCCACCAGAAACACGTTTTTTGCAATTTCACCGCCAAAGGTGCTGGCATAGTAGCCTTCGGACATATATACATTGATTTGATTGGTATTGGCGACCTCATAAAAGCTTTTTTCGTCCAGTATATTTGCGATATTAACCGTTTTGGTTATTCCGTTGACGGTTAATTCGAAGCCATCAGGTCCAGTTCCCAAAAGCTTCAGCGAATCGCTGCCAAGGCAAATACCGTCAAGGTTTCCGATAACTTTACCATCAATATTTTTTATATCATTAAGAAGATTGTGATTTTCAAAATCAAGTATATGCAATATGATGCTGTGACTTCCTAAGCTTGCAGGAATATTGCTTTGCCATGCTATGTTTTTTACTTCCTCCTGATTTATGAGCCTAATGTATGTATCACTTTCGCCCTTGGTATCATAGAAAACTGCGTCAATCTTGCCGTATTTCTCGTTTATCTCTCTTTCCATGTCATGCAAAGAATAGTCAATGTACAGCAAACTGGCTATAAAGACAGTTACGCACAGGACTATTGCAAATAAAATACTTTTGCAGTTATCACTATTGGCTTTGATTAACTTTAAGCTTACCATTGTTTCACTCCCAGCTGGTTTATATAAGCAATATAATTTCCTTAATTATTTTATATACCCAGGTAATTGTAATATATAAATTAATACCCATAATTGACATACTTGAAATTAAATATAGAAAAAATAGAAGCCTGTTTTTATCGGGGATTTTTGCATCGCGTTTTTTTATAATGTTTCTTAAATATTGCCACATCTTTGTTCTAAGACCATTGATGCCTAAAAGATTCATTAACATAAAATAGCCGTCGTTCATTAAAAAGGGGGAAATATTTATAAGGATAAAGTGAAAATTCACTAAAAATATAATGCCGCAAAGATCCAACAACCTTTCGGGCATGCCGGAAATACCCATCAATGCCAGGGCCGTAGCCGCCATAACAATGTTGGTTCTAAGGCCTGCCGACAATATGGCAATCTTCCTCTTTCTGTCAAGAGCGATCATTTCGGGATACTGTGTATAATACATGGGAATAAAGCCTGCATATAGGGCGACACTGAAATCAAGACGGGACATATTCTGCCTGACAGCCTCAAGAACATGAGCAATTTCGTGTATTGCGATAACAACCATGCTGACGGCCATGCTCATGAGTGCCCCCTGTATGGAAGACTTATTGTAGGTGAAAAAATGGTTCCTGCTGCTTAAAATGACCGCGTCAAGATTAACCAGTATCATAACCAATGAGACCAGTACCAATATAGGCTCCAGCCATCTTGTAAAGGACAGTGCTTTTGAGGCTTTAATGAGGAAGCTTGGCATCTCATTTATGTTGGTTGAATACAAATGCACTCCCATCATTTTTACCTCACTGGTCTCCAGACGGCTTTGCGAGTTCTCCATAAGGCCCATGTCGTCTAAATAGGACTTTAATTCTCCAATATTAATCTTATAGGCCAGTTTATCCAATATCATCTTTTCAATTTCTTCATCAGAAAGCTGCTGTTCCTTTAATGTGTTATATATAAACTGAATGATTTTATATTGGACTGAACTGACCCTTATTGAAATCTGCCTTTCTATGCTTCCAATAATATAAAATTTTTTTCTGCCCAAGGATTTGTCTTCCAGAAAGAATAAATCCTTTGCAAGGGTAAGCTGATTTTCCATAACCACACCTTATGATACCGACTTATATTCCTGTGCAGCTTTTTTCAGGTTGTTCATGAAAAGCCTGCTTTTGTCCTTGTTTATAAGTAGTTCGGCAATCTCTTTCAAAACATAGTTGACTGTAATGTCTACCACCATGCACCTTGAATTTACTGTGGACAATATTTTCCCGTTGCTTAAAACGCTTGAGCCTGCACACCACAGGAAACACAAATTGCGGTTTTTGCAATTTCGGCATTTCTTTATATCATATCTGTTGTTTATGTATTTTCTGAAGTTCACTACTTCTTCGCTGTCCTCAAAACCTTCATCAAGGCTTCCCAGCCTCATGTATCTGGTATTGTAAAGCAGATGGCATGGATACAGTTCTCCTTCAGGATTAACAAATAATGTACCCAGCCCTGCCTTGCAGAAGCGGTTGGCTCTTTTCATGAAGATATTGCCAAAGACCCCCACAAAATGGCCGGGAGGAAGTTGCTTCATCTTTTCAGACAGGAATAATTCCATGTAGTAATCGTATACGCCCTTGAAAAAGAGCCTCAGCCGTTCATAATATTCATAGCTGTCTATGGATATATCCTTGTCCTTGCTGTCCACCGGGAAAACGTAAACTGTGTCAAAGCCTAAATTATAAAGGTTTTTGACAAAATTGTACCCGCCTTCAACTTCATTTCCTTTAAGCAGATCAAGATGCTTTTTGTGTATGGTGGCTTCCGCAATTAAAGGGAAGTTTCTACCTTTCTCTTTAAGATACAGTAAATTTCTTTTTATGGTGCTGAAGCTGCCTTTCCCGTTAGGGAAGACCCTGGCGCTGTCATGCAATTCTTCTATGCCATCAATGCTTATTGACAGATATATGTTCTTCTCATTAAGAAAGTTAATAAGTCTATCATTTATTAATACTCCGTTGGATATGATGGAATATCTGGGCGGAGTAAAATTTCTCTCCTCAAACATTGAGTTTAAAATATCCACAGCTTCCATTATGGTATCGAGCCTAAGAAGCGGCTCTCCGCCGAAAAAGCAGACAAAGGTTGTACCTTCCTTAAAATGCTCAAACATGAAATTGAAGGTTTTCACATAATCCTCAAGGGCCATATGCTTTTTGGAATTTTCGTTTTTGTATGTACCTTTGGAAACCATGCAGTAATCGCAAGCCAGATTGCATGTCTCGGTAGTGTTTAAAATAAGGCCAGAAAGACGGTTTGGGTTGCTCTTACGGCTCTCTAAAAGAACCTTTTCCACATCCGGTTCATTTTTGAGCTTTTCTTCAATAGAATTAAGATCGGTGAAATTATTTTTTATAATGGTAACATTCATGGTAGGTACATGCAGTGCAATATTAATATCTTCATTTACATTAACTATCTTGAAATTGCTATCCATAAAATCGCCTCGTTTATAAAATCGAATAAGTTTCCTTCACCTCTACTCGATTTTATAAATTTAAATTTTTACTTTATTAACGGTCCCTTAATGGATTATTTGATATCTATGTAATTAGTTATTGTCGCAGCCGCAAACTGTTCCACCGATACCTGCACAGATAACTTCTTCGATAGCCTCCATATCGGAGAAGTCAACGATTTCATAGTTCTCAACCTTTGTTATATCGAACTTATTCATCATTTTACCTCCTTCCGTATTTCAATCTGAGTGTATGGTGAAGAAAACTTATTCGCCATGTAAAACTTCTCTTAAGCGGGAAACCGCAGCTTCTTCCGCCGATGCCAAATTACAGATAATTGAGTAGAACTTTTCGTAATACTTCTTTGGATTTCTGTAGAAATAGGGCATATTCACCTGGTACAATATTCTGACGAACTCTCTCCAATGCTTTCCCAATGCGATAAATTCCTCTCCGGACTCTTTAAGGAGCGGATTATACTTACCAAGATAAATCAGGGAATTGCCGATTTCGCTGCGGAATGCTGTTTTGCTTCCCTTATCCTGATAAAGCCTCATGATATTTAATCTGTAAGCCAGTATTTTAAGGTATCTTTCATCCTCAGAATCTGTGAATTTGTTAATTAATGCCTTTACTTCTTCGTTAAGAGCGGCAAAGGAGCTCTTTCCCGAAACTCCATATTTTTTTGATTCTTCATCATATTGATATTTGCTGACTTCGGTAAGGTATATATCACAAGCTCTTTTTAAATCGTCCAAAATAACAGGGTAGAGAGAATCTTCGTTTTTATGGATGCTTTCATCTATTTCAAGAAATACGGTATGCTCATACAGCTTATTTTCTTCATATGCTTTAAAATTCAGCCTGATGGGTTTTCCGTCCAGATCCACAACATTTAAATAAAAGTACTCATCATCATAATTTTCAATAATTCCAAAGGAATTGAACATGAATCTTCCCATGTTGATAACAGGGGTGTTTGAAACGCTTATAACCTTGTCCTTATGTACTTTACGGACATTAAAATCAAAGTAGACTCCAACATCTCTGCCTTCATCCACATATTTTTTTATTTCATCAATGGAGCTGGTTGGAACGGGTGATTCTTTAATGCCAAAATAATTCATTATCTTTTTTTCGCAATACTCGTTATATGTAATCATGAACCAAAGGAGCTGCTGCTTGTAATTTTCCAGCCCGAACTGCAAGAACTCGTCAAGCCCCAAAAGGAATATAATGTGCTCGCTGATATCAATATTTTTTGTTTTGAGGTAATAGCAAAGAGTTTGAATTTTGCAGTGTTCAATATTATCTTTTACATTCCTTTTCAGCAGCAATTTCATAATATGCTTCACCCGTTTTATTTATTAAAATTTGGTGGCATTTTCTAAATCCGCTGTCCAGTATAGCTGCAATTCTGTCGCAATAGGTTTCGTCAATTGTGAGGGGAGGTGCTATTAAAATGGCTTGTCCTCTATCATTGCAAGGATAGACAATTAATCCTTTCTGGCAAAGAAAATCTCTTAGCAAATAGCTTAATTCCACAGGCTTAAATTTATTGCTGTATTCTTCGCTGAGAATAACCGCAATCAAAAGTCCTTCACCCTGAACGCAGCTTATAAAATGATATTTTTCTTTCAGGGCGCTTATTTTTTGTTTAAGTAATATCCCCATTTTATGCGAATTTTCAATTAAATTATTTTTTTCAATATAATCAATCACTGCCAGCGCACATTGGCAGGCGATAGGGTTTCCGCTTGTGGTAAAGCCATGTCTGAATAATTTATTCTTATATGAACCTTCCAGATTTAAAAATGCGTTGAATATTTCGGAAGTTGCCATAACTGCGCCTAAAGGGATATAGCCCGATGTAATGCCTTTGGCCAGCATCATTATGTCAGGATAAAAACCTGCCTTCTCCATATAGAACATGTATCCGCATCTGCCAAAACCCGTGGCAACTTCATCGGACATTAAGAGAAAATTATATTTTTCCTTAAGCTTTTTAAGCCCTTGCAAGTAGCTTACAGGCAGTATATTTACCTCGTTACTTAACTGCACCGGTTCAAAGATTAGGGCGGCTATACTGTCGGCTCCTTCATTTACTATGCATTCTTCAAGCTTGTCCAACGCTTTTTTGACTTCAGCTTTTTCATTCACAGAATCCTTGCTTATAAAGGTGTCTACGCTTACAAACCCGTCAAGCCTTAATCTCAACGGCTCAACATCCGAATCAAAGGTGCAGGTGCTGAGAGCCCCCAGGGTGCTGCCGTGATAACACCCTTTCAGGCTGATAATCTTATATTTGTTAATATCCTGGTTCCAATAGTACTGCTGCACCATTTTTATTGCAGTGTCGCATGCTTCCGAACCGCTGTTTACAAAGAATACGTGCTTAAAATGGTTGTTGGTTAGTGCGCAAAGTTTTTTTGCCAAATGATATGAAGGCTCCGTTGTAGTTCTAAATACCGTACCCGCGCTCATTTTCAGCAGTTGCTCATTGATTGCCCGGATAACCTCCCTGTTGCCGTACCCTAATGAACAGTTGAACATTGAAGACATGCCGTCGATGTGCTTTTTATCTCTGTTATTGGTTACAATAAGCCCTTCTGCTTCTGTCAGCAAATTGTATTGAGACTTGTATTGGTACATATCAGTCCATGTATTCCAGACAAAAAACTTGTCTTCCAAATTGTTCACTTTGCTACCCCCTTACTTATATATGTGATTGTAATGGGCAAATTAAAATGATTTACACCATTTTGGAATAACCGTTATCAATCACAATTGTTTGACCGTTAATGGCTTCATAATCCAGCAATACACTTATGCACAACCTCGCTGTTTCCCTTACCTTAACGAAAACTCTGGGAAGAAGGGCATAGCTGTCAACAAGATTTTTGTCTTCCATCATGGATGCAAGAAATTTATTTATAAATTTTGTCCGCATAAGTCCGGGCGCTATGCAATTAGCCGAGATGTTGTATTCCGAGTATTCCTTTACTGTAGTCTCCATAAAGGCTTTAAGCCCTGCCTTGGATATTGAGTAGGAAGAAAAATTCTTCCTGGTTATTTCCGAAAATACCGATGATACATACAGGATTCTGCCAAACTTATTTTTCATCATATAGGGCAGAACACACTTGGTTGCAATTATTGGATTTAAGACATTTTGTCGGAAGGTATCCAAATATTTCTCCGCAGGCTCTTCCATTATGCTGCCATAGCTCATAATTCCGGCACAGTATAATAGGTAGCCTATGGTTTTGCCAAGCTTTCCGCTTGCCGTTTCAAGTATCTCAGCCATCAGCTCTTCATTGCCTGCGTCAAAAGAGTATGCAAGAATGCTCTTATTAACATCCTCGTAATTTAAGACATCTTTGTCCTTATCTATAAGGATAAGAGGCAATTCTCTTTCCGAAAGGTCCTTTACAATTGCCTTTCCAAGCTGCCCGCAGGCGCCTGTTACAACCACAATCTTATCACTGGACACTCAAACCACCGTCTATCACAATACATTGGCCTGTAATATAGCCGGATAAGTCCGAAGCTAAGAACAGTACCAGATTGCACACGTCTTCAACTTTTCCGAAGCGCCTTAACGGTATTGACTTTAAGTATTCCTTTTTTACCGCGGGATCAATTGTGTCCAGCATGTCGGTTTCAATGTATCCGGGAGCAATAGCATTAACTCTTATATTCTTTGCTGCAAGTTCCATGCTCAATGTTCTTGTAAGGGCTATGATGCCGGCTTTTGAAGCACTGTAATTTCCCTGACCCTTAACGCCTTTTAAGGCTGATACCGATGTAATGTTAATAATATTGCCCTTTCTTTTTTCCAGCATCTTTCGGGAAACATGCTTTAAGTAGTAGAAACAGCCGTTTAAATTGACATCAATAACCTTGTTCCAGACTTCCACATCCATAAGAGGTATTAATTGATCTGAAACAATGCCTGCGTTGTTTACAAGAATGTCGATAGTATCAAAGCCCTCGATAAACTTTTCTATCAATGTTTCATTGGTGGAATCAACCTTATGGGCAAAGACATTCAAACCATTCTGTTTTGCTTCTGCTAGAAAGTTCAGCATATCAGCATTTTCTTTTGTGTATGTAAAATGGACAAAAGCACCTCTTTGGGCAAAAGCTTTAACTATGCCATGGCCTATTCCGCGGCTTCCTCCGGTTATAATTACTGTTTGGCCTTCAAAATTCACAGAAGCTTACCTCCCATACGGACAATAATAGAAATCTTTTAATTTCAGTCCGTTTTTTCTTCCCAGTGAGTACCAGTAAAAATAGGTTATTATTTTGTATATCAGCTTGCTTATCCGGAAATTTACGAATTTATTGGTACCCTGGGCTTTAGGTTCTTCTTCCTTATACAGCTTTTCAATATGATTGATTAATTCATTAATGCTTTTTTCCACAGGGCCTTTCAGGTAGGAATCTATAATAGGTACAGTATTAAAGCTTGTCAGCAGTTGCCCGCAGCCTATGCCTATCCCTCCGGAATAAACCCTGCCGATTTTTCTGCCAAACTGCTCTATGATGTTAAGGACGCAGCGGGTATGTATGGGCTCATAAAAACCACAGTTTGATATGCCGAAGATGTACCTTTTATTGTCGTCAAGGCTGGTTTTTATACTGTCATATAACGTGTAAGTATCCTTCATGGTCTTTAAAAGTCCAGAAGGAGGCGCATCTATATAAACGGGAGAAATCACGATTATTATCTTTTCTGTTATTAATTTTTGAAGCTCGGATTGGGTGGGATTTGATTTAACTGTAAGTGTGAGTGTATTAATACCTTTGTCGTTTAGAGCGGATTCGATTTTTTTTTCTATGTATTGAGATACGCTTTTTCTTAAGGTATGACTTCCAATTAATATGACAACATTGCTCATTTTGCACCTTACAGTTTTATAAGGCTGTTATTTAATAGCTTATGAAAATCAATGGTCTGATTCTTCTCAATGATGAAGTGCCTGTGCTTGTCCCTATGCATATTTACTGCGTTTAAAGATGTCAAAGCAGCGAATAGCTTCTTTTCTTCCTCTGATATGTGTTCAGCGTATCCAATCATTATGTATTCGGGATATTTCCGATATCTTGGAGCGTGATACATCTTGTTTTGCCTTTCTTCAAAAAAAGGCAACATATTTGGTATCAACCGTTCCAAACACTTTTTTATCTCTGCACTGTAGCAGCCAAAATCAATTCGGGCGAATATAATGAAAAGGTCGGCGTGGAAAAATAATTTGCTAAGATTATCGATGCTGTCTTTTATCCGGCAGGAACCAGGTGACTTTATCCAACATGAATAGCAGGAAACGCATGGTTTAACGATTTCTTTTTTGATGAAGAAAATATCGGGTTTAATTCCGCTTTGACTGAGTGCATTTATTAAGGCATTGAAATTAATATAATCAGAATTGCTGTCATCAATATCTGTAAGCACCAATACTCTCAATAATGCTATCAGCCTCCAATCGCTGGGTAAATCCCTTATTTTTTTACTGCTTGTACAAATTTACAACTAACATTATAATTGTAAGTTTAATAGATGTCAAGAATTTCTAGTTTACATTTATCGACACAATTTTTCTTGAAATTAGGTTAAACAGGTTTATTAGTAAAAATACCGCTTTCATACCAGTAAAAAATATTTAATTGATACAATTTAAGTATTTATTTTTCCGTGTTTTTCCTGTATTTTAAGAATTAGCAAGGCATGAAGGATGGTATTAATTGTCGAAATTTATATATTAAAAATCGAAAATCTTCTTGGGACAGATACCATCAACTTATTAAAAGAATTTGTGCAGGAAGAAAAGAAAAACCAATTAGGCCATTTTTCACAAGGTACATATGCTCAAAATACCCTGCTGGGAGATGTATTGGCAAGATATGCCGTATGCAAAAGACTGGGGGTAAAAAATAAAGACCTGATTTTTGGAAAAAATGCGTATGGTAAGCCGGTGCTGCTTAAGCCTGGAGGAATTCATTTTAATATTTCACATTCAGGGAAGTGGATAGCATGTGCAGTTGATGAAAATAGTGTAGGAATAGATATAGAAATAATTGAATCTATTGATTTTACGTCCTGTGAAAGCATTCTTTCAAAAGAAGAATGCGCGTACCTTGAAGCATTGCCCCAAGACACAAAATTGAAGTATTTTTACATGATCTGGACCCTGAAGGAAAGTTACGTAAAAATGAAGGGGAAAGGCCTATATATACCTTTTAACTCCTTTTCAATCAGGGTTGAGAACGGCAATATAAGAATGGAACCAAATGAAGAAAATCTTTACTTTTACCAGTCCTTTTTATGTGATGATGTACTTTACTCTGTCTGTACAAAAAGCCATGCTATTCCGGAAAAGATTATATATTGGAACACAGATACCTTCTTTAAACATATACAGAATATAAGAGGGTGATGTTTAACATGACATTTCTTGAAGAAAAATAAATTGACATACTTTGAGAAATATGCTTAAAATAAGCATAAGATAGTATGTTATGGAAGCAATTTATAGTTTTATATCATAATAAGCATTTTTTTTATTTATTTCTGATAGCAATGAGGTTAAATTATGTGGACCGAGAGCTTAACAATTTATAATCCGGCACAGGATATCAACCACATGCTGGATGCGGAAGAACAGAATAATAGCGATAGTGAAGACAATAAGAAAATTGTCAGAATCAACTTTTGATGTAGGTTTTTTTGGATACGGTTGATAATGACCGCTGGCATCTTATAGCGGCTTTCCTCTGCGGATAAGCTTTTTCTCCAATTCTCTCTGCTTTTTCTGCTGTCTTACCTTGCAATCATACCATGACCTGTAAAGATGAATAACGTTGGTATAATATTTTTCCGAGGGAGATTTATTTATCCTGCTTATGAAGAAATAAAGAGTTTGCACGTTTGAGATGAAGGTCTGATGCAGGGACTGATATACTATTTTTTCATCGGCAAGCTTATATGTAAAATGTAAAGAAAACCATTCCAGTTCGTTAAGCAATTCCATTATCAGCTTGGTAAAATCGTTGATTAAGTAATTTCTTTCTATGGTGGCCGCTGAATCCTCTGTGCCTTTTATTAAAACGCAGCTGCTTATAATTTCATTTCGTTCCATGCTGCTTTTTGCAGCACTCAGTCTAACTTTTATCAAATGCTCAGGATCAATGCTGTTTATCTTATTGATAATATCTTCTTCGGTATATTTGTCTTTCAGAAAAGTTATCATTTCATTGTAATCGAAAACCAGTATTTCTTCCGGCTTAAATATTTCTCTTAATAGTGCTCCAAGCTTTGAGGAATTAAAGACTTTGCTTATATAATCTATTTTGGGAAGAATGTTGTCTATGTAGTATTTCGCAAGCTCGGCAGCCTTATTTTTTTTAAGACTTTTTCGGCTGAACAGATAGGAAATGAGAGCAATAAATAAAGATAGCGCCGTAATAATAAAATGTGCTATTCCCGTAAGATTATAAATATACTCGAGATCTAACTGGAAAGCATCCATATCCATACGCTTCACCTATTTATTGCTAATTTAATGCTATAAAATTTCCATAAAAATGTCAATAGAAAAAACAAATAGAATTTATTACAATGATATTCTGTTGCGGAAATAGAAGGGTTTTTGCTGCATTTATGAAATTTACTGAAATATACCTTTGCAATTCCAGTTTTGAGTGATAAAAGTAAGTGAATATTATTTGATACATAGAAATTATAGCAGGCAGGAAAATTATTTCCCAAAAAATCGGGAATTAATATCAGCCGCCGAACCCAAAGTTTTTAAAGGGGTTACCTTTTAAATTAATAAGACAGAAACCTGATATTTTACGGGCAATTTAAAAAATATGATCCAACATGATACTTTATTCATAAAAACTATCTTACTATGATATATTCCTGCAATTTGAGAAAAGGCATAAAAAAAGGTTCTATAATAAATGTTGGGGTGCCGGAAGCAAAACAACAAAAATTGCTTCGGTACTCCAACATTTTTTGTAAATAAAATGAGCATGGAGTTGGAATCTCTAGTAAAATGAAGTTGCTCAGACCACATTTGAAAGGAGAT